>JBKJQN010000092.1:0-26132 GCA_046593925.1 Mycobacteriales bacterium
GGGGGGGGGCCGGTACGAAGCCCTGCGGCTCGACGGAGCGGTCCGGGAGATTGGCCATCGGGGTCAAGGATGCGCCTCGGTTCGGGTCTGTGCAGCCGGTTGCCCGTCCAGCTGGGACGGCCCGAGTGCGACGGCGAGCGCTTGCCGCCCCCGGAAGAGCGCGCTCTTCACTGACGCGACCGACGCGCCCGTCGTGGCGGCGACCTGCTGGTAGCTCAGCCCCTCCAGGTCGCGGAGGACCACCGCCTCGCGCTGCCGGGCGGGCAGTGCCGCGACCGCAGCGCGGACCGCGGCAGCCCGTTCGCGGTGCTCGGCTCCGTGCTCGGGACCGGGGACGGTCGGCTCGGACGCCACCTCCAGGGGAATCGTGCGCTGCGAACGACGCATGGCGTTCAGCGCCTTGGTCGTGACGATCCGGACCAACCAGGTACGCACGTGGCTCTCACCGCGGAAGCCGGGCAGGTGCAACCAGGCGGACAGCCAGGCTTCCTGTACGACGTCCCGCGCTGTCTCGGGGGAGCCGGTGGCGCGCAGCGCGCCCGCGTACAACGCCGGCGTGTGCCGGCGGACCAACTGCTCGAACGCTCCCTCGTCACGGTCCGCCGCCGCTGTCGCGAGCCAGCCGTCCAGCTCCGCCGCGGCGTCCGCCTCGACGGCGGCACCCGGCCTGGCCGCGCGCTCAAGCATGTCCGCGTCGGCCTGCGGCACCTCCCGCCCGCGGGGTCCGGTCACGGCGCGCCGCACGCGCCGGGGCGCACCCTGAACCCGTCGCGCACTGCCGCCCCTCCTGGACCCTCAGCCGGCCACGACCTGGCTGCCCCCAACCACTTCTTACAGCATAAGCGCCGGCGTGCCGAGGGCCGGTCCGCGGCTGGACGCCGGTGGACAGCGCGTCGAGTACGCCTCGGCACTGCGCCGTCGGCAGGTCGAGATGCCGCAGCGCCAACAGGTAGCTGACCCGGGCGCGGGCGCGGGCCCGCGCCATCCGCGAGGTCACGCCGGGGCCGCGGGACACATGCTGGTGCGTCGTGCACCCGACCTTCCTGGTCGGCGACGACGGGGCGGGGTCGCCAGGTGGTGCGTCTCCAGGACCTGACGGTCGCTCTCGTGCCGCGCTAAGCAGCGCCTCCGCGGCGGCCCGCCGCTCTTCGTCGCTGAGCACGCTCCCCTCGGGGTCCGGCCCTGCCGACAAGTCCAGCGGGCAATGCCGGGTCATCAGCCGTGCGACGGCCCCCGGCTGAGCCCGGACGTCAGAAGGGCACGCCGGCGGTGTGGGTACGTACGAGTACGCACAGCGCCCGGCGAAGCCAGCCCCGCAGGCCGGTGGAGTCGATGGTGCCGTCCGCGACGGCCTGGCAGTACGCGTGCAACGTCATCGGGAGGTCTCTCGCGCAGAGGGACGGGCGGGCAGGCTCGGGGCGGACACGGCCCCGACGGCTACAGCTCGGCCGGTCGACAGTGCGCGTCGTTGACAACCAGCAGCGTGACGCCGAGCAGGCACAGGCACCACACGCCGCTGCTCCCGCTTCCGCTACGAGGTCGGTCCACGTCCGCAGGCTAGCGCAGCGGGCGATAGCGTCCGCGGGTGACGACACCGGCCTCGGGCATCCTCGCCCAGGGTGTGCCCAATCCGTGGTTCAGCACGGTCTACCTGCAGCAGGGCAGGCAGGAGTTGGGCGTCGCGCTGCAGCAGCACGTGAGCATCACGCTCGTCGCGGTCCTGGCCGGCGTGGTGCTGTCGTTGCCGCTCGCCCTGCTGGCCCGGCGCAGCGCAGCCTTGGAGACCATCGTCATCGGTGCGACCGGGGTGATCTACACGATCCCGTCGCTCGCGCTGTTCGCGCTGCTGGTGCCGCTGACCAAGTACACCGCCCTGACCGCCGAGATCGCGCTGGCGCTGTACACCCTGGTGATCCTCGTACGCAACACCGTCACCGGGCTCTCCCAGGTCCCCGCCGAGGTCCTGGAGGCTGCCGACGGGATGGGGCTCGGGCGGGCCGGCCGGATGGTCCGGGTGGAGCTGCCGATCGCGCTGCCCACGATCATCGCGGGCGTACGGGTCGCCACCGTCTCGACGATTTCCCTGCTCACCGTCGCGGCCTACGTCGGCACCGGCGGGTTCGGGCAGCTGATCGACCAGGGGTTCCGGGCCGACTACCGCGCCAAGATCGTGACCGCGTGCATCGCCTGCGTACTGCTGGCCCTGGTGGCCGACGCGTTGCTGGTGTTCCTGCAGCGGGCGCTGACCCCGTGGTCACGGGCCCGGGCGGCCTGAGTGCCCACCACCCTGTGGGGCTGGCTGACCTGGGACGACCCGATGGGCGGGCCGTTGAAGCGCCTGCAGGAGCACCTGACGTACACCGGGCTGGCGGTGCTGCTTGCCTGCGCCGTCGGCTTGCCGCTCGGGATCACCCTCGGCCACCTGCACCGTGGCGGCGCCCTCGCCATCAACATCTCCAACATCGGACGGGCGGTGCCCACCCTCGGTGTCGTGATCCTGTTCGCGGTCTCCCCGGTCGGAGCTGGCACCGTCGGCATCGCGCTGGCGCTCGCCCTGTTCGCGCTCCCCCCGGTGCTCACCAACGCCTACGTCGGGATGCGCGGGGTCGACCCCGAGGCGGTGGAGGCAGCCCGCGGGATGGGGATGAGCAGGGTCCAGGTGATCCGCCGGGTGGAGCTGCCGCTGGCGTCCCCGCTGATCGCCGCCGGCGTCCGTAGCGCCGTCCTGCAGGTGCTGGCGACAGCGGTGCTGGCCGCCGCGGTCGGGGGCGGTGGGTTCGGCCGGTTCCTGATCGACGGGTTGGGCAGTCAGGACTACCCGCAGCTGCAGGCCGGGGCCGTGCTGGTGGCGGGTCTGGCGTTCGCCGTCGAGCTGCTGCTGGCCGGCCTGCAGCGCCTGGTGGATCCGGTGGCGCGGGTGCGCCGGGTGGCCCGGCAGCCCAGCCGCCGGTCGGCCGCCCCCGAGGCAGGGCGACGACCTCCGACCGGTGGCCCCGGTCTCGTTGTGCCACGCTGACGGACTCGCACGACCCGACACGCGTCCATCCGGACGGGACACAGAAGGCCGCCGCCATGCGCTCACCTGCCCCTGCCCCGCTGCTCCTGCTGACCGGTCTGGCCCTGGCCGTTGCTGCGTGCGGCACCAGCAGCGGCGCCGCCTCCCGCATCACCAACGCGCCCAGCGCCGGGACGGACACCCGGTTACCCACCACCGGTGGCACCGGGAGCGTGACGATTGCCTCCGCGAACTTCCCGGAGAACCAGATCCTCGCCGAGGTGTACCGCCAGGCGCTGGCGGCGGCGGGCTACGCCGCGACCGTGAAGCCGCTGACCACCCGCCCGGTGATCCTCAAGGCGCTGGAGTCCGGAGACGTGCAGGTCGAGCCCGACTACGTCGGCAGCATGGCCAAGTACCTGAACAAGGACAAGACCGGCAGCGACGCCCTCGGGGTCGACGAGAGCGACCTCGCCGCGACGTACGCGAAGGCACAAACGCTCGGCCAGGAGAAGGGCCTGACCGTCCTGACCCCGTCCCCGGCCGCGGATCAGAACGCGTTCGCGGTGACACGGGCGTTCTCCACCACCAACAAGGTCACCAAGATCTCGGACCTGACGGCGTACAAGGGGCCGCTGGTGCTCGGGGGCACCCCCGAGTGCAAGACGTACGCGCTCTGCCAGCCGGGCCTGGAGAAGACCTACGGCCTGACGTTCACGGGCTTCGAGCAGACCGACCTCGGCGGGACCCTGTCGGTGACGAAGCTCAAGAACGGCACCGTGCAGCTCGGTGAGTTCCTGTCCTCCGACGGTGGCGTCAAGGCCAACGACTTCGTCGTGCTGGATGACGACAAGAAGCTGCAGTCGGTGGACAACGTCGTGCCGGTCCTGGCGGGCAAGGTGGCCGGCGACAAGCTGCTCACCTCGATCCTGGACCGCGTCAGCAAGGCGATGACCACCGACGACCTGATTGCGCTGAACGCCACCGTCAGCATCGACCGCAAGCTGCCGGCCGGGGCGGCGACCGACTTCCTCAAGGGCAAAGGGCTGATTGCCTGAGCGACGGCTCAGCTGCGGCCGACCACCGGGTTGAGTGGGCTGCCCTCCAGATCGCCCGGTTACGTGTCCGGGACGAACTACCGCCACGTCCCGCTCACCATGGTCGGGGGGTCGATGATCCGGGCGCCGTTCGGCACGTACATGGTGGCCAGCGCCCGCCTGGGCTGCACCGTGCGGTTCGGGCCGGCGGTGTGGAAGCACTGCGCGGAGCGGAGGCTCACGTCGCCGATGAGGTAGGGCTCGCTGCGGACACTGACCTGCGCCTGCTGGAGGCGTTGCGCGACGGCGGTGTCGTAGCTGGTGCCGACCTTGTCGAACGCGAGGTCGGCGAGCAGCGCCTGGACGTGCGTGCCGCGGGCGAACGTCAGCGGCCCCATCTCGGCCGGGATCGCGGTCACCGGTAGCCAGGCTGTCACCGCGCGCGGCGGGGGGTGAAGGGGAAGTGCTCGGCGTCGTGGTGCCACGGCGTACGTCCGCAGCCGGGCTCCTTGCACAGGGCGTTGTCGTGGTAGGGCCGCACCGGCGCCCGCGCCGAGCAGTGCCGCCGCGATGTCACCCAGGCGCCGGGACAGCGCGACGGCGCGCATCAGCGGGTCGGTCAGCCACAGCTGCTCCAGGGCCAGGAAGCGCCCCGCCGTGTCGCCGCCGTGCGTCGTCGTGAGCATCTCGTGAAGGCGTTCCCCGAGTCGTACGACGACCGCGGCGGGCAGGACGGCAGGCAGCCGGACGAAGGCGTCGGGCGCGAACGCCTCGGCCGGCAGCGGGTAGGGCTCGTCCAGGGCCGCCAGCACGTCCTCGTCGGAGGTGCCGGCGATCTCCGGCGACCCGGGTCCGGGGCCCAGCTGTCCGATCTCGGTCGGCTCGGCGAGGGTCACGTGCCAGTCCCACCACTGCTGGTCGTCGCCGGCCCACGGTGCGTCGATGCCGCCGGGCCGGTTGTCCGGCGGCAGCAGCGGGTTGGTCTCTACATCCACAGCAGTGCCACCTCGTGCCCGAAGCGATAGGAACCGTCGCCCTGTCGGCAGCCGGCCAGGTAGTCGTCCAGGACGGTCGCGGCCTCCATAGCGGTCAGGCTGAGCGTGTCGTCAAACGCGCAGCGCCGTGCAGAACGTCCGCTCCAGCAGCCAGTGCGTCATCAGCCGGTGTTGGGGCTGCGGGCCTCGAACGCCGCGTGCCCCCGGGCGTAGCCGTCAGGGTCCAGCGCCGGGATCGGCACATACGGCGCCGCGGCGGCCCGCAGCCGCGACAGCGGCTCGCCCCCCGGAGCCGCTGGGGGCGCGCAGGCCGGCGGCCCGGATGGGCCGGCGCTGGGGGACATGCCGACCGCTCGCGGGACCTGCCCGTGTGCAGGCGTGGCTATATCCTCCGATCCGCGGCCGCGGCGGTCGGCGCAGCCGGAGGTGGTCCACGATGTCGAGCGGGTGCCCGCACAGCGCTGGCGTCGGCGGCTGTGCGGAGGCGGCGTGACCGGCCCGGCCGAGCGGCAGCACGGCACGCCGCTGCTGCGGGCCGAGCTGCGCTCTAAGGGCTATCGGCTGACCGCCCAGCGTCAGCTCGTCCTGGAGGCGGTCGCGCAGATCGGGCATGCGACTCCGGAGCAGGTCCTGGTGGCGGTCCAGGAGAAGGCGGCCGGGGTCAACATCTCGACGATCTACCGGACGCTGTACCTGCTCGAAGAGCTCGGACTCGTCCGGCACACCCACCTCGGGCACGGGGCGTCGACGTTCTCCGTCACCGATCAGGACGAGCACATCCATCTGGTCTGCCGAGACTGCGCGGCCGTGTCCGAGCTGGCCGCCGAGGTGGTCGGTGACCTGGCAGCCCGGCTGACCGAACAGCAGGGGTTTGTCCTGGACATCGGGCACGCGGCCCTGTTCGGCAGGTGCGCCGCCTGCGCACGTTCCGCGTCCTGACCGACAGCGGCTGAGCCGCGAGCCCGGCGCGCCCCGGCGTGGGCGGGGCTGAGATGGCGGCACCGCGCAGCCCGTGCCAACATGCCTAGTCACTGCTGTTGCGTCATCAGCGCAACAGACCACGAGCCTGGAGAGGGTGCCGTGAGCGTCGGGACTGACCGCGCCGAGGAGCTGCCCTCGGCGGAGAGCTTGGAAGAGGCGCACAAGCGCATCCGCTTCACCCGTGAGGAGGTGCCGCGGCTCCTGGCGATGTTCGGGTTCATCGCCGCGCTACACGTGATCGGCTGGGGCCTTTTCGTCCACTACAACTCCATCCCGCTGATCCACAACACCAGGGGAACGGACAACAAGCTGGTGTACGCGGGGGCGGGCGCCCTGGCCTACACCTTCGGGCTCCGGCACGCCTTCGATGCGGACCACATCTCAGCGGTCGACGACACCACCCGCTACCTGTTGCAGAAGGGCAAGAAGCCACTCGCGGTAGGGTTCTTCTTCTCCCTTGGACACTCGACCGTCGTGTTCGCGTTCGTCACCGCCATTGCCATCGTCGCGTCGAAGGCCAAGGGCTTCCAGGAGGCCTTCCAGGGCACCGGTGGGATCATCGGAACCCTGGTGTCGGGGACCTTTCTCTACCTCATCGCCGCACTGAACCTCGCGGTCCTCAGCGGGATCATCAAGGTGTGGCGCCAGGCGAAGCGGGGTGCGTACTCCACCGAGGAGTTCGATCTGCTGCTCGCCCAGCGGGGCTTCATGAACCGGATCTTCAAGGGACGCTACAACCGCTTCATCAGCAACTCCTGGCAGATGTACCCGGTCGGGCTGCTGTTCGGCCTGGGCTTCGATACGGCCAGCCAGGTCGGCCTGATCGCGATTGCCGGCACCACGGCGATCGCCGGGGGGTTGCCGCCGCTGGCGATCATTGCGCTGCCCATCATCTTCGCCGCGGGCATGTCGCTGATGGACACCCTGGACGGGGTATTCATGGCCAAGGCGTACAGCTGGGCGTTCGTCAACCCGATCCGCAAGATCTACTACAACATTACGACGACCAGCCTGTCGATCTTCGTCGCGTTCGTCATCGGCACGATCGAGCTGCTTGGCCTGCTGTCCGACCAGGTCGGGCTGACCGGTCAGCCGTGGGACTTCATCGGCTCGATCGACATCAACCTGGCCGGCCGCCTGATCGTCGCGATCTTCTTCATCGTGTGGATCGGGGCGATCTTGAACTGGAAGCTCCGCAACCTCGACGAGAAGTACGGCACCGGGGTGCAGAACGTTGAGCCAGCCTTTCCTGAGTGACGCCGGCCGGCCAGCCGCGGTCAGGCCAGACCGCGACTGCGTCGGCCGGTCCGCTCGGCGAAGGCGTGGACCGGGGGCCAGCACCTCGATCGACCGCCACACCCGGTCGCGCTGGCGACCTGAGCCGGTCAGACTGTCGGCGCCGACCAGCGGCGCGAGGTTGCGGTAGACGTTCTGCGGCGCAATGCTGGTTTTGGGGCCGACTGTTCAGGCTCCGGTCGAGCCTTGTCGCATACCTTCAGCAGCATGGCGACGCTGTCGAAAAGTCTGGTCGAGCAGCGGATGCGCCAGGCCGCCCGCCCTTCTGCGCACAGTTCAGCGCACGATGATGGTGCCGTGCATGGAGGGGTGCACCTTGCAGCTGATCGCGTAGCTGCCGGGTTTGCTGGGAGCGGTGAAGGAGCCCGGGTGCGCCTTGTCGAAGGAGCCGGTGTCGAAGGACCCGTCCTCAGCGGTGACGGTGTGCGGCTCGTCGTCGCCGTCGATGACCTGCACCTTCGTACCCGGCGCGACAGTGAGCGCGGGCAGCGTGTACTGCGCCACCGTGTACGTGCTCGCGGCGCCCCCCGCCGACGAGGTCGGTGTACCGGTAGGTCCGTTGCCGTTGGCACTACTCGAGCCCGGGCTGCCGCACGCGGCGAGCAGCAACGAGGCGGGCACGGCGGCAGCCAGCAGGAGTCGCGTACGTGTCATGGGTGCTGTCACGGTTGCTGGCCCCGCCTGGTTCACCCCGGGCGCCGGTGAACCGTCCGGGTATCCGCACCGTGCTGAACTGTGACAGCCGACGCGCACAGGGGGACCCGTGACCACGACCGGCACAAGGACGACAGCCGCCACGGACCTGGGACTGCGGGCCGTGGCTGCGGCGGGGCTGCTCGTGTCGGCGTACATCCACCTGCGCCTCGCGCCGGGCTACTCGCTGATCGGTGAGCAGATCACCGAGGGGACGCTGTTCCGCGCGCAGGCTGTCGCGGCTGTGCTGGCCGCGGTGGTGCTGCTGATCCGGCGGGGTCGGCTGCCGTGGGTGCCCGGCGCGCTGGTGGCGGCCGGCTCCCTTGTCGCACTGGTCGGCTCGGTCTACGTCCAGGTGCCTGCGATCGGGCCGTTCCCGCTCATCTACGAGCCGGTCTGGTACCCGGAGAAGGTCGTTGCCGTGCTCGCAGCGGCCATCGCGCTGCTCGCCGGCGTGGCCGGGGTGTCCCTGCGGTCGCGCGGCACCGAGCCGGCCCGCAGCCGGTAACCTCAGCCGGGCAGGACGGACTCTTCGGGCGTCAGCGGGGGCGGGTGGGCGGCCACTGCTGCTGGGCGATCGCGAGCAGGTCCCTGGCCGGTCCGGGGGGGCGCTGACCGGCCGGCCAGACGGCTCGCAATGACCTGCTGAGATCGACCCCGTCGAGCGCGACACGGAGCAGCCGGCCGGTGGTGAGCTCGTCCTGGACGGCCAGGCTGGAAATGACGGCAGGCCCGGCGCCGGCCAGGACTGCGGAGCGCACGGCGCTGGTCGACGACAGCTCGAGCAGCGGCGCGGCGAGGGGCGCGTGTCCGGCCAGGGCGGCGACCAGCGCCGTGCGGGTGCCGGACGTGGGTTCGCGCTGCACCAGTCGGGTCGCCGCCAGTTCTGCCGCTGTCACGCGTCGGCGCCGCTTCGCCCACGGGTGGCCGGCCGCTACGACGAGCAGCAGCTGGTCGCGAGCGACGACCGTCCCGTCGAGGCCGTCGGGCAGGCCAGGTCCCTCCACGAAGCCCAGGTCGGCGGCCGCCGCCAGGACCTGCCGGACGACCTCGGTGCTGTTGACTGCGGCCAGGCTCACCTCGGTCTGCGGGTGGTCGGCGGCCAGCCGTACGAGCCAGCGGGGCAGCAGGTGTTCGGCGACGGTGAGGCTGGCGGCGACTCGGAGCCGCCCGTCCCGGCCGGCGCGCAAGGAGCTGATCCCGGCGTCCAGGACGGCGGCCGCGGTCAGCACGTCGCGCCCCCAGTCCGCGAGCAGCGCGCCGGCCGCGGTCAGGGTCGAGCCGCGGGCGCTGCGCTCGACCAGGGGCAGCCCGACGACCTGCTCCATCCGCTGGATCCGGGCGCTCACCGCGGGCTGGCTGATGCCCCGCACCGCGGCGGCCCGGCCCAGGCTCCCCGTCGTCGCGACGGCGATCAGCAGCTCGAGCGAGTCGAGGTCCGGAACCCGCTGCGAGAGCACCCACCGACCTTAGTCACCTCATAGCCTGACCTGATGGGTGCATCACGCGATGGCCCCTACTGACCGCGCCTTCGGGCGCCCAGGATCAGCGGTGGCAGCCAGCCCCGGCAGACCTGGAGCGAACGTGACCGTCACGACGGACCGACCGGTGCGCAGCGCACCTGCGCAGCGGCTGTTTCCTGAGCTGGCGCGCCCGGCCGACGCCGTCAAGCACCTCGGGCCGAACTGGTTCGCCGCAGTGATGGGGACCGGCATTGTCGCGAACGCCGCGGTCACCCTGCCGGTGCAGGTCGGTGGCCAGCGAGGCTTCGCGCTGGTGGTCTGGGGTGCAGCCGCAGCGCTGCTCATGGTGCTGATTGCGGCCACGGCGACGCACTGGCTGTGGCACCCGGAGCAGGCTCGGGCGCACATCTCACATCCGGTGATGGGCCATTTCTACGGCGCCCCGCCGATGGCGATGCTGACCGTCGGCGCGGGCTCCCTGCTCGTCGGCAAGGACGTCATCGGGCTGCGGGCGGCGGTCGACCTGGACTGGCTGCTGTGGATCGCGGGCACCGTCCTGGGGCTGCTCAGCACCGCGATCGTGCCGTACTTCGCGTTCACCCGGCACGACAACCGGCCGGACAGTGCTTTCGGCGGCTGGCTGATGCCGATCGTGCCGCCGATGGTCTCGGCCAGCACCGGCGCGCTGCTCGTGCCGTACGCCGCAGCCGGCCAGGTCCGCGAGACCCTGCTGCTGGGCTGCTACCTGATGTTCGGGCTGTCGCTGTTCGCGAGCCTGGTGGTCATCACCCTGATCTGGGCCCGGTTGGCGCAGTACAAGGTCGGCGCTGCCGCAGCGGTTCCCACGCTGTGGATCGTGCTCGGGCCGCTGGGCCAGTCGATCACCGCGGCCGGCCTGATGGGCACAGCCGCGCAGAGCGTTCTGCCTGCGCCGTACGCCGGTGGTGCCGCAGCCCTGGCCTTGTTCTACGGCTTGGCGACCTTTGGCTTCGCCATGCTGTGGCTGTCGATCGCGGCCGCGATCACCATCAGGACCGCTCGGGAGCACCTGCCGTTCAGCCTCACCTGGTGGAGCTTCACCTTCCCGGTCGGCACCGTCGTGACCGGCACCAGCGGGCTGGCCAGCCGGACCGGCCTGGAGGTGTTCGTCGTCGCGGCTGTTGCGCTGTACCTGTTCCTGCTCGCTGCCTGGGCCACGGTGTTCGTCCGTACGGCGCGGGGGGCCGCCTCAGGCCGGCTCCTGCTGCCCGCGCCCGTCGGCGCATTGCTGCTGCACGCTCCCACGCGCCGACGAGCCTGCTCCTCGCGCTGCTGACCGGCGCTCCCTGACGGTTGCCCGGCTTCTTCAGCTTTCCGGGGACGAGGTGGTCGGGCGGGCCCCGACCGGCAACTCTCAGCCGCCGGTCAGGGCGGCGACGGTCCGGGACGCATGGCCCCGGTCGGTCCGGTTGTACGGCAGCTTCTGTAGGACGCAGCCCATGGCGCAGGTGTTGCTGAGAGCGGCGAAGGTCAATCCACCGCCGACGGCACCGGACAGGAAGCGCGCCTTGGGCCAGCGCAGGCTGGCCAGGACGCCGCCCAGGACCAGGCTCCCGGCGGTCAGTCGGACCTGCCTTTCGAGCTCCCAGGTGCCGGAGCTCGAGTCGTGTCGGACGGGCTGTCCGGCGGCCTGCCAGGCAGTGAGGCCCCCGTCCAGCACGGTCAGGTCTTTGGCACCCGCGGAGACCAGCTGCTCGTGGGCGCTGGCGGCGCGCTGCCCGCTGCGGCACACCAGGGTGACGGGTCCGGTCAGGCCGCTGCCGAGCCGGTCGAGGTGGCCGGGGAGCTGGTCAAGCGGCAGGTGGTGGCTACCTTCGATTGCCGCGGCGGCGTACTCACCCGGGGTCCGGACGTCCAGTACGGTGGTGCTCCCGGCGGCGAGCTGCTCGGCCAGGGCGGGCGCGCTGATCATGGCGGGCATGGTCATGGTGTCCTTCGAGTCCTCGCGGGTGGTCCGGTCCGGTGTCAGGCCAGGGACAGGAAGAGTTTCTCCATGTGGGCGAGGTCGAGCTCGCCCTGCTCGCCGCCTTCGGCGACGCACTGCTTGAGCCCGCTTGCCACGATGCTGAAGCCGGCCTTGTCCAAGGCACGAGAGACCGCCGCGAGCTGGGTGACGACGTCCTTGCAGTCCCGGCCCTGCTCGAGCATCCGGATGACCCCGGCGACCTGACCTTCGGCCCGTCGTAGCCGCGCAAGTGCCGTCTTTACGGCGTCGTCGTTGAGCTGCACCGGTCCTCCAGCTTCCGAGCTACCCGATGGGGTACACGTGACGACAACGTGTCAGCCGGCCCTCGGCTTCCCACTGACCTCGGTGAACGACCGGCAGCCGGGCCTGGACAAGCTCACCGTCGACGACAGTGATGATCTGCTCAGTCCAGCATCGAGGCGGCGATGGCGGCGCGGCAGCCGGTGGCGCAGTGCACCCGGACCGGGGCGTCTGCCGAAGCCATGTGCGGGCGGCGGCCAGTTCCGTCACGGCCGTTGCGCGAGGAGCAGGGTGTCGACCGCGACCTGCGCGCCGCACGGACGGTCGACCTGCTCCAGCCGCTGGACCGTGAGTGCTTCGGCGGCCGGACGCAGCAGCTCGACGTCGTACAGCAGCTCCGGGTCCTGCGGGCCACCGACGCCTCGCTGGAGGTTGTCGCGGTCGTGCCCGAGCACCAGCAGCCGGCCACCCGGCGCGACCGCGTCAGCGCAGCGGCGTAGGACGCCGGTCAGCTGGTTGCGGGCCAGGTGCAGATAGAGCACCAGCACCAGTTCGTAGGCCCCGACGCCGAGGTCGGCGGTGGTCGCGTCGGCCACCTGCCAGTGGACGGACAGGTTGCGCTGCTGCGCTGTGGTCCTGCCGCGCTCCAGGCCGACAGCCGAGAAGTCCAGGGCGGTGACCTGCCAGCCGAGCGCGGCCAGCCACAGCGCCATCCGGCCCTCGCCGGCCGCGACGTCCAGCGCCCGGCCGGCGGGCAGGGAGCCCAGCAGCGTCGCAGCGAGCGCGTTGGGTTCGTCCGACCACTGCTGCGCTGCCGCGTAGCGCTTGTCCCAGTGCTCGGCGGTCATCGGAGGTCCTCTCAGCGGGCCGGGTCACGCTTGAGCAGCTCGAGCGCCGCGGCCTTCCCCGAACTCCCGGCGATGCCACCGACGGGCGCGGTGGACGCGCCGCAGGTGAACAGCCCGGCGACGCCGGGGACGGTGTGCCCGGACAACCGGCGGGTGGGCCGCAGGAAGGCGAGCTGGTCCAGGCTGATGTCGAGGAACATCGGGTGCGCACCGGGCCAGCGCAGCTCGGCGGCCGCGAACGTGGGGGTGCGGACGGCGCGGGCGGTGATGCTGGCCCGAAAGCCCGGCGCGTGCTGCTCGACCTGCTCGACCATCGCGTCGGCGAACGCCTCGGCCTGGTCCTCCCAGCCGCCGTCGACCTCGAAGGGCGCGCTGGGGCAGGCGAGGTAGACGGTGTGCCGGCCGGGTGGGGCGAGGCTGTCGTCGTAGACGCTCGGCGTGAAGCAGTACGTCGCCGGCGGATCGGGCAACCGGTGGGCCTCAGCGGACAGGAACCCGCGGCGCAGCTGCTCGACGGTGCCGACGTGGGACTGCAGGCCGTTCCAGTCCCCGGTTTTCGCACCCGGGTAGGGCGGCAGCCGGTCGGTGGCCAGGTGCACGACGAGCTGGACGGCGTTGCCGCGGTGGGCGGCGGCGAGCTCGGCGCCATCGCGGCCGGCCAGTGGCGGGTCGAGCAGCTCCAGCAGGGCGGTCTGCACGTCGACGGCGGTGACGACGGCGGCGGCCGGCAGCCGGGTCCCGTCCGCCAGCACCACCCCCGTGGCGCGACCGCCGCGGGCCTCGATGCGCTCCACGACTGTGCCGGTGCGGACCTCGCCGCCCCATCCCTCCAGCCGTTGCACCAGGGCGCTGGTCAGGGCCTGCGATCCACCCCGCGGGTGCCACTGGCCGAAAAGGTGGTACGCGGCCTGCCAGAAGACGTAGAACGACCCGCCGGGCTGGTGCGGCCCGGCTGAGGAATGGCTGGCGAACGAGGCGATGGGGGCGCGCGTCAGCTCGCTGGGCAGTGCGGTCTCCAGCAGCGAGCCGTACGGCGTGACGAGGTCGTGGGCGAGCCCGATCGGGCCGCCGGCCCGCCGCAGGCCTTGCAACAGCGGCCAGAGCTTGCTGCCCGCAGCCTTGAGCGCCCCGCCGGGGGTCGAGCCGCTCTCCAGCCCGGTGACGGCGGTCTTCACCAGTGGCACCGCCCGTCGCATGAACGCGGCGTAGGCGTCGGCGTCCGGACGGCTGTGCTCGGCGATCGAGTCGACGGTGGCGTCGATGCTGCGGTGGAACCGCACGATGCGGCCGTCCCGGAAGAACCCCGTGGCGAACGGATCCATCGGCAGGTACTCCAGGCCTGCACCGGCCAGGTCGAGCTCCGCCGGTATCCGGGTCATGTTGATGATGTTGTGGGCGGCGGCATGGGTGTTGAAGCGGTGGCCGGGGATCGTCTCGTCGGTCCGCGATCCCCCGCCGGCCTTGTCCGCGGCCTCCAGCACCACCACGCGTCTGCCCGCCTTCGCGAGGTAGCAGGCAGCGACGAGGCCGTTGTGGCCACCGCCGACAACCAGGACGGGAGCGGACGAGAGGGCCGAGGTCACGGACAGAGCTCCTTGATCGTGGACGGGCGGGGTCGGATGTCGTGTGCACCCGGGATCACCCGTACGACCTAGCTGACGCCGAACCCGACGTCAGTCTCTCAGGTGGCCGCGACGGCCTGCAGGGCTGCGTTGAGCCGGCGGCCTGCGTCGTCGGCGACCGGCTGCAGTTCCGGTAGCCCGGGCAGGCTGACCATGACCTGCGGGTCCAGAGCCTGCACCACGGTGCGGTCACCGTCGCGACGCACGACGACGTTGCACGGCAGCAGCAGTCCGATGCTGCGGTCAATCTCCAACGCCTGGTGCGCCAGCTTCGGGTTGCAGGCGCCCAGAATCAGGTAGGGCTCCATATCGAGGTCGAGCTTCGTCTTCAGCGTTGCCTGCACGTCGATCTCGGTCAGCACGCCGAACCCCTGCTCGGCCAGCGCCGCTCTGGTCCGCTCAACCGCGTCGTCGAAGCCGAGCGTCGTGGTGACCGTGCTGCCGTATGTCATCCCGTACCTCCGTGGTCATGTCCGGGCTCCTGGCTCAGGCTAGAGGCACGGGCGCCCCGACCCGACGTCGCTGCCGAACGATGATGATATCCAACATCGACTCGGTGCGGTGCGCTCCACGTTCGGAGCCGGTAGCCGGGCCGATCTCCTGTGTGCTGACCCACGGTGCGGCCTCCGCCCTGCACGGTGTAGCCGGTGATCTTCGCTGCATCCGGGCTGCAGGGCTCGATGCGGCGGCGCGACTGCTGGGTCTGAACGCGGTCACGCCGGGAGACTACGAGGATGGGGCTTCGGAAGACTCGCCGTTGCGAGATCTCAGCCACGAGGTGGTGGCCCGGATGCGCTGCCAGTCGGCGGACGGGATGGTCGTCTCCGACGACAGCGGCGTGACCGGCCACCCTTGTCGCTGGCTCCACAGCCGCAGCTACGCCGCTCTGGAGCAGTTGCCGCACCGCCCAGCACGGTCGCTGACCGGCGCGAGCTGGGGTAGCCAAGGAACATGACGACCTTGCCTCCGGTCCCGGGTGCCGCCCGCGTGACCACCCGGCGCTTTGCCCTGTCCGCGGCCGAGCGGGTCACGACAGCGGGCGCCGCAGTCGTGTCGACCGGCGCCTACCTGACGGCGGGCTACCCCTACCTCGCCCGTGGAGTGGTCGGTGACCTACTCGGCTTCGCCGTGCTCGGCGTGGGCGGGGTCGTCCTGCGCGCACGGCTCAGGCATGAGGCGGTGATCTGCCTGCTGCTGATCGGACTGGTCTTGGCGATCGACCCGCAGTGGCCGCTCGGGCTGCCCGAGCCGGCCTGGTGGACGCTGTTCCTGACCGGCCTGACGGCGTATGTTGTCATCCGGCGCAGACTTTGCGAATGACAGACCGGGGCGCTACCCGGGATCCGGGGTGCGGCGGTCTGTGCGCTGGGCAATGGCCAGCTCGTACAGGCCCCAGGCGGCAAGCAGGCCGGCGTACAACCAGGTGTTGCCGGCGACGTGCGGTACCGCCTTGGCCTCAGCCAGGTTGAACGCACCGGTGATCAGTACCGCGAGAGCCACGCTCATCGTGCTCACCCGGACGCCTACTGCCGTCATCGCGACGGCCACCACCGCCCCCGTGCCGGCGGCGAGCAGGGTGAGCTGGGCGAGCTCGAAGCTGTCGGCGGGTCGGGCGGCGTGGAACCACGATCCCTCGGTGAGGCCGACAGCGGTCAGCACCCAGCCGGGCGCCCACAGTGGTCCGGTCGAGCGGCCGGTAGCGGCAGCGAGCAGATAGGTGACGCCGAGCAGCAACGGCACCCAGTAGAAGCGGACGCCGCGTCCCTCGACCAGCACGAGAAGGGCCGCCGCGCCGGCGAGCAGCACGGCGCCCCTGGCGACGGCCGAAGCTCGAGGTACCGCCTGCCGGGCGGGCTGGTGCAGGGCGGGCGTGGTCACGGCTCTCCTCGACGTCGGACGGGTGGGTCAGGACGCGGGCCCGGCCCTCAGCAGTGCGTCCCCGGCGATGGCGGGCAGTAGGACCGCGAATGAGCTGGTGTGGCCAATTGTCACACCACCCTGCCCGGCAGGCCCCCGGCGGCAATGATCGGCAGCCCGGCGGCGGCCCAGGCCTGCATGCCACCCGACACGTTTCGTACGTCGAGCCCGGCGGCGGTGAGCGCGGTCGCGGCCTGGCCGGAGCGATGGCCCGACCGGCAGATGGCCAGGACGGGCCGGTCGCCGGGAACCGCGGCCGGTTGCACGGCGCCCATCGCCAGGTGGACGGCGCCCGGGGCCCGGCCGGCGGCCCACTCGTCGTCCTCGCGGACATCGAGCAGCAGTACCTCGCCGGCCTCGGTGAGGCGCGCGGCGTTCTGCACGTCGATCTCGGCGATGTGGTTGGTCAAGACGACTCCTGAGCTGGTGGGGGCCGGGTTGCCGCGGCTCCCCGCTGAACGGGTCACGGCCCAGTCCGGGGAACGTAGCGGGTGAGATCGAGTCTGCGGTCGCGCGCCAGGGTGCGGGGCCGCCTGACCGCCCGCTGTGGCAACCGGTGTCGTCGACTGCGAAGAGTGCCGCCTGCAGGGTGCGGGGGGTCGCGGCGCTGCTGCTGCGGTCCCCGCCCGCCTGTCGCGCATCCCGGCTCACGGGAGACCTGTCGCGCATCCCGGCTCACGGGGGAGAGGTGCGGACATCCGCCGGGCAGAGCAGGCCGGGGGTGGCAGTGTCGGCGGCGCCAGCGGTGCGGCCGGGGGCCACGTGCCGCGCGCACGGGTCCAGCTCACGGACGGCGAGTGGGAGAACGCCGGCCAGGCCGCGTGAACCCGAGCCGAGCCCGCATCCCCGGAGGCTGCCAGCGGTCATCCGCAACAGCGGACGCGGCTGCCAAGGTGGGCCGCCCCGGGTCGCCAAGAGCTCCGGCAATCTGTCCGCAATCCGTTGTCTGGTAGGCGGTTCTGTCGCTGGTCGCCGGCAGGGTCGGGGTGTGTAGACGACCTGGACCGACAGTCTGGAGGCGGTCGAGCTGGCCAGTCCGTGGGCGTCGCTACCGGCCGCCGGCGCCATCGAGGGCGACGTGCTCGGTCGGCGCAGACCCTCCGAAACGGCCGCGGCGGCCCGGGCCCGCATGTCCGGGTGCGGCACCCCCCGACCGCACCCCCCGACCGGACTCAGCCGACCCCGACCCGGCTGGCGGCTCCTGGCCGACCGGCGGCACGGCCGAGTGGACTGGACGGACAAGCTGCTCGCCGCGCCGCCCCAACAATCCGAGGGACGGCGCTGCCCTGGACGACGGCCGCACAATAAGCCGTGGCGTCCTTGCCCCAAGCTGAGGAGTTGACCAGATGTTCACGGTGACCTTCGTGCTGTATGAGCGAGACGGCCTCGACCGGGCCGACGCGCTGCGTTACTGGCAGCAGACCCACGGACCTCTCATCGCCAAGGTCCCGGGGGTGCAGCGCTATGTTCAGCAGCACGCGGTGGCGGCGCCAGAAGGTCAGCCGCCGTTCCTGGGCGTCGCGAGCCTGAGCTTCGCCGACCAGGACGCGTTCGGAGCAGCGGCGGCCTCACCCGAGTTCGCGCTAGCGCTCGCCGACCTGCCGAACTTCGCGGACGCCGAGCGGCTGCCCACCGCTTTCACCGACGAGGTCGTCATCGTCGGTTGAGTCGAGCTGCCTCCGACGAGGGCCGGCTCCCCACCGGGAACCGGCCCTCTCGACGGGCCGCACGGGGGTGATCCGGCTGACCCGCGTCGACCAGTTCCCCCGCTGGGGCCCGGGTCCCGGCGCAGGTCGGGTCCTTCTGGAACTCCGCGGGCCGTCGCCCTTTGCGGCCGGCTCGACCGGCCCGGCGCTGGCGAGGTCGAGCCGGACGAACGCCGCACTCGGGAGCGGTCCTGCCCGACGACATTCACGGCCATCACGCCCTTGCAGTTGGCCAGGGTGGCGAGGGACGGGAAGCTGACGTTGTTACGCGCCAGGGCGCCGTTGCCTTGGCGGAAGTCCTGCGCAGCTCGGGGTGAACGGCGAGACGTTGCGGGGCTGGGTGACGCAGGCTGAGGTGGACCAGGGCAGCCGGCCGACCACTACCTCTCCGAGCAGCCCGCCCAGCGAGAGATCCAGGCCTCCATCACCCGGCACTTGACAGGGCGCCGGGCATTGTTCGCCGGCTTTCCCTCGACCACGCCCTTCCGGTGGTCGGTTCGTTCGGTCAGCATCTGTTGGCGGGGGTCGTTGCCCCCGCTCAGCTGGGCTGGGCCGTAAGCCTGCAGCAGCGCGTACGACATCCGCCACCGCAGCCGGTACCACGCGCTCTCGCGCTTCTGGGCGGTGTCGGCGCCGCGGGCGGTCGGCGTTCCGGTGTCGGCTGTAGGTGCGGAGCTTGCTGCCTGCGGGAGTTCCGTGGTGGGCAGAACGTTGATCCGTCGACGACTGCGCGCCGGTCCGGCGTTGGCGGCGATGACGGCTCCCCAGGGCAGCACGATGCTTGCGGCCATCAGGGCGAGCCGGGCGAGCATGGGTAGAGGGAGCAGGGCTGCGGCGAGGAAGCAGCACAGCCGCACGGCCTGGGAGATGACGTAGCGCCGCGTGCGCAGGTCGCGGTCGGCGGTCCGACCCGGCAGCGCGCTGGTGACGACGTACGTGCCGTCGTGCCGGTGGGGCAGGTGCAGCCGGCGCTGCGGACGCGCAGTCCGGGCATCGGGCGCTCCGGTTGTGGCGTCGGAGGCGGGGGCCGAGGTCATGACCGTGCGGCTGGCTGGTGGCGGCAACCTGTTCGTACCGCTGCCTCTAGCGCGGCGACGTGCGGTCGGCCGAGCCAGTGTCGGACGTGACGGCCGGGATCGGTCCAGCGAGCACTGGGCAGCCCTGATCGGCAAACCCGCCCCAGACGATCGGGGCCATCCCGAGTATCAGTGCCCCCCAGGCTGACTCTCCGTTGGGCCGCAGGATCCGGCGGTAGGTACGTCCACCTGGGGTGGCGGGGGCTGGGAACGGCCATCGCGGCAGCCGCCCGGGGTCGGGTGGCGCGCCCTGCTCGCGAGGGTAACTGCGGGGTGCCTGATCTCATGAAGCGTCTCCTTCTGTCTTGCTTGAGACTCTTCTTACTTGACAAGTTTGTAAAGTGATAGACACTAAGATCATGCCGTTCACCACTGGAAGACCGATCACCGAGGCGAAGGCCGAGCTGTTCAAGGCGCTGGCGCATCCCGCGCGGGTCCGAGTTCTGGAGCTGCTCGCGGACCGCGAGCACACGATGGGTGAGCTCGCCGAGCAGACCGGGTTGGAGCCTTCGCACCTGTCGCAGCACGTGACGGTGCTGCGCCGCGCCGGGATCGTGGACAGCCGTCGGGTCAAGACAAGCGTGATCTGCGGGCTGCGGGACCCGCAGACGGCCGAGCTGCTCGCGGTGGCCCGCCGACTGCTGAGCCGCAACCTGCGTCAGGGGCAGGTGCTGCTGGCCGCGCTTAACGACGCCGACGACGCCGTCGCGCTCGCGGGCGCCGACCGGGCGTCGGCGTGAGCCGTACCCCTGCCCCTGGCCGCACCCGCACCGCCGCTACCCGGCTCGACCTCGGCGAGACAGCCGGTGGTGCCGTGCGCTCGCTGGTCGCCGCGGTCCGGCCATTGCTCCCCGGGCGAGGCGACTACCGCGGACTGCGCCGGTCCTGGGGGCGCGACCTGGCGGCCGGCGTCACGGTCGGGATCGTCGCGCTGCCGCTCGCGCTTGCCTTTGGCGTGGCCACCGGGGTCGGGGCCGCACCCGGGCTCGTCACCGCCGTGGTGGCCGGCGCGGTCGCAGCTATCTTCGGCGGGTCGCACCTGCAGGTGTCCGGGCCGACTGGCGCGATGACCGTCGTGCTCGTCCCGCTCGTCGCGCAGTTCGGGCCGTCCGTGATCTACCCGGTCGCGCTGCTCGCCGGCATCGTCGTGGTAGCCGCCGCCGTGCTGCGGGTCGGCCGGCTCCTGGCCTACATCCCCTGGCCGCTGATCGAGGGCTTCACCGTCGGGATCGCTGTCGTCATCGCCGCCCAGCAGGTGCCCAGCGCCCTGGGCGTACCCAAGCCGGGCGTCGAGAACGCGTCGGGCGCCGCTGCCGTCGCCCTCGGCCGGTTCGCCCAGCACCCGCAGTGGGCGGTGCTCGGGCTGCTCGCGCTGTCGGTCGCGCTGACCGCTGGGCTGCCGCGGCTGCACCGCTCCCTGCCGGCGAGCCTGCTCGCCGTCCTCGCCGTCACCGTCGTCGCCGAGGCCGCGCACCTCAAGGTGGCCCGGATCGGGGCGCTGCCGTCCTCGCTGCCCGTCCCGGCGCTGCCCGACCTCAGCAACGCGGGCAGCCTGCTGATGCCGGCGGTGATCGTCGCGTTCCTGGCCGCGCTGGAGAGCCTGCTGTCGGCCAGGGTCGCCGACGGGATGGCCGATACCCCCAGGCACGACCCCGACCGGGAGCTGTTCGGCCAGGGCCTGGCCAACATCGCCGCCGGGCTGTGCGGTGGCATGCCCGCAACCGGAGCGATCGCCCGCACCGCCGTCAACGCCCGCGCCGGCGCGCACACCCGCCTCGCTGCGCTCACCCACGCCCTCGTCCTCGCCGGAATCATCTACACCGCCTCCGGGCTGGTCGGACGGATCCCGCTCGTCGCCCTTGCCGGCGTCCTGCTGGTCACCGCCTACCGGATGGTCGAGCGGCACAACGTCCACGCCGTGCTGCACTCCACCCGCACCGACATCCTCGTGTTCAGCCTCACCGCAGTCGGCACCGTCGCGTTCGACCTCATCAAGGCTGTGGAAGCAGGCCTGGTCGTCGCGACGGTCCTGACGCTGGCGCACCTGGCCAAGACCGCGCAGGCCACTGTCGAGCCGCTCAGCAGCGACGGCATCGACAGCGACGCCGAGCACGCTCTGCTCATCGCCCACGTCCTGACCTACCGCCTGGATGGGCCGTTGTTCTTCGCCGCCGCCGCCCGCTTCCTCGCCCAGCTGACCGCAACCACCGACGTCCGGGTCGTCATCCTGCGGCTGAGCAACATGGCGATGCTCGACGCCACCGGAGCCCGAGCCCTGGGCGAGATCGTCGACCAGCTCGCCGAGCGCGGCATCACGGTCCTGCTCAAGGGCGCCAGCCCCGAGCACACCCGGCTGCTCACCGCCGTCGGCACACTGGCGCCGGTCCTGGTGCAGAACCACGTCTTCACCAGCCTGGCCGACGCGGTGGGGCACGCCCGCAAGCACGTCGCCCGGATGGACCACGAACCCGGCAGCGACCCGGCCCCGGCTCCGGGGCGCACCCACGACCACGTCTGCGACCCGGGCGGCAACCCGGTGGTCCGTACGCGGGCGCGCTCGCGCTCCGACGCCGCGCGTCGCTGACGCCGCGCCCTCGATCCCGACTGTCCCGGCACCTCTCGGCACCTGACAGAACCGACAGAACCGACAGACGTTGGTGTTCGCGCCGTCCATAACGTGAGAGTTGAGGTGGGACGTCGCCGGATGTCGCGCCGCAGCCCGACAGACCAACCTGCTTGGCCGCTCACGGACGCACTGCCGCACCGGCCTGAGGAGGTGACGCGGGCGTGGTCACGCATCCGCGCGCACCCAGGTCGGTGGGACGGCCGCTACTTCCAGCGGTTGATGAACCCGACCGTCGCGGGGTTGACGTCATCCGGGTTCGAGGCGCTGAGGAAGTGCTGGCCAGCCTCAACGATGTGCAGCTCGGCGTGCGCGGCGTTGACGAAGCGCTTGATCTCGTCCTCGGCATTGGCGACGGAGTAGACGCGGTCCGCGGTGCCCTGCATCCACAGGACCGGGCACCTCACGCTGTCCAGGCGTCCGTGCAGGCCGTCACGGTCACGCAGATTGATGGAGCTGAGCCTGAGACGTTGACGCCCCGCATCACCGGCGTAGTTCTGCTGGTATGTCGCATGCCAGAACGAGCGCTCCTCGGGTGGCACGTCCTCGCCGAAGCCCTCTTTGAGGACGGCGTCAACGAGCTCGCCCGGGATCACCCAGTCGTCGCCGACGCTCTCGGCGAGTGCGTCGATCGCCGGGGTGCAGAAGCCGATCCCGTCCCAGCACCCAAGGTCGCGGCTGCGCTGGCTCTCATAGTCCATCGAGGTGCCGAGTGGCATGATGCCCTTCACGGTGCCAGGGGCGAGCATGGCCATGCGGGCGGCCACCCATCCGCCTTGCGACGTCCCGAGGACGAAGGCCTCGCCGATGCCGAGCGCTTCGAGGGCCTGCAGGTTGGCGACCGCGGAGTCCCAGTAGGTGAACTGCTCGTACGAAGCGCGGCTCTGGCCGTGGCCGTACGGCTCGAGAGCGAGCAGATTCGCGGTTGCACCGAGCTCCTCATGAGCGAACTGGGGCCGGTACAACTCGACCGAGGTACTGAACGAGTTGACCATGACCAGCGTCGGGAGCGAGTCGTCATAAGGCTTGCTGAACTTGTGACCGATGGTCGAGGTCCCCAGGTGGGGGACCGTGATTGTCTCCGCGTCGCTCATGATCATCCATTCTCGGCGCGACTGACGCCCGCCAGGTCGAGCGGAGCCGTCGTCGCGGGTTGTCATGGTGGCCTCGGGCTCGACCCGGGTCAATCGCCCGGGCTCGAGGACATCGTCCCGACCCGTCATGGTGGCTGCGCCCGCGACAGCGCCCTGCGGTAGGGGTGTTGGCGACGGCGCGCCCAGGACAACGGCGGCCGGGCTGTGCAGGACTTCCGGATGACCGCGTAGTGGTCGCGCTGCCCGACGTCGAGCCTGCAGAACACCGCATGCACCGGTCCCGCCGGCATCTTGCCCGAATTGAAGGATGTCGACAAGATCGAGCCCTGCTGCGGCGGGCCACCTCGAACGTTCGCGCCGTCAGACACGTTGCGAGCACGCGTGTGGTGCGGCCAGGCCTCCATCAGCGGTCACGAGCGTCCTTCGCTGAGTGGACATCACTCAAGGAATCATGACCAACAGTGGGAGAAAAGTCATACCCCAGCCGGTGGCCTGGACCCCTTGTGAAGTGGACGCCAGTAGGGCAAGGGGGGAACGACACCTCCGTTCGAAGCGCCGCCGACGCCGCACCGTTCTCTTCAGACTGCGGACGCTCCCCTCTCCCGAGCGGGCAACCGGTTCGGTCCGGGCATGGACATCGCGACCATGTGCGGCCAGGCTGGTGACACTGCCGTGCCGCTAGCGCCGGCGCTCGGCGCAAGCATTCAGGAGGATGTATGTCACAGATTGCTGCTGTCCGAGGGTTGGTCGACACGGCCGACCTGGGTCGCACGCTGATGCATGAGCACGTGTTCGTGCTGAGCACCGAGATCTTGCAGAACTATGGTGGCGACTGGTGGGACGAACAGGAGAGGGTCACCGACGGCGTAGCCAAGTTGAAGGCGCTCGCCGAGCGCGGCATCACCACGATCGTCGATCCGACTGTCATCGGCCTCGGTCGCTACATTCCGCGCGTGCAGTTGATCAACGAGCAGGTACCTGAGCTGACGATCATCGTCGCCACTGGCCTGTACACATTCGATGAGCTCCCTCACTATTTCACCTACCGAGGTCCTGGCACGATCCTCGAAGGCCCCGAGCTCCTCGTGGACCTGTTCGTCAAGGACATTCGGGAGGGGATCGCCGACACGGGTGTGAAGGCCGCCTTCCTCAAATGTGTCGTCGAGGAGAAGGGGCTGACGCCCGGGGTCGAGCGGGTCGCCCGCGCGGTCGCGCAGACGCACCGCGAGACCGGCGTCCCGATCACTGTGCACACCAACGCGGCACGCGAGACGGGAACCACCGCGCTGGACCTGTTCGAGTCCGAGGGCGTCGACCTGACGAAGGTCGTTGTGGGCCACAGCGGAGACAGCAACGATCTCGATTACCTGAGGCGACTGATGGACCGTGGGGCCACGATCGGTATGGATCGGTTCGGCCTGGACATGTTCAACCCGACGGCGGATCGTGTCGCGACCGTCGTCTCCCTCGCCGAGGAAGGCTATTCCGACCGCATGGTGCTTTCGCACGACGCCGCCTGCTACATGGACTACTTCAGCGGTGACGTGGCCCAGAATCTGCTGGACCAGGCGGCGCCGAACTGGAACTTCAACCACATCCCGGATCAGGTGCTGCCTGCCCTGCGAGAGGCCGGCGTCACCGAGGGGCAGATCGAGACCATGTTGGTTGAGAACCCGCGGCGCTACTTCGGCGGGTGACCTGCGTGAGTAGATGTCCTCAACAGAAGCGTTGTGAGCAGTCGGCTATGGCGTGTCGGTCTGATCGCAAGGAGGCCCTCGGGCCGGGGTGTGGACGTGCGGGTGCTGCCCACCGGGCTGCTGCATGCCCGGACGCCGGCGCAGTGGCGGTGCCGGTGACCGGCTCGGTGTTCACCGAAGACAGTTCGCCACCGCCGCCAGCAGTGGCCTGCTGCTGGGCCGAGCCCCGGCGCAGAGGGCATCGGCTCCCACCCACGAGCTGATCTGCGCCTTCGCGCCGACCAGGTCCTCGCACGCCGTTCCGTGCCCAGTCGCCCGCGCCCGGCCGGACCGCAGCGACCACCACGCCGATCAGCTCATCCGTCAGCTGCACCTCGGCGCCGTCCCGGACAGGCCCCGCGGCCTCGCCAGCTTCGACGTACCGGCGGGTGGGTCTGCGGTCCACCCCGGCCCGTTCCGCGGCCGTCCGCAGCCCCGCACCCGCGAGCCACCCCCCGCGCACGACACGCAGGTGGCCCCATGACTGGCAACCGCGGTGGTCCCATGGGCGTGGCAAGATCACCGCTCAGGCCGGTCCCATGCTCGTGGCTAGCGACACCACTTCTTGCGCACCGGGAGCCCGAAGACGACTGCCCGCTCGACGGCGACGCCGTCCATCGCCGCGAGCAGGTCACCCGGCTCCCGCAGCTGCTGCAGGAAGTCCACCAGGTGCAGGTGCGCGTCGACGAGGGTCCGGTGCTCGGGTCCAGGCGTCGTGCGGCGATGCCCGCGGACCGGCCGGCGAATCGTCGCCCGGTCCGCGGGCCGGGCTCAGCCCGGGAACGCCTTGCGGCCGGCGTCGGCGATCTGGTGGTCCTCGTCGACGGTCCCGGCGCTGACCCCGACCCCGCCGGCGATCTCGCCGGCCGCGGTGCGCACCAGCACGCCCCCGCCAAAGACCACCAACTTGCCCTCGCTGGTGGCCTCGATCCCGTACAGCGGCTGGCCGGGTTGCACCAGCGCGGGCAGGTCCTTGGTGTCGGTCTGGAAGTAGACCGCCGTCAGGGCCTTTTTCTGCGAGATGTCCACACCGATCAGCTTCGTGCCATCCATCGAGGCGAAGGCGACGAGGTTGGCCCCGTCGTCCACGACGGCGATGTTCACCGGTTGCCCGATGGTGTCCGCCTCTTTCTTGCACGCCGCGACGATGGCCTCGGCCTGCTCGAGGGTGATCTGCCTGCCCATGGTGCCTCCACTGCGAGGGGGGTTGGTGCGGGACGGGGAGCGGGTCAGAAGACCCGGATGGCGACCTCGGCCGGTGCGCCGAGCAGGGCGTCGATCTCGTCGTCGAGCTTGACGAGGGTGAGGGACGCCCCGGCCATGTCCAGGGACGTGCAGTACTCGTTCACGTAGCTGCGCGTGACCGTGATGCCCTTCTCGGCGAGCTGCTGGTGCGCGCGCCGGAACAGGATGTAGAGCTCGCTGATCGGTGTGCCGCCCAGGCCGTTGACCATCAGTGCGACCTTGTCCCCCGAGGAGTAGGGCAGGTCGGTCACGACCGCGTCGAGCAGCTCGTCGACGATCGCGTCGGCGTTGGTCATCTTCTTGCGCTCGCGGCCGGGCTCCCCGTGGATGCCAACGCCCATCTCGATCTCGTCGTCGCCGAGCTCGAACAGCGGCGACCCCTTTGCCGGCGGCGTGCAGGCCGTGAGGGCGACGCCCATCGTGCGGGTGACGTCGTTGACCTTCTTGCCGATCCGGATCACCTCGTCGAGGTCCGCACCCTGCTCGGACGCGGCGCCGACGGCCTTGATGACGAAGAAGTTCCCGGCGACGCCGCGCCGACCCACGGTGTAGGTCGAGTC
>JBKJQN010000017.1:0-61374 GCA_046593925.1 Mycobacteriales bacterium
ATGTACGGCGCCCCGCTGACGGTCTACCTGCTGTCCGGCTGGCTCGGGACCCGATTCCCCGCACTCAAGGCCACCCACAGCGGGGGGCACCTGTGGAACGACCTGATCGGCTGGAAGGGCGACCCGCACGTCAGCCCCTTCCACCTGGCCAGCTACGCCGTCATCGGCGGCGGCTTCTGGCTCATCGCAGCCGCCTGGACCCAGCTGCACACCGCCGCCCAGCACGATCGACTTGCTGTCAGCGGACCGTACGCGTGGCTGCGGCACCCGCAGTACCTGGGGTTCCTGCTGGTCATGTCCGGCTGGCTCCTGCAATGGCCGACCATCCCGACGCTGCTGATGTTCCCCGTCCTTGCCTACGTTTACGCCCGACTGGCCCGCTCCGAGGAACGCGAAGTAGCCGTCGCGTTCGGTTCGGAGTGGACCACGTACGCCGCACGGGTCCACCCCTACCGGCCCCACCGGCCCTCGCAACAGCCGCCCAGCACCCACACCGGCCCGGACCTGAGGAATGACAATCCTGTCCACCACTGACATCAGGCCACGCGTCGTACCGAGCGCGGGCACGCCGGCGCTGACGTCCTCACGGCAACTGGTGGGGAGAAGCCCGTCCGGCACGGTGTCTGGCCACGCCGCCACCGGCAAGCTGTCCTGCGCGGCGCCGACCTGAGCCTGCGCTCAGGGGAGGTCGTCGGCGAGAACGGCTCTGGCAAGAGCACCCTGATGAAGACTCTGGTCGGATCACTCGCCACCGACGACGGCACCAACTGGCGCGCCGGCACGCTGGGCTACTGCCCGCAGGAACCGCTGAGGTACCCGCGGCTGATATGAGACAAGCAATTCGAGCTGTTCGCACGCTTACAGCATCGGCCAGCTGCAGGCCGCGGTGTGCCGCAGGGCGCTGTACGAGAATCCCGGCTTGGCGGGTGTGCGAGCACCCGCGCCGACGAGCTCTCCGGCGGCACCCTCGCCACGCTCAACCCCGGCCTCGCGCTGCTCGCCGACCGGGAGCGGGATTCTGCCCGCTATCGACGACCGTCTCCTCCGGGCTATTCGGCTGCGTCCGCAAGTGAGGCCTGATTCGGGGGGTTGCCCGGAGAATTGTGCTGTAGGTCCACGACCCGACGCACCACAGGGTGATGGCGAGCGTGGCACCTCCGACGGCGACCGCTCCTCCGAGGACGTACCCAGCGGCGGGCGCCTCGTTTTGGAAGGACAAGGACGATCCGGTCAGCAGGATGGTCGAAAAAAGGTAGGAGAACCTCCTCGGCGTGGGTGTGGACGGCAACGCATCGGCCCGGAACAGGTGGCGCACGCCGAAGTTATAGACAACATCGATGAACATTCCCCTGGGCAGCAGGGCCCCGCTAAGCGCGATCGAGGCCATGATCCCTAGCCAGAGGGATGAATGCAGGATAAGTCCGATGATAATGGAGATTGTGCCAAAGACGGGGGTAAATCGCAACGGCAGGGCGTATATGCGTTTGGCCTCATCGTCGAGGCAGTCGAATCCTTGCCGATCAAGGTTGGTCTTCTCAAAGGCACTGAGTGGTGCCATTTCCAGAACCACCTTTCTGTCTACGGGCAGCCAAACGACAGATGTTTGTCCAGCGGCCGTGGTCGCCACGTCGATACCTCGAGTAGCCGTAACTGGGAGCACGTGCACCGTGGTAGCGACCTCGTTGCCTGGCCCGGGGTCGCGCCCGCGCCGCAGCATCGTTTTTGCATCATAGCCTGCTGACCTCGTCTCGGTCCGCTCCGGTGAGGTCTGTGTTCTCACGCATCGACCATGCCGAAGTGCCGGCAGGTTGCGCTAGCTGAGGGTCCTACCAGACCAGGACCCGTGCGATAACGCGGTGGTGGCCGGTCCTGATCAGGACCTACAACTTTTCCCTTCGCCACGAAATGCGACTTGGCTGAGCAGACGCAACGGACGGGACCGCCACCCTGCAAGTGAGGCTGGGAGGGCCGCCTCGGTAACGGACGTGATCGCCCGTCGCGGCCATTCAGGTGAGGAAGTGTCCGGCTCAGGTGAGAAGGTGTCCCGCAGTTCGACAGGGTCGCATTGTGCAGTTGGCCAAGTCGGTCCCTAGTATCCCACGTCAGGGCTTCCCCCGGCGGCACGGCTGCTGACCGCGATACAAGCGGCACGCCCCCTGGTCCGCGCCGCTGCCCGGCGAACGCTATCCGGTCGGTCACATTCACGAACCGACCCACAGCCGGTGCGGCTCACCCGCGGGCAGGTCAGCCCACATCGTGGGTGACGGGTTCAGACGTTTCCGATTGCGCATCAGCGGTCTCCCGACGGAGCCAACGCTGGGGAGCCGACAGAACGTCACCCTCGCGGCACTGACCCTCTACCTCCTCGATGCACTGGAGACCGCAGGCATTGAACGCGACTACGCCATCGAGCTGACAGGCGACACGTGCCGGCGCTTCCACGGCCGGTGGGACGGACTGAACAAGGCAGTAACCCGAATGCTGAGCCGAAACCCCGTCCCACGAGTGCAACTGAGCGGCGACGCGGTCCTCACGCTTCCCTTGGGACGACCTGGATATGACTTCGACGACGTCGCGCAAGTTGCTGGTCGGTCTCTCGATCTGCGGCGCTGCCGGGTCGCCGAATACCGCATCTCCCGAGGAGCAACGGACCTGTGTGCTGGCTCCTGGTGCAACTTGGACTACGCCTTGGCCGAGATGTGGGGCGCCACTTTGGACAGGTCCGGCACGCTCGTTGGTGGCGCGGATTGCTGTGATCTTCGCTTCCGGACGAAGCCTCCGGAGCCGCAGCCGCAGCGGCGTGCTGCCGTGAACAAGGTCCTAGTCACGTGCGAGATCGGGCGGTCTTCGAGCAGCGCTGACAGCACCCCGCCGGCCGGCCGGCCGGCCTCGTTCGCGATGGTCTGGACAAGCAGACACCTTCCACCGTCGTCGTCCTCGGTGACGTCCCTGGCCCGAAACCCGGCAGGCCGAGCACCAGCATTGTACGGTCAGTCATGACTCGCGGTTGTTGCGGCTGGTGTGTGTGAGAACCAGCAGCAGGGTATGCGGCAGGCTGGGGCCAATGGCCCCAGATCACGACGACACCCCGCTCGAGAGCGAAGGGTGTCATGATCGCTTTTCTCGTCGTTCTCGCCATCGTCCTGCTGGTGCCCGGCGAACTGCCTCCCGGTCGGCTGAATCTCGTTCTATGACGACCAGCTCTTGCGTCAACTTGCGCTGCGCGGCGTCACACCGCTGGTCGTCTGGCAGTGGGGCGTCACAGCTGGCTAGAACCTCATTTACGCGCCCCTCTACCGTGCCACCACCACCTGCGACCTGGAGGTGTTCTACGTCGCCCGGCAGAAGCTCCTGGCTGGGTCTCCACCGGGATCCGTTGCACCGGTTCGTTCCCTCCTGGGTAGTGCTGTGGCGCCCTCGATCGGCTCGGATACGAAAGCCAGGCGATCATGGGTGACGTCGGCGGGGAGCGCGCTGATGCGGATGCGCTGGTGTTTTTCGGTGCGACTGGAGATCTCGCTCGCAAGAAGATCTTCCCGGCTCTGTACCGCATGGTGAAGCGCGGAACATTGGGGGTGCCTGTGGTCGGAGTTGCCCACTCAGGATGGGGCCTCGTTCAGTTTCGTGAGCACGCGCAGGACTGCGTGGCGCAGGCCAGCGGCGGTGCCGACGACCACACAGCCCTAGCAAGACTGCTGTTCCTACTGAAGTATGTCGATGGCGACTACCACAATCCGGAAACGTTCAGTGCCCTTCGGACGGAACTGGGCAGCGCCCGCCGTCCGGCCCACTATCTTGCCATCCCTCCCGCGCTGTTCCCGGTCGTCACCAGGAGCCTCAGCGATGCTGGACTCACCAGCGACGCCCGTGTCATCGTGGAGAAGCCTTTCGGGCGCGACCTCGCGTCTGCTCAAGCGCTGAATCAGGTGCTGAGTTCGGAGTTCTCCACTGAGGCGATCTTTCGTATCGATCACTTCCTGGGCAAGGAGGAGATCATGAACCTCCTCTACTTCCGCTTCGCGAACTCCTTCCTCGAACCCATCTGGAACCGAAACTACATCTCCTCCGTCCAAGTAACGCTGGCCGAGGACTTCGGGGTACAAGGTCGAGGCGCCTTTTACGAGACGGTCGGTTGCCTGCGCGACGTGATCGAGAACCACCTTTTCCAAATTGTGTCACTGCTCGCCATGGAACCGCCGGCGTACCAGGGGTACGGGGCTGTACAGACCCAGAAGCTCAATGTCTTCAAAGCCATGCGCCCACCAGGATCGGACGACGTGGTGCGCGGCCAGTACGGCGGCTACCGCGATGAAGCAGGCGTAGCGAAGGACTCGGATGTAGAGACCTTCTGTGCTATGCGCTTGTTCATCGACTCCTGGCGCTGGGCCGGGGTGCCTTGGTATCTACGATCCGGAAAGCGCTTACGCACGACGGCATCAGAGGTACTTGTCGAGCTGAAACGGCCACCACAGCAGCTGTTCGATGACGTCGTCACCGGGGCGGGTCGAACCAACTACCTTCGCTTCCGGCTCTCCCCGAATCCCGAAATTGCGCTCGCAGCCCGCGTCAAGCGTTCCGGCGAACAATTCATCGGGCTCCAACGCGAGCTGTCGCTGCTCAACGGGGACCCTGACGAGGAGGAACCCTACGAACGCCTCCTCGGTGACGCGCTCGCCGGCGACGGCGCCCTGTTCACTCGCGAGGACGCGGTCGAGGCGGCCTGGGCTGTCGTTGACCCGATCCTCGGCGTCCATAACTCCCTCCACCACTACGCGGCGGGAAGCTGGGGCCCCTCACAAGCCGATGCGCTCATCGCCCCGAACGGACCGTGGCACGATCCGGCTGCCACCTAGCGGTCGTTGCCGGTGCGCTCCCAGATCCTGATCTCGTGGGTGCAGTCCACCTTCGCCTCGGCCATGCTCAGCCACCCCGGCATGGCGTGCTTGCCGTCGGCGACCACGTTGACGTAGTGCTGGCTGCGCAGGCTGTGATCGGCGACCGACAGCAGGCAGGTTCCGGTGGGGGTAGACCCGGACGATGTCGGCCCTCTTGTTCGCGACGTGGTCGAGGAAACCCGGATCCTGATGCGTGAACCCGTTGTGGTCCTGCTGCACGTTGGAGGCCAGCAGGTAGTTCAGCGACGCGATGTCGCGCCGCCACGGCAGCGTCCTGGTGACCTTGAGCCATTTGGCGTGCTCTGCGGGTTGAACATCGAGTCGACCAGGCGGATGAACGCTTCATGACAGTTAAACAGGCTGACGGCACATTCGTCCGGCTGCGCTACCCCCAGCGCGGCGACGACGCCGACATCCGCGCCCTCCTCCAGCGGCCCATCAACCGTCGCGCCACCGTCCGCATGCACGGGTACAAGACCGACCCGGACGGCACCCTCTGGTTCATCTGCCCGTTCTGCACCGGCTCGCTCAGCTCCACCGGCCTCGCCGTCCCGTCGGCCGCGACGGCCCGCAAGACAGTCCGCCGGCTGGCGACAACACGCACCGGCTCGTGCCAACCCCCCGACAGCCGACGCCCCCCCGCCCGCACCACCGGCCGGGGCGCCGCCCGCGACGCCGCACGACGACACGCACTGGGGCTAGCGCCAGCCTGCCCGCACACCACCGGCGACCACCCGGGACGACCACCCGGGACGACCACAACCCACCCGAAACAGCACCCAGAGCGCCGCCCCGACCACCGGGACGGCGCGCTCCGCGTCCCCTGGACCTCCAACGACACGACAAGGCCGGTCCCCGAGGCGCCCTCAGCGCCCCGGGGACCAACCAGCCAGCACTTCTGCGTATCCAGACGCTCTACAACTGCGTAGCGACCCGAGCGAGCGGAGGATGCGAGATTCGAACTCGCGAGGGGTTGCCCCCAACACGCTTTCCAAGCGTGCGCCATAGGCCAACTAGGCGAATCCTCCGTCGACCAGCCTACCGGCCCGTGCCGCCGTACCCGCCGCCCCCGGGCGTCTACAGTGGCCGGCAGACCCCTCGCGCGGCGCGCACCTCGCTGAACCCCCCCAGGGCCGGAAGGCAGCAAGGGCAGGCGGGCTCTGCGCGGGTGTGCGAGGGGTCCTTCGACGTCCCGGAGGTCCTGTGAGCCTGGCGCTCTACCGCAAGTACCGACCGGGCAGTTTCTCGGAGGTCAAGGGCCAGGAGCACGTCACCGGTCCGCTCCGTCAGGCGCTGACCAACGACCGGATCCACCACGCGTACCTGTTCAGCGGGCCGCGCGGCTGCGGCAAGACCTCCAGCGCTCGGATCCTGGCCAGGTCGCTGAACTGCGAGCGGGGACCGACACCCGACCCGTGCGGGGTCTGCGACTCCTGCGTCGCGCTAGCTCCCAACGGCAGCGGCTCGCTGGACGTCATCGAGATCGACGCGGCCTCGCACAACGGCGTCGACGACGCCCGCGACCTGCGCGAGAAGGCCTTCTTCGCGCCGGTCTCCTCGAGGTTCAAGGTTTACATCATCGACGAGGCGCACATGGTCACGGCGGCGGCCTTCAACGCGCTGCTCAAGCTGGTCGAGGAGCCCCCGGAGTTCGTGAAGTTCGTGTTCGCGACGACGGAGCCGGAGCGGGTGCTGCAGACCATCCGGTCGCGCACCCACCACTACCCCTTCCGGCTGATGCCGCGCCGCGACCTGACCGGGCTGCTGACCGACGTCATCGCCGCCGAGGGGATTGCCGTCGACCCACAGGTCATCCCGCTCGTCGTACGGGCCGCGGCGGGCTCGGCGCGCGACGGCCTGTCGATCCTGGACCAGGTCCTGGCCTCGGCCGGCCCGGCCGGAGTGACGCGGGAGGACGCCGCCGGCCTGCTCGGGGTGACCCCCGACGTGCTGCTCGACGATGTCCTGGACGCGTTCGCCGTCGCCGACGCGGCGGCAGTCTTCGCCACCGTCGACCGCGTCATGGAGGGCGGCCACGACCCGCGGCGCTTCGCTGCCGACGTCCTGGAGCGGCTGCGCGACCTCGTCATCCTGGACGCCGTACCCGACGCCGGCGCCAAGGGCGTCCTCGACTGTCCCGCCGAGCAGCTCGAGCGGATGGCCCGGCAGGTGGCGGCGTTCGGCACCGCCGGGCTGTCGCGCTCCGCCGACCTGTTCCATGCCGGGCTCACCGAGATGCGCGGGACGACCGCCCCTCGGCTACTGCTGGAACTGGTCTGCGCGCGGGTTCTGCTGCCGACCGCCTCCGCCGAGGCTGTCGTCAGCCGGGTCGAACGGCTCGAGCGGCGGTTCGACATCGGTGGGACCGCCGCGCCGGCCACGCCGCCGCGGGTGGCCCCCGCCCCGCGCCGCAGTGGGCAGCCCCCGGCTGAACAGCAAGCGACCGCGGAGACGGCCGACGACCGAGCCGCCGCAGCCGCCCCCGTCGCGGTGGATCGTCCCGCGGCGGACCCGACCATTGCGGGCCGGGCGGGTCCGGCCGGGCCGGGTACGTCGGGCTCGGCGGGTCCGGCGGCCGCGGGTCCCGCGGGTTCGGGTCCGGCCGCTGCGACTCCGGCCCGGCCTTCGGCCCCGATGGCTCCGGCAGCGCGAGACCGTCCGGTGCCGCCCCCGGCCGATCCGCCCGTGGTGGCTGGAGCCGGGGGCGACGATGCAGCGGACCGGCCGCCGGCGGCTGACGCCAGCACGGCGGCCTGGCCGACGACCGCGGCGCTCGGTGCCGCACCCGCACCCGCACCGACGGCTCCCGAAGTCGAGCAGACCGGGGTCGGCGGAACCGGTGGCTTGGACGCCGCGGAGGTCCGCCGCGCGTGGGACACCGTGCTGCAGAAGGTCAAACAGTCCAAGCGCGTCACCCACGCGCGGCTGTCCGAGACCACCGTGGCCGCCGTCCAGGGGCGGCGGCTGTCGGTGCTGTTCACGACGCCGACGCTGGCCCGGCAGTTCTCGGAGGGCGTACACGTCGAGGTGCTCAAGGAGGCGCTGCGCGAGGTGCTCGGCGCCGACCTGGAGGTCGCCTGCGTTTCGGGAGCCGGCACCCCGCCCGCGCCGGCGGGCCCGGGACCGGCGGGCCCGGGACCGGCCGGCTCGGGACCGGCCGGGCCCCGGCCGGCCCCTGCGCACGAGGGTTTCGCGCCGGGCGACGAGGCCGCCGACGACGACGGGAGCGAGCCACCCGTCGAGCGCGGCGAGGACGCGGCGCTCCGGCTCGTTCAGCAGGCCCTCGGCGGCCGGGTCCTGGACACCCGCGTGGACTGAGTCCGGCAGACGTCGGACGACGGCAGGCCCTGCCGATCCGGAGATCGTGCTCGGCGACGCGCGCGTGTCCTGAGCTCAATGACCGGATGGTTCGCTCGGTCACGGCCCTGGCGCGGCGCCCAGCGCTGTCGGATGCTCCCCGTACGCTGACAGGTACCCGACACCTACCAGGAGCGCGGCGTGAAGCCAGGTGGCCAGCCCAACATGCAGCAGCTGATGAAGCAGGCGCAGAAGATGCAGCAGCAGGTGCTGGCCGCGCAGGAGGAGCTGGCCAAGGCGACGGTTCAGGGCACTGCCGGCGGTGGCTTGGTAACCGCGACGGTCACCGGCGCCGGTGACGTCGTCAGCCTGAAGATCAGGCCCGAGGCGGTCGACGTGGACGACGTCGAGAGCCTGGAGGACCTCGTGGTCGCCGCGCTGCACGACGCCGCGCGGGCCTCGGCGGCGCTGCAGGCCGAGCGGATGGGCCCGGTGACCGGCGGCGTGGGCGGCCTCGGCCTGCCCGGGATGTAGGCCTCTTGTACGAAGGTGCTGTCCAGGATCTCATCGACGAACTCGCCCGGTTGCCCGGCGTCGGGCCGAAGAGCGCGCAGCGCATCGCGTTCCACCTGCTGTCGGCCGACCCGGCCGACGTCGCCCGGCTGGCCAAGGTGTTGCAGACCGTCAAGGACTCGGTGCGCTTCTGCACGGTCTGCGGCAACGTCAGCGAGCAGGACCAGTGCCGGGTCTGCCGCGATCCGCGCCGCGACCTCACGGTCATCTGCGTTGTCGAGGAGCCCAAGGACGTCGTCGCGGTCGAGAAGACCCGGGAGTTCCGTGGGCGCTACCACGTGCTGGGCGGCGCCATCAGCCCGATCGAGGGCATCGGCCCGGACGACCTGCGGGTCCGCGAGCTGCTCGTCCGCCTGCAGGACGGCACCGTCACCGAGCTCATCCTGGCCACCGACCCCAACCTCGAGGGTGAGGCGACCGCGACCTACCTCGCCCGGCTGGTGCGGTCCATGGGGCTCACCGTGACCCGGCTCGCCAGCGGGCTGCCGGTCGGCGGTGACCTCGAGTACGCGGACGAGGTCACCCTCGGCCGGGCGTTCGAGGGGCGCCGCCGGGTCGATGTCTGACGTCCGCACCGCAGCCAGCGCCGAGGTGGCCGTCCGGCCACTGCTGCCCGCCGACGTTGAGACCGCCCGGGCCAGCTCATACGAGGCGTTGAGCGAGGCCGGTACCCGGTACGGCTGGGTGATGCCCGAGCTCGACGACGACGGCAAGGCACGTGGCCGGCTGCGCTTCGCGCACCTGCAGCGCACCGACCCCGAGGGCGCCTGGGTCGCGGACCGGGCGGGTGAGGTGGTCGGTGTGGCGCTGGGGGTGCGCCGCGGGCCGCTGTGGTTCCTCTCGCTGCTGACCGTCTCCTGCGCGGTGCAGGCCCGCGGCATCGGCGTTCGCCTGCTGGACGCTGCGCTCGGCACCGCCGAGGGCACGACCGCTGGGCTCATCATCGCCAGCAACGATCCCAAGGCGCTTCGTCGGTACGGGCTGGCGGGCTTTGCGCTGCAGCCGGGCTATGACGTGGTGGGCACGGTCGACCGGGCCCTGCTGCGCACCGTCGACGGGGTGCGCGACGGCGACTGGGCCGCCGACGGGGCGCTCGTCGACGACCTCGGCCGACGGCTGCGCGGCGCGGCGTACGGTCCAGACCTGGACGCCTACCGCGAGTCCGGGGCTCGGCTGCTGATGGCCGCCGACGGCTTTGCCGTAATCCGCGACGGGCGGCTCATCGTCCTTGGCGCCGGCGAGCCGCGTACCGCCCAGGCCCTGCTGTGGGCTGCCCTGGCCGAGGGCAATGCCGAGGTCGAGATCGGGGGCTTCACCGGCGCGCAGCAGTGGGGAGTCGAGGTCGCGCTCGCGGCCCGGCTGTCCTTGCGCCTGGGGGAGTCGGTCTGCACGCGCGGCGCGATCGGGCCGATGACGCCCTACCTGCCCGGCGGCGCGTACGGCTGAGCGCGCCTCTGGCGAACCGCTGGCCCTTCGGGAGCCGCCGGGTCGGGCGCGCAGCCGCCGGGCCGTCAGCAGCAGCGCGTCGGCCGGCGCCATGTCGGCGCCCAGCCCCCACGGCCGGACCAGCCACCGCAGCAGCATCGCGGGCTGGTGCACCAGGGCCCGGGCCAGCCCGAGCTTCTGGTGCTGTCCGCGCGACATGGTGTGCACCAGTCGGGCAGTCCGAAGTCGTCGGGCACCAGCAACGTCGCGAGCACGAGCAGCAGGGTGGTCTGGCCGACTCCACCCGGCCCGACCAGGGCGGTGACCTCGCCGGGCCGGTCGGTCAGGTCGATCCCGCGCACGGCCTCGACGGGGCCGAACCGGCGGCGGACACCTTCGGCGACGACGCCGCCGGGATGGTGCTCATCGACCAGCACGGCCGTCGTCACGGCGAAACGGTGGGCCCCGGCGCCGCGCCACGCGGCCTCCGCCCACCGGGCCGGCCGCCAGAGCGCCGGTAGGCTGCGTACCCATGGGCCTGGTCGTACAGAAGTACGGGGGCTCGTCGGTCTCGGACGCCGAGCGGATCAAGCGCGTTGCGGAGCGCATCGTGGCGACCCGCAAAGCCGGCCACGAGGTCTGCGTCGTGGTGAGCGCCATGGGCGACACCACCGACGAGCTGCTGGAGCTCGCCCAGCAGGTCTCGCCGCTGCCGCCCGGTCGCGAGCTCGACATGCTGCTGACCGCCGGCGAGCGCATCTCGATGGCGCTGCTGGCGATGGCGATCGCCAACCTCGGCGCGTCGGCCCGCTCGTTCACCGGCTCGCAGGCCGGTGTGATCACCAACTCCACACACGGCAAGGCGCGGATCATCGATGTCACGCCCGGGCGCATCCGGGACGCTTTGGACAACGGCCACATCGCCATCGTCGCCGGGTTCCAGGGCGTCAGCCAGGACACCAAGGACATCACCACGCTGGGCCGCGGCGGGTCCGACACCACCGCCGTGGCCCTGGCAGCCGCGCTCGGTGCCGAGGTCTGCGAGATCTACACCGACGTCGACGGGGTCTACTCCGCCGACCCGCGGCTCGTACCGGATGCCCGGCACCTCACCGCCGTGTCGTACGAGGAGATGCTCGAGCTCGCCGCCTGTGGGGCCAAGGTCCTGCACCTGCGGTGTGTGGAGTACGCCCGGCGCTACGGCGTGCGGCTCGTGGTGCGCTCGTCGTTCTCGCACCGTCCCGGCACCACGATCACAGGAGACACCCCCGTGGAGCAGGCCATCATCAGCGGAGTCGCACACGACCTGTCCGAGGCCCGGATCACCGTGGTCGGCGTGCCCGACAAGCCCGGCGAGGCCGCGGCGATCTTCCGGGTCGTCGCGGACGCCGAGGTCAACATCGACATGATCGTGCAGAACGTGTCAGGGGCGACCGGCCGTACCGACGTGTCCTTCACGCTGCCCACCAGCGACCTCACCACCGCGATGTCGGCCCTGTCGCGGCTGCAGAGAAGCGTCGGCTTCGAGGCGCTGCTGTCGGACGAGCACATCGGCAAGGTGTCGCTGGGCGGCGCCGGCATGAAGAGCCACCCTGGCGTCACGGCGACCTTCTTCGAGGCGCTCGCCGCCGTCGGTGTCAACGCCGAGGCCATCTCCACCTCGGAGATCCGCATCTCGGTGGTCTGCCGCGACACCGACGTGCCGAGCGCGGTGAAGGCGGTGCACGAGGCGTTCGAGCTCGGCGCTGCCGACGGCGAGGGCGCGACCGTGCACGGCGGGACCGGGCGATGACAGCGGGGACCGGCCCGGGCCTGCGGGTCGGTGTCGTCGGCGCCACCGGCCAGGTCGGCGCCATGCTGCTCCGGCTGCTGGCCGAGCGCGGCTTCCCGGTCGCCGAGCTGCGGGTGTTCGCCTCCGCCCGCTCCGCCGGCCGGACGTTGCCGTGGGCCGGCGGCGAGCTGGTGGTGCAGGACGCCGGCACCGCCGACCCGACCGGGTTGGACATCGTGCTGTTCTCCGCGGGAGGCACCACCTCCCGGGAGCAGGCCCCGCGGTATGCGGCCGCCGGAGCATTGGTCATCGACAACAGCTCGGCCTGGCGGATGGACCCGGACGTGCCGTTGGTCGTCAGCGAGGTCAACCCGCAGGCCCTGCGGGACGCCCGCAAGGGCATCGTCGCCAACCCGAACTGCACGACGATGGCGGCGATGCCGGCGCTCAAGCCGCTGCACGACGAGGCCGGCCTGGTTCGGATGACCGCCAGCACCTACCAGGCGGTGTCGGGCAGCGGCCTCGCCGGCGTCGAGGAGCTCGCCTCCCAGGTCACGGCGGTCGGCGGCCGTGGCCGCGAGCTGGTGCACGACGGCGCTGCGGTGACCTACCCGGCCGCGCAGAAATACGTCGGCCCGATCGCGTTCAACGTCCTGCCGCTGGCCGGGTCGGTCGTCGAGGACGGCTCGCAGGAGACTGACGAGGAGCAGAAGCTCCGCAACGAGAGCCGCAAGATCCTGGGCATCCCCGCTCTCGTGGTGTCCGGCACCTGCGTGCGGGTTCCGGTCTACACCGGCCATTCGCTGTCGCTCAACGTGCAGTTCTCCCGGCCGCTCACGGTCGAGCGCGCCCGCGACCTGCTCGCACACGCCCCGGGCGTGCGCCTGGTCGACGTACCGACGCCGCTGGCCGCCGCGGGCCGCGACCAGAGCCTGGTGGGGCGGCTGCGCCAGGACGGGCCCGACGGGCTGGCGCTGTTCGTCTGCGGCGACAATCTCCGCAAGGGCGCCGCGCTCAACGCCGTGCAGATCGCCGAGCTCGTCGCACTCGAGCTGGGTGCGATGGAGCGTGGCGCACAGCAGCTCACCGCAGCTATCCGCTGACCCTGAGGGCAGCTCGACCGTACGGAAGGACGATGTGACCGACTCGACGGCGCTGTCAGCGGGCCGGCCCGGCTCGCACGTGGGCGGTCGTTACCGCCTTGAGGAGCTCGTCGGCCGCGGCGGCTCCGCCGAGGTCTGGGCGGCGCAGGACGAGTCGCTCGGGCGCCGGGTTGCCGTGAAGCTCGTGACCGCCAGCGGCGGGGACGAGACCGGCCGGGTCGGCGACGAGGCGCGGCTGCTCGCAAAGCTCAATGCACCGGGCCTGGTCCCGGTCTACGACGCGGGCACCGACGATGCCGGCCGGCCGTGGGTCGTGATGGAGCTCGTCGTCGGCGAGACCCTCGCGGACGCGGTGCTGCGCGGCCCGCTCGGGTCTGAGCGGACCGCGCAGATCGGCCGGGTACTCGCCGAGGCCCTGGCCCATGTGCACGGCGAGGGGCTCGTCCACCGCGACGTGAAACCGGCCAATGTGCTGCTGGGTCGCGACGGTCGGGTGCGGCTCACCGACTTCGGCATCGCCCGGCTCGTCGACGCTGCGAAGGTCACTGCCACCGGGTTGACCGTCGGCACGGCGTCCTACCTCTCGCCGGAGCAGGTGCTCGGGGCCCACGTGGGCCCGCTGTCCGACGTCTACTCACTCGGCCTGGTGCTGCTCGAGTGCCTGACCGGCCGGCGTGAGTACCCCGGCAACGCGATCGAGGTGGCGCTCGCCCGGCTCAACCGGCAGCCCGTCGTACCTCGGACGCTGCCCGCCGGCTGGCCCGGCCTGCTCACGTCGATGACGGCCCGCGAGCCCGGCCCGCGGCCTACCGCGTACGAGGCCGCCCGTGAGCTCGCCGCCATCTCGGCCGGTGGCGAGGCGGCCACCGTGGTGACGCCGATGGCAGCCGACCGCACGCAGGTGCTGGACCGCAGACTGCTCGACCGGTCGCTCGCGCCGCCGCCGGTGCGCCCGGTCGCCCGTCCCGCAGCCGCCCGCCCCGTCGCACCCGCTCCCCGCAGCGGTGGCTGGCTGTGGGCGCTGCTGCTGGTGGCGCTGATCGGTGCGGCGATCCTCAGCTTCGTCGCGTACAACCATGCGAGCAATGCCCCTGGGCCGCCCCCCGCCCGGGTGGGCACCGACCTGCCACAGCAGCTCAGGCAGGACCTGCAGCAGCTGCAGAACGAGGTGGCGTCGTGAGGATGCGTCCGGCACTGGTAGCGCTGCTCGCTGCCTCGATGCTGAGCGGCTGCGCCTCCTCACCGAAGGCCGACCTGAACACGGCGCTGGCTGAGGTCACGGACACCGCGAATGCGAAGGACGCCGCCGGCCTGCGGCTGGCGCTCGACCGCCTGGTCGCCGTCGTCAACCGGCAGAGCGGGCCCGACCTGCCGCTGGTCAAGGCGCAGCGGATCCGGGCGCTCGCCGACAAGCTCCGGGCCGACGCTGCCCTGCTCGACGCACCGCCGACACCGACACCGACCCCGACACCGACACCGACACCGACACCGACACCTTCCCGCAGCCCGAGCCCGTCAGCGACGCCAAGCCCAACTCCGACCCCTTCGCCGACCCGGACTCCGAGTCCGACACCGACCCCTACTCCGAGCGTGACTCCGAGCGAGACGGGGACGGCCAGCGCGACGGTGACCCCGAAGGCGGCCGGCGCGGCGGTGACCCGCGACGTCGGGACCACCACCCCCCCGGCCACCGACTGAGCCGACTCCGCACAGATCCAGGTCGGCTGCACCAGCGCAGCTGCCGGGCTTGCCACCGGCCCGAGCACGCCGACTCCGGGATGGCCCGGGCCGGCTGCCCGCCGGCTCGGCACCCGCAGTGCTGATGCCGGGACGTGCTCAACCAGGGTCGGGAAGTCGCAGTCTTCGGGCCACGAAAGCCAGCTCCGCGCGCAGCTGCCGGACCCGCTCGTCGACGACCAGCGAGCCGTGCCCGGCGTCGAAGCGGTAGACCTCGACGTCCTTGCCGAGCTCCGCTGCCGCTGCCAGCCAGTTGTCGATCTGCCGGATCGGGCAGCGCGGGTCGTTGGCCCCCGCCAGGACGAGCACCGGCGCTTGGACGTGCGCGACATGGGTCAGCGGCGAGCACCGCCGGTAGACCTCCGGCACCTCCTGCGGCGAGCCACCGAACAGCGAGCGGTCGAACGCCTTCAACGGCTCCATCTCGTCCTCGTACGCCGCGACGTAGTCGGCGACGGGTACCGCCGCCACCCCGGCCGTCCACAGCTCGGGCTGGGTGCCGAGGCCGAGCAGGGTCAGGTAGCCGCCCCAGGAGCCACCGGTCAAGGCGATGCGGCCGGCGTCGGCGACGCCCTGCTCGACGAGCTGCGCGCGTACGGCGGCGAGGTCCTCGAGCTCGGTCAGCCCGGGCCGGCCGGTGAGGGCGTCACGCCACTGGCGTCCGTAGCCGGTGGAGCCGCGGTAGTTGACCTCGACGGTCGCGCAGCCCAGGTCGACGTATGCGGCGCGGTCGCTGGCGAAGGCGTCGCTGTCGTTCCAGGTCGGGCCGCCGTGCACCAGGAAGACGGTGGGGTACGGGCCCGGTCCCGCCGGCCGGGCCAGCAGCGCATGCACGGGCCCGCCCGGGCCGGGCGCCTCGAGGTCCTCGACCGGTACGGAGCCCGGGGCCCGCGGGCCGGCCGGCGTCAGCACGACCTCGCCGTTCGTCGAACGCACCACCGGCGGCTCGGCCGCGCTGGACCAGGCATATTCGACAGTGCCGTCGGGGCGGGTGGTCGCGCCGGTGACGGTGCCAGGGGGCGTCGGCAGCGCCTCGAGCGCGCCGGTCGCGAGGTCGAGCCGGTGCAGCGTCGAGCGGGCCCGGTGCTCGGCGTGCACGAGCAGTGCGGCGCCGTCCTCGTACCAGTCGGCCGACAGGTCACCGGGCAGTGCCGACAGGTCCGGGTCGACGTGCTCGCCCGTCGTCGGGTCCCACAGGAACGGCAGCGGACGGCCGCTGCGCTCGTGCAGCGCGAGCAGCCGCGGGTCGCCGGAGACCGGCGAGAAGCCCAGGACGGACAGCCCCAGCCCTTCGCCGTCCCACAGCTCGGCCACCACGTCGCCGGCGACGGTGAGTACCCGCAGCGCCTTGTGCCGGCTGTCGCCGTGCTCGCTGTGCTCCAGGACGACGAGCTGCTCGTCGCGGGACAGGCCGGCGACATCGGCGTCCTGCTCGTGGCGGTAGAGCACCCGGGCCCCGTCGCCGTCGACCACCCAGGCGGTCGACCCGCCGTCGTCCGAGCAGCCGACCACCGTCAACGTCCGGCCGATCTCGAGGCCGGCGGGGTAGGCCGCCGGCACTCCCGGGAGCGCCTCGTCGTCGGCACCACCGGCCCACGGTTGCCGTCGCCAGACCCCGAACTCGTCGCCGTCGGTGTCGTCGAACCACCACACCGACTCGCCGTCCGGCGGGAGCGCCCCGTCGGATGTGCCGTTGGCGCGGTCGGTCACCTGCCGGGTGCCGCCCGAGGCGCGGTCCCACGCGTACAGCTCGAAGGTGCCGGTGGCGTTGCTGACATAGAGGGACCGGTCGGGGGCGTCGCGGGCCCACTCGGGCAGCGAGACGCGGGTCGCACGGACCCGCTGCTCCCACACGGGAACGTCGTTGCGCGGCACGGGTTCGGTCACCCTGGCGAGGCTACGTGCCGAGCTCATGGGACGCCGGGATGACAGGACGCCGGGCGGTCGGGACGCGGCGGGCAGCAGAAGGGCCGCCCCTGGCGGGAGCGGCCCGTTCGGCTTCGGGAGGACTGCTGGTCGGGGTGACAGGATTCGAACCTGCGACCTCTGCGTCCCGAACGCAGCGCGCTACCAAGCTGCGCCACACCCCGGTCGTCGTGCCTGTTTCGCTAGATAGCGTACAGGCCGGTGGATCGTGGCCGCAGCCGCCGGACCGACCCCGCGTAGCCTGCGCTGGTGTCCCTGAAGGAGCAGCTGAAGTCCGACCTGACTGCCGCGATGAAGGCGCAGGACGACGTCGTGCGGGCGACGCTGCGAATGGCGCTGACCGCTGTCAAGGACGCCGAGGTGGCGGGGAAGGTCGCCCGGGAGCTGTCGGAGGACGAGGTGCGCGCGGTCGTGGCGCGGGAGGCGAAGAAGCGCCGTGAGGCCGCCGAGGCGTTCCGGTCCGGCGGCGCCACCGACCGCGCCGAGCGGGAGCTGGCCGAGGCCGCCGTCCTGGACGCCTACCTCCCGCAGCAGCTGTCCGACGACGAGCTCGCCGCGGTGGTCCGCGAGGCCGTCGCGGCCACCGGTGCGACCGGGCCGAAGGCGATGGGCCAGATCATGAAGGCGGTCGGGCCCCGGGTGGCCGGGTTGGCCGAGGGCGGCCGGGTCGCTGCGGCCGTCCGGGCAGCGCTCGCCGTCTGACGGGCCCGGGCGAGCGGCGGAGGCTGACACACCCGCCAACCTCCACCTGGCCTGGCCTGGCCTGGCCCGGCCGGGCGGTAGGGAATGGCCGTCCGCCGCGCCCGGCTTGTGCACCTACCGGCTGGATCAGCGCGGCGGGCCGGTCGGGTTGGGCTTTCCGGTGGTGGCGGGCGGCCCAGGCGGGGCTGGGGGTACCGGTGGAACCGGCGCAGCTGGCGGCGAGGGCACTGCGGGCGGCGCGGTGGGCGGCGGCGGCGGGGCCGGCCGGCTGCCGGTGGAGCGGTAGACGTAGACGGTGGAGCCTGGAGGTGCGTTGCGGCCGGCCCGGGGTGCGGTGTAGACGACCCGTCCGGCGGCCAGTCCGCTCGGGACGGCCCGGCCGGGTGCCGGCTGCAGACCGGCGGCGGTCAGCAGGCGGACGGCGTCGTCGTAGGACCGGCCGGTGACGTCGGGGACGCTGGCACCGGCGGCGGTGTTGCCGTCCGCGACGTTGGGGTCGGCCGGCTGGAAGCCCTTGACGGGCAGCGGCGCCGACGCCTCGAGCATCGTCTGGCGCCAGATCGACGCGGGCAGCGTCCCGCCGTAGACCTGTGCGTAGCCACGGCCGTTGATCTTGATGTTGGTCATCGCCGTGGGGTTGGGGACGTGCCCGATCCAGGTCGCGGTGGAGTACTGCGGCGTGTAGCCGACGAACCAGGCCGCCAGGCTGCTGTCGGTCGTGCCAGTCTTACCGGCGGCCGGCCGCCCGATCGAGGCACCGCTGCCCGTACGGCCGGGGCTGTTGCCGTCGATGACGCCGGTCAGCACCGAGGTGACGGTGTCCGCGACGCCGGGCTCGATCGCTTGCGTGCACGACGTCGGTGGCACGGCGAGGGCCTTGCCGTCGGGCCCGGTCACGCTCAGCACGGCGCGCGGGGCGCAGTAGACGCCGTGCGCGGCGAACGCCGCGTAGGCGCCGGCCATCGCCAGCGGGCTGACCGTGGCGCTGCCCAGGAACGCCGAGCAGACCCGCGGCAGCGGCTTCTCCTGGCCGCGGTCCAGCTGCTTGACGCCGAGCGACTCGGCGAGCGCCAGCGGCTTGTCCAGACCGGTGCGCTCGGCGATCTGGGCGTAGAAGGTGTTGACCGAGTCGTAGGTGCCGGTGCGCAGGTCGAAGGTGCCGGACTCACTGTCGCCGGCGTTGCTGAGGACGAACTGCCGGCCGTTGTCGGCCTTCGGACAGCCGTTGGCCGGGGAGGAGTACTTCGCCGGGGAGACGAACTGCGTGGACAGCGGGATTCCTTGCTGCAGCGCAGAGGCGAGAAAGAAGGCCTTGAACGTCGAGCCGGGCTGGACGCCGAACGTGCCACCGGTCGCCAGGTTGACCTGGGTCTGTCCCTTGGCCTTGTTCTCGCCGTACGGCCGGTTGACCACCATCGCGCGGATCGCACCCAGACCGGGCTCGACGACGTCGCTGGCGGCGGCGATGCCGCTGGGATCGCCGTTGGGCAGCTGGGTGTCGACGGCCTTCTGGGCAGCCGACTGAACCCGCGGGTCCAGCGTGGTCTGAATGGTCAGCCCACCGGCGAACAGTCGACGCGCCCGGGTGGTCCGGTCAGCGCCCAGCGCCGCGCCGACCGGGGTGTCCTCGAGCTCGTGCCGGACGTAGTCGCAGAAGAACGGCGCGACGACGCCTGGGGCGCCGCAGTCCTGGCCGACCTTGACGGGGTTGACGACGGGCAGTGGCAGTGCGCTCGTCTCGAGCCGGGTCTGCTCGGTGATGGCGCCGGTGTCACGCATCCGGGACAGCACCAGGTTGCGCCGGACCAGCAGCGCGGCGGTGACCAGGGGGTCCTTGCTCGACACGTCGTACAGGCCGGGGTTCTGCACGACCCCGGCGAGCAGGGCGCTCTCGGCCAGGGTGAGCTGCTCGACCGGCTTGTTGAAGTAGTACTGCGCGGCGGTGCCGATGCCGTAGACGCCGTTGTTGAAGTACGCGATCTCCAGGTAGCGGTGCAGTATCTCGTCCTTGGAGAGCTTCTGCTCCAGGGCGAGGGCGTAGCGCGCCTCTCGCAGCTTTCGGTCGGCAGACCTGTCCGTGGCAGCCACCTGTCCTGCCTTGTCGGTCGCCGACTGCAGCAGGGCGTTCTTCACGTACTGCTGGGTCAGCGTGGACCCGCCCTGGGCGACCGCACCGGAACGCAGGTTGGTGATCGCCGCGCGCAGGGTTCCCTTGTAGTCGACGCCGTTGTGCTCGTAGAAGCGGATGTCCTCGATCGCGACGATGGCCTGCCGCATCGTCACCGGGATCGAGGCGAGCGGGACCTCGAGGCGGTTGACGCTGTAGAACGTGGCCAGCACCGAGCCGTCGACGGCCAGCACCCGGCTGCGGCTCGCGAGCGCCGGGGTGTCGAGCTCGGCGGGCAGCGAGAGGAAGTCGTCGGCGCCCGCCTTGACGGCCAGGCCGAGGCCGCCGATGGCGGGTGCGGCGAGCCCGGCGACCAGGACGCCGGCCAGCACGCTGACCAGCAACGCGAGGCCGACGCGGGGCAGGACACCGGCGGGTGATGGGAGGCGGGCCACGCATCGAGAGTACGTGTGACTGGGCCGTCCGGCCCTGGCCCGGCGCGCGTCCCGGCGCGGCACAGCAGCAGTTGAGTGTCAGCGGCCCGTTCTGGGGTATTAGTCCGGGTCTGTCGGGATGGCCCGAAGGGACTACTAAAGACCCTCCCAACGGGTTCTGTCGCCCGACACGTCCTGTTCCTACGCTTGTCGTACCGCCCGGGGCGGCCTCCCACTCTGGCAAGGACACGCCACATGAGCACGATCAGTATCGAGGTCCTGCAGGACTGGACCGCCCGATCTGCCTGTCGTAGCAGCGATCCCGACGAGCTGTTCGTCACCGGCGCCGCGCAGAACCGCGCGAAGCTGGTCTGCCTCGCCTGCCCGGTCCGCACCGAGTGCCTGGCCGACGCCCTGGACAACCGCGTGGAGTTCGGCGTGTGGGGCGGGATGACCGAGCGCGAGCGCCGGGCGCTGCTGCGCCGCCGGCCCGACGTCACCAACTGGTCGGAGCTGCTGCAGTCGGCCAAGCTCGCCCACGAGCGGGCTGCCCGCGCCAGCTGAGCTGGCCTGCGGGCCGGGAGGTCGTCAGGCCGGGACAGCGGGCGCCGCCGCCTGCCGGCCACCGGCGAGGTCCTCGGCGACCGAGCGCAGCCCCGCCAGATCGTGCACGTCACCCGGCTGAGCGGCGACCTCGACGACCGGCACCGTGGGATGCGCGCGGCTGAAGCGCTCCTGCAGCCGGGCCTCCCGGGCCGCCAGCGCGACCCGGCCCGCGTGCAGCCGCAGCACCGCCGCGGCCAGCGGACCGTCGCCGCGCTCCTCCAGCGCCTGCGCCGCGGCCAGCGACCGCTCGGCGGTCAGCGTCTCGATCGCCGACCGGTGCACCCGGTTGACGACCAGCCCGGCCAGCGGCATCTGCTCGGCGGCCAGCCGCTCCACGAAGTAGGCCGCCTCCCGCAGCGCGTCGCGCTCCGGCGCCGCGACCACCACGAACGCCGTGCCCGGTGCCTTGAGCAGGTCGTATGTCGCCTGCGCCCGCTCGCGGAACCCGCCGAACATGGTCTCCAGCGCCGCCACGAACTGCGATAGGTCCTTGAGAACGTCGGCCCCGATGATGCGGGTGAGGATATTGGTGAACACGCTCAGCCCGGCGGTCACGACCCTGAGGTACGCCTTCCCGCCGGCCTTCGCCGGCGCGAGCAGGATGCGGACCATCCGGCCGTCCAGGAAGGTCGTCAGCCGTTGCGGGGCGTCGAGGAAGTCCAGCGCCGACCGGGTGGGTGGCGTGTCGACGACGACCAGATCGTAGTCGCCGGTGCCGACCAGCTGGCTGAGCTTCTCCATCGCCATGTACTCCTGCGTCCCGGCGAAGGACGAAGAGAGCGCCTCGTAGAAAGGGTTGCCCAGGATCGCGTCGGCCTTGCCCGGCTCGGCGTGGTCGATCACGAGCTGGTCGAACGTCCGCTTCATATCCAGCATCATCGCGTCCAGGGTCCCGGTGCCTTCGACGCCGACCACCGGTCGCGGGGTGTTGTCGAGTTCGGACAGGCCCATCGACTGGGCCAGCCGGCGGGCCGGGTCGATGGTCAGCACCACGGTGCGTCTGCCCAGCTCGGCGGAGCGCAGGGCCAGCGCCGCCGCGGTCGTCGTCTTGCCGACGCCACCGGACCCGCAGCACACCAGGATCCGGCTGGTCAGCAGGGTGTGGTCGATGTCCAGCACCGGTACGGCGGTCATGCCATCCCCTGCTCGGTCAGCTGCTCCGCCAGGGCGTACAGCCCGCCGAGGTCGACCGCGTCCGGCAACATCGGTAGCTCGTACGTGGGGCGCGACAGGTGCGCGAGGGCGTCGCGCCCGCGCTCCTCGAGGGCCACCCGGCTGGCATGGTCGGCAGCCTCGCCGACCAGGGCGGTGACAAGGTCCTCCGGGGCGTCGAGCCCGGCCTTCTCCAGGCCGGCCGCCAGCGCGGCGATGTCGAGCTGGCCCCGCTCGGCGGCAACCAGGTCGGCGTGCAGGAGCAGTGGGGCGCGGACGGCATTGACAACCACGCCGCCCACCGGAAGGTCGATCGCGTGCAGCTCGGTCACGGCGTCGACGGTCTCCTGTACCGGCATCTCCTCCAGAAGTGTCACCAGGTGGATGGCGGTCAGCGGCGAGCGCAGGACGGCCATCACGCCTTCGGACTGCGTCTTGATCGGCCCGACCTTGGCCAAGCCGCTGACCTCCTGGCTGATGTTGAGGAAGCGTGCGATGCGTCCGGTCGGCGGCGCGTCGAGGACGATCGCGTCGTAGACCGGCCGGCCGTCCCTGCCCTTGCGGACCACCGCCTCTTTGACCTTGCCGGTGAGCAGGACGTCGCGCATGCCCGGGGCGATCGTCGTGGCGAAGTCGATGGCGCCCATCCGGCGCAGGGTCCTGGCCGGGATCCCGGTCGGCGACAGCTTGTAGAACATGTGCAGGTAGTCCAGCAGCGCCTCCTCGGGGTCCACCGCGAGCGCATAGACCTCGCCGCCACCGGCAGCGAGGGCGACGGAGCGCTCCTGGTATGGCAGCGGCGGACTGTCGAACAGCTGCGCGATGCCCTGCCTGCCCTCGACCTCGATCAGCAGAATCCGTTTGCCCCCCACCGCGAGCGCGAGCGCGAGCGCTGCGGCCACCGTCGTCTTACCGGTGCCGCCCTTGCCACTGACGACGTGCAACCGCACACCGGGGAAGTCCGCCACGCAACCAGCGTAGAGGCGGCAGGGGTCGGCGTCCCGGCGTCGAAGACCGCTGGGACGCGGTCGCCGCCGTGTCCCGAACACGAGCGAGGTCCGGTCCGATGCCCACCCCCCGATGGCTGTCCCGGCGTTGGCCGGTGAGCCGACCTGGCGCGCCGACGCCCGCTGCCGCGGTGAGAGCGCCGGGCACTTCTACACCCCGCCGCACGGGATCTGGGGCGGGCACAACGAGCTCGAGCGCCGCCGCCTGATGCGGGAGTGCGCCGCCGCCTCGGTGACCCGGAGCGCCTGAGGGGCTACGGCGGTTCCTGCGCGCTGGCTAGGCTTCGGGTATGCAGACCTGGGAGTACCTGACGGCGCCGTTGCTCGTCCACGCCACGAAGCAGATCCTGGACAACTTCGGCTCCGACGGCTGGGAGCTCGTGCAGGTCGTGCCCGGACCCGCCGGCGGCGACCAGCTGGTGGCGTACTTCAAGCGGCCGAAGGCGTGACGGCAGCCGGGTCGCTGCCCTCCGAGCGGCTCGTGGCGCTCGGGCTGACCTTGCCGCCGGTGGTGCCGCCGGTGGCGGCGTACCTGCCGGCCGTACGCAGTGGCGACCTGGTGTTCACCTCGGGGCAGCTGCCGATGACCGACGGCCAGCTCGGAGCGGTCGGCAAGGTCGGGGCGCAGGTGTCGGCCGAGCGGGCGAAGCAGCTGGCCCGGCTGTGCGCCCTGAATGCGCTGGCCGCCGTCGACGCCCTCGTCGGCCTCGACGCGGTCGAGCAGGTCGTCAAGGTCGTCGGGTTCGTCGCCTCGACGCCGGACTTCACCGGCCAGCCCGGGGTGGTCAACGGCGCCTCGGAACTGCTCGAAGAGGTGTTCGGCGACGCCGGCCGGCACGCCCGCTCGGCGGTCGGCGTCGCCGCGCTGCCGCTCGACGCCCCCGTCGAGGTGGAGCTCGTCGTGCGGGTGGCCCCGCCGGGTACGGCGGGCTGACCGTGAGCGGCTGGGACGGCATCGCCGAGCGGATGCGCGGGCTGGCCGACGGCACGCTCACCCCCGTCGCCGCCCGGCACGCCGCGACGGTCGTGCTGCTGCGTGACCGGCCCGGTGGCCCGCAGGTCTACCTGCTGCGGCGCGTCCAGGCGATGAGCTTTGCGGGCGGCATGCACGTGTTCCCCGGCGGTTCGGTCGACCCGGCCGACGCGCAGGCCGAGATCGGCTGGGCCGGCCCGCCGGTCGCCGACTGGGCGCGCTGGCTGTCCTGCGACGAGCCGCTCGCCAGGGCGTTGGTCTGCGCTGCCGTACGCGAGACCTTCGAGGAGTCCGGGGTGCTGCTCGCCGGCACCGGGCCCGGGGACGTGCTCGATGACGTCAGCACCGACGAGTGGGAGGCCGAGCGGGTCGCGCTCGAGGCCCGGGAGCACTCCCTGTCCGAGCTGCTGGCGCGCCGCGGGCTGGTGCTGCGCGCCGACCTGCTGCGGCCGCTGGCGCACTGGGTGACCCCTGCCGCTGAGCCCAAGCGCTTCGACACCCGGTTCTTCCTCGCCAAGCTGCCACCCGGCCAGGTCTGCCGGGAGGCCGGGACCGAGGCCGACTCGCGGCTGTGGGTGCGGCCGGCCGACGCGCTGACGCAGGGGCTCGCGATGATGCCGCCGACCGCCTCGGCGCTGCGCGACGTCGCCGACGCAGCCGATGTCGCGACCGCTCTGGCCGTACCCCGGACCATCGCGCCGGTGCTGCCGGCCTTCGTGATCGGCGCCGACGGTCTGGTGCTGCGGGTTCCCGGGGCCGGGGAGTACGGGGCCGGGACGTGAGCCGGCCCCGGCAGGTCACCCGGACGGCCTCGGTCGTCCTGGCGCCCAACCCGGGGCCGATGACGCTCGAAGGCACCAACAGCTGGGTGCTGCGCTCGCCGGACGAGGCGCGCTGCATCGTCGTCGACCCGGGGCCGCTGCACGAGGGCCACCTCGCCGCGCTCGCTGCCTGCGGCCCGGTCGCGGTCGTCCTGCTCACCCACGGGCACGCCGACCACAGCGCGGGGGCGGCCCGTTTCGCCGAGCTGACCGGGGCGGCCGTACGCGCCCTCGACCCCGCCCACCGCCTCGGTGACGAAGGCCTTGCTGAGGGCGACGTCGTGGTCGCCGCCGGGCTCGAGGTGCGGGTCCTGGAGACGCCCGGCCACACCTCGGACTCCCTGAGCCTGGTGCTGTCGGACGCGGTCCTCACCGGCGACACCGTGCTCGGCCGTGGCACCTCTGTCGTCGCGCACCCCGACGGCGTGCTCACCGACTACCTCCGGTCCCTGGAGCGCCTGCGCGAGCTCGGGGACCGCGCCGTCCTGCCCGGTCACGGGCCAGAACTGGCGGCCGCAGGGGCAGCCGCGGAGTACTACCTCGCGCACCGCCGGCAACGCCTGGAGCAGGTCCGTGCGGCCGTTGCAGACGGTGCGGGCTCGCCCAGGGCGGTGGTCGAGACGGTCTACGCCGACGTCGACCGGGCGCTGTGGCCGGCTGCCGAGCTCTCCGTACGCGCCCAGCTCGCGTATCTGGGGCTTGCGCATTGAGGGCTTGCGCAGCTGGGGAGCAGCTCGCGGGCGGGCCGCCGTGACGTGTCCGGCCTGCGAGACCCCGACCGTGCCGGGGGCGCGGTTCTGCTTCCACTGCGGTGCGCCGCTGGAGGCCGGCGAGACGCTGGACACCGAGACCGAGCGGCGCGTCGTCACGGTGCTGTTCGGCGACCTGTCGGAGTTCACCAGCTGGGCCGAGGACCTCGACCCCGAGCGCGTCGGGGTGGTCACCGATCGGGTGCTGGCGTCGCTGTCGCAGGTCGTCGGGGAGTTCGGTGGGCACGTCGACAAGCTCACCGGCGATGGGATCATGGCGGTGTTCGGCGCACCGACCGCGCACGAGGACGACGCCGAGCGCGCGGTGCGGGCCGCCTTGCGGATGCAGACCGCTGTGCGACGACTGGGGGAGCAGGAGAGCGGCGGCGGGCGGCGGCTCGGTTTGCGGGTCGGGCTCAACACCGGCGAGGTGGTGGCCGGCGTCCAGGCACAGCTGAGCTACACCGTCGTTGGCGACACGGTCAACACGGCCGCCCGGCTGTCCGACGCCGCTGGTGTCGGGGCGGTGTACGCGGGCCGCGGTACCGCGCTCGCGACCATGGCAGCGGGCTCCTGGCGGGCCCTCGCGCCGCTACGCCTGAAGGGCAAGCGCGAGCCCGTGCCGGCGTACGAGCTGGTGGGGCTTCGGTCGTCCGGGTCGGGCCGGCTCGGACTGGGGGACGAGGCCGCGTTCCTCGGCCGCGACGTGGAGTTCGGCCGGCTCGTCGGCTGGCTGCTCGACGCCGTCGACGGCAGTGACCCGTGCACGGTCTTGATCACCGGCGACGCCGGGGTCGGCAAGAGCCGGCTGGCCCAGGAGCTCGCGCGCTTCACCGGCGAGCTGCCCGGCGCCCGGGTGCTGTGGGGGCGCTGCGCAGCGTACGGCGAGGGGCGTGACCTGGCGCCGCTGGCCGAGATGGTGCGGACCGCCTGCGGGATCGTTGACAGCGACGACCTGGACACCGCCCGGGACCGGGTCGCGCGTACCGTCTCGCGGCTGGAGCACCCTGCCTACGCCGGCCCCGTCCCGGCCGCGGTCGGGGAGCGGCTGCGGGCGCTGCTAGGGCTGGCGGAGCCTTCCGCGGTGGCGCCGGCCCAGGGGGCCACCCCTGGCGCGTCGGTCGGTGGCGACCGGGCCCGGCAGGCCGTCGCCGCGCTGTTCACCGCCTTCGCCACCGACGCGCCGCTGCTGCTCGTGCTCGAGGACGTCCACTGGGCGACCCCGACCGGGCTCGAGGCGCTGCTGGCCATCGCCCGGCAGGTGCGCGGCCGGGTACTGCTGCTCGTGCTCGGCCGGCCCGAGATGCTCGACGGCGTGCTGCCGGCCGGCTGGTGGCGCTCGCTGCGCGGCGCCGAGGTGCTGTTGCTGCCGCCGCTGGCCGACAGCGCTAGCGAGCGGCTGCTGCAGGCCTACCTCGGGGTGCCGGCCGGCGCGCTGGACGATGACGCACGGGACGCGCTGCTGTCCCGGGCCCAGGGCAACCCGTTCTTCCTGGCGGAGCTGCTGCACCTGCTCGTCGACCGCGGTGTGCTGCGGCGCGACGGCGACCGCTGGGTGCTTGATCGCGACCCCTCCGACGGGCAGTGGCCCGACGTCTTGCCGGCCGGCGTCCAGGCGGTGCTCGCGGCGCGCATCGACGGGCTCGATGGGGCCGCGAAGGGCGTGCTGCGCGATGCCAGCGTGCTCGGGCTACAGGTCTCGCCCGACGCGTTGCGCGCGGTGGGCCGCGCCTCCGGTCACGGCAGTGCCGACGTGGTGGCCCGGGCCGTCGGGGTGCTCGTCGACCGCCGGCTACTAGAGCCCCTGGAGGAGTCCGGCCGACTGCGCTTCGCCCACACCCTGGTGCGCGACGTGGCATACGCCGGCCTGGCGAAGGCCGAGCGGGCCAGGCGGCACGCTGCGGCGGCCGAGCACGTGCTGAGCAGCTCCGCGCGCAGTGGCGAGGCCGACCTGTTCGCGGCCGCCCAGGGCGAGCGGGCGGTCCTGCTGGCCGCCGAGATGGGCCTGCCGCCCAGCGACCCGGCCTGGCGGGCCCGCGGGATCGCGTACGCCGCGCTGGCCCGGCTGGGGCAGTCGGCACTCGCGCGCGACGACAACACCGGCGGCGAGCAGGCCCTGGCGAGGGCGCTCGCGCTCGCTGCGCCGGCGTACGGCGAACCGCTGGCTGCAGACCTGGTCGTGCCCGTACAGCTCGCGCACGCCCAGTCGCTGGCAGCCCTGCACCGGCTGGCCGAGGCCGAGGCCGAGCTGGCGCCGGCGCTCGAGGGGTCGGAGCAGGCACTGCGGGCGGGCGCGCTGTCGGTGCTCGGGGAGGTCCGACGCAAACGCGGGGACACCGAGGGGGCCCGCGCGGCCTTCGGGTCGGCCCTGGCCGTCGCGGGCTCGGCGGGGGTCGACCGGCTGGCCGGCGAGGCGCTGCGGCAGCTCGGGCTGCTGGACTACTTCGACGGGCACCTGCGGGCAGCCGAGCAGCGCTTTCGGGACGCGCACGCCCTCGCGGTGCGCGGCGAAGACCCGCGTGGCGCCGGCTGGGCGCTGCAGCACCTGGCCTGGAGCGCCACGACCCGCGGTGACTACGACCTGGCCGACCAGGTGCTCGAGCAGGCCGCGGGGGTGTTCTCGGGCCTGGCGGATGGCGGTGGGCTGTCGTGGGTGGCCGGCACCGAGGGCTTCGTACGCCTGCTGCAGGGCCGCTTCCTCGAGGCTCGCGAGCTGGCCGGGTCACTGCTCCCGCTCGGCGAGGTGACGGGTGAGCGGTGGGGGGTCGCGGCGCTGCTGGTCATCGACGCGCTGGCCGCCGCCCAGCTCGGTATGGTGCCGCTGGCCGCCGAGGAGGCCGACCGCGCGCGCGTCCGCTTTGCCGAGCTCGGCGACGTGTGGGGGCAGGCGCTCGCCCTGACGGCCTGCGGGATCGCGGCGCGAGGGGCCGACGACCCGGACCGGGCGGTTGCGCTGTTCGGCGAGGCGGTGCGCCTGGCCGAACCGCGGCACCCGGTCGTGGCGGGGCTCGCGCTGGTAGCGGCCGGCTATGCCCACCTCGACCGCGGTGACCTCGACGGGGCCGAGGGCTGTGCTTTTCGGGCGGCGGCGCTGCTGGCGGGCCTGGACCTCGAGCCGCACGCCGCCGTCGGGGCGAGGGTGCTGCTGGCGCAGGTGTTGCGAGGGCGTGGCCAGCTCGCCCCCGCCCTCGCCGAGCTCGACCTGGCACTTTCCGCCACCAGCGGCCCGGCGCTGCTGTTCCCCCGGCGGCAGGCGCTCGCCCACCGGGCCGGCACGCTGCTGGACCTCGGGCGGGTGCCGGAGGCGCTGGTTGCCGCGCGCGAGGCGGTCGCCACCCGCGCGGAAGACGTCCGCTCCGAGGTGCTGGCCCTGCGTGCGTTGGGAGCTGCCCTGCGGGCGAGCGGGGATCCGGGCCAGGCTCGGGAGGTGTTGGGCCAGGCTCTGACCGCGGCCCGCTCCGCCGGCATGCGCGCCGAGGTCGCCGTCACTGAGCGCCTGCTGGTCGGCTGACGGGCGGTCGGGCTAGCGGGCGCGACGGGTCAGGCGGTCGGCGTCCAGGATGGTGACCGCCCGGGAGTCCACGCGCATCCAGCCGCGCGAGGCGAAGTCGGCCAACGCCTTGTTGACCGTTTCCCGGGAGGCGCCGACGAGCTGCGCGAGCTCCTCCTGGGTGAGGTCGTGGTGCACGCGTACGCCGTCGCCTTCCGGGGTGCCGAAGCGTTCGGCGAGGGCGAGCAGCGCCTTGGCGACCCGGCCCGGCACGTCGGTGAAGATCAGGTCGGCGAGCGCGTCGTTGGTCCGGCGCAGCCGCCGGGCGAGGACCCGCAGCAGCTGCTCGGCGATCTCGGGACGGTCGCTGATCCAGGGTCGCAGCGAGCTGTGCGCCAGGGATGCGAGGCGGCCGCCGGTCAGCACCGTCGCGGTGGCCGTCCGCGGACCCGGATCGAACAGCGACAGCTCGCCGAACATGTCGGACGGGCCCATCACCGAGAGCATGTTCTCCCGGCCATCAGCGGCCCGGCGGCCGATCTTGACCTTGCCGGTCTCGACGATGAACAGCGTGTCACCTTGCTCGCCCTCGACGAACACGGTCTCGCCACGCGTGTAGTCGGCATGCTTCAGGGACTGCGCGAGGGCGTCGGCGGCCTCCGGCGCTACGCCCTGGAACAGGCCGGCGGCCGACAGGACCTCGTCCACGCCCGTACCTCCCGATCCACCCGGAGTCGACCCCGGATGACGGAGTGTTCCACGTCAGCGGCTGCGTCCCACCAATCGGCGCGCGATTCGGCGGCGTCGCCAGTACCGCTCCAGCGCCGGCGCGAGGCCTTCACTGATGAATGCCTCCACGTCCTCGGGTCGTGCGACGTCCAGGAAGCCCTCCAGCTGGTCGCTGATCGAGCCGTTCCGGAGCGGCCGTTCGACCCGCTCCATGACCAGCAGGAGCGCCATCAGCAGCAGCGGGAACAGCAACGCGACGGTCAGTCCACCCACGGCTCTACCCTCCTCGTCGCTGCTGGCAGGGTTGCGCGGGCTACGGCCCGGCCCGGCGGGGTGCGGGCAGGGGGAGCGCCGACAGGCACAGCCCGGGCTGGTCGCGGTAGCGGGCGATGAGCTCGCCGGTCGCGTCCGCGAGCCGGTGGTGCAGGGCGCTGCGGTACGCCGAGAGCTGCTGCTCGGCGTCCGACAGGTCGCGCTCCAGCGCAGCCACGCCGGCGGAGTCGGACGGCGCGACGCAGCGTTCCCACAGTTCGCCCAGGGCAGGCAGCGGCGGGATGTCGTCGACCGGCAGCACCTCGACGAGCGCGTTGCGCCCGGAGCTGACGCGCTGGTCGGTCAGGACAGGGCGCAGGGTGGCGGCGTCGAGGGTGCCGGCTCCGCCACGCGTACGGCCCTCGCGGACGACGTCGAGCCGGGCCTGCAGGATGCGGCGCCAGTACGACACCTTGCCCTCCTCGGCCTGGAGCGCCGAACGGTAGGCCCGCAGCGCGTCCAACGTCAGGTGTTCGTAGTCGCCGGAGAGCTCGGGAACGGGTCGCCGCGCCGGCCGTGGCCTGGCCGCCCGTCGGCCGACGGCTGCCGGTCGGCCGTCCGGGCTGCCGGTGCCGGTGCCGGGCGAAGGCGTGCCGGCACCGAACGCCGTGGGCGCGTCCATGCGGGTCCTCCTCGGTCGGTCCGCGGGTGCGTCCGTCCCTGCACAGGTCGTCCGGCAGGCGCTGTTGCTTGAGCAGCGTCACCCGCGCGGACCACGCCGCTCCGCCAGGCGGCGGTGTCCCGGCCGCCCGTATCGTCGGGGGGTGGCCGGTGCGGAGGGGACAGGCGGACCGGCCGGGCAGGAGAGCCCACTCGCGTTGGTGCGCCGGGCCCGACGGATGGCCCGTGAGCTCGCCGTGCTGCACCCCGATGCGCACTGCGAGCTCGACTTCGGCAGCCCGCTGGAGCTGGCCGTCGCCACCGTGCTGTCCGCGCAGTGCACCGACAAGCGGGTCAACGAGGTCACGCCCGCGCTGTTCGCGCGCTACCCGACCGCCGCGGACTATGCGGCGGCCGACCGCGGCGAGCTCGAGGAGCTCATCCGCAGCACCGGGTTCTTCCGCAACAAGGCGGCCAGCCTGATGGGACTGGGGGCCGCGCTCGTCGAGCGCTTCGACGGCCAGGTCCCCGGGCGGCTCGCCGACCTGGTGACCCTGCCCGGCGTCGGCCGCAAGACCGCCAACGTGGTGCTGGGCGACGCCTTCGGGGTACCGGGGATCACCGTGGACACCCACCTGGGCCGCTTGGCGCGGCGCTTCGGCTGGACCGCCGAGCACGACCCGGTCAGGGTCGAGCTCGCCGTCGGTGCCCTCGTCCCGCGGCGCGAGTGGACGCAGCTCAGCCATCGCATGATCTTCCATGGCCGGCGGGTCTGCCACGCGCGCAAGCCGGCGTGCGGCGCGTGCGGCCTGGCTCGGTGGTGCCCGTCGTACGGCCTGGGTCCGACCGACCCGCAGGTCGCCGAGGCGCTGGTGAAGCCCGCCCAGGTCGAGATGGCGTCGTGAGCCGGGCCCGCCTGGCCGCACTGCTGTCGGTGCTGGCCCTGCTGCTGGTCGCGCTGGTGCTCGGTACCCGCGGCGCCTCGCCGCCTGCCGCGGCGACGGCTCTCGCCGCCGGGCCGGCCGCCCTGTCGCAGGAGCTGGAGCAGGCCCGCGCCGCCGCCGGCCTGCCGCCCTGCGCCGGCGGCCTGAGCACCGACCTGCCAGCCCGGCAGCTGCCCTGCATGGCGGGCGGCCCGGACGTCGACGTCTCCGGCGCGCCCGGCCGGCCGACGCTGGTCAACATCTGGGGTACCTGGTGCGGGCCGTGCGTACGCGAGGTGCCGCTCTTGGTGCAGTTCGCCGCGGCGGCCGGCGACCGGGTCGCTGTCGTGGGCGTCGCCACCGAGGACAGCCCGGCCAGCGTGTACGCCTTCGCCAAGGCCTTCGGCGTCAACTACCCGCAGGTCCGTGACGACTCGGGTGAGGTGCTTCGGCACTTCGCGTCCTACGGCGCCGGGGTGCCGAAGACCGTGCTGGTCCGGGCCGACGGCACCATCGCGCACGTGCAGGTCGGCGAGCTCACCTCGCTCGCCGCCGTGCAGGCCGTCGTCGCCGAGTACCTGGGCGTACGGCTGTGAGCCCGCCGGACGGGCTGCCCCGGTGGCTCACGACGCTGGTCCGCGCGCTGCCGCACGTCCAGTTCGACCAGCGCTCCCTGCCGCCGGCACAGGGCCCGCGCCGGCACGCAGCGGTGCTCGTGCTGTTCGGCGAGGGCCCAGCCGGCCCGGACCTGCTGCTGATCGAGCGTGCCGCCACCATGCGCTCGCACGCCGGCCAGCCCGCGTTCCCCGGTGGAGCCGTCGACCCTGGTGACGCGGGCGCTGTCGGGGCGGCGCTGCGCGAGGCGCGGGAGGAGGTCGGCCTCGACCCGGCCTCCGTCGAGGTGCTCGGCACGCTGCCCGACCTGTGGCTGCCCCCGTCCGGCTTCGTCGTTACGCCGGTCATCGCGTGGTGGCGCGAGCCGCACCCGGTGCGCTCGGTCGACGCCGCCGAGGTCGCCGCCGTCGACCGGGTGCCGCTCGCCCGGCTCACCGACCCCCGTCACCGGCTGCGGGTACGCCACCCCAGCGGCTGGATCGGCCCGGCCTTCGACACCCGAGACATGCTCGTCTGGGGCTTCACGGCGGGCGTCCTGGACCGGCTGTTGGCGTTCGGCGGCTGGGAGGAGCCCTGGGACACCACCCGCACCCGCGAGCTCGACCCGGACGTCACCGCCCTGGCCCGCGCCAGCTCGCCGGCGTTCAACCGGGCCGACGCACCCTCCGACCGTCCCGCCCTCGAACCCACCTGGAGCCCAGCACCGTGACCGTCCGTCGCCCCCTCGCCGCCCTGCTCCTGCTGCCCGCCATGGTCCTCACCGGCTGCGGCGGCGGTGGCGGCACCACCGCGAGCACCGCCGGCGCGGTGACCGCCGCCGGACCGCCCGACGCCCAAACGGCGACAGTGGTCGGCAACACCAAGCTGAAGTTCGCTCCGGAGACGATCCGGGCGAAGGTCGGCTCGCTGGCCCTGACGATGACCATCCAGGGCGGCGTGCCGCACAACCTGGTGTTCGACCAGGCCGGGCTCGGCACCCCGATCCCCACGATCCCTTCGGGGTCGGCCACGCAGACCTACACCTTCGCCAAGCCTGGCACGTACGGCTTCGTCTGCACGATCCACAGCGGGATGGTCGGCCAGGTCGTCGTTCAGTAGCGCGCGGACGCGCCCGGCTGTCAGGCACCGGTTGCCAACTGGCCAGACCGGGGTCATGCGGTGCCTGGACCGGCGACACAGCGGAACGTGCTGCGGTTGGCGGGCAACCTGCTCCGGCCGGGCCGCGACCAGCGGGGCTGGTCAGGTGCAGGGCGCCTCGCTGCCGACGTGTGACGTCGACCCCAGCGACGGCGGAAAACCTGGACCCGCTGGCGTGGACCCGCGCGACAGGGGTGCGGACCGTCGTCGGTCCAGCGGTTGCGCTGGCTGCCCGTCCTGCTGCCCTCGGGCGACCAGGCCGGACGACCGCGCAGAGGGCCTCGACCGCACGAAGGCCTGTACCGCCTAGGGTCTGCAGGTGCGCGGTGACCTGCTCGACATCCTGCTGCTCGTGGCTGCTGCGGTGTTCGCGCTCAGCGGCTACCGGCAGGGCCTGGTCGTCGGCGCGCTGTCCTTCGCCGGCTTCCTCGGTGGTGGCGTACTCGGCGCCCGGCTGGCGCCGCGGGTCGCAGCGGGCGGGCCGTTCGCCGGTCTCGACGCCACCGTGGTCGGCCTGGCTGTCGTACTGGTCCTGGCTTTCGTCGGCCAGCTGCTCGCGACCTTCGTGGGCAGCCGGCTGCGCCGGGCCCTGACCTGGCGGCCGGCGCGGCTCGTCGACGCCGCCGCCGGCGCCCTGGTCAGTGTCGTCAGCCTGCTGCTGGTCGCCTGGCTGATCGGCACCGCTGTCGCCTCGGCCCCCTACCCGGCGCTCGCGTCGCAGGTCCGCCGCTCGATCGTCATCAGCGCCGTCGACGCGGCCCTGCCGGACCGTGCGCGTGCCTACTTCGAGGGCTTCCGGCGGCTGATCAAGGATCGCGGCTTCCCGGACGTGTTCGGCGGCCTGGACCCGACCCGCACGACGGACGTGGCGCCGCCGGACCCGGCGCTGGCAGCGAGCCCGGCCGTCACGGCGGCCCGCGACGAGGTCTACAAGGTCACCGGCGTTGCGCCCTCGTGCTCACGGCGTATCGAGGGCACCGGATTCGTGTACGCGCCTGAGCGGGTGATGACCAACGCGCACGTCGTTGCCGGCGTCAGCGACCCCGCGGTGCAGGTCGGCAACCGCAAGCTGCCGGCCCGCGTCGTCGTCTACGACCCCACCCGCGACATCGCGGTGCTGCTCGTGCCGGGCCTCAAGGCCAGCCCGCTCGCCTTCGCCGGGCCGGCCGCGCCCGGTGACAGCGCGATCGTCGTCGGGTATCCGCAGGACGGGCCGTTCCGTGCCGACGCCGCCCGGATCCGCGAGACCCAGCAGGCCCGCGGGCCGGACATCTACAACGACCGGACCGTCGTGCGCGAGATCTACGCGCTGCGGGCGCTCGTCCAGCCCGGCAACTCAGGCGGTCCGCTGCTCGACCCGGCCGGAAAGGTGCTCGGCGTGGTGTTCGCCGCAGCCGCCGACCGTACGGACACGGGCTACGCCCTGACCGCGAAGGAGGTCGCATCCGACGCCGAGCAGGGGCGTACGGCGACCGCGAAGCTGAGCACCCAGACCTGCGACTGAGGGGCCCCGGGTCGACGGGCGCTGCCTATTGTGCTTACTGTTGCAAGCACAGGGTTCCCGGACGGGGGTTGTGCGATGACGCTGGCGAAGGCTTCCGGGGTGCAGACCGCACGGACCCGTGTCGCCCGGCGGATCGCGGCCGATCCCACGAGTACCGCCCTGTTACTGGCCGGGCCCGCGGCCGTCGAGCTTTGGCCCGGCGTCCGGCGGGTCGGCGTCGCCGGCCGCCGGGCGCTCGTCGAGACCGACGTCGCGCCACCGCTGACAGCCGCCGCGGTGCGGGCCACCCCGCCGCGGCGCACCCCGACGGCGTACGTGTCGCGCTTCGAGTGGTCGGGGCCGGGGCTGCCGTCAACGACCGGGACGCTGACGCTGGCGTACGCACCCTCGGCCGACGGCACCCTCGGCACCCATGCCGTGGTGGACCTGGACAGCACCGGGCTGGCCGGCAGCCGGCTCGACGAGGCGGCGCTGCAGGCCCTGGCCGAGGGGTTTCTGGGCAACCTGCGCCGCGCGGCCGAGCAGCGCGCGCACGCTGTCTGACGGGGTTCAGTCCGCCTGCAGGGCCAGCCGCGGGACGCCCCGCTCACCTGCGTCGACCCGGTCCGCGAGCTGTTCGGCCCAGCCCGCGAGCGTCGGGTCGACCCGGTACGGCGTCGCCGCCGGCAACCGGCCCGCAGCCCGGCGGAGCAGGCGGGCAGCGCCGATCGTGTTGCCCCGCTGCAGGTGGGTCAGCCCGACGCAGAGCTGGGCGAGCCCCTGCCACAGCTCGCGCTCGCCGGCGGGCGCGGCCTTCCAGGACGCCTCCAGCACCTCGTGGGCGCCGAAGGCCCGGCCCTCGTCGAGTAGCGACTGCGCAAGGGCGAGCGCCGCGTGCGGCGGCAGCGCCTGCTCGGGTACGGGCGGTACGGCCTGCGGGTCGTCCAGCGGAACGGGCCGGCCGAGCCGGTCCCGGCCCCGTACCGTCACGCGGGCCGGCCCAGCCGGGTCAGCAGCGCGTCGGTGACGACCTGCGGCGCCTCCTGGTGCGGGAAGTGGCCGACGCCGGGGAGCACGTGCAGGTCGTACCGGCCATGCGCCCACTGGTCCGATCCCTGCACGCTGGCCGGCAGGATGCAGCTGTCGAGCGCCCCCGTCAGGTGCAGCACGGGGGCGGTGACCCCGCGCTCCATGACCTCCTGGAAGCGCAGCCCCTCGGGCCGCACCTGCGAGCGGACCGCCCAGCGGTAGTACTCCAGCGCGCAGTGCGCCGCCGCCGGCACGGCCATCGCGTCGCGGCAGCGCGCCAGCACCTCGGCGTCGGGGAAGCCCGGGCCACCCCAGCGCTGCATCAGCTCGGCGACCAGCGTGCCGCGGGACAGCCGTACCTCCGGCAGCCTGGGCAGCTGGAACAGCGCGATGTACGCCGACGCCCGGGCCTGAGCCAGTCCGCGTACGGCCGCCTGCATGCGCAGCGGGTGCGGGATCGACAGCGCGGTCAGCGTACGCACGCTGCGCGGGTGCAGCGTCGCGGTCGTCCAGCCCAGGTAGCCGCCGTAGTCGTGGCCGACCACGTGCGCCTCGGCTGCCCCGAGGGCCCGCACCAGCCCGGCGACGTCCGCGGACAGCGTGTACGCGTCGTAGCCCCGCGGTGGCTTGTCGCTGCCGCCGTACCCCCGCAGGTCGGGCGCGACCGCGTGGAAGCCCGCCTCGCCGAGCGCGATGAGCTGGTGGCGCCAGGACCACCAGAACTCCGGGAAGCCGTGCAGGAGCAGCACCAGCGGGCCATCGGCCGGACCGGCCTCGGCCACGTGGAAGCGCAGGCCACCAGCGCTGACGTCACGGTGGCTCCAGGGCCCGTCGACGAGGACGACGCTCTCCTGCGCCGGCACCAGGCGAGGGTTCAGACGGACGCGCGACGGGTCGGCGCGGTCGTCGGGTGCTTGGCGAAGGCCACGTCGGCCTTGACGGTCTCGATGGTGCGGGTCGGTGGGCCGACCTTCTTGATGGCCTTCCTGCCGAACAGTGCCGCGAGGCCCGCGAGGACCAGGTACAGCAGTGCCACGGTAAGGAACCCCAGGCCCTCGCGGTGACCGCCGTAGATGAAGCTGAAGCCGTACGCGAGGGCGATCGACAGGAACAGCCCCCCGACCGCCCCGAGCAGGCCTGCTGCGCCGAACGCACCGGCGCCCTTACCGGCGTTCTTGGCCTCTGCCTTGAGCTCGACCTTGGCCAGCTCGATCTCCTTGCGCAGCAGGGTGGAGATGTCGGCGGTGGCGGTGGCGACGAGCTCGCCGAGGCTCTTGTCCCGTGCGGAGGTGGTCACGCCTGCTCCTCGGTGGTGGTGGTCCGTACGTCTTCAGCGACAGCTGGCGCGGGACGTTAGCCCGTTCGAGCCCGATTACCCCGATGCGGGCAGGAAGACACGGCGGGCCCCCGCGGCCTCAGTCCTGCTTGCCGGTGCCCATCTGCTCATTGATGGCGTTGACGACCTTCGGGTCGGCCAGGGTGGACACGTCGCCGAGCTCGCGGTGCTCCGCGACATCGCGGAGCAGCCGGCGCATGATCTTGCCACTGCGGGTCTTGGGCAGCTCGGGCGTGATCAGGATCTGCCGCGGCTTGGCGATCGGGCCGATCTCCTTGGCCACGTGGTCGCGCAGCTCCTTGACGAAGGCCTCACCGCCGCTCTCCTCGTCGCCGACCGACCCCCGCACCGTCACGAACGCGACGATGGCCTGGCCGGTCGTCGGGTCCTGCGCCCCCACGACCGCGGCTTCGGCGACCTTCGGATGGCTGACCAGGGCCGACTCCACCTCGGTGGTGGAGATCCGGTGGCCGGAGACATTCATGACGTCGTCGACGCGACCGAGCAGCCACAGGATGTGGTCGCTGTCCCACTTCGCGCCGTCGCCGGCGAAGTAGCGGCCCTCGAAGCGCGCCCAGTAGGTCTCGCGGTAGCGCTCCTCGTCGTTCCAGATGCCCCGCAACATCGACGGCCACGGCTCGTCCAGGGTCAAGAAGCCGCCGCCGACCTCGCCGACGCTGACGCCCTGGTTGTCCACCACGTCGACCGATACGCCGGGCAGCGGGCCCATCGCCGAGCCGGGCTTGGTGCTCGTGACGCCCGGTAGTGGCGCGATCATCATCGCGCCGGTCTCGGTCTGCCACCACGTGTCGACGATGGGGCAGCGGTCACCGCCGATGACCCGGCGGTACCACACCCAGGCCTCCGGGTTGATCGGCTCCCCGACCGAGCCGAGCACCCGCAGCGCGCTGAGGTCGTGCGCCGCCGGGAGTTCCTCACCCCACTTCATGCAGGTCCGGATCAGCGTCGGCGCCGTGTAGAGCAGCGTCACGCCGTACTCCGCGGCGATCTTCCAGAGCCGGTCGCGGCCGCCGGCATCCGGCGTCCCCTCGTACATCACCTGGGTGGCGCCGTTGGCCAGCGGGCCGTACGTGATGTAGCTGTGGCCAGTCACCCAGCCGACGTCGGCGGTGCACCAGTAGACGTCGGTCTCGGGCTTGAGGTCGAACACTGCCCAGTGCGTCCATGCGGTCTGGGTGAGGTAGCCGCCGGAGGTGTGCAGGATGCCCTTGGGCTTGCCGGTCGTGCCCGAGGTGTAGAGCAGGAACAGCGGCTGCTCGGCCGGGAAGGCCTGCGCCTCGTGCGTGTCGGGCTGCGCGTCGACAACGTCGGACCACCACACGTCGCGGCCCTCGACCCAGCCGACGTCCTGCCCGGTGCGCTTGACGACCAGCACGCTCGCGACGCCGGGGCAGCGTTCGAGGGCCTCGTCCAGGATGGACTTCAGGCCGCTGGGCGCGCCGCGGCGGTAGCCGCCGTCGGCGGTGACCACGACCGTGGCCTGCGCGTCGGTGATCCGGTCCACCAGGGCCTGTGCGGAGAAGCCGCCGAAGACGACCGAGTGCGGCGCGCCGAGCCGGGCGCAGGCCAGCATCGCAATCACCGCCTCCGGGATCATCGGCAGGTAGAGGCAGACCCGGTCGCCGGCCTGCACGCCGAGTGAGGTGAGGGCGTGCGCGGCCCGGCTCACCTCACGCTGCAGGTCGGCGTACGTCAGATCGCGCCGCTCACCTTCCGGTTCGCCGACCCAGTGGATCGCGACCCGGTCGCCGTTGCCGGCCGCGACGTGCCGGTCGACACAGTTGACCGAGACGTTGAGGGTGCCGTCGGCGAACCACGTCGCGAACGGCGGCTGCCAGTCCAGGACCTGCGTGAACGGCGTCTCCCACTGCAGGCGGCGGGCCTGCTCCGCCCAGAACGCCAGCCGGTCGCTCGCGGCCTGCTCGTACGACGCCGCCGTGGCGTTGGCGGCCGCGGCCAGCTCGGCCGGCGGCTCGAACCGCCGGTCCTCGCGCGACAGCGCCTCCAGGCCGGACTCGGTGGTGCTCACGTGGCTGCTCCTCGTGGCTGCGGGGGTGCGGGGGGTGGCTCCGCACCCTGGCGCACCATAAGCGCCGGGACAACTGCCCGGCCGGTCCCGTTAGTGCGCGACGGCCTTCTCGGCGTGCGCCCCGGTCAGCGAGCGGACCTCCATCTCGGCGTACTTGGCCTCGTTGTGCTCCTTGGACAGCACCGTCCCGAGCCAGCCGAAGAAGAAGCCGAGCGGGATGGAGATCAGGCCGGGGTTCTCCAACGGGAAGACCGAGAAGTCAATCTTCGGGTTGGTGATCAGCGACAGGCTCTTGCCGTCGGCGCCGGCGGGCTTGCCCGAGACGACCGGCGAGAGGATGACCAGCGTGATGGCCGACAGCAGTCCGCCGTAGATGGCACAGACCGCTCCGGTGGTGTTGAAGCGCTTCCAGAACAGCGAGTACAGGATCGCCGGCAGGTTGCCCGACGCGGCCATCGCGAACGCCAGCGCCACCAGGAAGGCGACGTTGAGCTTCTGGGCGTAGATCGACAGCACGATCGCGATCGCACCGATGACGATGGCCGAGATGCGCGCCACCCTGACCTCCTGGCCCTCCTTCACCTGGCCGCGCTTGATCACGCTGGCGTAGATGTCGTGGGCGAACGAGCTGGAGGAGGCCAGCGTGAGGCCGGCCACGACCGCCAGGATCGTGGCGAAGGCGACCGCGGCGATGACGGCCAGGATGATCGTCCCACCGGTCTCACCGAAGAAGATCCGGCCGATCTCCTGGGCCAGCTGCGGGGCGGCGGTGTTGCCGCTCGGGCTCTGCGCGACGATGGCCTTGGAGCCGACCAGCGCGGCCGCGCCGAAGCCCAGGGCGATGGTCATCAGGTAAAAGCTGCCGATGATGCCGATGGCCCACAGCACCGACTTCCGGGCCGCCTTGGCGTCCGGCACCGTGTAGAAGCGGGTCAGGATGTGCGGCAGGCCGGCGGTGCCGAGCACCAGGGCGATGCCCAGCGAGACCAGGTCGAGCTTGCCGGCGATGCCCTGGGCGACGGTGCCGTACCGCAGGCCCGGGTTGAGGAAGGCCTGGCCTTTACCGCTCTTGTCGGCCGCGGCCCCGAGCAGGGCGCTGACGCTGCCGCCGTAATGAATCATTACCAGGATCGTCACCAACGTGGCCCCGGTCATCAGCATCACCGCCTTGATGATCTGCACCCAGGTGGTGCCCTTCATTCCGCCGACGGTGACGTAGAAGATCATCAACGCACCGACGGCCACGATGGTGATGTTCTTGGCCGCTTGGCTGTTGACACCGAGCAGGAGGCTGACGAGCGCACCCGCGCCGACCATCTGCGCCAGCAGGTAGAAGATCGACACGGTGATCGTCGAGATGCCTGCGGCCACCCGCACCGGCCCCTGCCGCATCCGGAACGCCAGGACGTCGGCCATCGTGTACTTGCCGCTGTTGCGCAGCAGCTCCGCGACGAGCAGCAGGGCCACCAGCCAGGCGACGAGAAAGCCGACGGAGTACAGGAAGCCGTCGTAGCCGGACAGCGCAATGATCCCGGCGATGCCGAGGAAGCTCGCGGCCGACATGTAGTCGCCGCCGATCGCGACGCCGTTCTGCGGGCCGGTCAGCGACCGGCCGCCGGAGTAGAAGTCGGCGGCGGTGGAGTTGTTGCGGCTCGCGCGGATGGTGATCACCAGCGTCAGGGCGACGAAGACGATGAAGAGCCCGATCGTCAGGGCGCGCTGGCCCCCGTTGACGACGGTTGCGGCGAGGATCACTGCGTCCCACCCTCGAGGCGCTCGCGGATCTTGTCCGCGGTGGGGTCGAGGTGCTTCTCGGCGTACCGAGAGTAGATGTAAGCGATGATGAACGTCGAGAGGAACTGCAGCAGGCCGAAGACGTACGCGACGTTGATGTTGCCGAGCAGCTTGGTGTCCATGAAGCCGCGGGCGTAGCCGGACATCAGCACGTACAGCAGGTACCAGGCGAGGAACCCGGCCGTCGCCGGGAAGGCGAACCGGCGCAGCGAGCGCTTCAGCGACTGGAACTCCTCGGTCGCCTGGGTGGCCTCCCACGGGGTGCCCGCGCCTTCGGGCCGGTCGATGCCGCCGTCGCGTGACGTGTCTGTCGTGCTCACGATCCTCCTGTCCGAGCCGTCACCACCTGTGACGCCTTTCACCCTGGCAGAAGCGCCATGTGGGGGCAAGGGGGACACGCCGGTCTGCGCCGGGGTGGCCGGGAGCTGCGACCAGCGGTCGACGACGCACGACGAGCGGCCTGCTGTCGGTGCGAGAGGCCGAGTGATTACGGGGCGGGCAGCTGCAGCATGGTGCGCCCGACGTCGGCTGGGACCCGGCTCCTGGTGAGCACTCATCCGGCGACCAGCACCGCGGAGGCGGTCGGCACCGTCCACGCGGCGGGCTGGGCCAGCGGTGCGGCCGGCCAGTCCCGGGCGCCGATGCCGGTCAAGGTCGCCGGCACGGCGACGGCCGGCGGCGTGCTCCTGCCCGGCGCCGTCCCGGGCCAGCAGCGCCCCGGTGCTGGTCAGCGACACGGCGGCGCTGCCGAGGAGCCTGCCCAGGTGCCGGGCGCTGTGGGTGGCCGACCCCACGGTCAGCCGGAGGCGCAGCGGCGGGGCGGCCAGCGACGCCTCGGCCGTGCGGTGCGGGTGGCGCGGTCGGGCCGCCGTGCCGAAGGCCCCCCGCCTCCGCAGGGCGCATCCCGGCCGTGGCCGGCAGCGTGGAGAGTAGGAGCTCCAGCTGGCCAACGCCGCGCAGGGTAGATCGGCGCTGGGCACTAACGTGTCGGGGTGCCTGCTGACCCGCTCGCCCCGCTGCTGGACCTGCCCGGTGTGCGCGAGGCCGTCAACGGGGCCCGGGCCTCGATCGACACCCTGCTCGGGCACCGGGTGCTCCGCCGGCGTTCCGCCGAGGTCACCGCCGAGTCGGCCCTGCGGGGGGCCCGCGCCAGCGCGCAGCTCGAGGGGGCGGGCATCGAGCTGGAGCGGCTGCGCGGCCAGCTGCTGGCCGGCGGCACCGTCGAGCCGCACGACCGCGACGCTCACACCGGCGCCGTCGTGCAGGCAGCGGTTCGCCTCCACGCCGACCTCGGGCAGGTCCTCGATGCCTGGCGCCGATCGCCGGCCCAGGCGCTCGCCAGGCTGCACGTGATCGCCGCCGCCGGCCTGGTCGACGATCCGGACCTGCTCGGCCGCCCCCGGTCACCAGGCGTCGAGCCGGCCGACCCGCTCGGCCTCGGGCCCGCGCCCGACCCCCTGGAGGTGTCCGCGCGGCTCGAGGGGCTCTCGCGGGTGTTGCTCACCAGCAAGGCCCCGGCGGTCGTCGTGGCGGGGGTCGTGCACGGCGAGCTGCTAGCGCTGCGCGCTTTCGGGGTTGCCGACGGGCTGGTGGCCCGGGCCGCGGGCCGGCTGGTCCTGATCGAGCGCGGCCTGGACCCCAAGGCGGTCTCGGCGCCGGAGGTCGGGCACGTCGAGCTGGGCCAGGAGTACGCCCGCGCCGCCCGCGCGTACGTCGGCGGCGGCCCGCAGGGCGTGGCCGTCTGGTTGGCGCACTGCGCCCACGCGATCGGTCTGGGCGCGCTCGAGGGGCGAGCGGTCTGCGAGGCCCTGGTCCGCGAGACCCCCCGCGCCACCGCCTGAGCGTCCGGGGTCGTGCTGCACCCCCGGATAGGCCCGACCGCTCGGGCGCAGGAACGGCGCCCCACCGACAGGCGGGGCGCCGTCGCCATGCGCAGGACCTGAGTGACCAAGCGTGCTGTCGCTTCGTCGTCCCGGGTCCGGTGGGCCCGCTCGACGTGCCATCTCGTGGCCGGTCGCACGTGGGTGCTCAGATCTTGCGCACGGACCGCCGTCGGAGGGAACAAGTCCGCCCGCAGGCGGTGGTCCGTACGTCTTTCGTACGCCCCCGCGGTGCGCTGGTCAAGCACGTGGCGTGATTACGGTCACACCCGGCGGGGTCGGCCGGACCACCAGGCCAGTGCTGCGACGGCCGCCAGGACGCCAGCACCGGCGTACGCCAGCGGTGGCCCGGGTGGCGTCGGGACCTTGAGCAGCCTGGCCCGCATCCGCACCGGCCGACGGAACTCCAGCAGTCGCCAGCCCACCTCCGCCGCATGCCGGCGCAACGCCTTGTCGGGGTTGACCGCCACCGGGTTGCCGACTGCCTCCAGCATCGGCCGGTCGGTCCACGAGTCGCTGTAGGCCCAGCACTGCGACAGATCCCAGCCGCGCAGCGCGGCGAGCTCGCGGATCGCTTCGGCCTTGCCCTCGCCGTACGCGTAGAACGCGATGTCGCCGGTGTAGAGGCCATCCTGCACGACCATCCGGGTGGCAATCACGTGGTCGACACCGAGCATCGCGCCGATCGGCCCGACCACCTCCTCGCCACTGCTGCTGACGATCACCACGTGCCGCCCGGCCGCGTGGTGATCGTCGAACAGCTGCACCGCCTCCGCGTACACCATCGGGTCGATGAGCTCGTGCAGCGTCTCGGCGACGATCGCGTTGACCTGCTCGACGGGCCACCCCGCACACAGCGTCTTGAGGTAGTCGCGCATCCGGTCCATCGAGTCCTCGTCGGCCCCCTGCAGCAGATAGACGAACTGCGCGAACGAGCTCTTCAGGACCGCGCGGCGGTTGACCAGGCCGCCCCGGTAGAACGGCTTGCCGAACGCCAGCGTGCTGGACTTCGCGATCACGGTCTTGTCCAGGTCGAAGAACGCGGCAGCGGTCACGCCGGTCGACACTACGGGCGCCCAGGTCTTCAGCAAGGTGTTCGACGACGTCCGGCATCTCCGCAGCGTGCCGCCCGCTCGCGCTCCCGTGACGATCGTCCGACCCGGCTGTGGACAGCCGCCATCGCTGTGGACACCGGGCCGCCCGAACCGGCCTCGCGCTGCACCCTGCGTCTTCGTGCCGCGCCCGCGGCGTCGACCCGTGGAGGCCCGTGTGAGTCCCGTCCCCGCCCGCTCCGGCCAGCCGCCACCGGCCCGGCCCTTGGTGCTCACCGCCGATCCCGACCTGCTCGACGAACTGCTGCGCGTCGCATCGACCGCCGGGGCCGATGTCGACGTCGCGGCCGACGCCGGCGCCGCGCGCCGCTGGTGGAGCGGCGCCGCGTGCGTCGTCGTCGGCGCCGACGCCGTGCAGGACTGCCTGCGGATGCGGCTGCCCAGGCGCGGCGGCGTCGTCCTGCTCGGCACCGACCTCGACGACGCCACGGTTTGGCAGCAGGGCATGCAGCTCGGCGCCGAGAAGGTGCTGTTCCTGCCCGACGGCGAACAGTGGCTGGCCGGCCGGCTCGCCGACGCCGCGGACGGCGGCGGCCGGTCCGGCGCCGTCGTCGCCGTCGTCGGCGGCCGCGGCGGCGCGGGCGCGACCACGCTGGCGTGCGCCCTCGCGGTGACGGCGACGCGGGCCGGACGCAGCACGCTGCTGGTCGACGGCGATCCGCTCGGTGGTGGTGTCGACCTGGTGTTCGGCGGAGAGGGCGACCAGGGCCTGCGCTGGCGGGACTTCGGTGGGACCCAGGGTCGCGTGCCCGCAGCCGCGCTGGCTGAGGCGCTGCCGCGGATGGAGGGGCTGTCGGTGCTGTCATGGGACCGCGGCTCGGCCTTCGCGGTGCCCGCCGAGGCCATGGCCGCGGTGCTTGGCGCCGCCCGCCGGGCCCACGACCTGGTCGTGGTGGACCTGCCGCGCACCTTTGACGACGCCTCCCGGGTCGCCCTCGACGTTGCCGGCCAGGTGCTGCTCGTAGTGCCTGCCGAGTTGCGCGCGGCCGCGGCGGCCGGCCGGGTGGCGGCCTGCGCGGGGACCCTGTGCCGGGATCTGCGGCTGGTCGTCCGCGGTCCGGCGCCCAGCGGGCTGGAGGCCTCCGCGATGGCCACCCTGCTCGGCCTCCCGCTGGCTGGTCAGCTGCGCCCCGAACCCGGCCTGGACCTGGCGCTGGAGCGCGGGGAGGCACCGGCCCGCCGCGGCCGGGGACCGCTCGCGGACCTGTGTGCCCGGCTCATCGAGGAGATCGCACCCGCCCTCGGGCGGGCGGCATGAGCGACATCGACGCCGCGCTGCTCGAACGGGTGCGCCGGCGGGTCGCCGACAGTGGCGACCGGCCGTCCGCGGCGGCGGTCGCGACTGCCCTGCGTCTGGAGGGCGGGGCGCTGCGTGGCGACGCGCAGTTGCGAGCGGTGTTGCAGGCCTTGCAGAACGAGATCGTGGGGGCCGGGCCGCTGGAGGTGCTGCTGCGCGACCCCCGCGTCACCGACGTGCTGGTCAACGGGCCGGGCGAGGTCTGGATCGACCGTGGCGACGGTCTGGAGCGGACCGCGGTCCGCTTCGCCGACGATGCCGCCGTACGACGGCTGGCGGCCCGGCTGGCCGCCCCCAGCGGGCGCCGGCTCGACGACGCGCAACCCTGGGTCGACGCCCGGCTGCCCGGTGGCGTCCGCCTGCACGCCGTCCTCCCGCCGGTGGCGCCGGGTGGCACCTGCCTGTCGCTGCGGGTGCCGCGGCGGCGGGCCTTCGAGCTGGAGGAGCTCGTCGAGGCCGGCGCCCTGCCGGTCGAGGGCGCCACCGTGCTCGGCCGGCTCGTCACCTCGCGGGCCGCCTTCCTGGTCACCGGCGGCACCGGTACGGGCAAGACGACGCTGCTGTCCGCACTGCTCGGGCTGGTCGACGTACGCGACCGCGTGCTGCTCGTGGAAGACGCCGGCGAGCTGCAGCCCGTGCACCCCCACGTGGTGCGTTTGGAGGCCCGGCCACCCAACCTCGAGGGCGCCGGCGCTGTCACGATGCGTGACCTGCTGCGCCAGGCCCTGCGCATGCGGCCCGACCGGGTCGTGGTCGGGGAGGTCCGCGGCGCCGAGGTCGTCGACCTGCTGGCGGCCCTCAACACCGGCCACGAAGGCGGCTGCGGGACACTGCACGCCAACTCCTCGCTTGACGTCCCCGCGCGCCTGGAGGCCCTGGCAGCCGTTGCCGGGATGGGGCGTGAAGCCCTGCACAGCCAGCTGGCGTCCGGGCTGCGGGTGATCGTCCACCTGCAGCGGGCCGCTGGGGGAGGTCGTCGGCGGGTCGCCGAGCTGGCCGTGCTGGTCCGCGGCGACGCCGGGCTCGTCGTCGCGGTGCCGGCATGGACCTGGGACGGGGCGGCGGCAGGCGGACTGCCGGGCCCCGGCGGGGGTGTCCTCGAGGAGCTGCTGGCGGCGCCCCGGTGAGCACGCTGCTGCCGGCGGTCCTGGCTGGCATGGCTGTCGTGATGGCCGGTGCGTTGCCCACCGGCGCGGCGCTGCGGCTACGGGCGCTGCCCGCCGTGGGCCGGCCCGTCGTCGCGCGGCAGGCAGTCCCGTGGCGGCACGGCCCGCCGGTGGCGGCCGGTGTGGGTGGACTGCTCGTTCTGGGACCGGCAGGGGCTGGCCTCGCCGTGTTGGCGGCCCTCGCCGCCGGCCGGCTGTTCGCCGCCCGTTCCGCGGCTGCCGACCGGGCGCAGGAGCGCAGGAGGGCGGTCGAGGCCTGCGCCGTGCTGGCGGCAGAGCTGCGGGCCGGGCGTACGCCGGTCGAAGCCCTGAACGCGTCGGCGGAGCTCGCCGTGGGGGCCTGCGCGCGGGCCCTGCTGTCCGCGGCACACACCGCGTCCTGGGGCGGCGACGTCGGCGCGGCGCTGCTCGCTGGCGCGACGGCGGGCAGCGCCGTGCCGGAGATGCTGCGCGCCCTCGCCGCGTGCTGGCAGGTGTGTGACCGTGCTGGCAGCGGGCTCGCGGCAGCGGTCGACCGGCTCGCCGACGGGCTCCGCTCCCGACAGGCGCAGGAGCGGGCGGTCAGCGCAGCGCTGGCAGGCCCCCGCGCATCAGCGGGCCTGCTCGCCCTGTTGCCGCTCGCCGGTACGGCGCTCGCGGCAGGTCTGGGGGCGCACCCGGTGCACGTCCTGCTGCACACCCCGCTCGGCGTCGCCTGCCTGCTCGCGGGGGCTGCACTCGATGCACTCGGGCTGTGGTGGACCGCGCGGCTGGTGTCCACGGCGTCCAGGGCGGCCGGATGAGCGTCGCTCTCCCGGCCTGGCTGCTGGCGGCGGCGGTGGCGGTCGCCATGGCCCGGTCCGCTACTCCCCGCCGGCTGCAGGCCGTACTGCCGCCGGCTCCGGACCGCCCGTCGCCGGACCGCCGGTCGCCGGACCGCCCGCTGGCCCGGGTGTCGGCTGCCACAGCGGCCTGCGCGCTCGGGGCCGTCGCACTCGCTCTGCTGGTCGGCGGTCCCGCCGGCCTCGTCGTCGGGATGGCCGCCGGCCTGGTGGGCCCGCGGGCGCTGCGGCGGCTCGAACCCCGATCTGTCCGCGAAGAGCGCGAGGGGTTCGCCGCAGACCTCCCGATAGCCCTCGACCTGCTGGCCGCCTGCCTCGCCGGCGGGGCTCCGTTGCCGGCCGCCGTCGGAGCCGTCGCCGCGGCTATGCCGGGACCGTGCGGTCGGCGGCTCGCGCGGGTCGCCGCCGCGCTCGACGTGGGCAGCCGACCCGACGAGGCCTGGTCAGCCCTGCTCGGCCCGGGTCCGGCCGGCCCGACGGCAGCCTCGCCACCCAGATCGGCGTCGCGCTCCCCAGCCGCCGGTGAGGAGCTGGCTGCGTCCGTCGTACGGGCCCTGGTGCGGGCAGCCGAGGGAGGCGCCCCCGTCGCCACCGCGATGACCCGATTGGCCGAGCAGAGCCGCGACACCGCCCGGGCGTCGGGGCAGGCAGCGGCCGAACGTGCGGGGGTCCTTGCGGTGGCGCCGCTGGGCCTGTGCTTCCTGCCCGCCTTCGTCCTGCTGGGCGTTGTCCCGGTGGTCGCCGGGCTCGTCGGCCCCCTGCTGTCCGGGCTCTGAGTTGCCGTCCCGCGTCCCGCTCTCCACAGCCCGCGGCTCCGTCCACAGTCCGGCCCTCGGGGCTGTTGCCGGGCGCCGCCCTGCGACAGCGTCTCGGGAGCCGGACGACCGTCCGGCAACCCGCGCCGGCCGCCTGGCCGATGCTCATCCGGAGGTCCCCATGCGCGCTCTCGCGTCCGTCCGCACCGCCCCCTACCGCCTCGCGGCCCGCATGCACGCCGATGACGCGGAGGCGGGGATGACCACTGCCGAGTACGCCGTCGGGACCGTCGCGGCCTGTGGATTCGGGGGTGTGCTTTACAAGGTGATCACGAGTCCGGCCGTGCTGGACCTGCTGAAGCAGGTGATCTCCAGGGCGTTCAAGCTGTCGTTCTGAGTCAGGTCCGTCCGCCCCGGGCCGGTCCGCCGGCCCGGGGCCGTGCCCGTGGAGGAGGTGCGGTGGAGCAGGTCGAGCCTGATCGCGGGTCGGTCACCGCGGAGGCGGCGATGGTGCTGCCGGTGCTGCTGATCGTGCTGGCCATGGCCCTGTGGGTGCTGGCGGCGGTCAGCGCTCAGCTCCGGTGCACCGACGCCGCCGGCGTCGGGGCCAGGGCGGCTGCTCGAGGCGATGCGCCCGCTGCCGTGGTGGCCGCGGCCCGCACGGTCGCCCCAGCAGGGGCGAGCGTGCAGGTGCAGCCGGAACAGCGGGTGGTGCAGGTGGTCGTCCGCGTCGAGGTCCGGCCGCTGGGCGGGGCGCTGCGGGCATTGCCGGGGTTCCAGGTGTCCGGCCGCGCCGTCGCTGCCCGGGAGGACCGGGTGGGTGCCCGGTGAGCAGCCCTGCCCGGTGTTGCGCCGGCGAGCCGGCCCGCAGGTCCGACGACGGCTTCGCGACTCTGGTCGTGCTGGCGCTCGCGGGCCTGGTGGTGCTGGTGGCCGGGGTGCTGATCGCTGTCGGCAGCGTCGCGGTGACCCGGGCCAGGGCGGCTTCCGCGGCCGACCAGGGGGCCCTGGCCGCTGCCGCGTTGGCACTGGACGGCCCGGTGGCTGCCTGTCTGTCGGCGGGTCGGGTGGTGACGGCGGCCGGGGCAGTGCTCGTCCGGTGTCATGTCCAGGGTGCCGTCGCCGAGGTCGAGGTGTCCCTTTGGCCGGCCGGGGCGCTCGGTGGGCTGGGGCAGGCGCGGGGCGTGGCTCGGGCCGGACCCGCACCGGGCTGACCGCCTTCGACTACCCGGGCTATGGGTCGTCGTTGGCGGTGCTGCGGACGCTCGGCAGGGGGCGGCCGGTGCCGTGTCGCAGCCGCGCGGGGCCCTGGCGCGCGCGAAGGCGGTGCCGGGGGAGTCGCAGCGGCCAGCGCGAACTGTTCCGTTCGCGCGGGCCGGGCCGGGCCGTCCGTGCGGGCCGGGCCGGATCTTGGGGCAGTCCGTTGCGGAGCTGCCCGAGCGCGTAGCTGGTCCCGGCCGGAGCGGCACCCGCGCTGTTTCCGTCCGCGGCCACCGGCTGCGGCGGGAGGGGCTGGCGTGCCAGAGGCTGTGGCGTGCCAGAGACTGTGGCGCCAGATTATGGGGCGCCGGGGATCCCGGCCCAGTCGACCTGTCTTGATGTGACGCTCGACAGCTGGGCGAGCTCGCCGAGCAGGCCGGCTGGCGTGGCCGTTGCCTCTGACGCCAGAGCGCTCATGTCGGCCATGGCCGAGGTCCAGGCCAATATCGACAGGGGCAGCTTCTTGGGCTCGGTGAGTGCAAGACCGCTGGCTCCGGCGGTCCGTTGGCTCCTGGCGGTCCGTTGCCCGTCTCGGCCGTCATGAACGTCAGCCTGTCGTCCTGAGTCTGTCGAGCGTTACGCGGCCTCGGGCAGCAGCGTGAGGAGCTGGACGTGGCGGGGGCGTACGACGGTGAAGTGCCGGCGGTCCAGGGTCACGACGTCGACGACGCCATGGCGCTCGGCCAGCGCACCCACCCAGGTGCCCCGCGCCGCCGAGCGGGAGGTCGCCGTACTGCCCGACCAGCGGTGCGGCCCGGGCGCGATCGTTGGCGTTGAGGTCGGCCACGGTGCCGTAGGCGCGTCCGGCCGGACGGCACACCCCGGTGTTCGAGGAGACCTGCGCGTAGCTCGCGGCGCACCCCGCCGGGTCGTCCGTGGCGCAGCTGTGGCGGGTGAGCTTGCCCACGATGACAGCGATCGTGACCCGGGGCGTCTGGCGTGTGGCCCGTCCCCGTCACGTAGAGCGCGGCGAGGTCCTGCGGCCGGGCGCTGCTGCCCGGCCCGTGTCGGGACGTGGTGGCGTGCGACGCTGAAGGCTGGGACCTCGGTGACGTTCTTGCGGTGGACGGCTCGCACTCACCCGCGTCAGAGGCCAGCACGTTGGGGGCAACACACCACCGCTTCCGAGACCAAGCGCAACAGACGCGCTCGACGCGACACCCCCTCCTCGTTGTCGCGGGGAGCACCGAGGGTGATGCGGCAACCATGGCGTCGATGGACCACCGTGGGTACCGCGCCACCCTCCGGGTAACGGCGCTTCCTGTCGGTTCGACTCCGACGCATCCAATCAGGATCGAAAGCGGTCCGGACGTTGCCGTGCGGGTCAGCACTTCATCTTGCTGCCGCTGTGGATCAGGAACCTCGCGCCTACTACGCCGGGAAAGCACCCGGCGATCCATCCCGATGGAGAGAGCACGGCGTCGGCCAGGCATACCCGCAGGGATCGACGTGCGGCCAAGTCCTCTCTTGACCCGTGAATTCAACAGGCGTAGAACTCATCACATGAAGAGATCTGTGGAAGTTCATGACCTGGCCGTCAGCCGGGGAGGCCGCGAGGTGCTGCACGGGCTCGCGTTCGCCCTCGTCGCCGGCCAGATCACCGGTTTGCTCGGACCGAGCGGCTCCGGCAAGACCACCCTGCTGCGCGCACTCGTCGGCGTGCAGGGCGGCGTGTCTGGGACCGTGCGGGTGCTCGGCAGGCCGGCTGGCAGCGCTGAATTGCGGCGCCGGATCGGCTACGTGACGCAGGCACCTGCTGTTTACACCGACCTGTCGGTGCAGGAGAACCTCGCCTACTTCGCCGCCGTCCTGGGCGTCGGCGCGGCGCGGGTTGACACCGTCCTCGGCCAGGTCGGGCTCATTGGCCACCGCACCCAGCTGGTGCAGACCTTGTCCGGGGGGGAGCGGGCCCGGGTCTCGCTGGCCAGTGCGTTGCTGTCGAGCCCCGAACTGCTTGTGCTCGACGAGCCGACGGTCGGCCTCGACCCCGTCCTGCGCCGGGACCTGTGGGCCCTGTTCGGAGAGCTCGCTGCGGACGGCGCGACCCTGCTCGTCAGCAGCCACGTCATGGACGAGGCGGCCCGCTGCGACCGGCTGCTGTTGCTCCGCGACGGCCGGCTCGTCGCCGACGACTCCCCGGCCGACCTGCTCACCCGGACCGGCGCCCCCGATGTCGAGGGCGCGTTCCTCACGATTGCGGAGGCCGCGGCATGAGCGCCCGGATCACCGTGGCCACCGCCCGCCGGGTGCTGACCCAGCTGCGCCGCGACCACCGCACGATGGCCCTGCTGCTGGCGGTCCCGCTACTCCTGCTGACCCTGGTGCGCTTCATGTACGACGGCCAGCCCCAGGCGTTCGACGCCGTCGGAGGCCCGCTGCTCGCGCTGTTCCCGTTCACCACGATGTTCCTGGTCACCTCCGTCGCGATGCTGCGCGAACGCACCTCTGGGACCCTCGAGCGACTGCTCACCACCCCACTGGGCCGGGCCGACCTGCTGTTCGGCTACGCCCTGGCGTTCGGCGCCGTCGGGATGGTGCAGACCGTGATCGCCTCGACCGTGGCGCTCGGGTTGCTGGGCCTCACCCTCGCGGCCGCCCCGGCGCTCGTGGTGATGCTCGCGGTGCTCGATGCCCTGTTGGGCATGGCCCTGGGCTTGTTCCTGTCAGCCTTCGCGCGTAGCGAGTTTCAGGCCGTGCAGTTCCTCCCGGCCTTCGTTCTCCCCCAGCTGCTGCTCTGCGGGTTGTTCGTCGAGCGGTCGGCGATGGCGGCGCCACTTGGCTGGCTGTCCGACGTCTTCCCGCTCACGTACGCCGTCGACGGCATGCAGCGGCTCGCCACCTCACCGGCCGTGTCGGGCACCCTCACCTGGGACCTGCTGGTCATCGCCGGCGCCTCGCTCCTGGCTCTGGGCCTGGGGGCCGCGACGCTACGACGCAAGAGCGCATGAGCGGAGGCCGGCGCCCCGGGGAGAGCGGCACCCGCGACGCGATCCTCGCGGCCGCCCGGCTGGCCTTCGGGACGCAGGGCTACGGCGCCACGTCGGTCCGGGCCGTCGCCCGGGCTGCCAGGGTCGACCCCTCGTTGGTGTTGCACTTCTTCGGCTCGAAGGACGGGTTGTTCGAGGCCGCCCTCCAGCTGCCCCTCGACCCCGCCGCGATCGTGGCCGGTCTCCTGGCCGGCGACCTCGACACCCTCGGCGAGCGGGTGGTCCGCACCTTTCTCGGGGTCTGGGACGGCACGCCCGGACAGGGACCGATGCTCGCGATGCTGCGGAGCGCCGTCTCCCACGAGGACTCGGCCGCGATGCTGCGCGAGCTGCTGCTCCGGGTGATCCTGCGGCCGGTCGCCCACGGCGCAGGTTGCGACCGCCTCGACCTGCGCGCCTCGCTGCTCGCCTCGCAGGTCGTCGGGTTGGCCCTCACCCGCTACGTCCTCAAGCTCGAACCGGTCGCCTCGGCCTCCGCCGACGACCTCGCCCCGCTGTTCGGACCGACCTTGCAGCGCTACCTCACCGGCGCGCTGTAGCGATCGGGCGGGCACCTGACGCCCTACCGGTACGGAGCGCACAACCTCTCGCCCAGAACGGCCGACTCGAGTAGCCGTCTGCGTTCGACGCTGGCAACCGCGATCGGCCTACTCGGGTAGCCGTCTGCGTGAGCCGCTGGCAACCGCGAAGAACGCCGCCCATCCGGCGAGGCTGACGGTAGCGCCGCCTACACGCGGACTCCGGGTGTACGCGGTGGTGCCGGCTTCCCCCGCTCCGCGCGTGGTTGGCCTACTGCTGCGAACTGGCTAGGCATGGCGTATCGCGACTTCCGTGGGCACCGCGCCGGCAGGCCGCTAAGGGTACGTAGCTGCATCACGAGCGGCTCGTGCGCACCGCACGGCTGCGGCAGAAGCGGACGTTCCCGCGGAACTATTGCGACCGTCTGGCCTTGGGGAGCACCATCCACATCGGAGTGTCGCCCACGGCGAGTGTTTCGACCGGGCGAGCCAGGCCGCAGCGCCGGCGTTCTCCCACTCTACGGCTGTCGCCGTGAAACTGAGAATCTCCGTGAAACCGAGGGGCGCCGTGGACGTCTACTCGAATGCTTGGGGTCCTCAATCTCCCTATTTGCTGCCGACTATGCAGCGTGCATGTAGTGGGAGTCTCAGTGTAGGTCCGTCTTGGAAGGTCAGCGCCTGCTCTAGGGTCAGCGTTCGGATGCGTTCACGGGCAGCGTCGTCGGCGGCCCCTAGGCCGTTGACGACGGGAGCGGCGACCTCGGTCATGAAAGACCAGTACTCTTCGACACTCTCTGGATCGAGCGCGCCGCGGACGTCAGTTTCGACGACGTTCCGCATCCCGGCGTCGCGGAAAATCTGAGCGATCGCGTTGGGAGCGGCGTACCGGAACAGTCCGGGTGCGTCTGGCGGTGGTGGCGCCATCTCGACCTCGGAGCTGATGGCGGCCATAGGTATCGTTGCCCACGGATTGCCGGGCGGCTCGGCCCAGACGGCGGTCGAGATTCGTCTTCCTTGGCGCAGAACGCGCAGCAGTTCGGTGACTGCCACTCGGATATCAGGGAAGAACATGAATCCGAATCGGCAACTGATGCTGTCGAAGGACTCGTCTCTGAACGGCAGATCATCAACGCTGCATTCGCGTACCTCAACATTGCTTAGTCCGCGCGCGTGCACGTTGGCACTCGCGGCCGAAAGCATGCCGGTTGACAGATCGGTCAACACGACTCGACCTTTTGGGACGAGCGTGGCGATCGACAGTCCCGGCTCTCCGGTTCCTGAGGCGATGTCTAGATGCTGGCTGTCCTCACGCAGCTCGATGGCGCGGATAATCTCGGCCCCAACCGGCTCGATCATCCGCATGACCAGAGCATCCCACTTTGTCCACCCAGTGGAGAAGTCGTCCCAGCTATGACGTTGTTGTTCACGAATCTGGTTCGGGTCCGACATCACAGTCCAAGTCTTCGCTGAGGCATGCACAGGGTCCGCTCATCTGGGCAGCGGGTGAGAGCTCCATCCAACATCCCTGGGTCAAGTCCTGACCTGCCCAAAAGCCCTTTTCTACCTGCCGATGGTGGAGGTGGACCAGCCCATCACCATCCTGCGCAGGGCTGCCGGCCGGAAGGACCCGGAGGAACGGGCCAGGGCCCTCACCGAGCCCCTCGCCGTCGCAGGCCCGCTGGGTGGCGTGGGGGTCGATGCAGGCGACATCGCGGTGCTGCAGATGCCGGAGAACGGCAAGTCCTACGACCACATCGCTCCGGCACCGAGAATCAGCAAGAGCCGGGCCCAGCAGCTGCTCCAGCGCCTCAACACGACGTACCCGGACGTTGTGGCCGCGACCGGTGGAAGTGTGCGGGCCACGCCATCCACGACCCACCCGTGGCCGTACCGCAGTGGCCGCTCGACGGCGAGACGCCCCGGGCGGGTGAGTGGCACCGGCTCGTGCGTGCCGCCGGGGCCGGCGAGGGGAGCCGGGCCGGACCCGTCAGCGGGACGCGTAGACCGCTCCCTCGAAGTCCTGGTAGAGCGCCAGCGCCTCGTCGGGGACGAAGGGCAGGAAATTACTGTAGATCGACCCGCAGATGCCGCTGGTCCGGTCGATCCAGAAGTGGCTGTTGAACAGTCCCGCCCAGGCGCCGCTGCCGGCCCGGCGGTGGCCCGGGAGGTCCACGGTGTTGAGCAGCAGGCCGTAGCCCCACTTCCAGCCCGGACCGAGGTTGAAGTGGTGGGACACCGACAGGTCGTTCGACCGGATGGCCGCCGGGAAGTCGAGGTTGCCGATCTGGTTGGTGAATGCTGCGTCGACGGTGGCCTCCTGGAGGACGCGTTCCCCGTCGAGCTCGCCGCCGCGCAGCATCATCCGCTGGAACCGGATGTAGTCGCGCGGCGTCGAGTAGAGGCCGTGGCCACCGGCCCAGTAGTCCGGCGACTGGTTCAGCTCCATCCCGGTGTCGACCCAGCTGCCCTCCACCTTGGCCTGGACGGGCGTCGTGTCGTCCTTCCAGCCACCGGCGATGCTGAATTCCGTGTCGGTCATCCCGAGCGGCCCGGTGATGCCCTCCTTGACGGCGACGTCGAGCGTGCGCCCGCTCGTCACCTCGATGACGCGGCCCAGCCAGTCGGTGTTTATCCCGTACTCGAACCGGGTCCCGGGGTCGGCCAGCAGGGGGGCGCCGAAGATCGCCTTGGAGCCCGAGATCACGTTGGGCGTACCGGTTGCCGCCTCCCATCGAGTGAGGTCCGCGCTGAAGAACCAGTATCCGAGGCCCGTGGTGTGGGTGACGAGCTGCTTGACGGTGGCGCGACTGGCCGGCGCCCGCAGGCGGGGCGTGTCGTCGTCCCATCCGTCGAGGACCTGGACGTCGGCCCACTCGGGGCAGTACTCCTCGATCGGCGCAGCGAGGTCGAGGGTTCCCTTCTCGACCTGCTGCAGCGCGGCGGTCGTCGCGACGATCTTGGTCATGGACATGATCCGGAAGTGCGAGCCGGGGGTCAGGGCATCGCTGCTGCCCGGACCTCTCGTCCCCGCGGCGCCCTCGTAGACGATGCCGTCGCGGTCAGCGGCGATCGCCGCGACACCCGGCACCGCCCCGCTGTCCACGGCGGCCTGCAGGACCTGGTCGATCGACGAGCTCATGGACGTACCTCCGGTGGGATGGGCGGCGGTGCGGTGGGTGGTGGCGCGGGGACGACGCTCGTCGGCGCTACTCGATCCGGAACCCCGGGTAGCCCGAGGACGCGACCTCCTCGCACTTCCGGCGGTACGTGCCGACGCCGCCGGTGTAGGACAGGACGCGGCGCGGCTTGCCCGGCACGTTGGAGCCGAGGTACCAGGACGTGGTGTTCGCGATCAGCGTCGCGCCCGAGGTCTCCTCGTGGTGCGCGACCCAGGCGTCCTCGCCCTCCTTGGTCGCCTCGAGCACGGACCTGCCCTGCTCCCTGACGTGCTTGATCGCGTCCGCGATCCACTCCGTCTGCTGCTGCAGGCAGGTGGTCATGTCGCACAGCGCCGCCGACGGCGCCAGCGGTACGGCGGTCGTGAGCAGGTTGGGGTAGCCGTGCACCGCGAGGCCCATCATGGTGCGGATGTCGCGACCCCAGTCCTCGGTGAGGCTCCGGCCGCCCCGGCCGCGGATGTCGATCCTGGTCAGCGAGCCCGTCCCGGCGTCGAAGCCGGTCGCGAGGATGATCACGTCGAGCCCGTAGGCGCTCCCGTCCGCGAGTTCGATCCCGTCCGGCGTGATGCACCTGATCGGGTTGTCCTTGACCCCTACCAGCTCGACGTCGTCGCGCAGGTAGGTCTCGAGGTAGTGCGTCTCGAGCGGCACCCTGTGTGTGCCGAAGCCGTAGTCGGTCGGGACCAGCACGTCGATGAGGTGTTGGTCGCCGCCCAACCGGACTCGCATCTTCTCCCGCACGAACTCGCTGATCTCCGCGCTGACCTCCTCAGAGAAGAAGACCTCACCGAAGCCCGCCAGCCAGAGCTTGAGGGAACCGTCCTGGAAGGTCTCCTCGAGGATCTGCCTGCGCTGTTCGGGCGTGCAGTCGGCCCAGACGTGCTCGAAGTCGTACTCGAAGCCGGTGAACGTGTAGGGGATCGTGGCCTTGAGTTCGTCGAACCGCTTGTGGTACCGCTCGACGTCGGCCTCGTCGTAGTGCGGGTTCTTCATCGGCAGCACGTACTGCGGGGTTCTGGCGAAGACGGTCAGGTGCTCGACCTCGCCGGCGATTGTCTGGATGACCTGGATGCCGGTCGCACCCACCCCGATTACCCCGACCCGCTTGCCAGCAAGCTCGACGCCCTCGCTCGGCCACCTCGAGGTGTGGAAGATCGGGCCGCGGAAGCGCTGCTGGCCGTCGAACAGGTCCTCCATGGGCGCCGAGAGCATTCCCGCGCAGGTGATGAAGAACTGGCTGTCGATCGTCTCGCCGCGGTCGGTCCGGATAGTCCAGCGCCCGCGTTCCTCGTCGAAGTGCGCGCTGGTGATCGTGGTCGAGAACGAGATGTCGCGGCGCAGGTCCAGCCGGTCGGCGACGTAGTGCATCCACCGCTCGATCTCGGGCTGGTCGGGGAACTTCTGGCTCCAGTTCCAGTCCTTGTAGAGCTCCTCGGAGAACAGGTACTGGTAGATGTAGGCCTCGGAGTCGAAGCGCGCACCGGGGTAGCGGTTCCAGAACCAGGTGCCCCCCACGTCGCCCGCCGCGTCGTACGCCCGGACCCGGAGGCCCTGCTCGCGCAGCTGGTGCAGCTGGTAGAGGCCGGCCACCCCGGCCCCGATGATGACCGCGTCGAACTCCAGCGTCGCCGGAGCGTCGCCACCCGGCCGCGTCTCGGTGTCTGTCGTCATCCTGGTCCGCCACTTCCTCGTCGTTGACGCGTGTCCTGCGTCACAGCGTCGAGGCGGTCGCGGCTCGTGCGACTACCCGAGTGGGTAGTCGGTGGGGAGGGCGTCACTGACCAGCCCGCTGCGCCGGGCCAGGGAGACCGCTTCAGTCCGGTTGGTGGCGCCGAGCTTCGCGTTGATGTTCTTCAGGTGCCACTTCACCGTGTTGACGGTGACCTTGAGCGCCTGGGCGATCTGCTGGTTGCTCCGGCCGGCATCGAGCATCCGCAGGACGTCGACCTCCCGCCCGGTCAGGCCAGGCGGGGCTGCCCGGCCGGGGCCCGGGTGGCCGAGCGCAGCCACGAGGGCGCTGAGCCGGTCGGCCGGGAGCGGGTCGAGCCCGTCCGGCCAGGTGTCGGCGCGCGCCTGCGTCAGCAGCCGGTCGAGCACGGGGGCGACGTCCGCGTCCAGGACGGTCTGCCACAGCCCGGCGGGCACCGCGCGGCCGAGGGCGCCGGCCAGCGCGCGCTCGGCGGCGCACCACCGGGCCGCCCGCTCGTCGACGGCCGCCAGCTGCACCGTCGCGGTCACCTCGGCCCGCCACTGGCCCCGCCCGTGCAGCTCGGCCACGAGCCCCTCGAGCAGCGCCGCCGCTGCGGCGTGGTTGCCCTCGGCCGACAGGACGGCGGCCAACGACCGAGTGCGCAGCTGGTCGATCGCCGCACCGATGCCCCCGTGACAGCCCGCACCGTCCGGGAACTCCTGCGCTGCCCGACGGGCCTCGCGCACCCGCCGGGCGCCGATCAGGAGCGCGATCCGCTCGGCGGTGACGGCTGCCGACAGGCGGGTGAGCCCGAGCCGCTCGGCGGTCTTCGCACCGTCGCCGAGCAGCTCCGCGGCCTCGGTCACCGCACCCCGCCTGGCCTTGATGCGGGCCAGCAGCGCGTAGCTGTCGATCATGAAGTCGACGACGCCGCTCTCCGCCCCGAGCTCCCCGCTCTCCTCGAGCAGGCGCTCAGCGTCCTCCAGCTCCCCACGCTCGTACTGCAGCTCGCCGAGCAGCGCGCCGGCCAGCCGGGCTGCGTGCGACCGCCGCCCGGCCGACGTACGGGCCAGCGCGACCGCGTCCTGCAGCTGCTCCTGGGCCGCGTCGAGGTCCAGCTGGGCGAGCGCGGCCATCCCGGCGAAGCAGCGCCCGTACACGCCGGAGAACGGCCCGGTGGTGCGGTCGTGGAACGGCCGCGCCCAGCGCTGCCGGTCACGGGCGGCCTGGTAGCGGGTCGCGTGGATGTCGCAGAAGCTCTGCAAGTTGGCGGCCACGGCGACGATCCACGGCCGGTAGTGCGCCGCCTGCTCGAGGCTGCGGCGGACGAGGTCCTCGGCCCGGTCCGTACGGTCGCTGTAGACGTCAATGCACGCCTGGACGACGTCAGCCTCACTGCGGGCCTCCTCGGGCAGGTCCACCTGCCGGAGGCGGTCGAGCGCCAGCTGGGCGGCGGTGCTCCTCTGCAGCAGGCAGTTTGCCCAGGCCACAGCCATCAGCAGTCCCGGCCGCTCGTCGGCAGCATCCGCCGGCAGCCGTCCCATCAGGCCGAGCAGGCTGACCATCCGACTGTGCTCCACCAGCGGCATCGCGTGCCGCTCGACGAGGTCGGTGGCGGTGGCCACGTCGCCGGCGGCGAGCGCGTGGTCGACCGCCTCGGACACCAGGTCCTGGTCGGCGAACCACCCCGACGCCCTCGCGTGCAGCTCGGCGGCGCAGCCGGGGCGGTCTCGCGACAGCCGCCGGCGCAGGTGGTCGGCGAACAGGTGGTGGTAGCGGAACCAGGTCCGCTCGGTGTCGAGCGGGCGCAGGAACAGGTCGCGCCGTTCCAGCTCCTCGAGCATGGCCTGGCCGTCGGTGCGCCCGCTCAGTGTCCCGGCCAGGTCGCCGCAGAGCCGATCGCACACCGAGGTGGCCAGCAGGAAGTCCAGGACTTCTGCGGGCAGGGCGCCCAGCACGTTCTCCGCGAGGTACTCCTCGATGGCGTGGTGCCGCCCGGAGAACCCGCGGATCAGCTCCCCGGGGTCGGGGGAGTCGCGCAGCGACAACGAGGCCAGTTGCAGCGCAGCCGCCCAGCCGTCGGTGCCCTCCGACAGCCGCGCGACGTCCTCCTGGTCGAGGTCGAGGCCGTTGAGGTCGACCAGGAACGCCCTCGCCTCCTCGGCGTCGAAGCGCAGCCCGTCTGCATCGATCTCGGTGAGCTGGCGGCGCACCCGCAGCCGGCTCAGCGGCAGCCGCGGGCGCGTGCGGCTGGTGAGGATGAGCAGCAGGTTGGGCGGGGCGAAGTCCAGGAGCTGGATGAGCGCCCGGTGGACGGACGGGTCGTCAATCAGGTGCCAGTCGTCGAAGGTCAGCACGAACCGCTCGCCGTGCCGGCCGATGCGGTCGAGCAGGACCGAGACCGCGTACGTCTGGGTGTCCTCGGCGTTCTCCTCGATCAGCTGCGCCAGGTCGCGCAGCTCGTCCTCGGCCGCAGACAGCACCTGTCCGACCGCGCCGAGCAGGTGGGACAGGAACCACTGCGGGTCGTTGTCGTCGCGGTGCAGACCCAGCCAGGCGACGGTCGCTCCGTCGCCCGAGAGGTCGTGCAGCCACTGCACGGCCAGCGTCGTCTTTCCGTAACCGGCCGGCGCGTGGATCACCGTCAGCTGGCGGCCCCGCTCCTCGCGCAGCAGCTCGAGCAGGCGCCGGCGCTCGATGACGTTGCTGACGTGGGTCGGGGCGCGGAAGCGGGTGGAGGCGTCGAGCGGCACCCAGGGCTGCCGCAGCGTCGTCATCCGCTACCGGCCCCCCGTCGGGCGTACGCCCGGTGGGTTCCCGACATGGTTGCTGGTCGGGGCCGTGCGAGCCGATCGTTCCACCTGCCGCAACGGCCTGGCAACCGCTGCGACCCGCAGGCCCCGCGCTTACCCGAACGTGTTCAGCACGTTGATGATGCCGTCATTCTTGTGGGTCATCATGAGGAACGCCTCCTCGATGTCGTCGAAGGTGAAGCGGTGTGTGGTCATCGGGGTCGGATCGACCCGGCCGGTCTGCAGCCGGCCCATCAGCCGGCCCATCCGCTCGCTGCCGCCGGGGCACAGCCCGGTGTGGATCGCCTTGTCGTTCATGCCCAGCGCGAAGGCGTCCAGCGGCAGCTGCAGCGGCGAGGGGTGGTCGTGCAGGATCGGCGCGAGGTTGGCCTGCGCCGCCGGGACGACAAAGTACTCAGCCATCGTGCCGTCCATCTGCGCGGTGTAGCGCTGGCCGCCGACGGCGCCGCCGCACTCGCTGGTGAATCGGCGCTGGCAGTAGCCGCACCGGAAGCACGGTGTGACCGCGTTGACGGCGACCCGCTGCCCCTCGGTGAACCCGGTGACCCCGCTCCCGAGCGCGTGGATGACGCCCATAGCCTCGCGTCCGCGGGTGCGCCCGTTCTCGACGCGCCTTTGACGGTGTGCACGTCTGAGGCGCAGATGAGAGCGGCCGTCACCAGCCGGGTGAGGGTGAGCGCACCGGGGTTGGCGGTAGCGAGCCGCTCCGGTCGGCGGAAGTCCTCCCTTCCGGAGACCGCCCCCTGGTTGGACCTGCCGACCCGGTAGCAAGAAGCTGGCGTCGCGCCCTCCCCGGCCGCCCGTGAGACGAGGTGGCACCGTTCGAAACCGGCAGTCGAAAGCGTCGGCGCGTGGGGGTAGCTCGACTGCCTGCTCCTGTCCCGCGGCGGGGCGACGCCGGGGAAGACCGGCTAACCCGGTCGCGCCGGCCGCGGGTGACGGGCGGTGGGGATCGCTGTTGCGTCGATCGTCGGGAACGGCTGCCCAGGTGTGTCCCCCCTCGCTTAGCCTGGATCCACCGTCGGACGTCCGGTGATCGTGATGATGACGTGACTTTGTGGCTGGGTGGTTGAGAGCGTGCTGGGATGACCGGGCGGGCCGGTTGGTCTCCACGATGTCG
>JBKJQN010000090.1:0-31521 GCA_046593925.1 Mycobacteriales bacterium
GGCTCGACGATCAAGCCGTTCACGCTGGCCGTGGCGCTGCAGGAGGGCCACTCGCTGGACGAACGGCGCCCGGCGCCCGGCTGCGACGACATCCCCGACCCGGGCAGCCCCGGCGGCAGCTATCACTACTGCAACGCGGGTGAGAGCGGTGGCGGCGGCAGCGTGACACTGCGCGCCGCGCTGGCCCGCTCGATCAACACCGTCTTCGTACCGCTGGCCCTCGAGGTGGGCCGTGACAAGGTCCGCCAGCTGATGGTGGACGCCGGCGTCCAGGTGCCTGCTGCCAGCCGCAGCGACCCCGACCCCTTCTCCGTCGCACCGAAGTCCTTCGGTCTGGGCAGCACCGCAGAGGTCACACCGCTGTCGCTGGCCAACGCCTACGCCACGCTGATGAACCACGGCGTACGGCTGCCGCCCCGGCTCTACACCGAGATCCGGGCGGGTGGCTCGGGCACCGACCCCGGCCAGGTCATGGAGCGGGCCCCCGAGGCGCCGGAGGGCACCCGGGTGCTCGATGCCGGGATCGCCGACCAGGTCGTCGACGCGATGAGCAAGGTGGCAACGCCGCAGGGCACCGCGCCCGCTGCGGCACAGCCGTTCACGGTCTACGGCAAGACCGGGACCACGAACGACAGCACCAACGCCTGGTTCGTGGGCTGCTCGAAGGAGCCGCAGAACATCTGTGTGGCGATCTGGATGGGCTACGAGGAGCAGGCCTGCAAGGGCGTGCAGGGCTCCTCCTGCGGAGGCATGGTCGACGTACACGGCGTCAAGCAGGTGTACGGCGGCACGCTGCCGGCCCGCATCTACGCGCGGGCCTTCGAGATCCTGCGCGCCGACCAGGCAGCCGCTGCGGCGGCCGCGGCCGCGCCCGGCCCCCCGCAGGTCGGGTCCGCCCCCCGCCCGTCGACCAGCCCGCTGCGGCCCAGGCCCACGACGCCCCCGCGCGCGGTCACGCCACCGCCGGTCGGTCCCACCCTGCCGGCCCGCACCACCCCGCCGCCCACGGCTGACCCGCCCACTACCCCGCCGCCCACCACGCGCGCGCCGCCCACGCCCCCGCCCCCGCCGCCCACGCCCCCGCCGCCCTGAAGGCCGGGTGACAGCCGGCCGTCACGCGGGCGCCGGGCCGCCGGCCGTGCCAGACTTTGCGGCCCGGCCCCACGCGGGCCCCGCCCAGCCCGGAGGACCCAGGCCGTGACCAGCCAGGCCGAAGATGACCAGCCCGAGGATCCCCGCGCTCCCGCCCCTTCGCTGGACGAGCTCGTGCGTGACGCCGCCAGGGCGCTGCCCGGCAAGGTCGCCTTCCGCTCCTTGGCGGGCACGCTGAGCTGGGCGCAAACCGACGCCGTCGTCGACGGGACCGCGCGCGGGCTGCTGGCGCTGGGCCTCACCGCGGGAGACCGGGTCGCGATGCAGGTCGGCAACACCCTGGACTTCCCGGCCGTGTACTTCGGCATCCTGCGCGCTGGGCTCGTGGCCGTACCGGTCAACACCGAGTACACCGCCGCCGAGGTAGAGCAGGTCGTCCGCGACAGCGGCGCCCGGCTGCTCGTGACCGGCCGCCGCGGCGCGCAGATCGGGCACACCCTGCTGGCGCAGCTGCCGGAGCTGCAGCACGTCGTGGTCGCCGGGGCCGACGGGCCTGGCTCGCTGTCGGCGCTGCAGTCCGGGGCCGGTGATCCCGTGACGGCCGGCCGCGGCGGCGAGGACCTCGCGGTGGTGCTGTTCACCTCGGGCACCAGCGGGCGGCCCCGCGGCGCGATGCTCAGCCACCGCGCCCTGCTGGCCAACCTGGACCAGACCAGCCGGATCGAGCCGCAGGTCATGTCCGCCGACGACGTCGTCCTGCTCGTGCTGCCGCTGTTCCACGTCTACGGGCTGAACGGCGCGCTCGGCCTGGTCGCCCGGCAGCGCGCCACCGGCGTCCTCGTTGAGCGGTTCGACCCCGTCGAGACGCTCGCCGACCTGCGGCGGTACGCCGTCACCTGCGTCGTCGGGGCGCCACCGATGTACGTCGCCTGGTCGATGCTGCCCGACGTCGGGGACGCCTTTGCCACCGTCCGGCTGGCGCTGTCGGGCGCGGCGCCGCTACCGAGCAGCGTGCTGCACCGGGTGCTCGAGGTCACCGGCCAGCACGTCTTCGAGGGCTACGGACTCACCGAGACCGCTCCCGTGCTGACCAGCACGCTGATGAGCGAGGTCGCCAAGCCCGACTCGATCGGGCGACCGCTGCCGGGCATCGAGCTGCGGCTGCTCGACGGGGACGGCCGCGAGACCGAGGAGGGCGACCCGGGCGAGATCGTCGTACGCGGCGACAACCTGTTCTCCGGCTACTGGCCGGACGGCGCTGAGGGCCCCGACGCGGACGGCTGGTGGGCGACCGGGGACGTCGCGTATGCCGGTGCCGACGGCGATCTGCACCTGGTCGACCGGCGGCGTGAGCTGATCCTGGTCAGCGGCTTCAACGTGTATCCGCGGGAGGTCGAGATGGTGCTGCTGATGCATCCCGACGTCGTCGAGGCCGCGGTCCTGGGCATCCCGCACCCGTACACGGGCGAGTCGGTGAAGGCCCTGGTCGTGCTCCGCGAGGGCGCCCGGCCCTCCAGTGCGGAGCTGGTCGCGCACTGTGCCCGCTCGCTGGCCCGGTTCAAGTGCCCGACGGCGGTCGAGGTCGTCACCGAGCTCCCGCACTCCGCCACGGGCAAGGTCAGTAAGGGCCGGCTGCGCGAGCTGGCGGGATAGTGCTGCGCAGGCGGGGTCGCGTCGCCGAGGTGGTGCTGGTCACCCGCATCGGTTGCCACCTGTGCGCCGAGGCCGCGCCGGTCGTGGCCTTCGAGGCGGGCCGCGCGGGGGCTGCGTACGCCGAGCGGGACGTCGACGCCGACCCGGCCGACCTTGCCGCGTACGGCGAGCAGGTGCCGGTGGTGCTCCTGGACGGCGTTCCGCACGCCTTCTGGAAGGTGGACCCGAAGGCCCTGCGGGCAGCGCTGCGGACCAGCGTGTGACGCGTCCCACGGACTTCGTGCACGCGTTCACAAGCGCGTAACCTGATAAAAGACAGCGCGCCAGGAGTCCCCTCGCGCCCCCGGGCAGGAGTCGCCGCCATGACGCAGCAGGGCATCGCGCGGCGCCGCGCCGGGGTGCCCGAGGCGACCGTCGCGAGGCTGCCGGTCTACCTGCGGGTCCTGCACACCCTCGCCGAGAGCGGCCACACCACGGTCAGCTCGAGCGAGTTGTCGCGGCTGGTCGGCGGCGGCGACGACGGGTCGGCCAAGGTACGCAAGGATCTGTCACATCTGGGCTCGTACGGCACCCGCGGCGTCGGTTACGAGGTCGAGGAGCTGGTACTGCACATCAGCCGCGAGCTCGGCCTCACCAAGGGCTGGGCGGTGATGCTGGTCGGGGTCGGCAACCTCGGGCATGCGCTCGCCGGCTACGGCGGATTCACCTCGCGCGGGTTCTCCATCGCGGCGCTGCTCGACGCCGACCCGCGGCGCGTCGGCGAGGTCATCGACGGCCGCGTGGTGCGCCCGGTCAGCGACCTCGACGCGGTCGTGGCCGAGACCGGCGTGAGCATCGGCGTCATCGCCACCCCGGGCCATGCCGCGCAGGAGGTCTGCGACGCCCTTGTCGCCGCCGGCATCACCAGCATCCTAAACTTCGCACCGGTGCTGCTGCAGGTGCCCGACGGCGTCGACGTACGCAAGGTCGACCTGGCGGTCGAGCTGCAGATACTCTCCTTCCACCAGGCCCGCCGTGGCTCCCGGCTCGAGCACGGAGTGTCGGCGTGAGTGTCCTGGTCGTCGGCGTATCGCACCGCACCGCGCCGGTGCCGCTGCTGGAGAAGGTCACAGTCGGCCTGCACGACAGCGGCGCCGTCGCGCAACGGCTCACCGACGGCGCCGTCGCGGAGGCCGTGGTGCTGTCCACCTGCAACCGGGTCGAGATCTACGCCGACACCGAGGCCTTCCACGCCGGCGTCGACGCGGTCAGCGACCTGCTGGCCCGCAGCTCGGGCGTACCGCTGGCGACACTCACCGACCACCTGTACGTGCACTGGGAGGGCCAGGCGGTCACCCACCTGTTCCAGGTCGCGTGCGGGCTGGACTCGATGGTCATCGGCGAGTCGCAGATCCTCGGCCAGCTGCGCCGGGCGTACGCGGCCAGCGGCGCGGGCGCCGGGCGCACCCTGCACGAGTTGTTCCAGACCGCGCTGCGGGTCGGCAAGCGCGCACACACCGAGACCGGCATCGACGAGGCCGGCCGCTCCCTGGTCTCCGTCGGGCTGGAGCGGGCCGTCGCCGCCGTCGGCCCGCTCGAGGGCCGTGACGTCCTGGTGATCGGCGCCGGCTCGATGGGTGCGCTGGCGGGCAGCACCCTGCGCCGGGCCGGCGTCGCGTCGATCACCGTCGCCAACCGCACTGCGGCCAACGCGCGCCGCCTCGCCACCTCGCTGGAGGGCATCGGCATCGGCCTGGAGGACCTGGAGTCCGCGCTGGTCAAGGCCGACGTCGTGGTGTCTTCGACCGGCGCCACCGGCGTCGTGCTGTCGCACGAGCTGGTGAGCCGCGCGGTGCACGACCGCGGCGGCCGGCCGGTCGCCTTCCTGGACCTGGCGCTGCCCCGCGACATCGACCCGGCGGTCCGCGACCTGCCTGGGGTCACCCTGGTCGACCTCGAGACGCTGCAGTCGGTGCTCGCCGTGACCGAAGCCGGGGCCGAGGTCGAGGCCGCCCGGTCGATCGTCAGGGACGAGGTCGGTGGCTTCCTGGCCTGGCAGCGCGCCAGCAGGGTCGCGCCCACGGTGGCGGCACTGCGCAGCCGGGCCGCGCAGGTCGCCGAGGCCGAGCTGGCCCGACTCGACGCCCGGCTGCCCGAGCTCGACGAGCACACCCGGGCCGAGCTGGCGGCCACCGTCAGGCGCGTCGTCGGGACCCTGCTGCACACCCCGACGGTGCGGGTGAAGGAGCTTGCCGAGGCGCCGGCCGCCGGCTCGTATGCCGAAGCCCTGCGCGAGCTGTTCGGGCTCGACCGCGCGGCGCCGGCCGCCGTTGCGGTCGCCCCGGTCGCGCTCGAGGACGGCTCGCTGTGACTGCGCCGCTGCGGCTTGGTACCCGGGGAAGCGCGCTCGCACTCACCCAGTCCGGGCAGGTCGCGACCGCGCTGACCGCGGCGACCGGTCGCGAGGTCGAGCTGGTCCGGGTCGTGACCCGCGGTGACGCGACGTCGGTGGAGATCGCGCAACTCGGCGGCACCGGGGTGTTCGTCACCGCCCTGCGCGACGCGCTGCTGGCCGGTGAGGTCGACCTCGCCGTCCACTCGTACAAGGACCTGCCGACGACGCCGGCCGACGGCCTGGTCATCGCGGCGGTGCCCCGCCGCGAGGACCCGCGCGACGTGCTCGTCGCCCGGGACGGGCTCACCCTGGGGGAGCTCCCGACGGGCGCCCGGATCGGCACCGGCGCCCCGCGCCGGATCGCGCAGCTGCGGGCGCTGGGCCTGGGTCACCAGGTCGAACCGGTCCGGGGCAATGTCGACACCCGGATCGGCTACGTCACCGGTGGCTCGCTCGACGCCGTCGTGCTCGCCCGCGCCGGCCTGGCCCGGCTCGGCCGGCTCGGCCAGGCCACCGAGGTGCTCGACCCGCTGCAGCTGCTGCCGGCTCCGGCCCAGGGCGCGCTCGCGGTCGAGTGCCGCGACGGCGAGCTCGCGGCGGTGCTCGCCGTGCTCGACGACGAGATCTCCCGGTGCGCGGTGTCGGCCGAGCGCGCGCTGCTCGCGGCGCTCGAAGCCGGCTGCTCCGCCCCGGTCGCCGCGCTGGCTGAGGTGGCCGAGGGCGACGACGGGCCCGAGATCTACCTGCGCGGCCTGGTGGCCGCCCTCGACGGCAGTTCGTCGGTACGCCTGTCGGCGACCGGCCCGACGTCCGACGCGCCGGGGGTGGGACGCCGGCTCGCCGCCGAGTTGCTCGACCTCGGTGCGGCGGACCTGATGGGAGAACGATGACCACCACGAAGAAGGCGGCCAAGAAGCCGGCCGGTCGGGTCGCCCTGGTCGGCGCCGGCACCGGCGACCCCGGTCTGCTGGCCGTACGTGCCGTCGAGCTGCTGGCAGCGGCCGACCTCGTCCTCGCCGACGTCCGCTGCGGAGGCGCCGTCCTGGCCGGGCTGCCCGCGACTGCCGAGGTGGTGCTCACCGAGCCCGGCGAGCTGGCCGGCCCCGCCATCGTCGCTGCCGCCCGGCAGGGCCGGAGCGTCGTCCGGCTGCTGCCCGGCGACCCGTACCTCGGCGAGCAGGGCGTCAAGGACGCCGAGGCTGTCGTCAGGGCCAAGCTGCGCCTGGAGGTCGTGCCCGGGATTCCGGCAGCAGTTGCCGTCCCCGCGTCGGCCGGTGTCCCTGTCGGGCTGCCGCGCACCGTCGCCCGGGTGCACGACCGTCTCGACTGGCGCCCGCTCGCCACTGCCCCCGGCACGCTGGTCCTGCTGCTGCCGGCTGCCGACGTCGCCAAGGCCGCGAGCGCGCTGGTCGAGCACGGTCGGCGCGCCACCGCCGATGTCGCCGTCACGGTCGGCGGCACCACCGCCGAGCAGCGCACCGTCGTGACGACGCTGGACGCCGCGGACCGCGACGTCAGCGCCGCCGGCCTGTCCGGTGAGGCCGTTCTCGTTGTCGGCGACGCGGTCCGCAAGGCCGCGAAGCTGGGTTGGTTCGAGGCCCGCGCGCTGTACGGCTGGCAGGTCCTGGTGCCGCGCACCCGCGACCAGGCGGGCGCCTTGTCGGCGCAGCTGCGGTCGTACGGCGCCATCCCGGTCGAGGTGCCGACCATCGCGGTGGAGCCGCCACGTACGCCCGCGCCGATGGAGCGGGCCGTCAAGGGCCTGGTCACAGGCCGTTACCTGTGGGCGGCGTTCACGTCGACCAACGCCGTCAAGGCGGTCCGCGAGAAGCTCGAGGAGTTCGGCCTGGACGCCCGGGCGTTCGCCGGTGTCAAGGTCGCGGCCGTCGGCGAGGCGACCGCCGCGGCGCTGGTGGAGTTCGGGATCAAACCCGACCTGGTGCCGAGCGGCCAGCAGTCCAGCGAGGGGCTGCTCGCCGACTGGGCGCCGTACGACGAGGTCTTCGACCCGATCGACCGGGTGCTGCTGCCACGCGCCGACATCGCCACCGACACGCTGCTCGCCGGCCTCAAGGAGCTCGGCTGGGCGGTGGACGACGTCACGGCGTACCGCACCGTGCGGGCTGCGCCGCCGCCGGCCGAGACCCGCGACGCGCTCAAGGGCGGTGGCTTCGATACGGTGCTGTTCACCTCCTCGAGCACCGTGCGCAACCTGGTCGGGATCGCCGGCAAGCCGCACGACAGCACCGTGCTGGCGTGCATCGGCCCGCAGACCGCGCGGACCGCCGAGGAGCTCGGCCTACGGGTCGACGTGCTCGCCGAGCGCCCCGACGTCGCGGCGCTGGTCGACGCGCTGGCCGAGCACGCGCTGGCCCGCCGCGCCGCCGGCCTGGAGCTGCCCGGCTCGGCCCGACGCAAGCGGGTGGCGCGCGCGGCGGCACGCTCGTGAGCGCTGTCGGTGCGGTGCGGCCCCGCCGGCTGCGTCGTACGCCCGCGCTGCGGCGGCTGGTCGCCGACGTCCGGCTGTCGGCCGCCGACCTGGTGCTGCCGGTCTTCGTCAAGGAGGGCATCGCCGAGCCGGCGCCGATCTCCTCGATGCCCGGCGTCGTCCAGCACACCCGCGACTCGCTGAAGAAGGCCGCGTCACTTGCGGCGCAGGCCGGCGTCGGCGGGCTGATCGTGTTCGGGATCCCGGCGGTCAAGGACGCCCGGGGGAGCGGCGCCGACGACCCGGCGGGCATCGTCCAGCTGGCGCTGGGGGACCTGGTCACCGAGGTCGGCGACGCCATCGTGGTCATGAGCGACCTGTGCCTGGACGAGTACACCGACCACGGCCACTGCGGGTTGCTCACGGCGACCGGCGAGGTCGACAACGACGCGACGTTGGAGCGGTACGCGTCCGCGGCGCTGGCGCAGGCCCGGGCCGGCAGCCACGCGGTCGCCCCCAGCGGGATGATGGACGGGCAGGTACGGGCGATCCGCACCGCGCTCGACGGTTCGGGCTTCAGCTCACTGCCGGTGTGGTCGTACTCCACCAAGTACGCCTCCGCGTTCTACGGGCCGTTCCGTGAGGCCGCCGAGTGTGCGCCGCAGTTCGGCGACCGGGCCGGCTACCAGCAGGACGGCGCCCGCTCGGCCGACGAGGGCGTCCGCGAGGCGCTGCTCGACGTGGCCGAGGGTGCCGACGCGGTCATGGTGAAGCCGGCGCTGGCCTACCTGGACGTGCTGCGGGCCGTCGCCGACGCGGTGGACGTGCCGGTGGCCGCGTACCAGGTCAGCGGGGAGTACGCCATGCTCGAGGCGGCCGCGGAGCGGGGCTGGATCGACCGTCGGCGCACCGTGCTGGAGGCGCTGACGTCGATCAAGCGGGCCGGCGCCGGCACGGTGCTCACCTACTGGGCGACCGAGGTCGCCGGTTGGCTCGCCGAGGGCTGAGCCATCCCCGCCCGGCAGGATGTGGCCATGACCTCAGGGCTCGTCTTCGCGGTGCTGGTACTGACCGGTCTGTGCGCGGTGTGGGGGGTCGGTGCGGCGGTCGCGGGCCGGCCACCGCCCAGGCGCTTCCTGCAGGGGCTGCTGGGGCTGCAGCTGGTCGCGCTCGGCCAGCTCGCGGTCGTCGGCTACCGGCTGTCGCAGGGCGACCGGCCGGTGGAGACCGGGGCCTTCGCGGGCTACAGCGTGCTGTCGCTCCTGATGCTGCCCGGCGGCCTCGCGCTGTCGGCCGACGAGCAGACCCGCTGGGGCACCCTTGTGTTGGCGATCGCCTGCGTCGTGCTCGCCGTCGTCGAGCTGCGGATGGAGGCGACGTGGCGGTGAGGCTGTCCTCGGGTCCGGGCCGCGCGCTGACCGCGGTGTACGCCGTCTTCGCACTCGCCGCGTCCGCCCGGGCCGGGCTGCAGCTCGCGACGAAGTACTCCGACGCGCCCATCGCGTACCTGCTGTCGGCGCTGGCTGCCGCCGTGTACGTCGTCGCGACCATCGCGTTGCTGCGTGACCGGCGCCTGATCGCCACGTCCGCGGTAGTCGTGGAACTCGTCGGCGTGATCGTCGTCGGCACGCTGTCCTACGCCGACTCGAGCGCGTTCCCGGACCAGACGGTCTGGTCCGGGTACGGCTCGGGCTACGGCTACGTCCCGCTCGTGCTGCCGGTGCTCGGGCTGCTCTGGCTGCGACGCTCGGCTCGGGAGCAGCTGGCGGGCTGAATGTGCGATGGCCGGCAGCGGCTCACCTCAGCTTCCCCGCCGGGAGTGGGGTCGCCGTCGCGTCCGACGGCGGGCGCGGGCACACCGCACCGGCAGGGCCACGTTGTGCCGGGCAGGTACCTGGAGGGGTCGGACGTCGGGGTACCACGGAAGGTCCCGAGTGACATAGATTCTGTGCTCTGACCAGCCCGAATGCTTGACTGCTGAAGGCGCGGCCGGTAGTATCGTACGTATGTTCGAGGAGGCCATCACCGACGCGGACCTCGCCTCGCTGCAGGCTGCCGAGCGGGCGTCCGGTGAGGTTTTCCTGCGTCAGTGCGAGGCCCTGCTCGCGGTGTGGGACAGCAGTCCGGAGGACTGTCGGACGGGCCGTCAGCCGCATGTGCTGGCCGAGGCCGGCCTGGCGCTCGGGCTGCACGCGCAGTCCGTCGACGCCCGGCTCGGGATCGCGATGGCGCTGCGTGACCAGCCGCTGTTGCGCGGCCTGCTGCACGACGGCTGCCTCGGCGTGGCGCACGTGATGGTCTGTGTCGACGGGACCGGCGCGCTCGGAGACGACGATCTCGCGACCAAGGTGCTGCAGGAGGTGCTGGCCTCCGGGGGAAGGCTCGGCTGGGAAGGCACGCCGGCAGAGTTGCGACGCGCCCTGGTCCGCGCGGCGGTCCGCCTCGACCCCGCGGCGGCCGCTCGTCGACGCGCCGAGCAGCAGCAGCGCCGCGCCGGTGTCCGACTCCGTCCGCTGCCGGACGGTCTGGCGGCGTGGATCGCGACGGGTGCCGCAGAGCAGCTGCTGGCCGCCGACCGGTTGCTCGACGTGGCCTCGCGGCGGCACGGGCCCGACGACGACCGCAGCTACGGCCAGCGCCAGCTCGACGCCCTTCTCGGTGCCCTGGTCGCGAAGGTCGGCCACGCCGTGCCGATCGAGGTCCAGCTCGAGGTTCCGGTGTCGGTCGATGCGTCCGTGCCTGTCGCTCAGCCGGGCGGGCCTGCGCTGCCGGAGCCGGTCGTCATCTCCGTGGCCCTTTCCGCTGAGCTCCTGGCGCTGCTGGACCCTACTGGCCCCGTGGCAGTCGGATCGGCGCGCCTGGAACCACTCTGCGATGTGCACCCCACGGCCGAGGGCGTTGCCCCCGCAGACCCCGCCGGTCGGGGCCAGACCGGGGACGGCTTTGCCGCGGGCGACTCGTTGACATCGGCTCCGTCCGCGGCTGACGGGGTGGCCGCGGATGACACCGCACCGGGTGACGCTGCACCGGGTGACACCGCACCGGGTGACACCGCACCGGGTGACGCTGCACTGGATGACGCTGCACCGGCAGCGCGCAAGCCGCCGCACCGGGAGCCCGAGCTGCACGGCCTCGGCACGGTCGACCCGGGCCTGCTCCGCGACCTGCTCCGTCCCGTGCTGCCCGTCGGTCTGTCCGGCGTCCGCGTCCGGCGGGTCTTCGTCGACGCAACGGGGCAGGTCGTCGCGGTCGACGCCCGGGCGGTCGCACTCGAGCGGTTGCTGGCGCGGGAAGGCCCGTCCCTGCTCCGTCGAGTCACGAGCGACCTGCCGGTGCCGCCGCCGACGACCGGGAGCTACGAGCCGACGGCTGCCCAGACGAGGGTGGTCCGGGCGCGGGACCGCAGGTGCCGGTTCCCCGGCTGCTTCCGGGCCGCCGCGAGGAGCGAGCTCGACCACCGCGATCCCTTTCCACGCGGCTCGACGAGCGTTGCCAACCTGCACCCGCTCTGCCGCCACCACCACCGGCTCAAGCACGACGGGTGGTCCTGCGTGCGAGACCGCTCCGGCGCGACGACCTGGACCAGCCCGCGCGGCCAGCAGTACACCGTCGCCCCCGGCTGACCGTCGACCCCGCGACCCCCGCCTGCTCGCGACCCCGGCTGATCCGCGACCCCCGCTGAGCCCGCGAGCCGTACCCCGGGGCGCACAGTCAGCGCTCGCGAAGGCTGCCGCGGTGCTCGGCGAGGGCGCGGCCGACCTGGCGCAGAGGCGCCCCGCGCTCGTCCTCGGGGACCCGCGGGAGCATCTCTTCCCAGAGCGCGAGATTCGAGCCGCACAGCTGGGTCATGCGGGTCCGCCGGCCGGGCAGGAACAGCTGCAGGTCGCCCGGCGGCCGCCCGCACCCGCGCAGCGAGATCGGCAGGTCCCATGTCGCCGATCCGAAAGCGCGGCCATCCGGCAGTATGACGCTCATGACGGACCAGCCGGGCAGCTACCCGTACGACGCGCCCGCCTCGGAGGCGCTGTTCGCGCGGGCGCAGGCCGTCATCCCCGGCGGGGTCAACTCCCCGGTGCGGGCCTTCCGCGCCGTCGGCGGGACGCCGCGCTTCATGGTCAGCGGCACCGGCCCGTATCTCACCGACGCCGACGGCCGGACCTACGTCGACCTGGTCTGCTCCTGGGGCCCGATGATCCTCGGCCACGCGCACCCGGCCGTCGTCGAGGCGCTGCGCACCGCCGCGACCAAGGGGACCTCGTACGGCACGCCGAGTCCCGGCGAGGTCCTGCTCGCCGAGGAGATCGTCCGCCGGGTAGCCCCCGTCGAGCAGGTACGTCTGGTCAACAGCGGCACCGAGGCGACGATGAGCGCCGTCCGGCTGGCTCGCGGGTTCACCGGGCGCAGCAAGGTCGTCAAGTTCGCCGGCTGCTACCACGGCCACGTCGACGCGCTGCTGGCCAGCGCCGGCAGCGGCGTCGTGACGTTCGGCCTGCCGGACTCCAGCGGCGTCACCGGCGCGATGACCGCTGACACCGTCGTCCTGCCCTACAACGACCTCGACCTCGCCCGCGCCGCCTTCGAGGAGATCGGCGAGCAGATCGCCTGCGTCATCACCGAGGCTTCGGCGGCCAACATGGGCGTGGTCCCGCCGCTGCCCGGGTTCAACCAGGGACTCAGAGACCTGTGCACGCAGTACGGTGCGCTGCTTATCAGCGACGAGGTCATGACCGGCTTCCGGGTCAGCGCAGCCGGCTGGCACGGCCTCGACGGCGTCCGGGCCGACCTGTTCACCTTCGGCAAGGTGATGGGCGGCGGGCTGCCAGCGGCAGCCTTCGGCGGACGGGCCGACGTGATGGCGCTGCTCGCGCCGGTCGGCCCCGTCTACCAGGCCGGCACCCTGTCCGGCAACCCGCTCGCCGTCGCCGCCGGACTCGCGACGCTGCAGCACTGCACCGCCGAGGTGTACGCACACGTCGACGCCACCGCGGCCACGGTCGCCCGGCTCGTCTCGGACGCGTTGACCGACGAGGGCGTCGCGCACCGGGTCAACCGGGCCGGCAGCCTGTTCAGCGTGTTCTTCGCCGACCACGCGGTCGTCGACTACACCACCGCGACCCGCCAGTCGGTGGCCCGCTACCGCGCCTTCTTCCACGCCTTGCTGGCCCGCGGCGTCTACCTGCCCCCGTCGGCGTACGAAGCGTGGTTCGTGAGCGCCGCACACGACGACGCTGCCCTCTCCAGGGTCGCCGACGCGATGCCGTACGCCGCACGCGCCGCCGCGCAGGTCCCTGCACCCGACCTGGCGACCCCGCCGACCAGCGGGGACCGGGCATGAGCCGGACGGTCGTCCACCTGCTGCGGCACGGCGAGGTGCACAACCCGGGCGGCGTGCTGTACGGACGACTGCCCGGGTTCCAGCTGTCCGAGGACGGCCAGCGGATGGCCTGCGACGCCGCCGAGGCGCTGAGGGGCCGCGACGTCACCGAGGTCGTGGCCAGCCCGCTGCTGCGGGCCCAGCAGACCGCCGCGCCGATCGCCGCGGTCTTCGACCTGGGCATCACCACCGACGACCGGCTGCTCGAGAGCTCCAACGTGTTCGAGGGCAAGCCCTTCGGTGTCGGCGACGGGGTGCTGCGCAGGCCGAAGATGTGGCGGCACCTGGTCGATCCGTTCACGCCCAGCTGGGGGGAGCCCTACCGCCAGGTCGCCGAACGGATGCTCGCGGCGGTCCGCGACGTCCGCGACCGGGTGACCGGGCACGAGGCGGTCTGCGTCAGCCACCAGCTGCCGATCTGGACGGTCCGGCGGCACGTCGAGGGCCGCCGCCTCTGGCACCGTCCGGACCGGCGGCAGTGCGGGCTGGCCAGCCTCACCAGCCTGGTGTTCGACGGTACCGAGCTGGTCCGGGTCGACTACCGCGAGCCGGCCGGCGAGGCCGGCCGGCGCAAGGGCTTCGGCGCCTGACCCGCCTGACCCGCCGGGGGACACTGGCGCCATGTTGCGAGGGCAGGTGGTCGGGCTGCGCGCGGTCGAGCGCGCCGATGTCGAGGTGCTGGCCGGTTGGGAGCTCGAGCCGGAGACCTGGCGGCTGGCCGACGACGGCGCGTACGTGCCGAAGACCGCGGCCGCGATGCTCGCCGAGTTCGACGCCGGTGAGGGCCGGCTGGCCCCTGCGGACAACAAGGTGGACTTCGCGGTAGACGTCGACGGTGCCTGCGTCGGCCGGGTCACGCTGTGGGGCATCGACCTGCACAACCGGCGCGGTCACCTCGGCATCACGATGGGTCCGCACGCCCGCGGGAAGGGCTGGGGCACCGATGCGTGCCGGGTCCTGCTGACGTACGCCTTCCGCGACCGCGGCCTGCACCGCGTCCAGCTCGAGACGCTGGCGGGCAACGCGCAGGCGCTCGCGGCGTACCGGCGCGCTGGTTTTGTCGAGGAGGGCCGTACGCGCGAGGACGCCTACGTCGAGGGGCGCTTCGTCGACCAGGTGGTGATGGCCGTGCTGGCGCCCGAGTGGCTGCCGGCGCAGCCCGAGTGGGGCGCCGCACCCGGGTAGGCAGAGCGGCCCCGCAGGGCCGATGATGGGACTGCCCCGCCGCCGAACCTGTGGACCGTGACCCCCGCCTTGACCCGCCTCCGCCGCGCTGCCCTCGTCGGGCTGCTGGCTGCCCCGCTGCTGCTCAGCGGCTGCACCGGCACGTCCGGGGCGGACGCGTCCGGCGCCACCGACTACCGGTTCGGGCGCCTCGCCACCGGCCCGAACGGCCTGTTCGCCGTCGCCGACCGGAAGGCCGCACCGACGCTGGCCGGCCAGACCCTGCAGGGAGTCCCGCTGGACACCGCCGCGATGCGCGGGCAGGTGGTCGTCCTCAACTTCTGGGCCGACTGGTGCGGTCCGTGCCGGGCCGAGGCACCGTTCCTGAGTGCCGTGGCGACCCGCACCGCGCCGCGCGGCGTTGCCTTCGTCGGGGTCAACGTCAAGAACGACCGCGACGCGGCAATAGCCTTCGAGCGGGTCAGCGGCACCCCCTACCCCTCCCTGTACGACCAGCCGGGCGCGCTGCTGCTGCGCTTTCGCAAGGTCGTGCCGCAGACCCCGCCGTCCACGATGCTGATCGACCGGCAGGGCCGACTGGCCGGGATCTTCGACGGCGGTGTGACCGAAGCCGAGCTCGAGGGCCCCGTCCGCACCCTCGCCGCCGAGCAGGCCTGAGGTGTCGGTCGCCGACAGCTTCGTCAGCGCCGTCACCGACGGGCCGCTGCTGGTCGCGATGCCGGTCGCCGCCGTCGCCGGGCTGGTCTCGTTCCTGTCGCCGTGCGTGCTGCCGCTGGTGCCTGGCTACCTGTCCTACGTCACCGGCCTGAGCGCCGCCGACCTCGGCGACGTCCGTCCCCACGCCGTGCCGCAGTCAGAGGGCGACCTGCTGGTGCGCGCCGCGACGCCGGTGAAGGTGCGCGGCCGGGTGGTGGCCGGCAGCGTGCTGTTCGTCCTGGGGTTCTCCGCCGTCTTCGTCAGCGGCGGCGCCCTGTTCGGCGGGCTCGGGGCCCAGCTGCTCGTGCACAAGGCGGTCGTCGACCGGGTGCTCGGCGTCCTCACCGTGGTGATGGGGCTGACCTTCCTCGGTCTGCTGCCCGGCCTGCAGCGCGAGGTGCGCGTGCACCGGCTGCCGGTCGCCGGCCTGGCCGGCGCTCCGCTGCTCGGCGTGCTGTTCGGGGTCGGCTGGACGCCCTGCCTCGGCCCGACGCTCGGGGCGGTGCAGGCGCTCGCGTACACCCAGGCCAGCGCCGGCCGCGGCGCGCTGCTCACGACGGCGTACTGCGCCGGGCTGGGCGTGCCATTCGTGCTGACCGGGCTGGCCTTTCGCCGGGCCCTCGGCGCGTTCGACGTGGTGAAGCGGCACTACGCCCTCGTCATGCGGGTCGGCGGCGGCCTGCTCGTGCTGGTCGGGCTGATGCTCGTCAGCGGCCAGTGGGAAGCCGTGATGGTCCACCTGCGCGGCGTGGTCTCCGGCGCGACCGCGGCGGTCTGATGACGTCGGCACAGGACACCCGGACCAGCGACGAACGGACCACCGCCGAGCAGTCGATCGAGGACACCGCCACCAGGCTGTCGACTGCCCCTCGGCCGGCGGCCCCGCCACGGCGCGGCGCGAAGGCGCACCCGCTGCGCCAGGCGTGGCGGCAGCTGACCAGCATGCGTACGGCGCTGCTGCTGCTGTTCCTGCTCGCGCTCGCCTCGGTGCCGGGCGGGTTCGTCCCGCAGCGTTCGCTCAACCCGGTCGAGGTCAAGCGGTACTTCGTCGACCACAAGACGCTCGCGCCGATCCTGGACAAGCTGTCGCTGTTCGACGTCTTCGCCTCCCCGTGGTTCGCCGCGATCTACCTGCTGCTGTTCGTCAGCCTGGTGGGTTGCCTCGGCCCGCGGATCCGGCTGCACGCTCGGGCGCTGCGCTCCAAGCCGCCCGCGGTGCCCGCCGCGCTCCGCCGGCTGCCGGCGAGCGACCGCTGGGAGACCGACCTGTCCCCCGACCAGGCGCTCGCGGCGGCGGGCTCGAGTCTGAAGCGGTGGCGGACGGTGCAGCGGCCCGGCGGCGGGCTCTCGGCCGAGAAGGGCTACCTGCGCGAGACCGGAAACCTGCTGTTCCACGTCAGCCTCGTCGCACTGCTCGTCGGCATCGCCCTCGGCGGGATGTTCGGCTTCAAGGGCACGGTGCTGGTCAAGGAGGGCGACGGCTTTGCCAATACCATCATCTCGTATGACGACATCCACCCGGGCCGGCGGTTCACCCCCGACCGGCTGGTGCCCTTCGACCTGACGCTGGCCGATTTCCGCGCGACGTACGGCGAGGACGGCAAGGCGCTGACCTTCGACGCGCTGGTCGACTGGTCGCCGCGGCCGGGGGCGCCCCGCAGCAGGTACGACATGCAGGTCAACCATCCGCTGCACGTCGGCGGCGCGAAGGTCTACCTGATCGGGCACGGGTACGCGCCGCGGGTGACCGTGCGCGACGCGGCCGGCAACGCGCTCCCGCAGACCGTGCCGTGCCTGCCGCAGGACGCCCGCTTCGTCAGCAGCTGCACGATCAAGGTGCCGAACGCGCTCAATGCCGACGGGACGAAGGGCCAGCTGGGCTTCGACGGCGTGTTCACCCCGACCACGTCTCAGGACCCGGTGACCGGCCAGGTCAGCTCGGTCTTCCCGGCCGCCGACAACCCGGCGCTGACCCTGGTGGGCTACCGGGGTGACCTCGGCCTCGACTCCGGCGCCAGCCAGTCGGTCTACTCCCTGGACCTGACCGCGATGACGAAGATCCCCGGGCAGCCGGAGGGCCTGCGCCCCGGCCAGACCTGGCAGCTGCCCGGCGGCGGGAGCCTGACCTACGACAGCACCGCGGAGTGGGCGACCTTCCAGGTCACCCAGGACCCCGGCAAGGGCCTGGCGCTGCTGGCCGCCTCCGGGATGGTGCTCGGCCTGCTGCTGTCGCTGTTCGTCCGCCGCCGCCGGGTATGGGTCCGGGTGCGTCCCGCAGACGACCGCCCCGCAGACGACCGCTCCGGAGATGGCGCAGCCCCCGTAGGCGCCGGGCCCACCTCCGGCCGTACCGTGGTCGAGGTCGGCGGGCTTGCCCGCACCGACCCGGAGGCCTTCGCCGCCGAGTTCGCCGAGCTGACCGATCGGCTCCGGGCGGCGGCCCCGCCCGTCGTCCCAGTTCTTTCGACCGCAGTACGGGAGTGACCCAGATGGCTCAGCTCAGTGACGGCCTGCTGTTCGCGGCAGTGCTGATCTACGGCCTGGCGATGCTCGCCTTCGCGGGGGCAGCGGCGTCCAGCCGGGCCCGCAGCGTGGTCGGGTCCACCCTGGTCGCCGCGCCCGCCCGGGTCCTCGTCGGCGCCGGCGGTCCGCCGCTCGCCGACCCGCCTGCGGCAACGCCTACCCGCTCCGCCCGGGCCGGCCGGGCGGGCCGGATCGCGGTCGCACTCACGACGGTCGGCTGGGCGGTGCACGTCGGCTCGGTGGTCACCCGCGGCTTTGCCGCGCACCGGGTGCCCTGGGGCAACATGTACGAGTTCAGCTCGTGCGCGGCGCTGGTCGCGGTGACCGCGTTCCTGGTGCTGCTGCGGCGCGGCCGGGTCGACACGACCATCGGCGCGTTCGTCATGGTGCCGGTGACGCTCTACCTCGGCCTGGCCGGCACCGTCCTCTACACGGCGGCCGGTCCGCTGGTGCCGGCCCTCAACTCGTACTGGATCAAGATCCACGTAGCCGCGGCCGTCACCGCCAGTGGCGCGTTCCTGCTGTCCGGCGTGATCGCGCTGCTGTACCTGCTGCGGGCCCGCCACGACGGGGCGGTGACCGCTGGGCGCAGTCCGAAGTTCCCGCTGTCCTTGGGGCGCTCGCTGCCGCCGGCCCCGTCCCTGGACCGGGCTGCGTACGCCGTCATCGCGTTCGCCTTCCCGGTCTGGACGTTCGCGATCATTGCCGGCGCGATCTGGGCCGAGGCGGCCTGGGGTCGCTACTGGGGCTGGGATCCCAAGGAGACCTGGTCGTTCATCACCTGGGTGCTGTACGCCGGCTACCTGCACTCGCGGGCGACCGCCGGCTGGAAGGGCCGCAAGGCCGCCTGGGTGGCCGTGGCTGCCGCGACCGCCCTGATCGTCGACTACTACGTGGTCAACATCTTCGTCGTCGGGTTGCACTCCTACGCATGACACGCGCCGCCGGCACACCCCGCACGTGAGTCAGGTCCGATCGGGGTCGCCCTGGCGGCACCTTCCGGACCTGGATCATGCAAGCTGTCGCGCTTTGGACGATCGCGAGCACTCAGGACGTGACGTGCACCCGGCCGTCGGGCTGCGCCGGCACGACGGCGGCGGGGACCCCGGCGAGCAGGGCGCGCACCTCGGTCTCCCGGAAGCGCCGGTGGCCACCGGGCGTCCGGATGCTGCTGATCCGACCCGCGGCCGCCCACCGGGTCACCGTCTTGGGGTCGACCCGGAACAGCTGAGCGACCTCGCCGGGCGTCAAGAGCCGGTCCCGTGCGGGCACTACCGGCGTCGTGCGTCCGGTTGCGACGTCCTCCATAGCAATCCCCTCGTGACCTGCACCGGTGCGTTAGATGATCACGCCCGGCCACCATAGAGCGCCGCGGTCCGGTACGCGGCCAGTTCGCCAAGACGGCCGGCGGCATCACCCTGCACGCCGGACGTACGCTCGGGGCATGCCGCACCGCTCCCGCCGGGCCTGACGTGGGGAAGGCCTTCGCCGTCTACTCCGGCCTGCGGTTGCTGGCGTTCGTGGGCACGTACGGGCTGCTGCTGATCGTCGGGCTACGCGGCCTGGTCGCCATCGCCGCGGCGGTGCTGGTGAGCAGCCTGGTCAGCCTGCTTGTGCTGCGTACGCCGCGCGCCGCCGTCGCGGCGGCCCTGGACTCCCGCCGCGGCAGCCGCGAGCAGGAGCAGGCGCGGCTACGCGGGATGCTCGACGACGGGCCACCCGAGGGAGGTCGCTAGAAAGCCGGGCGCAGCGGGAACCCCGAGACGCCGTCCGGCGCCTTGACGGCGAGCACCTGGTGCAGCTGGATCTCGCCGCGCTCGAAGCCCAGTGCCGACCCGGCCAGGTAGAGCGCCCAGACGCGGGCAGTGCCCAGGCCCACCTCGAGGACCGCCTCGTCCCAGTGCGCGTCGAGGTTGTCGCACCACGCCCGGCAGGTACGGGCGTAGTGCTCACGCAGGTTCTCGCCATGGCGGACCTCCAGACCTGAGCGCTCGAGCTCACGGACGACCTCCGACACGCTCGGCAGCTCCCCGTCAGGGAAGACGTAGCGCGTGATGAAACCGCGCCGCGAGATCGGCGGGACGTCCACGCTGCGCCGGGTGATGCAGTGGTTCAACAGCCGGCCGCCGGGACGCAGCCGACCGGCCAGCGAGACCGCGTACGCCGGGATGTTGTGGATGCCGATGTGCTCGGTGAGCCCGATCGAGCTGATGGCGTCGAAGCCGTCCTCGGCGACGTCGCGGTAGTCGCTGTGTCGCACCTCGACCAGGTCCGACAGGCCGTCGTCCGCCACCGCCTTCTGCGCCCACTCGGCCTGCTGCGCCGACAGGGTGACGCCGAGCGCGCTGACGCCGTGGTGCTTGGCGGCGTGCCGCACCATGCCGCCCCAGCCGCAGCCGACATCGAGCAGGCGCTGGCCCGGCTGCAGGTCGAGCTTGCGGCAGACCAGGTCGAACTTCGCGGCCTGCGCGTCGTCCAGGGTCGTCAGATCGGAGTCATACACCGCGCAGGTGTAGGCCATCGAATGCCCGAGCACCCAGCCGTAGAAGCGGTTGCTGACGTCGTAGTGGTGGGCGATCGCCACAGCGTCCCGGCCGCGGCTGTGCGCGACCAGCCCGGCGACCAGGCGCTTGGCGCCGACCTCCTGGACCGGCGGTGTGACCGGCACCAGCGCTTCACGGCCGAGCGCGCGCAGCACGTGCAGCCGCTCCGGGACGGTGAGGTCCGCGGTCTTGCGGCGGTGCAGCACCCGCAACGCCTCGAGGTGGCTGGGGGCGTCCAGGTCGAGCTCGCCGGAGACGTAGGCCCTGGCGAAGCCCAGCTCGCCGGGCGCGCTGATCAGGTGGGCGAGGGCCCGCCGGCTGCGCACGTCCATCCCGATCTCGCCACTGCCGCCGGTCGAGCCGTCGTACGCGGTGAAACGCACCCCGGGCACGATCGAGGCGAGGGCTCCTGCCACTGCCGTCATGCGGGTTCCCTCACCGTCGTTCGACGCACTTGGCGTACAGGTCGAGCAGCCGGCCGGCCGGGTCGTAGGTCTTCTTCAGCACCTCGTACACCGCACCGCCGTACGTCGCCGCGAACTCCTCGCGGCTGTAGAAGCTGGTGGAGTACAGCGACTTGCGGCCGCCGAGGTCGGCAACGACTCGCTCGAGCAGCCGGTTGTGGATGCTCGGGTCCTCGCCGGGCTCGAGCGCGACACTGGACCAGAAGCCGACGTTGACGTAGAGCTCGTGCGGGTCGAAGGCGTAGAGGTCCCAGACGGCGTCGGGGTCGCGCTGCTGGAGCGGGCAGAACCACACCGGCTCGATCGGCACCTCGCGCGCGAAGACGTCCATGAACTCTGCGAGCCTGGCCGCCGGCACCTCGACGTCCTGCACGACCTCCTCGCGCTCGGGTCGGCCGCGACGGCGGTCCCAGCGGGTCTTCCAGCGGTGCCGCTGCTCAAAGGACACCAACTTCCAGTACGAGTCGGAGCGCAGGTAGCGCCGCGGGACCCAGCGCCGGATGCTGGGGTTCTGCACGCCGAAGACCCGCGAGCACCAGAACCAGTCGGTGTCCCAGCGCCACAGGTAGTCGCGGGCGCTCAGGTGGTCGACCGAACGCTGCTGGATCGAGCGGTAGTACACGCCCATCCCGGTGTAGTCGCTGACCCCTGCGTCAGCGGTGTCGACGTAGCGGCCCAGCGTCAGGTAGCACTCGTCAGGGGAGAACCACGTCCCGTCGACGAAGTCGTGCTCGCGCGCTGTGCACACCTGCGCCATCCGTGCGACCAGCGCGGGGACCGCGTCGAAGCGCTCGTGCCGCAGCTCGACGTACGCCTTGACCGGTTCGAGCTCGATGACCAGCCGCAGGGCGTAGCCGAGCGTGCCGTAGGAGTTGGGGAAGCCGAAGAACAGGTCGGCGTTCTCGGTGCGGCTGCAGGTCAGGATGCGCCCGTCGCCGGTCATCACCTCGATCTCGAGCACCGACTCGTGCGGGCTCCCGGCGCGAAAGCTGCTCGACTCGATGCCGAGGCCGGTGACCGCCCCGCCGAGGGTGATCGTCTTGAGCTGCGGGACGACCATCGGGGCCAGGCCGTGGGCGAGGGTGGCGTCGACGAGCTCTTCGTACGTCGTCATGCCGAGCACGTCGGCAGTGCGAGCGACGGGGTCGACGTCGAGCACCCCGGACAGGCCCGTCACGTCGAGCCGGCCGGAGACGCCGGTCCGCTGCCGGAACAGATTCGAGGTCTTCTTGCCCAGCCGCACCGGTGCGTCCGGGGGCAGGGCTGCCAGGTCGAGAAGCAGGCGGGCCCGCGTCTGCGAGTAGGTGCCCGGGTCAACCATCACGTGGTCATTCCTACCCTCCGCCGGTGTACAGAGCCAGCACCCGCCCGGATCGAACAGATGACCGGGACAGCTGTCGGCAGGACAAGCTGGACATGCACTCCGACGTACGCAGAGCCTGCCCGGTCACGTCCGGGCCGTCCGGCATGCCCGAGCGCGCAGCGGTGCCTACCCTGGCATGGTGATCCCCGCGCCCACCGTCGACGTGCTGCACGTCGCGACCGTGCCGGTGCCCGACCCGACGGACCTGCTGGCGTTGCTCCCCGAGCACGGCGCGCTGGCCTGGGTGCAGGAGGGTGCCGGGATCGTCGGCTGGGGGGAGGCCGCCCGGGTCGAGCTGACCGGTCCCGACCGGTTCGCCGCCGCCCAGCGCTGGTGGCGCTCGGTGGTGGCCGGCGCCGACGTCACCGACGAGGTGGGCGTCCCGGGCACCGGGCTGGTCGCCTTCGGGTCCTTCGCGTTCGACCCGAACACCGGCTCCTCGGTGCTCGTGGTCCCCGAGGTCGTCGTCGGTCGGCGCGCGGGCACGGCCTGGGTGACGACGGTCGGTACGGCCGCGGCGCGGCTGCCGGTGCGGCGGGCGCCGCGCCCGCCCGGTGTGGTGCGGTTCGCCGACGGTGCCCGTACGAGCCCGGAGTGGGTGCGCGTCGTCGCCGACGCGGTGCAGCGGATCGAGGCCGGTGAGGTGAGCAAGGTCGTACTCGCCCGCGACCTGGAGGCCCGCACCGAGGACACCGTCGACGTGCGCTGGCCGCTGCGACGGCTGGCCCACGGCTACCCGGCCTGCTGGACCTTCGCCGTCGACGGCCTGCTCGGGGCGACCCCGGAGATGCTCGTGCGGCTCGTCGACGGCGTCGCGACCTCCCGGGTCCTTGCCGGCACCCTGCGCCGCAGCGGCGACGCCGCGATGGACGTCCGCAAGGGCACCGCGCTGGCCCGGTCGATCAAGGACGTCGAGGAGCACGGCTACGGCGTGCGCTCGGTGGCCGATGCCCTTGCGCTGCACTGCTCGTCGGTGGACGTACCGGTCGACCCGTTCGTGCTGGAGCTGCCCAACGTCATGCACCTGGCCACCGACGTCACCGGCATCGTCGTGGACGGCGCGACCTCGCTGGAGCTGGTCGCCTCGCTGCACCCGACAGCCGCCGTCTGCGGGACGCCCACCGAGGTGGCGATGGAGCTGATCCGCGAGGTCGAGGGGCTCGACCGCGGCCGGTACGCAGGGCCGGTCGGCTGGCTCGATGCCGCCGGGGACGGCGAATGGGGCATCGCGTTGCGCTGCGCGCAGGTCGACCCCGACGACCCGCGCCGGCTCCGCCTGTTCGCCGGCTGCGGGATCGTGGAGGGGTCCAAACCCGAGGACGAGCTGGCCGAGAGCAACGCCAAGCTGGTGCCGATGCGCGACGCCCTCGGCTCCTGACGGTCTACAGGACCTGCACGGCAAGTACGGCGATGTCGTCGTGGTGGCTGATGCATGCCGTCAACAGCCCGTCGACCAGCGCCTGCGGGCCGTGGTCGGGGGGGTGTGCCCCGACCTGTCCGAGCAGGCGTTGCAGGTCGCTGTCGATGTCGCCGTCCCGCGTCTCGACCAGCCCGTCGGTGTACAGCAGCAACGTGCTGCCGGGCGGCACGCTCAGATTGTGGTGGGCGCGGTCCCGGTCGGCCGGCACCCCGATCGGGACGCCGACCAGGCCGGCGCTGCGTGCTGGGCGACCGAAGCCGTCGGTGAGCAGCCGCGCCACGCCGTCCGGACCCGACAGGACGGGCGGGAGGTGGCCGGCGTTGGACCAGGTCAGCCGAGCCGACTTCCGCCGGGTCGCTCGCTCCCGGCCCGGACGGCCTGCCTCGGGGTCGGCGGCTTCCAGCCTGGCGTAGATGCACGTCGCGAGCTGAGCCATCTCGAAGCCCTGCACCAGCTGGTCCATCCGGTCCAGCACGGTCGCCGGGTCCTCCCCCTGCCACGCGCAGGTCCGCAGGACACTGCGCAGCTGGCCCATGGCGGCCGCCGCCGCGATGTCGTGCCCCATCACGTCCCCGATGGCCAGCCCGGTCGCCCCGTCGGGCAGCCCAAACACGTCCCACCAGTCCCCACCGACCTGACTGCCAGTTCCGGCCGGCCGATACTGCGCCGCCAGCGCCAAGCCCGGTACCTGCGGCAGCACCGGCAGCAAGGTGTGCTGCAACGCCAACGCAGCGGTGTGCTCACGGGTGTACAGCCGGGCGTTGTCGACCGCCAGACCGGCGCGCCGACCCAGGTCGGCCGCCAGGTCCAGATCTTCGTCGGTGAACCGGCGCCCGGACGGTCCGTGCACCAGCATCATCGACCCGACAACCCGGCGGCGGGCCGTCAAGGGCACGAACATCAGCGACTGCGCGCCCAGCTCCAGAGTCAACTCCCGGAGGGGTCGCTCCGAGGCCGCCAGCTGGGCGACCGCGGTCGGGACGTAGTCCGCCATCAGCACGGGTCGGCCACCGGTCAATGCGGCATGCAGCCTGCTGCCGTCGTGCACTGTCGCCGACAACAAGGTGCTGTACGCAGCCAGCCGCTCGACGTGGCCGTCCCGGTGCCGGGCGACCGTCACCCTCCCGGGCCGCCCCTGGTCGTCGAACAGGTTGATCACCACCCAGTCGGCCAGCAACGGCACGACCAGGCGCGCCAGCCGGTCCAGGGACTGCTCGACGTCCAACGTCGTCGCCAGCAACCCGGTCGCCTCCGCGACCACCGACAACCGCCGTCCCAGCAGCTCAACCCGGGCCCGAGCAAGCTCCGCCTCAGCCCGGGCGTGCTCGGCCTGTTCGCGGGCCTGCTCGGCGTCGGCGCGGGCGGTGCGCTCGGCGGCCAGGGCCTGGTCGCGGAGCTGCTCGGCTTCGACCCGGTCGGTGACGTCGGTCTGCACGCCGACGAAATGGGTGGTGGCCCCGGACGAGTCCAGCACCGGGCTGACTGACAGCTGGTTCCAGAATGCGGTGCCGTCCTTGCGGTAGTTCAGCAACACCACCACCACGTCACGACCCTCCCGCAGCGCGGCCTTCAGCACCCCGACCTCCCCGCGGTCGGTGTCCGGCCCCTGCAGGAACCGGCAGTTGCGGCCCACCGCCTCCGAGGCGGGGTAGCCGGTCATCGAGGTGAACGCCGGGTTGATCCACCGTAACGGCCAGTCGGGGCCCTTCGCATCGACCAGCGTGAAGGCGCAACCGGTCGCCAGGACGGCCCGGTCCAGCGCTCCCTGCGCAGTCGCCGCCGCGCCCTGTGCCGCCAGCACCGCGCTGCTGTCCCGCAACGGCAGCAGCACCACGAGGGTCAGCCCGTCCAGCCCCGGCGTCCCGTGCAGCGGCAGCCCGACCGCGAACAGCGGCTCACGCGCCGTGGTCCCCGTCGATCCGCGCTGCGCGCTCACCGGCCGGCCGGCCACCGCCACCTCGGCCGCGGCCAAGGACAGCGGATACTCCGAACCGGTCAGCTCCCGGCCCTGCAGGTCCCGCAACCCCGCGGCGGCCGACCACGCGTCGACGGCCACCGGCAGCACCACGCCGGGCGCAAGCTGGCAGGCCAGCGTGTTGGCGTGCAGCACCTCACGGCTGGCGACGTCCACCAGCAGCACCGCTGTCGGGCTGTCGGTCGCGACACGCGAGAGCACGGCCCGTTGCGCGCCCGGCACCATCGAGACCAGGGCAGCCGCGTCCTCCTCCAGCACAGGGCCAACGTACCCGGACAAGATTGCCTTCCGGGTCCCCTTCGCTAGCCGGACTCGGCTGCGAGGACGGCAGCGCCGACGATGCCGGCGTCGTTGAGCAGTGCAGCCGGGACGACCCGGGGGCGTACGTGGAGGAGCGGCAGCCAGCGGTCGGCCTTCTTGCTGACACCGCCGCCGAGTACGACGAGATCGGGGCGCAGCAAGTTGTCGACGTGCTCGAGGTAGGCCTGCAGCCGGTTCGCCCAGTCGGCCCACGACAGGTCCTCGCGCTTCCGGACGGCATCCGACGCGCGCCGCTCGGCCTCGTGACCGTCCAGCTCGAGGTGGCCCAGCTCGCTGTTGGGCACCAGCCGACCGTCCAGGAACAGCGCGCTGCCGATGCCGGTGCCGAGCGTGAGAACCAGCACGGTGCCGCGGATGTCCTTCGCTGCGCCGAAGCGCACCTCGGCGAACCCCGCGGCGTCGGCGTCGTTGACCACCAGCGCCCGTCGGCCGGTCCGCTCGGCGACCAGGCCCGCGACGTCGGTGCCCCTCCAGGCCGGGTCGATGTTGGCGGCGGACAGCGCGACGCCGCCGACGACTACGGAGGGCAGCGTCATGCCGAACCCACCCTGGTGGTCGCCGAGGACCTGCCCGACCACCGCGACAACGGCCTCGGGGGTCGCGGGCTGCGGGGTCTCGACGCGCACCCGCTCGGCCAGCAGCCGGCCGCTCGACAGGTCGACGGGCGCCCCCTTGATGCCGCTGCCACCGACGTCGACACCGAAGCCGGTGCTCATGCCCGCAGCGCCCGGTCCAGCGAGACAGCCGCGGTGCGGTCGGTGCGCACCTGTACGACCCGCACCCCGGGCCCCGCCCGCAGCCCCGCCCGCAGCTCGGCGATCGTGGCGGCCAGGGTGTGCGGTGTACCGGTCGCGGCGCACAGCGCGGCCAGGTCGACGCCATGCGGCGTACCGAAGACCCGCTCGAAGGCGTCCTCGAGGCCGGGCGCGCCCTGCTCCAGCGTCCCGAAGATCGCGCCCCCGTCGTTGTTCACCACCACGATGGTGAGGTCGGGGCGCGGCTCCTGCGGGCCGGTCACCAGCCCGTTGCTGTCGTGCAGGAACGTGAGGTCACCCATCAGGGCGTACGCATGGCCGCCGCCGGCCGCCTGGTCGGCGAGCGCGGCGCCGAAGGCGGTCGAGACGGTGCCGTCGATGCCGGCGGCCCCCCGGTTCGCCAGCACCCGCACCCCGGCCCGCGGGCCGGTGAGGAACAGGTCTCGCACCGGCTTGGAGCTGCCGACGAACAGCACCCCGCCGGCAGCGTCCAGCACCTCGCGGCCGACCACCGGCTCGGGCAGCCCGGGGGCGGCCGCGAGGGCCCGGGTGACGGCGTCGTACGCCCGGGCGCCGGCGGCCAGCCACGCCGGCAGCCAGTCGTCGTCGACCGGTCCGCCGTCGGCCAGCGGTAGGCCGGGCAGCACCCGGCCGGCCTGCCGCGCCGGGTCCGACCATCGTCCGTACGCCCCGACGACGTCTGCCGGCGCAGCCGCCACCAGCCGGCCCAGCACCCGGCTGAGCGTCGGCCGTCCGACGACGAGCACCCGGTCGGGACGGTGCGCGTCCAGGAACCCCGGGGCGGCCAGCACCAGGTCGCCGGCGGGCACCAGCGCCCGGCTCGCCCCGGCGCCCGACGACGGCTCGGCCACGACCGGCCAGCCGCGGGCCTCGGCGAGCCGGAGCGCCTGCTCGGCCGGGCCCGAGGGGGCGTCACCGAGGACGACGACGGTGCGGGCGGGCAGGTCGTCGACCGGGCGTCCGAGCACCCCGGCCATCCGCTGCGTCCACGCAAGGCCGTCGGAGCGACCGTCCAGTGGCTCGACCCACGCCTCGTCGTCGTCCGGCACCAGCGGCTCGCGCAGCCCGAGGTCGAGCTGGACCGGGCCGGGCGCGGTGCCGGCGTCGCCCGTCGCGGCGGCCAGCGCCCGGCAGGTCAGGGCGCGCCAGTACGCGTTCTGGCCGGCCCGCTGTTCGGGGGTGCCGACGTCGGCGAACATCCGTACCGCCGAGCCGTAGAGCTGGACCTGGTCGACGGTCTGGTTGGCCCCGGTGCCGCGCAGCTCGGGCGGCCGGTCGGCGGTCAGCAGCAGCAGCGGCACATCGGCGTGCGATGCCTCCAGTACCGCGGGGTGCAGGTTGGCCGTGGCCGTGCCGGACGTGGTCACGACCGGAACGGCCCGGCTGGACGCCTTCGCCAGCCCGAGTGCGAGGAACCCGGCCGAGCGCTCGTCGATGCGCACGTGCAGCCGCAGCCGGCCGGCGGCGTCCGCGCGGTGCAGCGCGAACGCCAGCGGCGCCGACCTCGAGCCGGGCGACAGCACCGCCTCACGCACCCCGCCGCGGACGAGCTCGTCGACGAGCACGCGGGCCAGGGCGGTCGACGGGTTCACCCCTGCAGTCTGGCGGCGCAGCGGGTGATCCGCGCGCGCCACCAGGCCTGGCGGTCCGCCGGCGCGGCGAGTTCCCCGAGCAGGTCGGCCTCCGGAGTGACCGGCCCGACCGCGATCGACCCGCCGCGACCGTCCAGCGATCGGCGTACGACGTCCGCGGCCATCAACGACGTCGTGGCGAGCCCGCAGTCATACGGCAGGTCGGGCAGCGCGGCGGCGAGCGCGACGCCCGCGGCGATCCCGACCGAGGTGTCGAGCGCGCTGCTGACGACCACCGGCAGCCCGCACGAACGGGCGATGGCGAGCGCACGAGCGACCCCGCCGAGTGGCGCGACCTTGAGGACCAGCAGGTCGGCCGCGCCGTCGCGGGCCACCCGCAGCGGGTCGTCGGCCTTGCGCACGCTCTCGTCCGCCGCGATCAGGACGCCGTGCCCGCGCAGGGCAGCGAGGTCGGCGAGCGAGCCGCACGGCTGCTCGGCGTACTCCAGGTCGTACGGGGCGAGCGCGGCCAGGGCGCGGCGGGCCTGCGCGAGCGTCCAGCCACCGTTGGCATCGACCCGCACGCGGCCACCCGGACCCAGCACCTCGCGGACGGCGGCCACCCGGGCGACGTCGTCGTTGAGCTGCTGGCCGGCCTGGGCGACCTTGACCTTCGCGGTCGTGCAGCCGGGGAAGCGGGCCAGCACGGTCGCGACGTCAGCGGGCGCGACGGCCGGGACGGTCGCATTCACCGGCACCCGGTCGCGCACCGGCGCCGGCCAGCCCGTGGTCGCCGCCTCCAGCGCCGCGGCCAGCCACGGGGTCGACTCGGCGTCGTCGTACTCCAGGAACGGCGCGAACTCCCCCCACCCGGCCGGGCCCCGCAGCAGCGCCGCCTCGCGGTGCAGCACCCCGCGGAACGCGACCCGCATGGGCACGCTCACGACGTGCACCTCGCTGATCCGGTCCACCCGTCGCCTCCTAGTCTCAGGAGGTGACGGTCTCAGAGCTGTTCGACGCCGCTGCGTGGCGGGAGGTGCCGGGCTTCGACCTGGTCGACACGACCTACCACCGGCACGTCGACAGCGCCGTGGTCCGGGTCGCCTTCGACCGACCGGAGGTACGCAACGCGTTCCGGCCGTCGACGGTCGACGAGCTGTACCGGGTGCTCGACCACGCCCGGATGTCGCCGGATGTGGGCTGCGTGCTGCTGACCGGCAACGGCCCGTCGCCCAAGGACGGCGGCTGGGCGTTCTGCAGCGGCGGCGACCAGCGGATCCGGGGTCGTGACGGCTACCGGTACGCCAGCGACGCGCTGGAGGTGGACCCGGCGCGGGCCGGCCGGCTGCACATCCTGGAGGTGCAGCGCCTGATCCGGATGATGCCCAAGGTCGTCATCGCGGTGGTGCCCGGCTGGGCGGCCGGTGGCGGCCACAGCCTGCACGTCGTCTGCGACCTCACCCTGGCCAGCCGTGAGCACGCGAGGTTCAAACAGACCGACGCCGACGTGGGCAGCTTCGACGGCGGGTACGGCTCGGCCTACCTCGCCCGGCAGGTCGGCCAGAAGTTCGCCCGGCAGATCTTCTTCCTCGGGGCCGAGCACTCCGCCGACGACGCGCACCGGATGGGCATGGTCAACGAGGTCGTGCCGCACGCCGAGCTCGAGGCCACCGCGATCGACTGGGCCCGGACGATCTGCGCGAAGAGCCCGACGGCGCAGCGGATGCTGAAGTACGCGTTCAACGCCGTCGACGACGGGATGATGGGTCAGCAGGTGTTCGCCGGGGAGGCGACCCGGCTGGCCTACATGACCGATGAGGCCGTCGAGGGGCGCGACGCCTTCCTGGCCAGGCGCGAGCCCGACTGGTCGCCCTACCCGTACTACTTCTGAGGTGGCACGGCCGCTGCTCGCCCTGCCCGCGGTGCCCGGGCCGGCGCTGCAGGCCGCGCTGCTTGCCGCGCTGGCCGGCACCGGCCCGGCGCTGCTGATGCTGCCGACCGACCCGGCCCACGCGGCCCGGGTGACCGCCGCACTGAGGCCGGACCTGCCCGAGGACGACGAGGAGGTGGCGCTCGTCATCTCGACGTCGGGGTCGACCGGCGAGCCCAAGGGGGTGCTGCTCACCGAGGCCTGCCTGACGGCCTCCGCCCGGGCCGCCGAACAGCGGCTGGGGGGGCCCGCCGGCTGGCTGCTGACACTGCCGGTGACCCATATCGGCGGGCTGCAGGTACTGCTGCGCGCGCTGCTCGCGGGCGCCCCGCCGGTGGTGTCGGGCGACCTGGTGGCCGGCACCGCGGCGCTGCCGCCCGGCCGCCGGCATACCTCGCTGGTGCCCACCCAGCTGCGGCGGGCGCTTGGCGAGCCGGCGGCGGCGGCGGCCCTCGCGACGTACGACGCGGTGCTGCTGGGCGGCGCCGCCTGCCCGCCGGCGCTGCTCGCCGAGGCCCGGGCAGCGGGGATCCGGGTGCTCACGACGTACGGCATGAGCGAGACCAGCGGCGGGTGCGTGTACGGCGGCGTCCCGTTGCCCGGGGTGACCGCACGGGTGGGGGAGCGGATCTCGCTGGGCGGGCCGGTGGTCGCGCGCGGCTACCGGCTGCGGCCCGACCTGACGGCGGCGGCCTTCGCCGGCTCGACGTACCGCACCGACGACATCGGGCGCTGGGACGGCGACCGGCTGGTCGTGCTCGGCCGCGCCGACGACCTGGTGGTCACCGGCGGGGAGAAGGTCGCCCCCGCCGCGGTCGAGGCCGCGCTCGCCGAGCACCCGTCGGTCGGCGAGGTCGTGGTGACCGGTGTGCCCGACGAGCTCTGGGGCGCGCGGGTGGTGGCGCACGTCGTACTGCGGCCGGGGCTGGCGCTCACCCTGGAGCAGGCGCGTGCGCACGTCGCGGCCCGGCTCGGCCGCATCGCGGCGCCACGCGAGCTCCGGCTGCTGGCGACCGTGCCGGTGCTCCCGTCCGGCAAACCGGACCGCGCCGCTCTAAGATCACGGACGTGACGACGCCGGCGCAGTGGCTGGAGGGTGCCCGGCCGCGCACGCTGTCCGCTGCCCTCGCGCCTGTCCTGGTCGGCAGCGGCGCGGCCGCCGCCGTCGGCGCGTTCCGGCCCGTCCGCGCGCTGCTGGCGCTGGTGGTCGCCCTCGCGCTCCAGGTCGGCGTCAACTACGCCAACGACTACAGCGACGGCGTACGCGGCACCGACGCGCACCGCGGGCTCGGTGGCCCCGGGCCGCTCCGCCTGGTCGGCAGTGGGGTCGCGACGCCCGCGTCCGTCAAGCAGGTGGCGTTCGCCTGCTTCGGGCTGGCCGCGCTCGCCGGGCTGGTGCTCGCGCTGCTGACCACGCTGTGGCTGGTGCCGCTCGGAGCGGTGATGATCGCGGCGGCGTGGGGCTACACCGGCGGCGCCAACCCGTACGGCTACCGGGGCCTCGGCGAGGTCTCCGTCTTCGTCTTCTTCGGACTGGTGGCGGTTCTCGGGACGACGTACGTGCAGGCCGAGCAGCTCACCTGGCCGTCGCTCGCGGGCGGCATCGGCTGCGGGGCGCTGGCCTGCGCCATCCTCGTCACGAACAACCTGCGTGACATCCCGACCGACGAGGTGTCGGGCAAGCGGACCCTCGCCGTCGTCCTCGGCGACCGCCGCACCCGGGTCGTCTACCCGGCACTGGTGGGTGCGGCCTTCGCCGCCGTCCTGGCCGTCGCGCCCGCCCTGCCCGGCGCCCTGCTGGCGCTGCTCGCCGCACCGCTGGCGGCTCCGCCC
>JBKJQN010000053.1:0-5359 GCA_046593925.1 Mycobacteriales bacterium
GTCTTCCGCATCACCGACGGTCTCCAGAAGGACTTCGGCGAGGACCGCGTCATCGACTCCCCGCTGGCCGAGTCCCGCATCGTCGGCACGGCGATCGGGATGGCGCTGCGCGGCTATCGGCCGGTGGTCGAGATCCAGTTCGACGGCTTCGTCTACCCCGCCTACGACCAGATCGTCTGCCAGGTCGCGAAGTTGCACGCCCGCTCGCGCGGCCGGCTCCCCATGTCGATCGTCATCAGGATCCCCTTCGGCGGCGGCATCGGCGCGGTCGAGCACCACAGCGAGTCGCCCGAGGCCTACTTCGCCCACACCCCCGGCCTGAAGGTCGTCGCCTGCTCCAATGCGCTGGACGCCCACTTCATGATCCAGCAGGCGATCGCCTCCGACGACCCCTACATCTTCTTCGAGCCCAAGCGCCGCTATTGGGAGAAGGCGGAGGTGGACCCTGCCGCCACACCCGAGGCCCTCGAACAGGCCAGGGTGGTGCGTCCTGGCACCGACCTCACGCTGATCGCCTACGGCCCGATGGTGAAGACCTGCCTGGAGGCCGCGATGGCAGCCGAGGAGGACGGCCGGTCTTTGGAAGTCATCGACCTGCGCTCGCTGTCCCCCCTCGACTTTCCCACGGTCCTTTCCTCCGTGCGACGGACCAGACGCGCCGTCGTCGTGCACGAGGCATCTTCCTTTCTTGGCATGGGCGCGGAGATCTCGGCCCGCCTGTCCGAGGAGCTCTACTACGAGATGGAGGCGCCCGTGCTGCGTGTCACCGGCTTCGACACGCCCTACCCGCCGTCCCGGTCGGAGGAGGAGTATCTCCCCGACCTGGACCGCGTCCTGCACGCCGTTGACCGCAGTCTGGCTTTCTGACGTGGCTGTCCCCGGCAGCGGGCGCCTGCAGCAGTTCCGGCTCCCCGACCTCGGTGAGGGGCTCACCGAGGGTGAGATCCTGCAGTGGCTGGTCGCTCCGGGGGACACGATCACGCTGAACCAGCTGATCGTCGAGGTGGAGACCGCGAAGGCCGCCGTCGAGGTGCCCTCGCCGTTCGCCGGGGTGGTGCACGAGCTGCACCATGCCGCGGGCGACGTCGTCGACGTCGGCGCGCCCATCATCACCGTCGACACCGACCCGTCGGCCGGCCCGCTCGATGCCCCCGGGCCGCCCGGGAAGGCTGCGACCGGGGTGACGGAGACCGGTGAGACGGCGGCCGGTTTGACGGCGGCCGGGGCGGCCGACCCGGTGGAGTCCGCGGCCCCGAAGGCTGCGTCGGCCGTCGGCTCGCGCGACGAGGCGCTCGCCGACACCGTGCCGTCGCAGTCGTCCGGCGCGCTGATCGGCGAGACGGCAGCCAACGGCCGGACGGCAACGCTGGTGGGCTACGGGCCGAGGTCGGGCGCGTCGGTGCGCCGGGCCCGGGTCGACGCCCCACAGCCGCCCGCCCCGGAGGTCGGGCCCCCACCGCCGCCGGCGACGGCCGCCCGCGTCTCCGCCGCCGCCGTCGGTCGTTCCGCGCAGCAGTCGGCAGGTGCGGTCACCGTGCTGGCCAAGCCCCCGGTGCGCAAGCTCGCCAAGGACCTCGGCGTCGACGTTGGGGCGCTGTCGGGCACCGGCCCGCACGGCAGCGTCACCAGAGCCGACGTGGAGTCGGCCGCGACGCAGGCCAGGCCTGTCCCGGTCGCCACTGTCGAGGCGCTCACGGCCCCCGCGTACGACCCGGCGACCCGCGAACGCCGGGTGCCGGTCAAGGGTGTCCGCAAGGCGACGGCGGCAGCGATGGTCGGCTCGGCCTTCACCGCGCCGCACGTCACCGAGTTCGTCACGCTCGACATCACGCCGACGGTGGAGCTGGTCGAGCAGTTGCGGGCGCTGCCGGAGTTTGCCGGCGTGAAGGTGACACCGCTGCTGCTGGTGGCCAAGGCGCTGCTGCTCGCCGTCCGACGCAACCCCGAGGTCAACAGCACCTGGGACGACGTCGCGCAGGAGATCATCGTCAAGGACTACGTCAACCTGGGGATCGCCGCGGCCACCCCACGTGGGCTGCTGGTGCCCAACATCAAGGATGCCGACGCGATGACGCTGCTCGAGCTCGCCGGCGCGCTTCAGCAGCTGGTCGCGACCGCGCGGGAGGGCCGGACCACGCCGGGCGAGATGGCCCGCGGCACCATCACCATCACGAACGTGGGCGTGTTCGGCGTCGACAGCGGCACGCCGATCCTGAACCCCGGCGAGAGCGCGATCCTGTGCTTCGGCGCCGTCCGGCCGATGCCGTGGGTCGTCGACGGCGAGGTCGTCGTCCGGCAGGTGACCCAGCTCTCGATGTCGTTCGACCACCGCAACGTCGACGGGCAGCTGGGGTCGCAGTTTCTGTCTGACATCGCGCGTGTGCTGGCCGACCCGGCGACGGCGCTCGCCTGGTCCTGAGCCCGGCTCGATGCCTCAGCTCAGCGCAGTCCGGTCGAGCCCGACGTGGATCTCGTCGCGTCCAGTGGCAGGCCGGCCACGACCTGACCGCTGGGGTAGGTCTCCCAGACCCGTCCCAGCCACCTGTGCCCGCGTCGAGTTGACGGTTGTCCGGGTCGGCCAGCAGGTAGATCTCGAAAGCGGCGGCCGCGGTGCAGCCGGCGGCCTTCTCGCGGCAGTCGACCTTTCGGCTTTCCGGCGAGCGGACCTCGACGACGATGGACAGGTACCGCTCGTAGAGCCGGTGCGGAGGCTGCGCCGGCGGGCAGACGATCAGCACGTCGGGGTGGCACGCGGCACCAATGTCTGGGAAGTCAGGCCGGCCAGCAGGTCGTGCCGCTCGGTGCCCCCGCCATGTCGCGGGCGCGCCCGGCAGCCCATCCGTGTGGGCGCTCGCTGCTCTGCTCCGCTGCCAGGCAGGCCTCGAAGTCAGTGTTCGGACGCAGTGCTCACGGGCCACCATCCCGTCCGGTCCGCTGGCGGGGCAAGCCCCCTGCGCTGACCGGACCGCTGGCTGTGATCGGCCGGGATGATCGACGTCACCCTGGAGGCGGGACTCCTTCGACTGCGGTGGGCGTTGTTCACAGTGTCGACAACATCAGGAGAAGGAACAGATGAGCATCTCCGTCCTGCGGGACAAGCTTTCCAGGAACCACCGCCTCGCCAAGCAGCAGCGTGCGCTGTACCGCGCGGTCTCTCACGCCCCGACCCTGGCATCGCGCCAGGAGCTGATCGGTCTGACGAGCGCCTACAACAACCGCTGAGCCAGTAGGACGACTAGGGCCGGTCACCTCTGCGGAGCGACCGGCCCCCGTCGTGCGCGGTCCGGGTCGTGGTGCGTCAACTGGACGCCCTGAACAAACTGCCGGTACGAGCGGCGGCTCGGGTGAACGCCCGTCGGGCCAGCCACCAGTCCACGAAATTCACCCACCGCGAGCAGCCGTATCTCCGGGGCCCCGTCGCCTCACAGGCGTGCTGCACGCCGCTGCCCGGCCGGCACCCGAATGCCCGGGACGGGTCTGGGGCCCAGCCCGCTCCCGCCCGTTTGTGTGTGAGCCCCCTTCGCCTCACACACGAAGTCCGCCCTGAGGTCGCCCGTCCGCGCGCCTCGGGCGCGGTAGTGGTGCGCACTTCGTGTGTTTCATCTTCTGACTAAGCACACGATCTCCAGCTACAGAGGACGGGGGACGATCGGTGGGGGCACAGTCCGCCCGGTCCCCGCATGAACCGGGCCAGGCGTCCGGCCGGCTAGTAGACGTCGCGGTCGCGGCCGCGACCGCTCCGGTCGCGCACCACCGTCTCGTCCACCGCGCCGGAACGTCGGGTGCGCGGCCCGAATACCGCGAGGAACATCACCAGACCGAGCAGGCCGGCCGCCATCAGAATGACGCCGATGACCCTGATGTCCAGACCACTGATCGTGGCTTTGACCGCGAAGGTCAGGATCGCGCCGAGCGCGAGCAGGAAGATGCTGCCGCCAATGCCCATGGGGTGTACCTCCCGTGTGCGCGGCACAGTGCCGCGCCTCGGCCAGATGTCTACCCGTCACCCCGGGCGCCACACGGGGCCGTTCGGGTGGCGATCTTCCCGGTACCCGCGGAGCGGCCCGGTCAGAACGCCGACTCGTCGAGGTCCATCAGCATCAGGTCGGTGGCCTCGGCGATCGCCCGCTCGACCGCCAGCTTGGGGAAGACGTTGGCCGCAAACCACTTCGCGGCCGCGATCTTGCCCCGATAGAAGGGCCGGTCGCGGGGGACCGCCGCGGGGAGCTTCTCGATGGCCACTGCAGCTTGACGCAGCAGCAGCCAGCCGACGACCAGGTCCCCCAGGGCCATCAGCAACCGGGTGGTGTTGAGGCCGACCTTGTTGATGTTGTGACTGTCCTCGGCAGCGGACATCAGCTCGGTCACGCAGTGCCCGACGATGCCCTGGACGTCGTCGAGGGCGCGGCCGAGCAGCTCGCGCTCGGTGGCCAGCGTGCCATTGCCGCTGTCGCCCTTGCTGAACTCCTGCACCTGCGTGGCGAGCGCCGCGAGGGCCTTTCCCTGGTCCCGCACGATCTTGCGGAAGAACAGGTCCATGCCCTGGATCGTGGTCGTCCCCTCGTACAGCGTGTCGATCTTGGCGTCCCGGATGTACTGCTCTATCGGGTAGTCCTGGGTGAAGCCGGAGCCGCCGAACACCTGCAGCGACGTGGCGAGCAGCTCGTACGCCTTCTCCGAGCCGTAGCCCTTCACGATGGGCAGCAGCAGATCGTTGAGCCGCACGGCGTCCTCGTCGACGTGGCCCTCGGACCCGCTCAGCTCGACGCGGTCCTGCTGGCTGGCGGTGAACAGGACCAGCGCCCGCATGCCCTCCGCCCAGGCCTTCTGGCGCATCAACATGAGGCGTATGTCGGCGTGGTGGATGATCGTCACCCGGGGGGCGGTCCGGTCGGTCATCCGGGCCAGCTCGGGGCCCTGCACGCGGACCTTGGCGTATTCCAGGGCGTTCAAGTAGCCGGTCGACAGCGTCGAGATCGCCTTGGCGCCGACGAACATCCGGGCGTTCTCGATGACCTGGAACATCTGCGCGATGCCGTCGTGTACGCCGCCTACGAGCGAACCGACCGCTGGCTGGTGCTCACCGAACGTGACCTCGCAGGTCGTCGAGACCTTGAGGCCCATCTTCTTCTCTACGTGGGTGACATGTACCCCGTTGCGCTCGCCGAGCTCCCCGGTGTCGAGGTCGACCTGGAACTTGGGCACCAGGAACAGCGACAGGCCCTTGGTGCCCGGGCCGCCGACGCCGGCGATGCCCTCGGGGCGCGCGAGGACCAGGTGGAAGATGTTCTCCGGCCAGTCCCACTCGGCGCTGGTGATGAAGCGCTTGACGCCCTCGATGTGCCAGGTGCCGTCGGGC
>JBKJQN010000095.1:0-28867 GCA_046593925.1 Mycobacteriales bacterium
CACCAACAGGTGCCGGCACAGGCAGCCAGGCGTACCTGCAGGTGCAGGTCCCTTGGCTTTGCGAGCCCGCCTCGCGACGGGTGTGCCCTTGCTGGCCGTTCGACTCGATGACAGTGAGAACATCGGCACGCTGTCGGGATCCTTGAGGGCCTACCGCCAACAAGCTGTGCGGTTTCAGTTCCTCGCAGCACCTCGTACAGGTGGCCTGCCTGCGCCGCGCAAAGCCCTGTCATGTCCCCGGCTCACCTGCGACCGCCATGTCATCCGCCGAGCGGACGCTTCCTCGGGCGACGCGACAGCCACAAAGGAATGAACCAACAACAGCAACCAAGCAACCGACGACCTCAGTTGATGAGATCGAAGATCTTGAAGATTGGCATGTACAGCGCCACGATCATCGCGCCCACGATGCCGCCGAGAAAGGCGATCATCAAGGGCTCGATCAGAGCGGTGAGCGCCTCCGTCGTGGCTTCGACCTCCTGGTCGTAGAACTCTGCGATCTTCATGAGCATCGCGTCCAGGGCCCCGGTGTCCTCGCCTACCGCCATCATCTGGACCACCATCGGCGGGAAGATCTTGTGCTCCGACAGGGGGCCCGCCAGCGAGTTGCCAGTCCGCACGCTGTCTTGCACCGCACGTGTCGCGCGCTCGAGAACAACGTTCCCGGTGGTGGCCGCCACGATGTCCAGGCTCTGCAGGATCGGCACGCCGCTCGACATCATGGTGCCAAGGTTCCGGGAGAACCGGGTCAGTGCAATCTTGCTCATGAGCTCCCCGAAGACTGGGAGCTTGAGCTTGAGCGGGTCGACAATGTTGCGCACCTGGGGCTTGCGCTTGACCCGGCTCCAGACTTGGCGACCGACAATGATTCCGGTGATCAGTGGGATGATGGCGATCTTGAGGCCTTTGGACAGAAAGACCAGGACCCGGGTGGGGAACGGCAGCGTCCCGCCCAATGAACTGAATAGCCCGGCGAAGACCGGCACGATGAACAGAAGCATGCCGACCACGGCAAGCAGAGCGATGCAGAGGACGACAACCGGGTAGGTCAAAGCCGCCTTGACCTTGCCGCGGAGCTTCGTCTCGGCCTCGTAGTTTGTGGCGATCTGCAGCAGGACCGTGTCCAAGAAGCCCCCGACCTCGCCGGCCTTCGTCATGTTGGTCATGAGGGGCGGGAAGACGTCAGGGTGCTTGGACATACCGCCGGAGAGCGAGCCACCGCTCTCGATGTCGTTGCGCACCTCGCCGAGGACGCGGGCGAGCTCCTTGTTCTCGGTCTGCTCGGTGAGAATCGTCAAGGCGCGCAGCAGTGAGAGGCCCGCACTGATCATCGTTGCAAACTGGCGGGAGAACACTGCCAGGTCCTTGAGCTTGACCTTCTTCTTACCGAACCCCGGGATGGTCAGCTCTTTCTGCATCCCCACGTTTGTCTTGGTGACGCTGACCGGCGCGTACCCCTGTTGCTTGAGCCGGGAGACGACCTGGTTCTGCGACTCGGCATCGATCTTGCCGGTCCGCATCTTTCCGGTCCGGTCGCGGACCTTGTACTCGAAGGTTGATGTCGCGGTGGCCATGGCGGGTCCCCTAGCTCCGGCCGCAGAGCCGGTTGAAGTCGTCGAGGTGGTGGCATTTCTCGACCGCGGTGTCGTATGTCACGCGGCCCTTCTTCACCAGGTCAGCCAGGTTGCTGTCCATGGTTGACATGCCGTGCCTCGCGCCGGACTGGAGCGCCGAGTAGATCTGGTGGGTCTTGCCCTCACGGATGAGGTTGCGGATGGCCGGGGTGGCCACCATGACCTCGGCCGCGACGGCCCGGCCCTTGCCGTCCGCGGTCTTCACCAGCTGCTGACAGACGACGCCCTGGAGCGCGCCGGACAGCATGACGCGCACCTGTTGCTGCTGCGCGGGCGGGAAGACGTCGATGACGCGGTCGATGGTCTGGGCGGCGTCCTGGGTGTGCAGAGTTGCCATCACCAGGTGGCCCGTCTCGGCTGCGGTCAGCGCGATCTCGATGGTCTCGAGGTCACGCATCTCACCGACGAGGATGATGTCGGGGTCCTGGCGCAGCACGTGCTTGAGCGCGTTCTTGAATGACCAGGTGTCCTCCCCCACCTCTCGCTGGTTGACCAGACAGCCTTTGTGCGTGTGCAAGAACTCGATCGGATCCTCGCAGGTCATGATGTGGTCGCGGCGCTTGCGATTTGCCAGGTCGACGATCGACGCAAGCGTCGTCGACTTGCCCGACCCGGTCGGCCCGGTCACCAACACGAACCCGCGCGGCAGCATCGCGAACTCCCCGACACCCGCCGGCAGGCCGAGGTCCTCAAGCGGCTTGATCTCGTAGGGGATGAGGCGAAACGCCGCGCCGACGGCATCGCGCTGCTTGTAGAGGTTGACGCGGAAGCGGGCTCGGCCCGGCAGGCTGTACGCGAAGTCGAGCTCGAGGTTCTCCTCGAACCGCTCCCGCTGCTTCTGGCTGAGGATCGCGTACAGCGTCTTCTGGATGATCTGTGGCGTCAGGACGGGGTAGTCGTCCAGCGCGACGAGCTGACCATTTCTGCGTACGGTCGGCGCCGCCCCCGCAGTCATATGCAGGTCCGAGCAGCCTTTCTCGATCACGCTGAGGAGCAGGTCGGCGAGGAAGGCGCTGTCGACGCTGTTGTTCTCGGCGCCGACCCGGACCGTCTCAGTCGGTCGCGCCTCTGCGGCTGCGACCGGCGTGGCCGGTGCCGGCCGGGTCGCCGGCGCCGGCACCATCTGGAGTACCGGCGCGGCCAGCGGTGCCACTGAGGCGGCCGGTGCCCCGGCGACCGGCATCGGCGCCGCCGACCTCATGGGAATGGGCGCGGACGGCTCGCTGGACGAGCTGCCGGTCGGCGCCCGCGTCCACACCGGGGCGGCCAGGGGGGCCAGCGACGGAGGGGCGGTTGACACTGGTACAGGCGGCGGGGCGGGTGCGGGCGGAGGCCCAACGGGGGCCGACCCGAAGTAGCCCCCCATGCCGACCGGCGGCTGCGCGTCCACGAGCATCCCTCCTGGCCGCCGGGCCTCCCGGTGGCGCACCTGTGCCATCGGCCGCTCGGGCAACCTCCTTGAGCGGGCGCAGAACGTCGACCCTGACGTCGCCATCCGCCCCAGGTGGGATGGCCTCACTACTCGTACCTTCGCCATCCGGACATTCCGCTTGAGACACGCGCGTGTCGGCAAGGACAATGTCCGGGTGCGCGATCTGCCGGCTGTCTAGGCGCCGACGGCGCGCCGCCGGGGAATGCAGGCTGCCGGGCAGCACGGCCACGGACAGACTGCGCCGCGGACGGAGCCCCGCCTCCCCTTTGAGGGTGCGCCTCAACGGCCTTCCAGAGCGCACTCTCAAAGGGGAGGTGCCCAAGCCCTCGCTCGGACGCGCGCCATACCTGGGTCATGAGAAGCGCACCGTGATGATTGCTCCGCCCGGGCCCGCAGCCATAGTTGGCTCAACCACGTCCGGATCACCCACGACAGCCGGCCGGCCGCGGTCCTCGTGAGCCCCGAGGACCTGGAGGCGCTGCAGGAGACGCTCTCCTGGTTGGCCCAGCCGGCGATCGAGGACGAGGAGGACGGCGGGCTCGTGGGCGTCGAGCTGGACGTCATGGCCGCTGCGGAAGGACAGCCGGTGCTCGCTCAGCGACTTTGCGGTCGGTGACCGCGCCTCAGACGACGACCCGCAGGATCTCCTCCACCGACGTCACGCCACCCAGCACCTTGCGCAGCCCGTCATCCCGCAGCGTGATCATCCCTTGTTCGCGGGCCACCTGGCTGATCACCAGTGTCGAGGCCCGCTCCACCGTGAGCCGCTCGATCTCCTCGCTGACGGCCATCACCTCGTGCAGAGCCAGCCGGCCGCGGTAGCCGGTCTTGGAGCAGGCGCTGCAGCCGACCGGCCGGTACAGCGTCGGCAGCGGCTCGTCGGGCGACCACGGAAAGCGGTTCTCGACCAGGGTCTCCCGCGAGGGCAGATAGGCCTGCTTGCACTTGCCGCACAGCCGGCGGGCCAGCCGCTGGGCGAGGACGCAGTCCAGCGCCGAGCCGACCAGGAACGGCTCGATGCCCATCTCGGTGAGCCGCACGATCGCGGACGGTGCGTCGTTGGTGTGCAACGTCGACAGCACCAGGTGGCCGGTGAGCGCGGCCTCGACCGCGATGTGGGCGGTCTCCTTGTCGCGGATCTCGCCGATCAGCACGATGTCGGGGTCTGAGCGCAGGATCGAGCGCAGCGCTGCGGCGAAGGTCAGGCCCGCCTTGACGTTGGTCTGCACCTGGTTGATGCCGGGCAGCCGGTACTCGACCGGGTCCTCGACGGTGATCACGTTGACTTCTGGCTTGCTGACGATGTTCAGGGTTGCGTACAGCGTCGTGGACTTGCCGGAGCCGGTGGGGCCGGTCACCAGGATCATCCCGTACGGCTTCCGGAAGCTCTGGGAGTAGACGCTGTAGTTCTCGTCAGCGAACCCCAGGTCGGACAGGTTCAGCATTGCCGTCGAGTTGTCCAGGATCCGCATGACGATCTTCTCGCCCCACACCGTCGGCAGGGTTGCCACCCGCAGGTCGATCTTCTTGCCGTTGGCACTGACCGACAGCCGGCCGTCCTGCGGGATGCGCCGCTCCGCGATGTTGATGTCAGCCATGATCTTGAGCCGACTGGTGACGCCGGCGGTGATCGATCTCGCGGACCGCATAACCTCGTGCAGGACCCCGTCGATCCGGAACCGCACCCGCAGGTCGTGCTCCCCCGGCTCGATGTGGATGTCGGACGCCCGGTCCTGGATCGCCTGCGTGATCAGCAGGTTGACGAACTTGACGATCGGCGCCTCCTCGACCACATCACGGATGCCGCTGAGGTCGTCGAGGCCGTCGTCGGTGACGCCCATCGCCGTGGTCAGGTTGTCGAGCTCGGCATCGCCACGGTGGTAGCGGTCGATGGCGGCCAGCACGTCGAGCTGGCTCGCGACAACCGGTTTGACCTCGAGCCCGGTCAGCGAGCGGATGTCGTCGACGGCGAAGACATTGCCCGGGTCGGCCATCGCCACGACGAGCTTGTCGTTCTCGTGCCCGATCGGCAGGACCAGGTGGCGGCGGCAGACCACGTCGGGCACCCGCGCGACGGCGCTGACGTCGACGGGATGGTCGGACAGGTCCACCAGGCGCAGTCCGAGCTGCCGGGCCAGGGCGGCGGCGAGCTGCGCGTCGGTCAGTACGTCGAGGTCAACGAGCACGCGGCCGAGGGGGCGGCCCAGCCGGCGCTGCTCCTGGACGGCGACGTCGAGCTGCTCGGGGGTAATCAGCCCGACCTCGACCAGGACGTCGCCGAGCTGCTGCACACGGGGCTCCGGGGTCGGGCGGGGGGACGGCGGCGGGCGCGGCCCGCCGGCCGGAGCCCGCCTGTCTGTCATCTCGGCGGAGCGGGCAGCACCCTTGAGAACAGCTCCGGGTCGAGCGCTGCCCGCATCGCCGCGAGCGGCGCGGCCCGGCCGGTCATCAGCTCGACCTGGCGGGCAGCCTGGTGCAACAGCAGCACCGCGCCGCCCACCACCGGCCCGGCCCAGGCGCGGGCCAGCGCCGTCGGCCACGGGTCGTAGACGACGTCCAGCAGCACGCCGCGGCACAGCAGCAGATCGGCGGCGAGGGTGTCCGCCGCCCCCCGCGGCACCGTGCTGATCACCACCTGTGCGCTGACGAGCTCGGCCGCCGACAAGCGCTCGCCGACGGATAGGCGCTTGCCCGCCGGCGAACCCAACGGCAGCCGCTCGACGATCGGCTCGACGCCGAGGCGCTCCGCTGCCGCCCGCAGCGGGCCGGCGCGGGCCAGGTCCCGGACCAGTACCACCGGTGCGCGGTCGCCCAGCAGCGCCAGCGCCGCGAGCGCCGAGGCGGCGGTCGCACCGCCGCCCAGCACCACCGAACGCTCCACCTCTGCGATTCCCGCCTCGGCCAGCGCGGCGACGATGCCATGCACATCGGTGTTGTCGCCGCGCCGCCCGCTCAGCAGCACCGTGTTCGCCGCGCCGGTCGCCCAGGCCACCTCGGTCAGTTCTGCCAGCATCGGCAGCACGGTCTGCTTGAGCGGCATCGTCAGCGACAGCCCGACCCACTCCGGGCCGAGCCCGTCGATAAAGTCGGCGAGCCCGTCGGGACGGACGTCGAGCGCGTCGTACCTGCCATCGAGACCGAGCGCGGCGTATGCGGCGAGATGCAGCGCAGGAGAAAGGCTGTGCGCGATCGGCGAGCCCAGGACCGCCGCGCGGAAATCGCTCAGTAGACGCCCTCGGCTTGCGCCTTGTCCTTGGCCTTCAAGAATTCGTTGTAGTCGGCGGTGAACAGCGACGAGCCGTCCTTGCTCACTGTCACGAAGTAGCGGTAGTCACCGACCGCCGGATCCAGGGCAGCCGCTATGGCCTCCTCCCCCGGCGAGTCGATCGGGGTCGGTGGCAGCCCGGTGACCAGGTAGGTGTTGTACGGCGACACCTGCTTGAGGTCGTCCAGGCTCAGCCGCGCCTTCTTGTCGGTCCGCAGGTAGTTGACCGTCGAGTCCAGCTGCAACGGCATCCCGGCGCCCAACCGGTTGTAGATGACCCGCGCGACCTTGGCGCGGTCGGCCGCGAAGGCCGTCTCCTTCTCGATCAGGCTGGCGGTCGCGAGCACGTCGTACGGGGTGCGCCCGAGAGCGGCGGCCTTGGTCTCGAGGTCTTCCGTTGCGGCGGCCTTGGCGAACCGGGCCGTCATCATCCGCAGGGTGTCGACGGCGGACGTCCCGGGCTCCACGTCGTACGTCGCCGGGAACAGGAACCCCTCGACCCGGCCCTTGGCGTACGGCGGCAGCCCGATTCCTGCCGGGTCGGCGACCGCGGTCTGCAGGTCGGCGAGCGGCACCTCGGTCGCCTCACTGATCTTCTGCAAGGTGACCGCCAGCGTCGAGCCTTCGGGCAGGGTGACCCGGCTGCGGGCCCGGGCTGCCGGGTCGAGCAGCAGGGCGACGGCGGCCGTACCGCTCATCTGGCTGTGCAGCCGGTAGAAGCCCGGCTGCACGGAGAGCGAGCGTGGCTCGGCCGTCGCGGCCTTGGTGAACGCCACCTCGCTCTTGACGACGTCCTTGCCGAGCAGCGTCGCGGCGATGGCGGCCGCCGTGTCGCCCACCTTGACCTGCACGAGCACCTCGCCCTGCCCCGCGCCCGGGTAGTCGGGGGTGCCGGAGCCGGCGAGCCGGGTCAGCACGGCCCGGCCACCGACGACCAGCCCGACGACCAGGAGCGCGAACACCAGCAGCGCCAGCCACCGACCTCGGGGGCGACGACGCCGAGGCCGGGGGCCGGACTGGCGGCTCGGGAACTCGGCGAGGTCGCTCACCGGGCACACCCTAGTGAATGACGGCTGAGCTGCTCGTCAGGCACGCCCGAGCACGCCCTGGAGCAGCGCGACGGCAGCGGCCTGGTCGACGACGGCGCGGGCGGCCTTGCCGGTACGCCCGGCGGCCCGCAGCGCCGCCGTCGCCGTGACCGTGGTGAGCCGCTCGTCGACCAGCTCGACCGGAACCGGCGCCACCAGCGGCGCCAGCTTCGCGGCAAAGCCGCGGGCCATCTCGGCCGAGGTGGACTCCGCGCGCCCCGACAGGGAGGTCGGCAACCCGACCACGACAAGCACGGCCGCACGCTCAGCGACCAGCACCGCGACCCGCGCCAGCCCGGGCGCCGGGACGGTCTCGACCGGGCTGGCCAGCACCCGGTGCGGGTCGCTGGCCGCCACCCCGACCCGCACGGTGCCGACGTCCACCGCGACGACGACTCCCAGCGGCCCGACCATCAGTGCGCCCCGACCATCAGTGCCGCCCCGCCCATCAGTGCGGACCGACCATCAGCTGGTCGCGATGCGGCCGACGAGGTGCTCGGCGCGCCGCAGCGCCTCGGCGATGCCGGCGGGGTTCGTCCCGCCGCCCTGGGCGACGTCGTCCTTGCCGCCGCCCTTGCCGTCGACAGCCGGGGCCGCCTCGCGAAGCAGCGCATTCGCGGACAGGCCGCGGGCCCGGCCGGCGTCGTTGACCGCGGCGACCAGCGTCACGCGCTCCCCTCCCGCGGCCACCACGACCGCTGCCGGCCTGGCCCGGTCGAGCCGGCCACGGATCTCAAGGGCCAGCCCGCGCACCAGGTCGCCCGGGGTGCCGGCGGGCGCCTCGACGCCCACGAAAGCGACCCCGAAGACGTCCTGCGCGGCGGCGGCCAGCTCGCCGGCGCGCTGCAGGACCTGGCCGGCCTTGAGCTGGGCGAGCTCGCGTTCGACCTCCCGCAGCTTCGCCACGGTGGCCGCAACCCGGTCGGGCACCTCGTCGGCGGGCACCTTGAACGCCTCGGCGAGCTGCGCGAGCAGCACGTGCTCGCGAGCCAGGTAGCTGTACGCGTCCAGGCCGACCAGGCCCTCGATCCGCCGGGTGCCCGCCCCGATCGAGGCCTCGCCGAGCAGCTTCACCATGCCGAGCTGACCGGAGCGCGCCGCGTGCGTACCGCCGCACAGCTCGCGGGCGTAGTCGCCGACCTCGACGACGCGGACCTCATCGCCGTACTTCTCACCGAACAGCGCCATCGCGCCGATCCGCCGGGCCTCGTCCTGAGTGGTGACGAAGGCGCGTACCTCCAGATCGGCGAGCGCGACCTCGTTGATCTGCTGCTCGACGTCGGCGAGCACGCTCGCGGGCACCGCCGACGGCGACGCGAAGTCGAACCGGAAACGCCCGGGGGCGTTGAGCGAGCCGGCCTGCGTCGCCGACTCGCCGAGTGCATCGCGCAGCGCCTTGTGCACCAGGTGGGTCGCGGTGTGCGCCCGGGACACCGACCGGCGGCGCTCGACGTCGACCTCGGCGAGCGCGGTCGCGCCGGTCCGGGCCTCACCGTGTACGACCCGCGCGGAGTGCACCCACAGCTCCGGCAGCGCCTTCTGGACGTCCAGCACCTCGAGCTCGGTGCCGTCGTCCAGCAGCAGCCGGCCGGTGTCGGCGAGCTGACCGCCGGACTCGGCGTAGAACGGGGTGCGGTCCAGCACCACCTGCACGGTGACGCCCTCGGCGGCCGATGGAACGACCTCGCCGTCGACGAGCAGGCCTCGGACGACCGCCTCGCTGAGCACCTCGCTGTACCCGGTGAACTCCGACGCGCCGGCTGCTTCGAGCAGTGCCCGGTAGGCCGCGGTGTCGCCGCCACGAGAGCGCCGCGCCTGGCTGTCGGCCTTGGCCCGCCCGCGCTGCTCCTGCATAAGGGTCCGAAAGCCTGCCTCGTCGACCTGCAGCCCCTGCTCGGCCGCCATCTCCAGCGTCAGGTCGAAGGGGAAGCCGTACGTGTCGTGCAGCGCGAAGACCCGCTCGCCCGACAGCACGCCACCGGCCTGGCGGGCCTGCGGCACGGCGGCCTCGAAGACCGTTGCACCGGTGCGCAGCGTCTCCAGGAACGAGCCCTCCTCCGCGACCGCGACCGTGCTGATCCGACCGGCGCCGGTGACCAGGTCGGGGTACTGCGGCCCCATCGCACCGATCGTCGCGTCCACCAGCTCGCTGACCACGGGGTCGTGCGCGCCGAGCAGCCGCATGGCCCGCACGGCGCGCCGCACGATCCGGCGCAGGACGTATCCGCGCCCCTCGTTGGCTGGCGTCACGCCGTCGCCGATCAGCATCACCGCGGTACGGGCGTGGTCGGCGACGACCCGCAGGCGCACGTCGGACACCTCGTCGGCGCCGTACCGCACCCCGGTCAGCTCGGCAGCCCGCTCCAGGATCGCCCGGCTGGTGTCGATCTCGTAGAGGTTGTCGACGCCCTGCAGCACGGTGGCCATCCGTTCGATGCCCAGCCCGGTGTCGATGTTCTGTGACGGCAGGTCGCGCAGGATGGGGAAGTCGTAACCGCTGCCCTCACCGCGCTCGTACTGCATGAAGACCAGGTTCCAGATCTCCAGGTAGCGCTCGCTGTCGACGGCCGGACCGCCTTCGCGCCCGTACGCAGGACCGCGGTCGTAGAAGATCTCCGAGTCCGGCCCACACGGCCCGGGCACCCCCATGTGCCAGTAGTTGTCGGACATGCCGAGCCGCTGGATCCGTCGTGGGTCGACGCCCTTGGCCCGCCACAGCGCCTCGGCCTCGTCGTCGTGGGTGTATATGGTGACCCACAGTTTGTCCTCGGGCAGGCCGTAGCCGCCGTCGGCGACCGGCTTGAGCAGCAGGTCCCAGGCCAGGTCGATGGCGCCGGCCTTGAAGTAGTCGCCGAAGCTGAAGTTGCCGGCCATCTGGAAGAACGAGCCGTGCCGCGTCGTCTTGCCGACCTCGTCGATGTCCAGTGTGCGTACGCACTTCTGCACGCTGACCGCGCGGGCGTACGGCGGGGTGGCGTTGCCCAGGAAGTACGGCTTGAACGGCACCATCCCGGCGTTGACGAGCAGCAGCGTCGGGTCGTCCGCGATCAGGCTCGCCGACGGAACCAGGGTGTGGCCGGTCGCGGTGAAATGGTCCAGGAACCGCGCCCGGATCTGGTCGGACCTCACCGCCACACCAGCGCTCGCTCCGCGGGCAACCGGCGCGCCCGCTCCTGCGTCGCGGGGCACCGCCCGCGTCCTCCGCTCACAGGCGCATCAGGCGTCCACGGCGTCGTGGCTGCCGTCGAGCCCGAGGGAGGTACGCAGCTCCTGCTCGCGCTCGGCCATCGCGACCCGTACGTCGGAGAGGAACTCCCGGACGGTGTCGCCGAGACCGCCGACCGACCCGCTCATACGTTGCTGCACGCCGGCCGGCGTGTAGCGCTGCGCAGCCTGGCTGGCCCGGCGCACCGCCAGCACGCCCGCGACCGCACCGAAGGAGATGTAGATCAGCCGCCGGCTCATCGGCGGCCCTTCTTCAGCTCCGCCTTGACCTGCTTGGTCATGTCGTCATGGCTGCGCTTGTTGGCGGCCCGGCGGACGCCATACGAGAACGCCGCCACCTTGATGACGGGGCTGCCGAGGGTGGCGGCGAACAGGCTGGTCAGGCTCGACAGGTTGCCTGTCATCGACTGCACGTTGGCCGTGATGGCGTCGACGCGGGTGAGCTCGGCGTTGACGTGCACGACCGAGGTCGTCACCTCGCCGAGCAGCGGGACGGTCTTGTCGGTGATGCCGGCGACCAGCCGCTGGGTCTCCTCGAGGATCTTGCCGAGCTTGAGCAGGATGTAGCACAGGACCAGCATCGCGATGGCGAAGAACACCGCCACGATGAGCCCTGCGACCTGACCGCCGGTGAGCACCTAGGGACGCTCCTTCGAAAGCGCGAGGAGCTCCTCGCGGGTGGGTGGTGCGGGCTTGCAGCGGGGGCGGAAGCCGGACGCGGCATCCTCGGGGACAACCCCGCGGTCGCCGCGCAGCACCTCGCGCAGCCCCGCGAGCCGCTCCGACGCGACGCGCTCGACCCCTAGGTCGCCGGGCGAGTAGTACTCCCGTCCGACGACCGGGTCGGGCGCGTACTGCTGTGCGACGACCCGCCCCGGGAAGTCGTGAGGGTAGCGGTAGCCGCCGACACCGATCTTCTTGGCACCGGCGTAGTGGTTGTCGCGCAGGTGGTCCGGCACCGCGCCGGTCAGCCCCTGCTTCACGTCGGCGACCGCGGTGTCGATGGCGGCGAGCACGGCGTTGCTCTTGGGGGCCAGCGACAGGTGGATGACGGCCTGGGCGAGGTTGATCCGGGCCTCCGGCATACCGATCAGCTCCAGCGCCTGGGCAGCCGCGACTGCCACCTGCAGGCTGCCGGGGTCGGCCATCCCGATGTCCTCGCTAGCGCTGACGACCAGCCGCCGGGCGACGAACCGCGGGTCCTCCCCCGCCTCGAGCATCCTGGCCAGGTAGTGCATCGCGGCGTCGACGTCGGACCCGCGGATGCTCTTGATGAACCCGCTGATGACGTCGTAGTGCTGGTCGCCGTCCCGGTCGTACCGCACGGCGACCCGGTCTACGGCCTGCTCGAGCAGTTCAAGGGTGACCACGTCGGCCTGCGACGCGGCCTCGAGCGCAGTCAGCGCCCTGCGTGCGTCACCGCCGGCGAGCCGGACCAGGAAGTCCTCAGCATCGTCCTCGACCCGCACCCTGCCGCCGAGGCCGCGCTCGTCCTGGACGGCCCGGCGTACGACCGTCCGTACGTCGTCGTCGGTCAGCGGCGCCAGGCTGAGCAGCAGGCTGCGGCTCAGCAGCGGGCTGATCACCGAGAAGAAGGGGTTCTCCGTCGTGGCCGCGACCAGCGTGACCCACCGGTTCTCGACGCTGGGCAGGAGCGCGTCCTGCTGGGTCTTGGAGAACCGGTGCACCTCGTCGACGAACAGCACGGTCTGTGCGCCGGTGTCGCCGAGCGCCCGCCTGGCCTCGTCGATGATCTGCCGGACGTCCTTGACCCCCGCGGTGACGGCCGACAGCTCGCGGAACCTCCTGCGGGTGCTCTTGGCAATCACCATCGCGAGCGTCGTCTTGCCGGTGCCGGGCGGCCCCCACAGCACGACCGACAGCGGCGCGTCGCCCTCAACCAGTCGGCGCAGCGGGGCGCTCTGGCCGAGCAGGTGCTGTTGGCCGACGACCTCGTCGAGCGTGCGCGGCCGCATCCGTACCGCCAGCGGCGCGACCCGCTCCTCCGCGGCCCGCTCCCCCGCGTCGAAGAGCGACTCGCCGGCCATCCGCAGACCCTACGGCGGCTGAGCGCCGCCTCTGCACACCCGGCGAGGCGCCTCCCCGTGAACGGGTACGCATCAGGGTGCGCACAATTCGACACCGAGCCGCGAGGCCGGGGGTCGATCCGAGCCCACTGCTACACACTCGACCCGCTGTCAGTGCGGTCCCGGCGCTGCATCAGGTCGGGACGACGCCCCTCGGGGTCACGCGGCGCGTCCGGTCACGCCCGCGCACGTCGGCGTTTGTCGTCCTGGCCGCGGGGCTGGTGCTGCTGGCCGGCGCCTCGGTCTAGGGGTCCCTGATCCTGCCCGGACAGGCCGCGGGCGCACTTGGGGTGATGCTGACGACGACGTCGTGCGGCAGCTGGCTCGCCGCCCGTTCTGGCGCGATCGCCGCCAACCGGACCGGCCGACCGGCCCTGCTGCTTGCCGCGCGACGGCTGCAGGCCGACCCGCCTGCGCAGGGCCGGCGTCGTCCGGCGTCGTGCTGGCCGTCCTGGTGCATCTGGTGCGGACACGCTGCAGCAGGCCTGCTTCGGCGACTCGTACCGCAGCGCTTACGACCTGGTCGACCTCGCGCTGCTCGTCGTGGCCGCTGCCGGGCTGCTGGTTCGCTCCTGCGAGGCGGTCCTGCAGCGCCGCCGCACGCTGGCCAGCCTGTGGGCGGCCGGCGTGCCGCCGTCGACGCTGCGCCGGTACTGCTGCAGGCTCTGCTGCCTGCCGTACCGTGCCTGCTCCTGGAAGCCGTCGCAGGAACTCTGGCCGCCATCGGCCGCCGGTGCCGTCCGGACAGGTCCCCCTAACTCGACGATGCTCCTGTGCGCGACTGGGAGCGCCGGCGGCGTGAATCCGGCAGGGACGGTGAGCTCCCTGTCCGCTCGCTGACAGCTGCCGTGGCAGGGTCCTGGCACAGCCACCCGCCAGCGAAGGAGCCAGATGCCGACACCCGACGAGGACGACCTGCGAGAGCTCGAGGACCGCCGCTACGGAGCGCTCGTCGGAGGTCGGCTGCAAGACTTCGAGCGGCTCTGCCATCCGGAGCTGGTGTACACGCACTCGACCGGAGCCACGGACACCCTTGAGTCGTACCTGGAAAAGTGCCGCGGCGGCTTCTACGTCTACCACCGCGTCGACCATCCGATCGAGCGGATCGCCGTGGTCGGCGACGTGGGGCTCGTCGTCGGCGAAATGCACGCCGATGTTGACGCCGGCGGAGCCCGCAAGTCTCTGCACAGCAAGGTGCTGGCGGTCTGGGTACGAGCCGGCACCGACTGGCGGTTGCTGGCCCACCAGGGCACCCCGCTGACCTGACCAGGCGGCGTTCGTGCGGCGCCGGTCTACCGGCGGGACCCGGGAACGCCACAGGGCCGCGCGGTACCGCCGACGCCGAGGGACGGAACAGACCGCCGACACACCGGCGTCACGGCCGGCAGTGACGCATCCCCGAGGATCCCTGCGCCGTCGGGCGCCCCATCCCCCACCGCTCTCATCCCTCCCCGCGGCCATCCCTGCGCACCGCGCGCCACCGCTCTGGACATCGTGTGCTCATGCTTCGAATCGAGCACACAATGTCCCAGGCTGCCGCGGCTGCCCAGCGCGGCAAGGCCGACCGATCCCGGCCATTGTGTGTCGACAACGCGGGCGTGACACACAAAGTCAGGCGGCGCTTGCATATAGGCACTGGCTGACCATGTTCAAGACGTACTCAGGGCGCTGCACGACGTCCTCCCACGTGAAGCGCAGCACCCGCCAGCCGAGCCGCTCCAGGTCGTTGAGCCGCTCCCGGTCGCGCCGATAGGCAACCCGGTCGCTGTGGAACGCAAAGCCGTCGGCCTCGACGACGAGTCGCGCCGCCGGGAAGCCGAAGTCGACCCGCGCGACGAACAACCCGCACCGGTCGTAGATCGCGTACTGGGTCAGGGGCAGTGGGTCCAAGACCGCCAGCACGAGTCGCAGCAGCGTCTCGAGGACGGAGCCCGCACGTGCGTCAACAGCCAGTGCGACGGCCCGCAGGCTGCTGGCCCCGCGACCGTCGGCCGAACCCAGGTCCTCGTGCAGCTCCTGCACGTCGACGAGCTCGTTACGCATGGAGCTGTCAGCCGCCACGACAGCGGACGTGTGCGGCAGCACCCGGCACAGATCTCGCACGGTGCGCAACGGGGAGGTCGTGCGCAGGCCGTCCCGCTCCTCGACGCCGCCTACGGGCAGGTCACTGCGAACGACGTGCCATCCGGACACGAGCAGCCGGCTGCGATTGCGCGGGACCGTCAGCCGCTGCTGACCGTCGCTCAGCAGCTCGATCCCCCAGGACCGGGCCGCCGACTCGTGACTGAGCGCAGCGGCCGGACCAGCTCGCAGGAGCGCCATTTCCGGGTCGACGTGCATGCCGTGAGTCTTCCAGCGAGGTGCCGCCGTGACATCTGGCCTGTGGACAGGGGACTTCGTGTGCAGGCTGCGGACTCCCGACACACGAAGTCCGGCCTGAGGTTGCCTGCTTCGGCGTGGCGAACCCATGGCAGCGGGACTTCGTGTGCTTGACCTCCTGATCACGCACACGATGTCCGGGGGCCGGAGCCGGGGCCGGAGCCGGGGCCGGAGCCGGGGGCCGGAGCCGGAGCCGGGGCCGGAGCCGGGGCCGGAGCCGGGGGCCGGAGCCGCGAGCCGCCCGACGAGGAGCGGGGGCGCGCGCGGGGGGCCGGACGCGCAGGGTGGCGGGCCGCCGGCCGGCCGGCGGGAGGAGCGGACGCTTGGCCCGCGGGGTGGCGGGCCGATCAAGGCGCGGGTTCGGCACGGGCGGCAGGCGCAGTAGCGTCGGCGCAGTGCGGACGACCCCCCTGACGACGGCCGCCGAGGTGCTGGTGGCGACCGGCCACGACCCGTTCGCGCGGGCGTCGCTGCGCCGCGAGGTGACGCACGGCTGGGCGGGCGAGGGCGCGACGGCGTGGATCGGCGTCGACCAGCACGAGGGCGTGCCTTACCTCTCGGCGCTCGGCAGCCCGGGCGCGGTCGGGGCGCTGCTCGGCGAGATCGTCCCCCGGCTGCCCCCGCGGCAGCGGGTCACCGTGCCGCGGGGCACGGCGGCCAGGCTGCCGGCCTGGGTTGGGTTGCACGGCACCGACTGGGACTTCCGGTGGGTCGACGCCCCGCCCGACGAGCAGCCCGCCGAGGACCGGGTCGTTGCGCTCGACGACGACGCCGAGCTCACCGCGTTCCTCAAGGTGGCCAGCCCGACCGCCAGCGCGCTGCCGGGTGATCTCGGCGTACGCCACTGGCTCGGGGTCCGGGAAGAGGGGGGCAACCTGCTGGCCTGCGCCGCCGACACGAGTGGCTCGACCGGCATCGGCCACCTGTCCTCCATCGCGGTCGCGCCGGAAGCCCGTGGTCAGGGACTCGGCCGGGCGGTCACCGCCGCCCTCACCCGGCGGCTGCTGGCCGGCGGCTGCGACGTCGTCACCCTCGGCATGTACGCCGCGAACACGGCCGGCCGCGCGCTGTACGACGGGCTGGGCTTCACCGACGACCACCACTTCACCAGCGGCCCCCTGCAGGTCAGGAGGTAGCCGCGTCGACCCCCGCCTCGAGCCGCTGCTGGGCGGTGATCGGTGTGGGCGCGCCCGTCAGCGGGTCGGCGCCGCCGCCGGTCTTCGGAAAGGCGATGACGTCACGGATCGAGTCCGACCCGGTGACCATCGCCGCGATCCGGTCGATCCCGAAAGCGATCCCGCCGTGCGGCGGCGGCCCGTACGCGAACGCTTCGAGCAGGAAGCCGAACTGCTGCTGCGCCTGCTCCCGGCTCAGCCCGATGACGTCAAAGACCCGCCGCTGCATGTCGCTGGAGTGGATACGGATGGAGCCGCCGCCCAGCTCGCTCCCGTTCAGCACCAGGTCGTACGCACGCGAAGGCACATCTGCCGGGTCGGTGTCGAAGGTGTCGACGTGCGAGAGCGCGGGCGCGGTGAACGGGTGGTGCACCGCGGTCCAGCCACCCTCGACGGGCTCGAACATCGGGAAGTCCGTCACCCACAGGAACTCCCAGCGGGAGCCGTCCAGCAGCCCGAGCCGCCGGCCGATCTCGAGGCGGGTCGCGCCGAGCAGCGCCAGGGCATCGGCGTGCGACCCGGCAGCGAAGAACGCGCAGTCGCCGACCGAAGCCCCGACCGCAGAGCGGAGCCCCTCGCGCTCGGTCTCGGACAGGTTCTTGGCGACCGGGCCGCCGAGCGTGCCGTCCTCGGCGAAGGTGACGTACGCCAAGCCGCGGGCGCCGCGTTGCTTGGCGAACTCCTGCCAGGCGTCGAAGACCTTGCGGGCCTGCGACGCCCCGCCGGGCATGACGACCGCGCCCACGTGCGGGGCCTGGAAGACCCGGAACGGCGTTGTCGCAAAGTAGGACGTCACGTCGACGAGCTCCACGCCGAACCGCACGTCGGGCCGGTCGACGCCGTAACGCCGCATCGCCTCGTCGTAGGTCATCCGCGGGAACGGCGTCGGCAACCGCACCCCCAGCACCTCGGACCAGATCCTCGAGAACAGCTCTTCGCTGAGCTCGTACAGGTCCTCCTCGTCGGGGAAGCTCAGCTCGATGTCGAGCTGGGTGAACTCCGGCTGCCGGTCGGCCCGGAAGTCCTCGTCGCGGTAGCAGCGCGCGATCTGGTAGTACCGCTCCAGGCCGGCGACCATCAACAGCTGCTTGAACAGCTGCGGCGACTGCGGCAGCGCGTACCAGGACCCCGGCTGCAGGCGCACCGGCACCAGGAAGTCGCGGGCGCCCTCGGGGGTGGAGCGGGTCAGCGTCGGCGTCTCGATGTCGAGGAAGTCGCGCTCGTCCATCACCCGCCGGATCGTGCTGGTGATCTTCGAGCGGGTACGCAGCGCCTGCGCCGGAGCGGCCCGCCGTAGGTCGAGGTAGCGGTAGGTCAGTCGTACCTCGTCACTGACGTTGATCTCGTCGTCGAGCTGGAACGGCAGCGCGGCGGCAGCCGACAGCACCTGCACGGAGCTCGCTGCGACCTCGACGGCGCCGGTGGCCATCGCGGCGTTGGCGCTGCCCGCGGGCCGTACCCGGACCTCGCCGGTGACCAGCAGGCAGAACTCGGCCCGTAGGTCGTGCGCCACGTCGGACTCTCGCACGACCACCTGCGCAACCCCGGACGCGTCGCGCAGGTCCAGGAAGGCGACCCCGCCGTGGTCGCGCCGCCGGGCCACCCACCCGGCCAGGGTGACGGTGCTGCCGACGTGCTCCTCGCGGAGCGTGCCGGCCGGGTGGCTGCGCATCACGGGAGGAGCTCCTCGAAGTAGGCGGAAAGGGCGTCGAGCGCCACGGCAGTCTGCTCGCCGGTACGCAGGTCCTTCACCGGCACCTCGCCGGCCAGCAGGTCGCGGTCGCCGAGCACGACGGCGTACGTCGCCCCGCTGCGGTCCGCGGCCTTCATCGCGCCCTTCAGGCCGCGATCGCCGTACGCCAGGTCGGCGGCGATGCCGGCCCGCCGCAGGGCCCCGACGACGGTGACGGCGCGCGCTTTGGCGGCAGCGCCGAGCGGGACGAGGAACACCGTCGAGCGAGGGGCCGCGGCGGGGTCGACCCCTTCGGCCTCGAGCGCGAGCAGCGTGCGGTCGACGCCGAGCGCCCAGCCGATCCCGGGCAGCGGCGGCCCGTCGATGGCCTGGCTGAGCCCGTCGTACCGGCCGCCGGCACCGATGGTCGACTGCGCGCCGAGCAGCGGGTGCACGAACTCGAAGGTGGTGCGCCGGTAGTAGTCGAGCCCGCGTACCAGCCGTGGGTCGTCGACGAAGGGCACACCGAGGTCGGTCAGCGCGGCGCGCACCGCCTCGTGGTGCTCCTTGGCCGCGGCCGACAGGACGTCGGCGAGCAGCGGCGCGTCGGCGGTCGCCGCGCGCACCTCGGGGCGCTTGTCGTCCAGGACCCGCAGCGGGTTGAGCTCGATACGGCGGTCGGTCTCAGGGTCCAGGCCGCCGACCCGCGGGCGCAGGTAGTCGCGCAACCGGTCGCTGTAGCCGGCCCGGTCTTCGGGGTCACCGAGAGTCGCGAGGTGCAGCTCGGTGCGGGTGAGGCCGAGCGAGCGGTACGCCTGGTCGGCCAGGGCGACCAGCTCGGCGTCGAGCGCCGGGTCGTCGCTGCCGAGCGCCTCCGCACCGACCTGGGTGAACTGCCGCTGCCGGCCGGACTGCGGCTGCTCGTAGCGGAACATCGGGCCCGCGTACCAGAGCTTGACCGGCAGGGCGCCGCGCTCCAGGCCGGCCTCGAGGACAGCCCGGACCGCCCCGACGGTGCCCTCCGGCCGCAGCGTCAGCGAGCGCTCGCTGCGGTCGGTGAAGGTGAACATCTCCCTGCTCACCACGTCGGTGGTCTCCCCGACGCCGCGCGAGAACAGCGCGGTGTCCTCGAACACCGGCAGCTCGAGATAGCCGTAGCCGGCCAGCCGCAGCGGCGCCACCATCGCCTCTCGTACGGCGAGCAGGGCGTCCGAGCGCGGCGGTACGTAGTCGGGCACGCCCTTGGGTGCGGCGAAGCGCATCACAGGCCCCGGCTGGGCGCAGCCCGCGGCAGGCCCTGCAGGTAGGGGTTGGTGGCGCGCTCGTGGCCGATGGTGGTGGCCGGGCCGTGGCCGGGCAGCACGACGGTGTCGTCGGCGAGCGGCAGCACCGCGGTCGCCAGCGAGCGCAACATGGCCGCGTGGTCGCCGCCGGGCAGGTCGGTGCGCCCGATCGATCCGGCGAACAGCACGTCTCCGGCGAGCAGCACCGGCTCGCCGGCCTCCCCGGCGACCTCCTGCCCGGGCAGCCGGAACATGATCGAGCCCGGCGTGTGGCCGGGCGCGATGTCGACGGTGAAGCGCAGCCCGGCGAGCTCGAGCGGCCCGCCGGTCGGCAGCTCCACGACCTCGTCGGGCTCGGTGAACACCAGGCCACCGAACAGCTGCTGGCCCACGCTGAGGCTGAGCCCGCGGGCGGGGTCGCTGAGCAGCGCGCGGTCGGCGGGGTGGACGTACGCCGGCACGTCGTGGGCCCCGCACACCGGGACGACCGACCAGATGTGGTCGATGTGGCCGTGCGTGAGCAGGACGGCGACCGGCTTGAGGTGGTGCTCGCGCAGCAGATCCTCGACGCCCTGGACCGCGTCCTGTCCGGGGCCGACGACGACGCACTCGCTGCCGGCGGCGGCCGCCACCACGTAGCAGTTGGTGCCGAACGAGCCGGCCGGGAACCCGCGGACGAGCACGGACGTCCTTTCGCAGTACGGATCGGGAGGTCCGAGCCTACCGGCGCGCCCACCCCCGGCCCGGACGCATTTCTCCCTAGACTTCCCGCAGGGCAGCGGACCAGAGCCCCCCTTGGAGGACACAGCGTGGCCAGCACCAGGCGTGAGAAGGAGCTGGGCCGGATGCGGGCCGAGCGGCAGGCGGCGCGGCGGGCTGCCGAGGCGGCCCGACGCAAGCGGCGCAACACGATCATCGCCAGCACGGTCGCGGTCCTGGTCGTCGCCGGGGCGGTCGGGGCGATCGCGCTGAAGAGCCGCGGAGCGGCCAGCCCCACAGCAGCTACGTCGTCGGCGGGCGCGTCCGGGCCCTGCACCTACAAGCCGGCCGGCGCGGCCAGCCGCCCGGTGACGCCGCCGCCCGCGGTACCGGCCTCCGCCGGGCCGGTGACCGCGACCATGACAACGGACCAGGGCGTCGTCGCCTGGACGCTGGCCACGGACAAGGCGCCCTGCGCCAGCGGCAGCTTCGTGTCGCTCGCGGCGCAGAAGTTCTTCGACGGCACGCCCTGCCACCGCCTGACCACCGAAGGCATCTTCGTCCTGCAGTGCGGTGACCCGACCGGCACCGGCAGCGGCGGGCCGGGGTACCAGTACGCCGAGGAGAACCTCACCGGCGCGACGTACGCACGAGGGACGATCGCGATGGCCAAGAGCTCTGCTGCCGGCTCGACGGGCAGCCAGTTCTTCCTGGTCTACAAGGACAGCCCGCTGCCACCGCAGTACACCCCGGTCGGCACGATCACAGCGGGCCTGGACGTGCTGGACAAGGTGGCCGCGGGCGGCTCCGAGCCGACCGGCGACGGCAAGCCGAAGATCGTGGTGAACATCACGACGTTGACGACTGCCCCCGCGTAGCAGAGACGAGCCGGCTCGCATCGCGAGCCCGATGAGGGACCGCGCGCCCCACGTCAGGACCACCGTTGCCGGGCCGGTACCCGGCACGGGCTCGGTGCCGCGGCCCCGCGGGGGTCGCTACGGACCTGATCGCCCTGGGTGGTCGGCGTCGCTCTCGTAGGACACCCGCTCCCACGCGGTCGGCTGAACTGTGCCGGGTCGGCGCGGCACATTCCGATACGTGCCCGCCGCCCGAGTACCCGTAACTCCGTTCCCCGTTGACCCCGTCTTCGCCCGCGAGCAGCTACGACGTGACGCGGTACGCGTCGTAGACGCCTTCGACGGCGCGAACCTGGTTGAGCAGGTGGCCGAGGTGCTTGGGGTCCGCCATCTCGAACGTGAAGCGCGAGACCGCCACCCGGTCGCGGGTCGTGGTGACCGTCGCCGACACGATGCTGACATGCGCATCGGACAGCATCCGGGTGACGTCGGACAGCAACCGGGTGCGGTCCAGCGCCTCCACCTGGATCGCCACCAGGAACATCGAACCGGCGGTCGGCGCCCACTCGACCTCGACAACCCGTTCACCGGTCACCAGCAGCGGACCGGCGTTGACACAGTCGCCGCGGTGCACCGACACGCCGCGGCCGCGGGTGACGAAGCCAACGATGTCGTCGCCGGGTACGGGGGTACAGCAGCGCGCAAGCTTGACCCAGATATCGGTCTCACCCTTGACCACGACCCCGGGGTCACCGGGCGCCCGCTGCCGCGACGGGCGGGTCGGCCGGGCGGTCTCGGCGATGTCCTCGACGGCGCCCTCGGTGCCACCGATCGCCGCCATCACCTTCTGCACCACCGACTGCGCGGACACCCTGCCCTCGCCCACCTCGGCGTACAGGGCGGTGACATCAGCCAGGCGCAGGTCCCTGGCCAGGCTGGGCAGCGCCTCACCGCCGAGCAGCCGCTGCAGCGGGAGGCCCTGCTTGCGTACGGCGCGGGCGATCAGGTCCTTCCCGGTGTCGACGGCATCCTCACGGCGCTCCTTGGCGAACCAGGCCCGGATCTTGTTGCGGGCCCGGGGGCTCTTGACGAAGCCCAGCCAGTCCTGGGACGGCCCGGCACCCTCGGCCTTGCTGGTGAAGATCTCCAGCACGTCGCCGTTCTCCAGCACCGACTCCAGCGGCACCAGTCGGCCGTTGACGCGGGCCCCGATGCAGCGGTGGCCGACCTCGGTGTGCACGGCGTACGCGAAGTCGACGGCGGTGGCACCGGACACCAGCGGGACGACGTCGCCCTTGGGGGTGAAGACGAAGACCTCGGTGGAGTGCAGGTCGAAGCGCAGCGAGTCCAGAAACTCCCCCGGGTCGGCAGCTTCCTTCTGCCAGTCGAGCAGCTGGCGCAGCCAGGCCATGTCGTCGCCGCGGAGGGCTCCGGCGGGGCCGCCCTCCTTGTACTTCCAGTGCGCTGCGATGCCGTACTCCGCGCGCTTGTGCATCTCGTTGGTGCGGATCTGCAGTTCGACGGGCTTGCCCTCGGGGCCGATCACTGTGGTGTGCAACGACTGGTACATGTTGAACTTGGGCATCGCGATGTAGTCCTTGAACCGCCCGGGGACCGGTGACCACAGCGCGTGGACGGTACCGAGGGCCGCATAGCAGTCGCGGACCGAGTCGACGAGTACGCGGATACCCACGAGGTCGTAGATATCGGCGAAGTCGCGACCACGTACGATCATCTTCTGGTAGATCGAGTAGTAGTGCTTGGGCCGCCCACTCACCGTCGCCGGCACCTTCGCCGCCTTCAGGTTGGCCTGGACGCGTTCGGTCACCTGGGTCAGCTGGGTGTCACGCGAGGGCGCCCGATCGGCGACCAGCCGGACGATCTCGTCGTAGCGCTTGGGGTACAGCGTGGCGAAGGCGAGGTCCTCGAGCTCCCACTTGATGGTGTTCATGCCCAGCCGGTGGGCCAGCGGCGCGAAGATCTCGAGCGTCTCGCGGGCCTTGACCTCCTGCTTGTCCGGCGACAGGAAGCGCAGCGTGCGCATGTTGTGCAGCCGGTCGGCCAGCTTGATGACCAGTACCCGCGGGTCACGGGCCATCGCCACGACCATCTTGCGGATCGTCTCGGCCTCGGCCGACTCGCCGTACTTGACCTTGTCGAGCTTGGTCACGCCGTCGACCAGGTGCGCGACGTCCTCGCCGAACTCTTCTCGGACCCCGTCCAGCGTCGTGGAGGTGTCCTCGACGGTGTCGTGCAGCAGCGCGGCGACCAGGGTGGTGGTGTCCATGCCGAGCTCAGCCAGGATGGTCGTCACCGCGAGCGGATGGGTGATGTACGGGTCGCCGCTGCGCCGGCGCTGACCGTCGTGCGCCGCCTCGGCGATCTCGTACGCCCGCTGGACGGGCCGCAGGTCGGCCTTGGGGTGCGCGACGCGGATGGTGCGGGTCAGCGGCTCCAGGACCGGAGGGGACGCGGCGGCATAGGGAGCGGTGAGACGCGCCAGCCGCGCCCGCACGCGGCGCCCGGCGGGCGGGCCGGTCACCTCAACGGCCGGGCTCCCCACCGGGGTCAAGGCGTCGGGCCGGCCCGGTGCGGTGGGCGGGGTCTCCGTCGCCACAGGCAGCTCCTTTCGCGGTCCACGTCAGTCTACGAGGCGACGCGCCCGGGCCCGCGCGGCGAGCTCAGTACCGCAGCAGCGTGTGCAGCTCGAGCCCGGGGGCGGCGGCCCCCACCCGGGCCCGGCCGCCGAGCAAGGACAGCTCCATCAGCACCGACAGCCCGATCGGGACGGCGCCGGCCTGCTCGACCAGCGTGACGGCCGCCACCGCCGTCCCGCCGGTGGCGAGCACGTCGTCGACGACCAGCACCCGCTCCCCCGGGGCAAAGGCATCCCGATGCACCTCGAGCTCCGCCGAGCCGTACTCGAGGTCGAAGGCCTCGGCGTGCGTCGAGCGCGGCAGCTTGCCCTTCTTGCGGACCGGGACGAAGCCGGCGCCGAAGTGGTACGCCACCGGCGCGCCGAGCAGGAAGCCGCGGGCCTCGATGCCCGCGACCTTGTCGACCGTGCCGCGACCGAAGTGTGAGACGACGGCGTCGACGACCCCGGCGAACGCGACGTGGTCGGCCAGCAGCGGGGTGATGTCTTTGAAGGTGACCCCAGGTTCGGGGAAGTCGGCGACGTCGGTGATCCGGGAGCGCAGCAGGGCCTCGAGGTCCAGGGCCACGTCAGCGCCGGCGCTTGCCCGAGGGCCGGCCGCCCTTGCGCTTGGCCTGCGCCTTTCCGGGTGGCCGACGGGTCGCCGCCGGCCCGGGGCCAGGTTCGGCTGCCGGCGCCGCGCTGCCGGCGACAGCCACCGAACCGCCACCGGTTCGCACCGCGCCGACGGCCGCAGCCGGTGCCGTAGCACGCAGGCTGCTGCGACCGGTGCCGCTGCGCCGGGCGAGCACCCGGGCGGACAGCGCGCGGTACTGCGGCTCGCGCTCCTTGAGGTCAGCGAGCAGCGGGGTCGCCAGGAACAGCGAGGAGTACGCCCCGGACGCCAGCCCCACGAACAGCGCGAGCGCGAGGTCCTTCAGGGTGCCGGCGCCCAGCAGGAACGCGCCGACGAACAGCAGCCCCGACACCGGCAGCAAGGCGATCAGCGAGGTGTTGATCGAACGCATGAACGTCTGGTTGACCGCCAGCTCGGCCGCCTCGCTGTAGGTCGACCGGCTGCTGCCGGCCAGCCCTCGGGTGTTCTCCTCGACCTTGTCGAACACCACGATCGTGTCGTACAGCGAGTAGCCCAGGACCGTCAGTAGTGCGATGACCGTGGACGGCGTCACCACGAACTGCGTCAGGGAGTAGATCCCGGCGGTCAGGATCAGGTCGTGGATCAGCGCCACGATCGCCGCGATCGCCATCTTCGGCTCGAACCGGATCGAGATGTAGATGATCACTGCGATCAGGAAGGCGAACAGGCCCTGCAGCGCCTTGTTGGTGATCTGCTGGCCCCACGCCGGCCCGACCGACGAGGGGTTGATCAGGTTGGCATCGGTGATCCCGAAGTCCTTCTGGACGGCCGCGATCACGATGTCGACCTGGGCTGTCGTCAGCGGCTCGGCCTGGACGCGCAGGTCCTTGGCGGAGGTACCTGGGCGACCGAGCTCCTGCGGGATGACCTCGCCGATCTTCAGCCGCTCGAAGGTCGACCGGGCATCGGCAACGCTGTGGCCGTTGGCCGGGAACTGGAAGGTCGACCCACCCTTGAACTCGACCCCGAGGTTGAAGCCCTGGATGAGCATGCTCAGCAGCGCAATCGCAACGAGGCCGATCGAGATGCCGTAGAACCGCTTGCGTCGCTGGATCAGCGGGAAGGCGGTCTCACCGCGGTAGAGCCGGCGGGCGAGGGACATCTCAGGCCTCCGTGGCAGAGCCGGCGATGACGGGGCCGGCTACCGAGCCGGCGCCTACTGGTTCAGCGCCGGCAGGACTTCGACGACGCGCAGCCGGGGCCGCGGTCTGCGTACTGACCGGCTGGCCGCCGTCCGGCCCGTGGAAGCCGGTCGGACCACTGCGGGAGAACCAGCGGTACCTGGAGAGCAGCGACACCAGCGGGCGGGTGAACAGGAACACCACCACGACGTCGAGCAGGGTGGAGAGCCCGAGCGTGAAGGCGAAGCCGCGGACGCCGCCGACCGACACGAAGTACAGGATGATCGCCGCGAGGAACGAGACGGTGTCGGCCGACAGGATGGTCCGCCGGGCGCGTACCCATGCGCGGTCGACCGCGCTGCGCGGGGTGCGACCTTCCTTGATCTCGTCCTTGAGCCGCTCGAAGTACACGACGAACGAGTCGGCCGTGATGCCGACCGCGACGATGAAGCCGGCGATGCCGGCCAGCGACAGGGCGAAGCCGATCCGCTCGCCGAGGATGCAGATCGCGGCGTACGTCAGCACCGCCGAGACCAGCAGGCTGGAGATCGTCACCAGGCCGAGGGCCCGGTAGTAGAGCAGCGAGTAGAGGACGACCGCGATCAGGCCGATGCCGCCCGCAAGCAGGCCGCTGCGCAACTGGTCGGTGCCCAGCGTCGGGGAGACCGTCTGCTCCTCCTGTGCGACGAAGGTCAGTGGCAGCGCGCCGTACTTGAGGACATTGGCGAGCTCCTGCGCAGATTTCTGGGTGAAACTGCCGGTGATCTGGGCGTCGGAGTCGATCCGCGAGTTGATGGTCGGCGCGCTCTGCACGACGCCGTCGAGCACGACGGCGACCTGCTTGCCGATGGTGTTCTTCGTCAGCTCCGTGAACTTGTCCTGGCCGGGGCCGTTGAAGGAGACCAGCACCTGGTAGCCGCCGGTGCCCTGTTGGATCGGGCCGGACGTCGCGCCCTTGACGTCGGTGCCGACGACCTTGGCGACGTCGAGCTTGTACTTGATGGCGCCGTCCTTGGAGCAGGCGACGATCTGCCCGTCCGGCTTGTCGGTGTCGCCCACGCCCCGCCGGTTGGCCGGGTCGGAGCAGTCGAGCGCCGCGAAGTTCTCATCGGTCGCCGGGTCACCGGTGAGCACCTGCCCGGGCTTGCGCTCGACCAGCGAGCTGCCGCTCGGTGTCGGGCTCGGCGTGGCCGCCGGGTCGGTCGCGGCGGGCGTCGTCGGGGGGGCGCCGGGTGCCGTAGGCGTTGCTGCGGGTGCCGCCGGGGTAGCAGCGGGCGTCGGGGTGGCGTCCTGGAGCACCCGGGACAGCGCCCGGCCGGCCGGGCTTGAACTGGGTGTGGGGGTGGCAGCGGCGCCCGGGGCTGCGCTCGGTGGGGCCAGCAGCTGCGGCGCGGCCGGCGGGGTGGCGGCGGCCGGGGAGCCCGGCCCGGTCTTGAGGACCTCGCGGAACCGCAGCTGGGCGGTCTGCGTGACGTTTTTGATAGACGAGCGGTTTCCACCGGGGACGCTGACGACGATGTTCTGGCCCTGTACGACGACCTCGGCCTCGGAGACGCCGGCACTGTTGACGCGCTGCCGGATGATGTCGACAGCGGTGGCGAGCTGGTCGGCCGAGGCGGTGCTCCCGTTGGGCGGCCGGGCCTCCAGGATCACGCTCGCGCCGCCCTGCAGGTCCAGGCCGAGCTTGGGCGTCAAAGGCGAGTTGCCCGGTCCGGCGAGGAACACCACGGCGTACAGCACCGCGATGGCAGCGAGCAGCGCGCCGAGGTAGCGGCCGACGCGCAGCTGGCCGCGGGAGGTGGGCGCAGGTCGTGCCACGGGGCGGGTCCTTGTCGTCGACAGGCGGCGTCGTGGTCAGCGGGCGCCGGTGGTGCGGCACCCGGGTCGGGTGTGCGGCCTTCGCCGGGCCACGGCCGTAAGGGCGGGCAGCGCCGGCCGACAGGCCCGGACCGGTTGAGCATACGTGGGCTCTGTGCCGTTAACGGCAGGTCGCACACGGCGGTTCCGGTGGCGGCGGCGCGCTCAGCCGAGGTCGAGCGGGAGCACCCCGACGGGTCTGGGCGGCGTGAGGCCGAGGTGCTGCCAGGCGGCAGGGGTGGCGACCCGGCCGCGCGGTGTGCGTACGACCAGCCCCGAACGCACCAGGAAGGGCTCGGCGACATCCTCCACGGTCTCGCGTTCCTCGCTGACCGCGACGGCCAGCGTCGACAGCCCGACCGGGCCACCCCCGAACCTGCGTACCAGCGCGTCGAGCACGGAGCGGTCCAGCCGGTCGAGCCCGAGCTCGTCGACGTCGTAGACCTCGAGCGCGGCGCGGGCAACCTCGCGGGTGACGACGCCGTCGGCGCGCACCTCGGCGAAGTCGCGTACCCGGCGCAGCAGCCGGTTGGTGACACGCGGCGTCCCGCGGGAGCGCCCGGCGATCTCGGTCGCGCCGTCGCCCCGCAGCGGCACACCCAGCAGCCCTGCGCTGCGCAGGAGCACCTGCTCCAGCTCCCGCGGGCTGTACGGCTCCATGTGCGCGGTGAAGCCGAAGCGGTCGCGCAGCGGGCCGGTGAGCAGGCCCGATCGGGTCGTGGCGCCGACCAGCGTGAACGGCGGTACGTCGAGTGGGATCGCGGTCGAGCCGGGGCCCTTGCCGACGACGACGTCGACCCGGAAGTCCTCCATCGCCATGTAGAGGAGCTCTTCGGCGGGGCGGGCCATCCGGTGGATCTCGTCGATGAAGAGCACCTCCCCGCGCTCCAGGGTGGAGAGCATCGAGGCGAGGTCACCGGCCCGCTCCAGGGCCGGGCCGCTGGTGATCCGCAACGTCGTGCCGAGCTCGGCGGCGATGATCCCGGCGAGGGTGGTCTTGCCCAGGCCCGGGGGGCCGGAGAGCAGCACATGGTCGGGGGTCTGTCCACGGGCCGCGGCACTGGCCAGGACCAGGCTGAGCTGCTCGCGGACCCGTTCCTGGCCGACGAACTCCTCCAACCGGCGGGGCCGCAGCGCGGCATCCACCGCCCGGTCGTCGAGCAGCGGCCGTGGGTCCACGACCCCCGCCTCCGGGTCCTGGCGTCGGTCGAGCTCGGCCTGCTCGGCGCGCTCGAGCGCGTCGTCGCTCACCGGCGGGGCCCGAGCTCACGCAGCGCGTGACGCAGCAGCAGCGTGAGGTCCGGATCAGCATCAGCGGCCAGGTCGGCGGTGACCAGGGCGACCGACTCCTCGGCCTCACGCCCGGTCCAGCCCAGACCGGTGAGCGCGGCGAGCAGCTGGAGCCGCCAGGCGGGTCCGGTCGGGATCTCCAGGGGCGGCACCCCGGCGCCCAGCGGGCCCAGCCGCCCCGGGAGACCGACCTTGTCCTTGAGCTCGAGCACCAGGCGTTGGGCGCCCTTGCGGCCCACCCCGGGGACCCGCATGAGCGCGACGAGGTCCTCGGTGACCAAAGCCTGGCGCACCTGATCCGGGTTCAGCGTGCTCAGCACGGCCTGGGCAAGGCGTGGACCGACGCCGGTGGCGGTCTGCACCAGCTCGAACATCGCCCGCTCGTCGTCGTCGGCGAATCCGTAGAGGGTGAGGGAGTCCTCGCGCACGACCAGGCTGGTGGCGAGCGTGGCCTGCTCGCCCACCCGCAGCCGCGCCAGCGTGGGCGGGGTACAGCCCACGAGCAGGCCC
>JBKJQN010000059.1:0-24106 GCA_046593925.1 Mycobacteriales bacterium
GCGACGTCCTGGTCGGGGAGGACCGGCTCCGTTGGCGCTCATCGCGGCTCGGAACACGCCGAGGCCGGGGGTCACCGACCAGCGTTCGCCGTCACACCCGGGGCTGGCCAGCTCGGTCACCTCGTATCGCAGCACCTGCCACCCGCGCAGCGCCGCGGCGAGCCGCCCCGCTGTCCCGGCCCGGCCGAGCCAGCTGATCTCAGCGCGCAGGGAGCCGGGGGCAGCCGCCTGGTCGGACCAGGACAGGCTGGTACGCACCCCGAGCTCGGCGCCGACGGCCCACTCGATGTGGGGCACGATCGCCGGCGGGCTGGAGTGGACGTAGAGCACTCCGCTGGTGGCGGACACGGGGCCTCCTGGTGTCGAGGTGCGCCTTCCCCAGCGGCCTCGTACGTCCCAGTCGTCCCGTTGGCCACATCATGCCCTGTCAAATCGCCGCTGACCAGCGCCGCCGAAGATCCAGGTCCGCTCAGTGCCGCCCTGGCGATGCTGAGCGGACCTGGATCACCCGGGCAGGTCGGGCCCGGTCAGCCAGGCGTCGATGCCGGCCAGCAGGCGCGCGCGGACGTCGGCCGGCGCGGTGGAGCCGCGCACCGAGCACCGCGCGAGGTCGGCCAACCCCGCGTCGTCCAGCTGCCAGGCGTTGCGGGCGGTCTCGTACTGCGCGAGCAGGCCGGAGCGGAACAGCAGCGGGTCATCCGCCCCCAGCGCCACGGGCACCCCCGCGGCACGCAGCCGCAGGACGGGCACCGCTGCAGCCGACGGGAGCACGCCGAGCGCGACGTTGGACGCCGGGCAGACCTCGCAGACCACCTGCCGGTCAGCCATCAGCTCGAGCAGCGCAGGGTCCTCCACCGACCGCACGCCATGGCCCAGCCGAACAGCGCCGAGGTCCTCGACGGCGGCGCGCACCGACCGCGGCCCGCGCAGCTCGCCGGCGTGCGGTAGCGCGACCAGCCCGGCGTCACGGGCCAGCCGGAAAGCCTTCGCGAAGTCCTCCATCACCCCGACCGTCTCGTCGTTGGACAGCCCGAGGCCGACGACGCCGTGGCCAGCCCATCGCCGGGCCAGCCGGGCGAGGGTCTCGGCCTCTGCCGGGTGCCGGGTGCGGTTGGCAGCCAGCACGAGCGCGCTGCCGACCCCGGTCGTGCGGGTGCCCTCGGCGAGGGCGTCGAGCAGCAGCTCGACGGTTGCCGGCAGGCCACCGAGCCGCGTCGCGTACGAGCTGGGGTCGACCTGCAGCTCGAGCCAGCCGGTACCGGAGGTGGCCTCGTCCTCGACGATCTCCCGGACGACGCGGCGCACCTCGACCGGCCCGACCAGCACCTCGCGGGCGGCGTCGTACAGCCGTTGGAAGCGCGGCCAGCCCCGGCGGACGGTGACGTCGACGCGGGCGCCGAGCGGGTCGAGCAGCCCGGCTGGCAGCGCGCGACCCTGGGCAGCGGCCAGCTCGAGCAGCGTCCCGGGCCGCATCCCACCGGTCAGGTGCAGGTGCAGGTGCGCCTTCGGCAGAGCTGTCAGATCGCGCACACAGCCAGCGTGCCGCACCGGCCGCGGAGCCGCGCCGGCTGGCAGACTGCAGCCAGCCCCAGCCCGGACGACAGGAGCCGTGTGACCCGCCCCGCACCGCTCGACCCGCCTCCCACCAGCACGTACGACGCCCGTAGCCTGTCGGTGCTCGAAGGCCTGGAGGCCGTTCGCAAGCGCCCCGGGATGTACATCGGCTCGACCGACTCCAAAGGCCTGACCCACCTGGCCTACGAGATCATCGACAACGCGGTCGACGAGGCGCTGGCCGGGCACTGCGAGCACGTCGAGGTCGTCCTGCACGACGACGGCTCGGTCGAGGTCACCGACGACGGCCGCGGGATCCCGGTCGACGTGGAGCCCAGGAGCGGCCTGACCGGCGTCGAGCTGGTCCTCACGAAACTGCATGCGGGCGGCAAGTTCGGTGGCGCCGGCTACAAGACCTCCGGTGGCCTGCACGGCGTCGGCGCCTCGGTCGTCAACGCGCTGTCGGCCCGGCTCGACGCGGTCGTCCGACGCGGTGGGCGGGTGCACACGATGAGCTTCCAGCGCGGGGTGCCGGGCACGTTCGCCGACGGCGGGCCGGGCGCCTTCACGCCAAGGGCCGGTCTCTCGATCGCCGGCAAGGCACCGCGGGGGGCCACCGGGACGTCGGTGCGCTGGTGGCCCGACCTCCCGCTGTTCAGCAAGGGCTCCGGCGTGGACGTCGAGCAGCTGCGGTCGCGCCTGCGGCAGACGGCCTTCCTGGTGCCGGGCCTGGAGCTGACGATCCGCGGCGTCGGGGCCCCGGACGAGACGTTCCGCTTCGACGGCGGCACCGTCGACTTCGCCGAGCACCTGGCCGCCGACGGCGCCGTGTGCGACCCCGTGCACCTGGTCGGTGAGGGCACCTTCCGCGAGACCGTGCCGGTGCTCGACGCGGACGGCCACCTGGCCACCCGGGAGGTCGAGCGCACCTGCGAGGTCGACGTCGCGCTGCGCTGGGGCGTCGGCTACGACACGACGGTCCAGAGCTTCTGCAACGTCGTGGCGACCGGCCACGGCGGCACCCACCAGACCGGCTTCGAGCGCGCCCTGCTCAAGACCCTCAACGATGCGGCGAAGGCGGCCCGCGTGCTGCGGGTCAACGACGACAACCTCACCAGGGACGACGTCCTGGAGGGGCTCACCGCCGTCGTGACGGTCCGGCTGCCCGAGCCTCAATACCTCGGGCAGACGAAGGATGAGCTCGGCACCCCCGGTGTCACGAAGATTGTCAACGAGGTGGTCAGCCGCGGCCTGCGCACCGCCTTCCTGGAGGATCGCAAGCGCAAGGCGCAGGTCCGTACGGTGCTGGAGAAAGTCGTCGCCGCCGCCAAGACCCGGCAGGCCGCCAAAGCCCACAAGGACGCCGCCCGGCGCAAGACCGCGCTGGAGTCCAGCACCCTGCCCGCCAAGCTTGCCGACTGCCGGTCGACCGACGTCAGCCGTACCGAGCTCTGGCTGGTCGAGGGCGACAGCGCGCTAGGCACCGGAAAGCTTGCGCGCAACTCGGAGTTCCAGGCGCTGCTCCCCCTCCGCGGCAAGATCCTCAACGTCCAGAAGGCCGGCGTGTCGGAGATGCTCGGCAACGCCGAGTGCGCCGCGATCATCCAGGTGGTCGGCGCCGGCACCGGCCGGACGTTCGACCTCGAGCAGATGCGGTACGGCAAGGTCGTGCTGATGATGGACGCCGACGTCGACGGCGCCCACATCCGCTGCCTGCTCATCACCTTGTTCGCGCGCTACATGCGCCCGGTGATCGAGCAGGGCAGGCTGTACGCCGCCGTGCCGCCGTTGCACCGGATCGAAGTCGCCGGCTCGAAAGCGCCCATCTATACCTACTCCGAGAAGCAGATGCAGGGCGAGCTGAAGAGGATCGCGGCTCGCGGCGCCCGGGTGAAGGGTCAGATCCAGCGCTACAAGGGGCTCGGCGAGATGGACCCCGACCAGCTGGCCGACACCACGATGCACCCGGCCACCCGCACGCTGCGCCGGATCAGGGGCGGCGAGGCCGAGGCGGCCGAGCGGGCGCTGGAGCTGCTGATGGGCAATGACGTCGCCCCACGCCGCGACTTCATCGTCGCCAACGCCGCGCGGGTCGACCGCGACGCCCTCGACACCTGATGCCCCCGCGCCGGCGGCAGACCCGCAGCGACATCGCACCTTTCGAGGGCGAGGGCACGATCCTCGAGACCAGCCTGGTCGAGGAGATCGAGAGCTCCTACCTCGACTACTCCTACAGCGTCATCTACTCGCGGGCGCTGCCAGACGCCCGCGACGGCCTGAAACCGGTGCACCGCCGCATCCTGTACGCAATGGCGGAGGACGGGCTGCGCCCCGACCGGCCATACGTCAAGAGCGCCCGGGTCGTCGGCAGCGTCATGGGCAAGTACCACCCGCACGGCGACGGCGCGATCTACGACGCGATGGTGCGCCTCGCCCAGCCCTTCAGCCTGCGGGTGCCGCTGATCGACGGGCACGGCAACTGGGGGTCGCCGGACGCCGGCCCGGCTGCCTCGCGTTACACCGAGTGCCGCCTGACGCCGGCGGCGCTGTTGATGACCGACACCCTGGACGAGCAGACCGTCGACGTCGAGGACAACTACGACGGCAGCCTGACCCAGCCGTCGGTGCTGCCGGCGGCCTTCCCCAACCTGCTCGTCAACGGCACCAGCGGCATCGCCGTCGGGATGGCCACCAACATGATCCCGCACAACCTGGTGGAGGTCGTCAACGCCGCGAGGCACCTGCTCGAGCAGCCGGGGGCCGACCTCGACGACCTCATGCGGTACGTGCCGGGGCCCGACCTGCCGACCGGCGGCCAGCTGCTGGGGATGACCGAGGTGCGGGCGGCGTACGAGACGGGGCGCGGAGTCGTACGGATGCGGGCGACTGCGGAGATCGGTGCGCTCCCGCGCGGCAGGAGCTCGGTCACCGTCACCGAGCTGCCGTACGGCGTCGGCGCCGAACGGGTCATCGCGAAGGTCAAGGAGCTGGTGCTCAGCAAGAAGCTGCTCGGCATCGCCGACCTGAAAGACCTCACCGACCGCTCGCTCGGCACCCAGCTGGTGATCGACGTCAAAGCCGGCTTCAACCCGCAGGCCGTACTGGCCGAGCTGTACCGGCTAACCCCGCTCGAGGAGAGCTTCGGGATCAACAACGTTGCCCTGGTCGACGGCCAGCCGCGCACGCTGGGGCTGAAATCCCTGCTGCAGGTCTTCCTGGACCACAGGGTCGACGTCGTCACCCGCCGTACGCGGTTCCGGCTGCGCAAGGCGCAGGAGCGCGCGCACCTGGTCGAGGGGCTGCTGATCGCACTCGACGCGATCGACGAGGTCGTGCGGATCATCCGCGGCTCGCAGGACGCCGCGCAGGCACGCGCCGGGCTGGTCGCGCAGATCGGCCTGACGGAGGTGCAGGCGACGTACGTGCTGGACATGCAGCTGCGCAGGCTGGTGGCCCTGGAGGTCGAGCGGCTGCGCGCCGAGCTGGCCGAGCTGCGCGCCACCATCGCCGAGCTCGAGCGCATCCTGGCCGACCCGGCGGTCCTGCGCGGCGTCGTCGCGCAGGAGCTGGCCGACGTCGCCCGCGAGCACGGCACGCCCCGGCGCACCGTCCTGGTCGGCGGCGACCTGAAGGCGCTGGTCACCGCGTGCAGCGCCGCCCTCGAGGTGGCCGACGACCCGGTGGACGTGCTGTTGTCGTCAGCGGGGCTCCTGGCCCGCACGCCGGTCGTGATGGAGGACCCGCGTCCCGGCAGCAGACGGCACCGCCACGACGTCATCGTCAGCGGGGTCCGCGCGACGGCCCGCGGCCAGGTCGGGTTGGTGACCACCGCCGGCCGGGTGCTGCGGCTCGGCGTGCTCGACCTGCCGGCGGTTCCCGGTGTCACGACCGGCGCGCTGTCGTTGCGCGGTGGCGCCCCTGCCAGCGAGTTCGTCGGTTTGGGGCGAGGCGAGCGGGTCCTGGCGCTGACGACGTACGACCCGGGCTCGACCGGGCTGGCGCTCGCGACCCGGCTCGGCATCGTCAAGCGGGTCGGCCCCGACTGGCCGACCCGCCTGGACGCCGTGGAGGTCGTCGCGCTGCGTCCCGGCGACGAGGTCGTCGGTGCGGTCGAGCTGGACGACGGCGAGGAGGAGCTGGTGCTGTTCACCTCCACCGCCGACCTGCTGCGCTTCCCCGCCTCGGCGGTACGGCCGCAGGGACGGCTGGCGACAGGCATCGCCGGTGTCAAGCTCGCGGCCGGCGCCGTGGTCGTCGGGTTCAGCGCGGTGCGGCTCGAGGGCGGCGACACGCTGTTCGAGGAGCCCGTCGTGGTGACCGGGGCTGGGCTGGCTGCACACGGCAAAGGTCCCGGCACCGTCAGCAGCGTCAAGGTCACACCGCTGTCGGAGTACCCCCGCAAGGGCCGGGCCACGGGTGGCGTACGCGTGCAGCGGCTGCTCTCGGGCGAGAGCCGGCTCGTCCTTGGCTGGGCCGGCCCCGCCTCTGCCTGGGCCGCGGCTGCCGGGGGTGACCCGGTGGAGCTCCCGGCGCCCGACGGGCGCCGGGACGGCTCCGGAACGCCTGTCGACCGGCCCCCGGTCGCGGTCGGTCAGGCCTACCTGCCGGGTCGCTGACCCCGCAGGGAGCAGCCGGACGCACGTCATCCCGGCCTCGCGACAGGCGCGGGACCGGGACGACGAGCAACAGCCGGCTAGAGCTGGCCGGTCCGGAAACCCCAGATACCGCGGCCGTGCGTCGCCGCGTAGAGCACGCCGTCAGGCCCGACCGACAGGTCGGTCACGGTGACCGCCGGCAGGTTGCCGCCCAGGCGAGCCCAGGCCAGCAGCGTGCCCGGAGCCTTGCGATCGGCCACGAAGACGCCGAGGTCAGTGGCCAGCACGACCTTGCCCCCGACGACCTGAATGTCGTCGGCGGGGACGTCGGGCAGGTTGCCGGAGACGTCCTTGAAGGTCTGGCCGCCGTCGGTGGACTCGAACAGGTGGCCGGTGCCTGCGTCGGGGCCCTCGGTCCAGCGGCGGCTAAAGCCGTTGGAGGCCACCAGCACGTGCCGGACGTCGGACGGGTCGACCCAGATGCCCTGGACGAAGCGGTTGGGCAGCCCCGATGCCGCGAGGACGGTCGTCGTCCAGCCGCCACCGGGCGCCGGCTCGACGCGGGCCAGGCCGCGTGCGAAGCCGGTGTTGTTGCACGGCCCGCAGAAGCCGGCGTACGCCGTGTCGTGCGCGCTGCCGACCTGTGTCGTGGAGTTGGGCACACCGTTGTTGGCACCGAGATTCGCGGCCTCGACCCAGTCGCTGCCGCTGGCGATCCCGAAGCCCTTGCCGTTGAACCAGACCGAGTTGCCGCCGGCGAACCAGTGGTCCGGGTTGGTGGAGTCGGCCTCGATCGGGGCGATGAAGCGGGGCGCAGCATCCAGCGGTGCGATGTTGACGGTGCCTGGCTTCGTGCCGTCGGTGGCGCCGCACGGCGTCACCGTCTTGCGCAGCGCCAGATAGACGTACTCACCGACCGCGTTGCAGCCGTTGGCCGGGTCGACCAAGGTGTCACCGCCGTCCCCGCCGAAGTTCGAGCCCATCTTGCCGCGGCCACCGGCGTTGGCCGGGAAGAAGGCCCCGTCGCCCGGGTCGGTGGACGTGCCGTCGGGACGCAGCCCGCGCAGCACCGACCCGCCGTTGTCCTGCAGTCCACCCGAGAGCACGACGCCGCCGAGCTGCGCGTCCTTGCCCGCCGCGGCGGAGTAGTACTGAAGGGAGTGCAGGCCGGCGTTCTGGTCGTGCCAGTCGGTCGCGTTGCCATTGGCGTTGATCGCCGTGCTCGCGACCGGTCGCGAGTACACGCCGCCGTCGTTGCCGACGAAGACGCTGCCGCCGGAGAACAGCACGTCGTGCTGGTCGGAGTGCGTGGTCAGCGGGCAGCTGTTCTTGCTGCGGTCGAGGTTGTAGCAGGGGAAGGAGAAGTTCCAGTACGGGCCGACGGCCTTCCAGTCCTGACCGCCGTTGCGCGTCTCGTAGACCTCTTCCAGACCGAGGTAGACGTGCTGCGGGTCCTTCGGGTCGACCGCCAGGAACTGGTTGTACCAAGCCTGGATCCCCGGCTGGTAGCCCGGTCCGACGAGGTCGCGACGCAGTGCCGAGCCGGTCGTGTTGGCCAGCTTGGGCGAGTCCGCGATCTGCGTCCACGGACCACCGGGCGAGCCGTTCCTGGACACGTAGACGCCACCCAGCACCGTCGGTGATCCGGCGGTGTTGATCTTCTTCAGCGACTGGATGACGGCGTACAGGGTGCTGCCGTCCGCCGAGTAGGCGAACGTGGTGTTGCCGATGTCGTCGCTGGCGAGCCCCGACGGAGTGACGCGCTTGAACGTGCCGGCTGCGCCCCCGGCGTCGCTGACGTAGAAGCCGTTGCCGTAGTAGGTGATGTCGGTGCTGCTACGCCAGCCTGCTGCGGCGAGCACGACACCCGGCCGGCCCGGCCGGCTGATGACGTCGTTGACGATGTTGGCGTACGGCGCCTCGCTGTTCGTCGGGTCGCCGAGGGCAGCCGGGTTGTTGATGAACACCCGCGTCCAGCCCGCGTCACCCCGGTCTGACGTCCGCCACAGACCCTTGCTGGTCGCCGCGTACACCGCACCGGCGCCGTCGAACTGCAGCTTGTTGATCGTGGTGCCGGCGAGCGGGTTGCCGCCCCGGGCGGCGAGGTCGTCGCCGACCCGGTTGCCGGGGGTGAACTCCTGGCCGGCGCCGCGCGCCGCGCCACTGCCACTCTGCGCGAGGCGGTACACACCGCTGCCCACGTACGACGTGGCACTGGTGTTGGCCTCACCGGTGGCCAGCCACAGAGCGCCGTCCGGCCCGGTCGCGAGGTCACCGGTCGACAGCGACGGCAGCCGGTCGCTGATCGGCGTCCAGGTATCGCCGTGGTCAGGGCTCCGGAAGACACCGCCGTTGGCCGCGCCGGCGTACGTCGTCTGGTGGTCCGGCGAGTCGGCGAGCGCCACGACTCGGCCGGACGTCAGGCCCTGGCCGGCTGTGGAGTTGTTGTTGGGACTGTCCCGGTAGCGCAGGTCGTCCGAGTCGTAGGGCACCTTCGTCGACTCGGTCCAGGCGCCGCCAGCCGTCGGCAGCTGCTGCGCGGCGGCGTAGGCCGCGCCGTAGGCACCCGGGCGGACGGCCCCCGGCGCGTTACGGGCCTGCGCCTCCTGCTCGGCGGAGGTGAGGGCGTCGTTCGCCCCGCCCTTCGCCAGGCCGGGGGTGGGGAGCTGGTGGCGGGCGTTGGACGTGGCGGCGGCCACCGAGGTCGCGCCGGTGCCGGTCAGGGCGAGCGCGGTGAGGCCGGTCGCGGCGGTGACCGCCAGGGCCAACCGGCGCGTAGAGCGTGCGGACAAAGGATCGTGCCTTCCGACGGGAGGCGCCCCGGTGTGGGCGACCGCCGGAACGTACGTCTCCGGAGCGGATGTGACGATTCCGAGCTGTCGGACAGGGCAGTCGTTGTCACATCGTGATCGGACACACCCGACTACTCATTCTGGGCGCCCGGCGCCGGCCGGACAGCGCTCGGGCCCGGCCTCCAAGTGGAGACCGGGCCCGTCGTGGTGCCTCAGCTGCTAGAGCGGACGGACATTCTCCGCCTGCGGGCCCTTCTGGCCCTGCGTGATGTCGAACTCGACACGCTGGTTCTCGTCGAGCGACTTGTAGCCGTCGGTCTGGATGGCGCTGAAGTGGCAGAAGACATCGGCGCCGCCGCCATCCTGCGCGATGAAACCGAAGCCCTTCTCGGCGTTGAACCACTTCACGGTGCCCTGTGCCATGTGCTGTCTCCTATGAAGAACGAGGGACCCCGCACTGCACGGGACCCTGGTCACCACGCGGAGACCAAGATGGACATCCGCGATCACACTCCGCGGGCGTCGATGACGTACGAGGGGGTGCACTTGCAACCGGGAATACCGTAGCAGGCCCGCAGCCGCGTGGGCATGGTGCCCGCCGGCAAAGGTCGCCCAGTAGCGTCCGGGCGTGCCCTCCCGCCGCGCCGTCACCCTGGCCTCGCTCGCCGCGGTCGCGGGGGCCAGGGCCCGCTGGGTCGCGGCGGCCACGGCCGATCCGGCAGCCACCCGGCGCAAGGTCGCGATCGCCACCTGGCGCCCGTCCCGTGAGGGCCGGCTGATGACGCGGCTGGTGGTCGACGCCGACCCGGTCCTCGACTACGTCGCCTGCCATCGCGCCGAGGGCGCCAGGGGCCTCACCGCGATGCACGTGCTCGGTGCCGCTGCTGCCAGGGCGCTCACCGGCGTACCCACCGCCAACGCGCGGGTGCTCGGGGGCCGGCTGATGGCCTTCGACGGTGTCGCCGTCGGGTTTGCCGTCGATATCGGCCGCGGCACCGACCTCGCGCCGGTCAAGGTCGAACGCGCCGAGACGCTGACCCCGGCACAGATCGCGACGGAGGTCTGGAAAGGTGTGAAAGCGCTGCGGGCCGGCTCGGACGAAGGTTTCCAGCGCTCGGCGCGCATCGCAGCCGCCGTGCCGACAGCGCTGATGCGACCGCTCATCGCCACCAGCTCGCTGGTGCTCGGCGGCCTCGGCCTCCCACTGCTCGGCCAGCGGGGCCACCCGCTCGGCGCGGTGTTCATCTCCAATGTGGCGGCGCTCGGCGTCGAGGAGGTCTTCCTCGCACCGGTCCCGTTCGCCCGCGCGCACATCTACATCGCGCTCGGCACCGTCAGCGAACGCCCGGTCGTCCGAGATGGCGCGGTCGTGGCCGTCCGCCAGTTCACGCTGTGCATGACCGGCGACCACCGGATCGTCGACGGCGTCCAGTGCGCCATCTACTTCGCGGCGATGCTCGATCTGCTCGCCCACCCCGAGCGCCTCGACCAGCCGGTGGAGGCCCAGGCCCCGGCGGCGGGCACGTGAGCGACCCGCACCTGAGCGGCCCGCTGGCGGATGAGATGCGGCGCGAGCAGGCGCACGTCGACCTGGCCGCCGCCCGCCTGGAGGAGCTGCGCGAGCGCGCTGTCCGGCATGAGCGCGCGAGTCTTGGCCGCGACCTAGGTGAGAACCCGCAGTCGCTGTACGAGCGCGACGTGCAGGCCCTCGCGGCCGCGGCCCGGCGTTCCGACCTCGACCTGGCCGGCGAGGGCCTCGTCTTCGGCCGACTCGACCTGGCCGACGGGGTGGTCCATCACGTCGGCCGGCTCGGTCTGCGTACCGAGGACCAGGACCCGATCGTCGTCGACTGGCGGGCCCCCGCCGCCGCGGCCTTCTACCGCGCCACGGCGGCCGACCCCCAGGGCGTCGTGCGCCGGCGCACGATCACCACGCGCGGCACCACGGTCCGTGGCCTCGAGGACGAGCTGCTCGACCCGGCAGCGGCCGACGGCCTGGAGGCCAGCACCGTCATCGGCGACGGTGCCTTTCTGGCCGCGATCAGCCGCGAGCGCGGGCCCCGGATGCGTGACATCGTCGCCACCATCCAGCGCGAGCAGGACGAGGCCGTCCGCGCCCCCGACGACGGAGCGCTCGTGGTCACCGGCGGCCCCGGTACCGGCAAGACGGCCGTCGCGCTGCACCGCGTCGCCTACCTGATGTACGCCCGGCGCGACTGGTACTCCCGCCGCGGTGTGCTCGTCGTCGGCCCCTCCCCAGTGTTCGTGGACTACATCGGCGCGGTGCTGCCGGCGCTCGGCGAGACCAGCGTGCGGCTGGCCAGCCTGGGTCGGTTGCCGCAGCTGCCGACCGGCCTGTCGGTGACCGCCGACGACCCGCCGGTCGTGGCCGCCGTGAAGGGCTCCGCCCGGATGGTGCCGCTGCTGCGCCGGGTGGTGCGCGAGCTCGGCGGCAGCCGGCAGGTTCCCGACCTCGAGCTGGCCCGGTGGGGCACCGGCCTGGTACTGCCGGGCGCCGACCTCGCCCGTCGGCGCGCCCAGGTCGCGCGCGGCTCCCGCAGCCACAACGCCGGCCGGGCGGCGTTCGTGACCGCGGTCGCCGAGACGGCGTGGCGGGCGTTCTCGCGGCGGCCGGGCGCCCCGAAGGAGGAGCCGGGCGACCGCGAGGACTTCGGTCGGTGGCTGCGCGGCGACCCGACCGTGCTGCGCTGGCTCGACGTCGTCTGGCCGGTGCTGATGCCGGCCGAGGTGCTGACCGCACTTCGCCGGCTGCCGCTGGCCAGGCTGGCGCACGGCCTGTTCGACGAGGCGGAGGTCGCGGCTCTCGCGGGCTCGTGGCGCGACGGCTCGCCGCTGACCTCGCTCGATGCCGCCGTGCTCGACGAGCTCGGCGAGCTGCTCGGTGCGCCGCCGGAGCCCGAGCCCGACCCGGACGCCTTCGACGAGCTGGCCGAGCTCGACGAGCTGGCCCGGATGTCTGAGGTGACGACGTTCGCCGACCGCACCCGCCGGGTCACCCGCAACATCGCCGAGGAGCACGACTACCGGACGTACGCCCACGTCGTGGTCGACGAGGCACAGGACGTCGCGCCGCTGCAGTGGCGGATGCTCGCCCGCCGGGCCCGTGGCGCCACCTGGACCGTCGTCGGTGACTGGGTGCAGTCGGCCTGGCCAGACGTCGACGAGGTACGCAGCGCGATGGCCGGGTGCCTGGGCAAGGCCCGGCTGCGCGAGGTCCAGCTGACCACCAACTACCGCACCGGCACCGAGGTCGCCGCCCTCGCCGCCCGGGTGCTGGCGCGGATCGACCCGGCCGCGGTACCTCCGGCAGCGGTGCGCTCGACCGGCGTCGAGCCGCTGCTGCGAGGCGGGCCACTCGCCGACGCCGTCGGCGCTCTGCTGGCAGAGGTGGGTGGCACGGTCGGGGTGATCTGTCCGCGGGCCCTGGTCGAACAGGTGCGACTCACGCTGCCGGCCGACGACCGACTGCAGGTGCTCGACACCTGGCAGGCGAAGGGGCTCGAGTTCGACGGGTGCGCCGTGCTCGCCCCCGAGCAGATCGTGGCCGAGGCCCCGACAGCGTCCGCTGGGCTCCGCACGCTTTACGTCGCCCTCACCCGCGCCACTCAGCGGTTGACCGTCGTGTCGGACGAGCCGCTGGACTGGCTCCGGGCCTGACGCCGACCGGGTGGGTCAGGCGCGCTGGTCGACCAGGAACAGCTGCAGCTCGCGCAGGCCGCGGGCGGCCTCCTGGGTGAGGAAACGCTCGCTCGGACTGAGCGGCCCGAGCCCGGCAGGAGGCCGGTGACCGGCCGGCAGCGTCGGCCCGGACCGTTGCCGGGGCGGCCGCCTGCTCGGGCGCTCGTCCGGGCCGGCGCTGGTCCGCGCGACCTGCCACGCGCCGATCTGCAGGCAGAGCGAGGCCCACCCGGCGATGACCACACCGATCAGTACCAGTACGAGCGCGAAGCGCATGCTTTGACCCCTCTCGTCATAGGTCTCTTCGGTCGCTCGCGGACGGCACCTGAGGCCCTACCGGTCCCGACCGTACGGACCTGCCTGGGGTGCCCCCCGACCTACGCTGCAGCGTGGCCAGGAGCAGCGCACGGGTGCAGGTGCAGGTCGTCGAGGACTCCGCCGTGCGCGTCCGGGAGGACCAGGTCGCCGTGGAGGAGCCGCTCGAGGTACGGGTCGAGTCCCCCGGCGGGGCGTTCCCACTCGCGGTGACCATGCGCACGCCCGGGGCCGACCTCGAGCTCGCCGCCGGGTTCCTGCACAGCGAAGGGCTGGTGCGCTCGCGTGAGGACATCGTGACCCTGCGGCACTGCGTACAGGTGCCGCGCGAGCAGCGGGACAACACCGTGACGGTGCGTCTCACCCAGGCCCCGACCGTCGCTGCCGGCGCTCTCGCACGACGCTTCACCGTCTCGAGCGCGTGCGGCGTATGTGGACTGGAGAGCCTGGACGCGCTGGCGGCCCGCGGTGTCGCGCCGGTGACACCCACCGCCGTGGACGCCGACCTGCTGCTGCAGCTACCGGGTCGGCTGCGGGCTGCACAGGCGCTGTTCGACAAGACGGGCGGCCTGCATGCCAGCGGGCTGTTCGACCCGGCCGGCGCCCTGCTGTGCGCACGCGAGGACGTCGGACGCCACAACGCCTTCGACAAGGTGGTCGGCTGGGCGCTGCTGGCGGACCTGCTGCCGCTGACCGGCCACACCGTCGTGGTCAGCGGACGCACGAGCTACGAGCTGGTCCAGAAGGCGGTCGTTGCCGGGGTCGGCGTGCTCGCTGGGGTGTCGGCGCCGAGCAGCCTCGCGGTGCAGCTCGCCGACCGGTTCGGCCTGGCCCTGGTCGGGTTCCTGAGAGAACACCGGTTCGTGCTCTACGCCGGCGCGCTGACCAACTGAGCCGCTACTCCCCCAGCGTGCCCGCGGCCCGCCGCTGGACGTGCCCGCGGTAGGCCAGCCAGGCGGCGTGGTCTTTGCCGTGCAGGTCGTCGACGAGCGCAAGGTTGCGGGCCACCTGCTCGGTGGCGCTCGGCCCGAACGCGGTCAGCAGGTCCAGGTGGGCGGACAGGTCCCGGCGGGCCTGCATCCACGCCGACAGCAGCCGGACGGCGTCGAGATCCAGCGGACCGTCCATCGGCGCAGAATGGCCCACGGCGGCCCTGGACGCAGCGCAACGCGCCGGATCCAGCCCTCGACATAGGGCGCTGTCCGCGTATGTGCGCCGATCGGGACCGGGTCGGCCGGGTTGCGGGGGCGGGGCGCACCGGGCGACAGCAGGTATTCGTCCGGCACCCGCTGCCGGATGGCGCTGGGCTCCGCCGGATCTGGGCGCGCCCGATCTGTCTGCGCCATCCGGTCCGCCCGCGCCCGAGCTCAGCCGAAGGCGTCGACGCCGGTCAGCTCCGCCGACAGGGCCCAGAGCCGGGCGGCTGCGTCCGGGTCGACGGCGTGCGCGTCGACGCCCCGGATCCGGGCACTCGGCGAGCCCGGCACGGTCGGCTCAGCAATGTCGCAGTCTTCGCAGTAGACGCCGCCGACCCCTTCCAGCAACGGTGACGTGGCTGCCCACACGGTCGTCGCCGCGCCCTGCTCCGGTGTCTTGAACCGCTCGTCGACGTTGCCGGCCTCGTCCATCCAGCCGTTCGCCACCATCTCCTGACGTGGCAGGTGCCGTTGCAGCGGCGTCATGATCCCGCCCGGGTGCACGGCGAGCGCGCGGACCCCGGTGGCCTGCGCGAGCGCGTCCAGGTGCACCGCGAACAGGCTGTTGGCGGTCTTGGCCTGGCCGTACGCCAGCCACTTGTCGTAGCCGGTGGTGAACTGCGGGTCCTCGAAGCGGAACGGCGAGAGCTTGTGGCCGGTCGAGGACAGCGCCACGACCCGGCCGCCGCTGGTCGCGACCGCGGGCCACAGCAGGTTGGTGAGCGCGAAGTGCCCGAGGTGGTTGGTCGCGAGCTGCGCCTCCCAACCGGGGCCGACCCGGGTCTCGGGGCAGGCCATCACCGCTGCGTTGTTGATCAGCAGGTCGATCTGTCGGCCGCTCGCGAGAAAGCGCGCGGAGAACGCCCGGACGCTGTCGAGGTCGGCGAGGTCGAGGGTCTCGGCCTCGATCGTCCCCGGCAGCTCGGCGAGCATCTGCTCGGCGTGCTCGCGGCGCCGCGCCGGTACGACGACCTGCGCGCCGGCGCCGGCGAGCGCCCGGACCGTCTCCAGCCCCAGCCCGGAGTAGCCGCCGGTGACCAGGGCGAGGCGGCCGGACAGGTCGCGGCCCGCGAGTACGTCGCTGGCCGTCGAGCGGCCACCGAAGCCGCTGCCGAGGGGACGCTGGGGTGAGGTCATCCGGGCAGGCTAACGCCGGGCCTCAGGGTGCAGGGCTCGTCGGCGGCACCGACGTCGTCAGCGCTGGCGACGGGGCCGGCGGTGTGACAGCGGGCGGGGTGAGCGGCGCGGTCGTCGGCGGCGCGCGGGTGACGGCCGGCGGCGTCGTCGGCACGACCTCCGGCGTCGGAGTTCTTGGCGCGCGGCTCGGGGCCCTCGTACGCGTGGGCGCCGGAGCCGTCGCCGGGGCGTACACCGCCGTGGCAGGTGGGGGGGCCGGCGGCCGCACGACGACGTACGTCGCCAGCGCAGCGAAGAAGACGGCCAGCAGGACGAAGGTGGATGTGCGCACGCGGCTCATGCCGACGGCCCGGCGGTGTCGAGCAGCGGCTGTACGTGCAGGCCCTCGGCGCGCAGTGCGGCGGCGGCGCGTGACCGGAGCTCACGGCTGACGTCGAACTGCTTGCCCGGCAGGGTGCGGGCGACGAGTCGGATGACGAGCTGGTCGACCTGCAGGCTCTCCACCCCCATCACCGACGGGCTGTCCAGTAGCAGCGACGACAGGTGGGGGTCGGCGATCGCGTCGTCGCCGACCTGCTTCAGCACGGCGGTGATTCGGGTGACGTCGGCGCCCGAAGGCACCGGGATGTCGAGCACGGCGCGGGCCCAGTCGCGGGACAGGTTGACGACCTGCAGGATCTGGCCGTTGGGCGTGATGACGACCTCGCCGTCGAGCGTGCGCATCTCCGTGACCCGCAGCGTGACGTCCTCCACCGTCCCGGTCATCGGCGTCCCCCCGCCCGCCACCGTCAGCCGTACGACGTCGCCGTAGCCGTACTGCCGCTCGGTGATCAGGAAGAACCCGGCGAGCAGGTCCTGCACGATGCGCTGGGCGCCGAAGCCCAGCGCGACGCCGGCGACCGTGGCGGGGGCCACCAGCCCGGCGACCGGCACGCCGAGCCGCTGCAGCACCAGCACCGCAGTCACGCAGTAGATCGCCACCAGCGTGGCCCAGGTGGCGACCTGGGCCAGCGCATGCCGGTGCTTGGACGCCTCCGAGCGCACCAGCGCGTCGCTCTCCTGCGCGTTGGCGTCGATGCGGTCGGTGATGCGGCGGCCGGACCAACTCGTCAGCCTGGCCAGCAGCGCCGCCCCGCTGACGATGAGCACGATCTCCAGGCCCCGGCCCCGGGCATAGTTCGAGACGTCGGTCAGCGGCTCGATGGTGAGGAGCATGTGCACCATCCTGCCCGTCGTCGCCGCGGGCCCCACCCGAAGCGTCGTCCGGGGGCGGTGGTCGGGCGGGCCGCTGGTCCTACGCTTCTGCCCGGGGCGGTAGCTCAGCCGGTCAGAGCAGGGGACTCATAATCCCTCGGTCGTGGGTTCGAGCCCCACCCGCCCCACTGCTCGCGCTGCTGGTCATCGCAGGTTTCGGTGACGGTGACCGAGGGACAGCAGAATTCAGACCATCATCATGCTCACACTTTGCTCACAGCCGACCTGAGGCGATGCCGCGGGAGCCGACAATCCCTCGGTCAGGACGGGGCGGCTCGTCCACCCCGGACGTGCCACACCCGGTGCTCACAGTGGCCAGGTGGACGTCGCTGTCGAGCCGGTACGGCCGTGACTCGCCGGCCGGTCCCGGCCGGCATCCGGCGACGCGGGGCCGTGTTCACCTACACCTGGCGAGACCAGGGCGGCCGGCAGTACAGCCGCAAGGCCGGCTACACGCTGGTGCAGGCCGAGAGGCCAACGAGATCGCCACCGCGGAGGAGACACCAGGAGCCGCGTCGCTCTGGGCATGGCCCCCTTAAATGGTTTGGCTCGGGTTCCTGGATGATCGCGATCTCGTCCACCTCTGTCGCCTGCACCGTTTCTGCCGGCGGGCCGTCCGGCGCGGCTGCTGCCCAGTGCTGCCGGAGCCACTGCTGTGCGTCGTCCTTGAGGTGCTGCGACCGACGACGCAGCAGAGTGACTAGGCGAGCGGAGCCGTCCGGTGGGGGCCCTGCGGTCGCGGACGCTGCGGGGCTCCGCTCCGGCCCCGCCTGCCGCGTACGCCAGCGCGCAGGGCGCGCTGCCGCACCTGCCCTCGTTCGTCAGCGTCACTCAGGACACCGCGGAGCAGCGCGCCTGCGCGCGTCGGCCATGGGCTCTGGGCATCCAGCGGTCCGGGCAGCCCGGTCGAGGATCGGCTACCGAATCAGTTGCACACGGATCGGTAGATCCAGGTCCGCCCAGACCCGGTCTGCGGTCAGCACCAGGGGCGGCACAGTGCGCGTGGTCAGCGCCAGGCAGCAGCGGTCGCCCAGCGACAGGGATCTGCCGCCGGGGAGTGCCCGCAGGGCTCCAGCCAACTCCGCGTCGGCCTCCGTCACCGGCTCGATCAGTACGCCAGCGGCGGACAGCAGTTGGCGCACCCGGGTGGTGTCCACGTCCGCGTCGATGAGTTTGCCTATGACCTCTGCCAGGTTCGCTGCACCCAGCACCGCGCCGGGCAGGGCCTGCGCCACTACGTCCGCGCCGGGCTCGTCGTGCACGAGGGCCAGGACGGCGGAGGCGTCGAGAACCGTCACTCGCTGCGTGCGGCCGCCTGGCGCCGCTCGCCGAGCAGCTCGTCGACCAGGGACCGGGACGAAGGAACCGTCGCAGCCAGACCCCTCAACTCAGCGACCGCGTCCTGCGGTCGCTCGAGGACCAGCCGGGTGCCGCTCAGGTGCATGTGCAGGTGGTCGCCTGGCGCGAGACCGAGGGCCTCGCGCACCGGTGCAGGGATGACCAGTCGTCCCTGCTGCCCCAGAACAAGTGTGGCATCCATGTCGTGAGTGTGGCACGGCAGCGATTTACGTGCCAAGGCAAGGCCGTGACCGGCCGCCTCGAGAGCCCCGACGAGACGGCCTGCGGTCTCCGGCTTCCGAAGCAGTTCTCGGGCGTCCGCCGTCTCGCCGTCGTTCAAATCTGTTGCTGCCTGCCGGACAAACACCGTCCAGCTAACGATCGTGGACCGGTCGCGGATCGCCGATCGGCGACCCGTCGCCAGCCGTAGGCTTTCCCCATGATCTCGAGTCGCCGATTGACCGTGGACTTCGGCCAGTTCTGGCTGGCCCCCTTCGGGTCCTACCCGGTGCTGAATAGCCAAGTGGAACCGACCCGGGTTGAGAATCTTGACGCTTTCGCCGGGTCGGGGACCCCGTGGCTGCTCGAAGCGGCGGTCGACGGGGTCGGGATAATCGTCGGCACCTGCGTCCGCTCAGGCCCTGTACAGGTCACTCTTGGCGACGATCCGAGCGCGGCTCCGCAGGGTGATGGGTACTGGCAGGAGCGTGCCGAGCTCGTCGTGAGCATCAATGAGGAACTCATGGTGAACAGCGGGAGCACGTTCCAGGAGCCGCTCCGGGTGCCGGCGCCGGCCGAACCGGGTCCGCACCGGGTGATCGTCCTTGCGACCGGGCGCGGCGTACACCGGGACCTGGCGATCGACGTCACGGAAGACCCCGTCGAGGAGTACCTGGTCCTCATCAAGCCGGTCTAAGGGACTGGGTACACGTGGCCCGCGGAGGCGCTCGATGGGCGACTGCACGTCGATGTCGGCGAAGCCGGCGTTCCTCAGAGCCGTCCGAAACGCAGGCGACGGGGGCCCGTCTGGGCCCGATCGGCGACCGGACGAGGAACCCCTTCTGGGACAGCCAACGGGCTACTTGTCCGCGCTGGCCAGGCAGCATCGCCCAGTCCCAGCAGACCCATCCGCATTGCCCTCCCGCTGCGGGCCTGACACAGCACACTCCCACGGTGTTGGGACTCAAGATCGGTTACGCCCGGGTCTCGACCCAAGGCCAGGACCTGACCGCCCAGCGCAACGCGCTCACCGGGCTCGGGGTGACCCCTGACCGGATCTACGTCGACCACGGGCTGACCGGCACCACGCGAGCCCGCCGAGGAGTGCGCGAGGCCCTGACCGCCTGCCGAGCCGGCGACACGCTCGTCGTCACCAAGCTCGACCGCCTGGCCCGCTCCCTGCCTCACGCCCGGGACATCATCGACAGCATCACCAGCCGCCAGGTCACGCGCAACTTGGGCGGCTCCGTGCACACCCGACCGACCCCGTCGGCCGGCTGCTGTGGGACGTGCTGGCCATGGTCGCAGAGTTCGACTCCGACCTGATCAAGATGCGGACCCGAGAGGGCATGGCGGTCGCCCGAGCTGCAGGCAAGCTGCGCGGGCGCAACTCAAGATCAGCCCGCACCAGGAGGCGCACCTGGTCGAGCTGTTCCGGGACGGCAGCACCATCCGACTGGCAGGTACCCGCTCCATGTGGAGCGTGGAAACTCCGTCCGGTGGTGGGGCCCAGCGACGCGAGTTGGCGTCAGGCGGTCGGGTACCCGCCGAAGGCGTAACCGTTCAGGATCTGCCGACCGAACAGGAACGTCCTATCCGCTTCGGTCAACTCGCACAGGTCCGCAGCGTCCGCCCACTGCTCACGGATGAGCGTGACCTGCCGGTCGATGATGGCTCGAGCCTGCCTACGGGACAGGTCGTAGCCGGCGCAGGCGTCCAGGCACGAGACGAGCCGACTGCGACGCTCCCCCGTGCTGCTGATCGCCATCGCCTGGTTCGCCTCGGTACCGGAACGCGGCTGCGGACACAGGTCGTACGCCGGCGTGAGGTCCAGGTGCTCCCCGTCCCAGAACGCGGCCTGGTTGCGGGCGTGGTCGTCGGTGTTCCCGGTCAGGACGTTGAACACGATCCGCTCGAAGACCCTGCGTGCCAGGCCCTTGCCGGACGAGGCGCCGGCCCGGAGGACCTCAAGCACATCCAGGTATGAGGAGTACCGGGCACCGAGGAAGTCACCGAAACCCTGCATCGTCAGAGCCGACACCAGCTGCCTGCGGCGGCCGCCGCCGCCGGGCCGGTCGAAGCGCTGCACGAGGAGCACGTCACGTCCCAGGGACCGGACCAGCCTGGTCGTAGGGACGTCGATTCCGACACGGCGGGCGAGCTCCATGGCGACCGCCTCCGCCTTGACGATCGAGTACGTGTCGGTCGACATCGACAGCTTCGCGGTGTGCTCGGTGTCGCCGTCCCCGACGAGGACCTTCGGGCGGGCGCCCCCGACGGCTGTCCCGTCGACGAACGTGGTTGCGAGGTGCGGGTCCAGCTCACCGGAGTCGAGGGCCTCGGCAGCGGCATGCAGCTCGTCGATGGTGGCCTTCCTCGTCCGGGGGACGTACTCGGTCGAGGACGCCTGGAAGTCCAGTGCTCCGATCCGGTTCGAGCCGGACTCGAGCAGGAATGTGAGCTTGTCGAACTGGACGGCGTCCGCGGCCACTCCGGACAGCCCGGTCAGGCGCGCGATGATGACCCGCTGACCCCACGAGTCGGGGCTGGCGTCCCACAGGGAGCCGGCCAGGTCCATGCCGTCAGGCGGGTCGATCCAACCGCGACCCAGCGGGAGTTCCGGGGTGAACAGGCTGATGGCTGCCGGGCGGGCCAGGCAGCTCTCGCCGTAGGCGAACCGGTGCTCGCCGCTGGTGGTCATAGCGATGCGGCCGGCGACCACCGGCTCGGTGGCGTCAGGGAGCCACACCCACACGAAGGCGCCCCCGGTGCTTGCCGCGGGCGGACGGGCAACGGCCGCCCGGTCAGAAGTCGAAGTCGACATCGTCTCCCCTGGCGGGGCTCTTGCGGACCCGCTCGGGGAGCAGCGCGAGGGTCTCCTCGCCCCGGCGGCGGGCTCGGGCGAGCTCGGGGCCCGACAGGCCGAACAGATCGACCCCGACGAGGGCCGCCGCAGTGAACACGGTCCCGATGGCGACCCGCGTGGACCCGACCTCGATGCTGCTCACCGTCCTGCGGTCCACGCCAAGGCGGTCCGCGGTGTCGACGAGGGTCCAGCGGCGCGCCGTCCTGGCCTCCCGGATCTGCTGCCCGAGGACCTTGAGAGCGTCCGCGGCCGCGCGTGACACTGCCACGTCGTGGCGTCCAGGCATGCCACACACCACCCTGCACCAGGTACTTCCGAAAGGGCCTTAGACCCTCTTAGGTACGTCACGGCGTGACTGAGCTCTGCGGGCGCAGGCCTCGTCCGTCATGCGCCGGCGGAGCCGAGACTGGTGTAGCCGGGTGCCCGCCGGTTCAGGCTGTGCGCCAGGACCGGGACGTGCACGTCGTGGTAGCCGTGCACCCGCGCACTGACCTTGCCGGGGTAAGGCCGGATGATGCGGCCGACGTACTGCACCAGGCGGCCCTTGAAGGCGATGGGGGCGACCACGAACAGGGTGTCGAGGGCGGGGCAGTCAGACGGCGAGCAGTGGCGGGCTGGCGGGGTCGGGCTCGAGCCGACCAGTGCGGCGACCCGGGCCTTGACGCCGGGCCTGGCAAGGCCTGGCCTGGCCTGGCCCGGCCACCCACGTCGACGACGTGCACGCGGGTCCTACTCGGACGGACGCCGGGCCATGGCTCAAGCGGGACCGTTCGCCAACAACGAAACAGAATGCGACCGAGAGATCGGACGGTCCGTGCTCACAGAATGCTCACAACGGGGAGCCACTGCTTGCCACCCGCCGACCGGCCGTGGCGGACTGCACCCACCCTGACCTGCACAGACGCTACCCAACAATACAGGAAGGAATAGGTCTTTTCGGCCTCATAATCCCTCGGTCGTGGGTTCGAGCCCCACCCCCCCACATGGCTTGACCTGCGGAAACAACCTCATGGGCTCTAGCCCTCGGGGAGCGATGGTGCCAGTTTGGTTACCTCTGGCGCCACGCTCGTATCGTGGAGTGGTGACTCACGCGTACGGAGGCGAGCCGTTGCGTCACACCGATGGGGCGCGCAGGCAGGCGCACGCGTGGGGACAGGAAGCACATGGGCGCCAGGAGCGACAGGCTGTCGCCAGTCGCAAACGCTGCCCGCGGAGACGCTTTTGGCCGGCCCAAGCCGCGCGCTCAGCGGCAGAAGCGGATGTTCGCGGCAGCTCCTCCTCGCGGCCCAGCCAGCCCTTCCGGTCTTGCCCGCCGACCTGGAGCCGGGATCTCCCGTGAGCCCGGCCGCAAAGACAAAGCGGTGAAGTGCATGGCCGCCGTGACAGCGAAGGCGTCCTTGCCGATATCTTTCGGGAGCCGGTCCCGTTACGCGCATTGCGGGCCGCGCAGCAAGCTCGGTCAGATCGGACTCGCTGAGTGCAACCCCTTCTTCCGTGGCTGTGGCCAGTGCTTGGAAGTATCTCTCATGGCTGAGGGCATGTAGATGTTGAGCTTGCGGCTTGCAACGCTACCTACGCGGAAACCGCGCTCGATGCCAACCGGCATGTAGACGAAGCTCCCGGAGGGGCACCGGTGCTCCGCCCCTTCGATGTGGAAGATGTACCCGCCTTCCAGGACGTAGAAGGCTTCGGCCGAATCGTCATGGGTGTGCAGCGGTGGCCGAACCCCGCTGGCTCGGCAGCTTCCAGCAGCCTGAAACCGCCGTACGAGTCCTCGGCGCTGACCGTCATCACCATGCTGACTGAAGGGCCGCAGGTCGTGTGGTCGGCCTTCACCTGTCGGCATTACACAGCCGCGATTCGCCATCAGTTCCTCCCCTGCTGATGTCCAGTATGAGCTACCCTGATACAGCATCGCAATCAGCCCTGCTGGCCAGAGGTGGGGTGCCGGTTCCGGGTGAGGGGAACGTTGGCGTTACGCATCTTCGAGAAGCCTGCTGGGGAACTCGGGCGGGATTGCGGCCAGAACAGCGCCGACCATAATGTCGATTGCTTCTAGGTCGGTCAGCCCTGCGTAAAAACACAGCGATTCCCAGGTACTCAGGCGCAGGGCATGCGCGAGCGCAGCATCGAGCGTGCGGAGGCCGCGTCCGCGCATGACGAATCCCCGCCGAAGAACCGCAACCCGCGCCCGTTCATCAGCGGCCAAGAACTGGCTCACGAAGTCGGGCATGGCGTCGAGATCTTGGATGATCTTGCTCATCATCGGCGCCGCCGGTCGTGCCCATGCGTAGGTGTCTGCCAGTCCTCTCCTCAGCCGCTGCACGGGATCGCCGATCCTCGCCCACAACTCGGGGTCGGGCCGCGGATGGAGCTGCGACCAGTGAGCCGAACAGGCGCGTACCAGGGACTGTTCGTCGGGGAAGTGCCGGTAGACCGTGAGTCGCGTGACCCCGGCCTCCTCGGCGATCGCAGACACCGTGGTGGCCCGCGGACCGACGCCCTCGTGCAGGCTCATGATCGCCTCAGTGATCCGCAGGCGGGTCTGGTCAACGGCTTCCTGTCGGGCCCGCATCGTGTACGTCCGCGCCCCGGCAGCTCGCTCGGGCAACACCACCCTTGACGCCTCCGGTCTCAACGAGGACTCTAATTTGAAAGTACAGGTGTGTTCTCTGGATTCCCACTCCCAAAGGGTCACCATGACCGTCATTCTTGCAACCAACCTCGCCGACGCGACAGCGCAAGGCCGGTCCCTGCCGCTCACTGTGCTGCCTGCGCCCCACGGCCCGGACCGGCCCATCGGATCCATCGGTGTCGGCTTCCGCTTTGATGGTGACCAGACCGGGGGCCAGGTCGCGATCGTGGAGCATCCCTTCCCGGCAGGCGCCTTGGTACCTCCGCATGTTCACACCCGCGAGGACGAGTTCTCCATCGTGACCGCCGGCGCCATCGGGTTCCGGTCCGGATCGGACGAGGTCGTCCTCGAAGCCGGCGGCTATATCAGCAAGCCACGGGGCGAGTTGCACACTATGTGGAACACAGGGCCAGACGAGGCTCGCATGATCGAGGTCACCACGCCGTCCGGATTCGAGAACTTCTTTCGAGAACTGGCCGAGGTGTTCCAGGCCGGCCCCCCCAGAC
>JBKJQN010000039.1:0-77945 GCA_046593925.1 Mycobacteriales bacterium
AGGGCCTGGTCAGCGTCGTTGCGGTTCTTGCCACGCTCGCGCCGGTGGTGACGGTCGGGCTGGCAGTCGTCATGCTCGGCGAGCGGCTCGCCGGGAGGCAACGGCTCGGTGTCGCGACCGCGCTGGTCGGGGTCGTCCTGCTGGCAGCGGGGTGAGGGCAGACTGCGGCCATGACGTCGATCCGCGACCTGCTGCGGGTGCCATCGCTGTCCGGGCGCATCGACGTTACCGAGGTCGACCCGCACAGCACCCCGGGCTACGAGGGGAGCGGCAGGACGACGCCCGCGAGCAGGTGGTGGCGATCGGGTCACGGCTCGCCGAGCTGCAGGAGCGCTTCTACGCCGAGGGCAAGTCCGGTGGTAGCCGGCGTCTGCTGCTCGTCCTGCAGGCCATGGACACGGGCGGGAAGGACGGTGCGGTCAAACAGGTCGTCGGGCTGGTCAACCCGGCAGGGGTGCGCATCACGCCCTTCGGGCCGCCGACGAAGAGCGAGCGGGCGCACGACTTCCTGTGGCGTTTCAACCAGGCGCTGCCGCCCGCCGGCATGCTCGGGGTGTTCAACCGCAGCCACTACGAGGACGTACTGGTCGTCCGGGTCCACGACCTGGTGCCTCGCGAGGTGTGGGAGCCGCGCTACGCGCAGATCAACACCTGGGAGGCGGCCCTGGCAGAGCAGGGCGTCACGATGGTCAAGGTCTTCCTGCATATCTCCTACGAGGAGCAGCGGACCCGGCTGCTGGCCCGGTTGGACGACCCGACGAAGCTGTGGAAGGTCAACCCGGGCGACATCGAGGAGCGGCAATCCTGGCCGGCCTACCAGCGGGCCTACAGCGCCGCCCTCGAGCGTTGCTCGACCGATCTGGCCCCCTGGTACCTGCTGCCTGCCGACCGCAAGTGGTACCGCGACTGGGCACTGACCCACCTGCTGCTGGAAACATTCACGGCGCTCGACCCGGAGTGGCCGGCGCGTCCCGACCTCGACCTCGCCGGCATGCGCGCGGCGCTGAGCAGCGCCGACGAAGACCGCACGTGATTGCAGGAGCGTCAGCCTTCCCGATCGGGGTAGTGCCCGTAGCCAGACCTCAGGAGGAACTCACATGAGCCTGTCCCGCCGGATCGCCCGCCCACTGCTCGGTTCCATCTTCATCAGTACCGCCATCCCGATGCTGAAGGACCAGAGTTACCTGCACGGCCCGATCCGCGACGCCGGGCTGTCCGAGCCGGAGCTGCTCGCCAAGGTGCACATCTACAGCAACCTTGTGGGTGGGCTCGCCCTGCTCACAGGCCGTTTCCCGCGCGTCGCGGCGCTCGGACTGGCCGCCAACCTGATTCCGACGACGTACGTAGGGCACCCGTTCTGGTCCGCGCCCGAGGACCAGAAGGTCATGCAGCAGATCAACTTCTTCAAGAACCTGAGCATCCTCGGTGGCCTGCTGATCGCCGCGAACGACACCGGTGGGCGGGAATCGTTGCCGCATGCGGTCGGCCGGGTCAGCCGGCGCACCGCGAACAAGGCCGACAAGGCCGCCTCGAAGGCCAGCAAGAAGCTGCCCTCCCGGAGCTGACCCGCCTCGCGGTCGCTGTCCCGGTCCTGCGCCAGGTGGTCTGGCGCGGGCCGTTCTGAGGCACCATCGCAGGATGCGGACGGGCCGGGTCGTCGTGGAGCGGGTACGCCGCGCCGCGCACGCCGACGGCGCCCGCGAGAGCGGGCTGTCCGCTCTGCTCGGCGCGCATGCCCTGCACTCCGCGGGGGACGCACTCATCACCGTCGCACTCGCGGGCACGGTGTTCTTCTCGGTCCCGCTTGGGCAGGCGCGCGGCCGGGTGGCGCTCTACCTGCTGCTCACGCTGCTGCCGTTCAGCCTGCTGGTGCCCGTCGCCGGGCCGGTTCTCGACCGGTTCCGGCACGGCCGGCGCAACGTCCTCGCCGCGACCACCGCGGCCCGAGGGCTGCTTGCCTGGTCGATGGCCGGGCTGACGGCCTCGCTCGGGCTCTACCCACTCGCGCTCGCGGTCCTGGTGCTGTCGCGTGCGTACGGCCTGGCGCGCAGCGCGGCCACGCCACGGGTCCGGCCTGCCGGCGTCAGCCTGGTTGCGGCCAACGCCAGGATGAACGTCGCCGCCGTCGCGTCAGCCTCGGTCGCCGCCGGCATAGGGGCGCTGGTCGGCGCCGCGGTCGGGGTCGGCTGGGTGCTGCGGCTGGCCAGCGTCGTGCTGCTGGCAGCGGCCGTCTGCGCGATCCGGCTCCCGGCCCAGGTCGACGAGGCCCGCACCCCTCGGGTCCGGGGCACCCCCCGCTACCGGCTGCTCACCGCGCCGGCGGTGGTCCAGCGGCCATTGGTCGCCGCCGTGGCCCTACGTGCGCTCGCCGGCCTGCTCTCGATCTTTTTGGCGTTCCTGCTCAAGGGCGAGGGCGCCGCAGCTGTTGTGGTCGGCTCGGTGCTGGGTGCCGCCGTTGCCGGCCAGTTGCTCGGCACCGCCCTGGCGAGTCGGCTCCCGGAGCGGGTGACGGAGCGGCTCACCCTCGCCTCGCTGTCGGTACCCGCCCTGGGCTGCCTGGCTGCCGCCGTTCTCGGCGGCGCTGTGCTTGCCGCACTCGCCGTCGGCTTGTCCGGACTGTCGTACGCGCTGAGCAAGTTCGCCCTCGACGCCGCCTTGCAGACCCATGTGCCGACTGCGAGTACCAGCGGGGCCTTCGCGCGGTCGGAGACGGCGCTGCAGCTGGCCTGGGCGCTCGGCGGCGGTCTGGCCGTCGCGTTGCCGACGGTCGCGGCGGTGGGCTTCGGGGTGGCGGCCGCGATTCCGGTGCTGGGCGTCGCCGCGGGCGCCCGGGCTGCCGGCGGGCATCCGGTGCTGCCGCCCCTTCGACGCCACGGTCCCGCCGCACCGGCCCAACAGGCACCGGCCGAGCAGGCGCCTGGGGCTGCGGAGCGTCCGTGGTGGCTGGAGCCTTGACTCGTCAGCCCTGCTTCGTCGCGGTGTCACCGGCTCGGCCAGACCGGGCCGGCTCGCCTCAGGCAGCCGCGCCCGACACCCGCAGCCGCTGCGCCAGGTGGGCGGGCAGGTCGGTGATGACCGCCTCGACGCCGAGCAGGGCGCACAGCTTTGCGTCGACGACCCGGTTGACCGTCCAGACGCGCACCTGCAGGTCGGTGGCGGCAGCGACCTCGGAGGGCTCCGACAGCACCGTCCCCAGGGGCAGGTGGACCGCCTGGTCGCCTCGCCGCCGGGCCCGTCCCAGCGCGGGCAGCAACGGGTCGCCGACGTCCAGGATCGCGGCCCGGGCAAGACCGGGCCTGCGTACGGCAAGCACGTCGAGCAGCCGGTTGTCGAAGGAGGACGCGACCACGTCGCGGTCGTCGGTGTGCGCGAGCGCCAGTGCGGTGAGCGACGCACGCAGTAGGGCGCCGGCCCTCGGCTCCGGCTTGAGGTCGAGGACGAGCGTCCCGCGACCGGCAACCGCCGCTGCGACGTCTACCAGGCGGGGCACCGCGTGGCCGCCGGGCAGCGTCACCTGCGCCAGCTCCGCCCAACGCGAACGGCGCACGCTGCGTACGGCGGCGCCCACCCGGCCCAGGTCGTCGTCATGGCAGCAGACGGCGACGCCGTCAGCCGTCAGCCGCACGTCGACCTCGACACCGTCGGCGCCCGCGTCGAGCGCGGCGGCGACCGAGTCCATGGTGTTCTCCGGATGGGCGGGGTCGGGCCACCCGCGATGACCGAGGACCAGCATGACGACGACGGTCCCGGGTCGATGGGTCGGGAGGACGACGCCGACGTGTACGCAGCGTGAAGAACCCGGGGCGCGCTGTGGCACCGGCCGGTGTGTCAGCCGAAGCGGCCGGTGATGTAGTCCTCGGTGCGCTTCTCGGTCGGGTTGGTGAAGATCTTCTGGGTGTCATCGATCTCTACGAGGCGGCCGGGCTCGCCGGTGCCCTCGATGGTGAAGAAACCGGTGCGGTCCGACACCCTGGCCGCCTGCTGCATGTTGTGCGTAACGATGACGATGGTGAACCGGTCCTTGAGCTCGCTCATCAGGTCCTCGATGGCCAGCGTCGAGATCGGGTCCAGGGCTGAGCACGGCTCGTCCATCAGCAGCACCTGTGGCTCCACGGCGATCGCCCGCGCAATACACAGCCGCTGCTGCTGACCGCCGGACAGGCTGGCGCCGGGCTTGCCGAGCCGGTCCTTCACCTCGTTCCAGAGGTTGGCGCCCTGCAGGGAGCGCTCGACGGCGACGTCGAGGTCAGCCTTCTTCTTGACGCCATTGAGGCGCAGCCCGGCAATCGTGTTGTCGTAGATCGACATGGTCGGGAAGGGGTTGGGCCGCTGGAACACCATGCCGATCGTGCGCCGCACTCCGGTGGGGTCCACCCCCGGCCCGTAGATGTCCTCGTCGTCGAGCATCACCCGGCCCTCGACGCGCGCGCCAGGAATCACCTCATGCAGCCGGTTGAGCGTACGTAGAAAGGTTGACTTGCCGCAGCCGGACGGCCCGATGAGCGCAGTGATCGCCTTGGGCTCGATGACCAGGTCGACGTCCTGGATGGCCCGGAACGAGCCGTAGAAGGCGTTCAGGCCAATGCTCTCGATGCGCTTCGCCATTTTGATCCCTATCGTTTGAGCCGGCTGCGGCCGGCGAGCAGCCGGGCCACCAGGTTGAGCACCATCACCAGAATGATCAGGGTCAGGGCAGCTGTCCAGGCCCGCGACGTCGCGGTCGGCTGTGGCTGCTGCGCCTCCTGGAAGACCAGCAGCGGCAGAGAGGACTGCTCACTGCTGAACGGGTTGACATTTATCGACGCGGTACCGAGCGCGGTGAGCAGGACCGGTGCCGTCTCGCCGGCAACTCTGGCCACCGCGAGCATCACCCCGGTGACGATGCCGGGCAGTGCGGTCGGCAGCACGATCCGCAGGACCGTCTTCCAGCGCGGCACCCCGAGCGCGAAGCTTGCCTCGCGCAGGCCGTCGGGGACCAGCTTGAGCATCTCCTCGGCGGTACGCACGACGATCGGCAGCATCAGCACACACAGGGCCAGCGAGGCCGCGAAACCGGAAAAGCCCTGTTTGAGGGCCAGCACCCAGAAGGCGAAGACGAACAGGCCGGCGACGATCGACGGGATGCCGGTCATCACGTCGACGAAGAAGCGGATGGTGGACGCCAGCCGACCGCGGCCGTACTCGACGACGTAGATGGCCACCAACAAGCCAACCGGCACGGTAATGATGGTGGCGATGCCCACCTGCTCGATGGTGCCGATGATGGCGTGGTACGCGCCCCCCCCGGCGTCGCGCGCACCGATGTTGCGCAGCGAGCGGGTGAAGAACTCGGCGTCGAACCGCTTGGACCCCTGCTGCACGCCGTAGACGACGACGGCGCCGAGCGGGACGAGGGCGAGCAGGAACGCAAGGGTCACCAGCGTCGTGACTGCGCGGTCGGCGGCGGCCCGGCGCCCCTCGATCGCTGCCGACGTCGCCGTCAGGATCAGGGTGAACAGCACCGCGGTGACGATGACGAAGCCGGCCTGGCCCTGCAGCGCGGTGACCGCGAACAGCCCGGCCGTGAGCAGCGGGGTGCCCGCCAGCAGGGCAACCGGTGTCCAACGGGGCAGCGCCCCGCGGCGCAAACGGACAGCCGGGAGCGCGGCCGCCGTGGTCACAGCGTCCCGCCCGTGAACTCTTTGCGGCGGTAGATGACCGCCCGGGCGGCAACGTTGACCACCAACGTGATGGCGAACAGCACCAGCCCGGAGGCGATCAGGGCACCGCGGCCGACCTCGTTCGCCTCGCCGAAACCGTTGGCAATGTTGGCGGCGATGCTGTTTCCGCCCGGCTCAAGCACCTTGAGGCTGATGTTGAACGAGGAGGACAGCACCAACGCGACGGCGATGGTCTCGCCGAGGGCCCGGCCGAGCCCGAGCATGGTCGCGCCGATCACACCGGGGCGTCCGAACGGCAGGACGGCGGTCCGGATCATTTCCCAGCGTGTCGCACCCAGGGCGAGAGCGGCCTCCTGGTTGGCGGTGGGCACCTGCAGGAACACCTCGCGCGACAGGGCAGCCACGATCGGCAGGACCATGATCGCCAGGACGACGCCGGCGAGGAACACCGACCGGCCGTAGGTGCCGCCGGTCGAGAAGAACGGCAGGAAGCCCAGGTGGACGTCGAGGAACCGCGAGGTGTCCTGGATGCGTGGGTTGAGGAACGAGATGCCCCACAGGCCATAGACGACGCTCGGTACGGCCGCGAGCAGGTCGACGACGTAGCCCAGCAGCGCCGCGAGCCGGCGGGGGGCGTAGTGCGAGATGAACAGCGCCACCCCGACCGCCACCGGAAAGGCGAGCAGCAGCGCGATCGTCGAGCTCAGCAGCGTCCCGAAGGCCAGTGCCGCGATGCCGAACACGGGCGCGGGCTGGTTCGGGAAGAACGTCTTCTCGGTGAAGAAGTTGGCCGTGTTGGCCCGCAGCGCGGGTACCGCCTGCACGACCAGGAAGGCGCCGATGGCCAGGATGATGAGCAGGACGCTGATGCCGGCCATGACCGACAGGCCTTTGAAGACCCGGTCCCCCCGACCGACGGAGCCGCCGCCGCTGGTGCGCGACAGGCCGCCGTCACCGCCACCGGCCGCGACGACGACCGGGCCCGGCAGCCCTGACCCCGATCGGGTGTCGGCCGGCGGCTTCATGGAGCCGGTGCTCACGGATTGCCCTCCTCACCTCGGTGCTGTGGAGAGTACGGAGGCCCCGCCGCCCGTCCTGGGCGGCGGGGCGTCGTCATGCCGTACCGGTCAGCCGAGCGCGTCCACCGAGCTGCGGACCTTGGTGATGAAAGACGTGGGCAGCGGGCCGTACCCGATGCCGGAGATCGCCTTCTGGCCGTCGGCACTGGCCGTGTAGCCGAGGAAGGACTTGATAAGCGCGATCTTCTCGGGCGGGGTGCCCTTCTCGCAGACGATCTCGTACGTCACCAGCACGATCGGGTAGACCCCGTCGGTCTTCGTCGCGTAGTCGATCGTGAGCTTGAGGTCGTTGCCCGACCCGGCGATCTTGGCAGCCTCGACGGCCTTGCCGGCGTTCTCGGCGGTGAGCTGGACCGGGGCGGACGCACCGGTCGCGATCTTGGCGGCCTTCAGCCCGCCGTTCTCGATGAACGACAGCTCGAGGTATCCCACGCCGCCGTCGGCGCCCTTGACGCCGGCGCTGACGCCCTCGTTGCCCTTGGCGCCCTGACCGCCGGTGGCCTTCCAGTCCGAGCCGCTGTCAGCGGTCCAGGCCGCGCCGCCGGCAGCCTTCAGGTACTTGGTGAAGTTGTCGGTCGTGCCCGAGCCGTCGCTGCGGTGGAACTGCTGGATCGGCGTAGAGGGGAGCTTCGCGCCCGGGTTGAGCGCGGCGATCGCCGGGTCGTTCCAGCTCTTGACCTGGCTCGAGAAGATCTTGGCCGCGGTCGGGCCGTCGAGGACCAGGTTGTCGACGCCCTGCAGGTTGTAGGCGATGCCGATCGGGCCCACCACCATCGGCAGGTTGACGGCCTTGCCGGTCGCGCAGTGCGCGTCGGCCTTCGGCTGCTCGTCCGCTGAGAGCGCCGAATCGGACCCGGCAAAGTCGATCGTGCCCGCGATGAATTGCTGGCGGCCGCTGCTCGACCCGACTGACTGGTAGTTGATCGTGGAGCCGGCGCACTTCTGCTGGTAGTTCTTGGTCCACTCGTCCATCGCGTTCTTCTGGGCACTCGAGCCGGCCGCGGTGACGCTGCCCTTGCTGCAGCTGATGCTGCTCGCCGGGGCACCGCTGCTGCCGGCCGCGCCGGAGCTGTTCCCGCCGTCCGAGCCGCAGGCAGCCAGGCCGAGGGCTCCGGCAAGGGCCAGCCCGGCAATGCTGCCGGTCCGGGTGATCGTCACGTTGTTCCTTCCGAGATGGGAGACCGGGTCTGCCCCCGGCCACGGCCCTGGACAGGCAGCCGCGGGACCGCACGCTAGGGATCGCAGGTGGACGGTCCCCGGGAACAGCGTGAACGGCAGGTGAACGGGTCGGGTCTACTGGGTGGCCCAGCGGTGCACGTGGGCCAAAGCACACGTGAACGCGCCGACCGGGTCGGCGCCGGTCAGCGCGACCAGCAGACGTCGGTCGCCGCCCGGGTGAACCCGAGCCGCTCGTACACCCGGGTCGCGGCGCCATTGCTCTCGTCCACGTAGAGCATGACCGCGTCGAGCCCTTTCCGTTGCAGGAAGTGCAGGCCGGCCAGCGTGAGGGCTGGGCCGAGCCCCCGGCCCTGCTGCGAGGGGTCGACCCCGACGACATAGACCTCGCCGACCGGCTCATGGGCATGCTCTCCAGAGCCGGGGTCGCTGCCGTGCACCTTGGTCCAGTGGAAGCCGATCAGCTGTCCGGCCTGATCCGCGAGCAGGAAGCCCTCGGGGTCGAACCACGGCTCGTGCTCGCGCAGCAGCACCTCCTCGACGCCCCAGCGACCCTGGTCGGGGTGGTCGGCGAACGCCCGCGCGTTCAGCGCGGTCCACGCCTGCTCGTCCTGGCCGACGACGAACGCCCGCAGCGTGACCCCGTCCGGCAGCGTGTATGCCGGGAGCTCGCCAAGCAGCGTGCGGCGCATCTGCCAGAGCACCCGGCTGCGCTCGAACCCGAGGGCTCGGGCCAGCTGGCCGGCCGCGGGGTGCTCGCCGTGTGCCCAGAGCCGCAGCCGACCGTCGGGGCTCTGCCGGATCAGTTCGGTGACCATCGCCCGGCCGACTCCCTGCCGGCGGGCACCCGGGCTCACCACGACCTCGGCGCTGGATCCGGCGACCGGATCGGTGACGTCCAGGTGCGCATAGCCGAGCAGGGCTGGGCCGGTGTCATCGTCGGGTCCGGCTTCTACGAGCACGTGGCGGACGTCCTCGTCGCCGCCGAGCGGCAGGTGCAGCATCACGTGCTCCGACAGCGGCAGGTGGCCGTCGTGCTCGGTGACGGCATCCACCAGCCGGTGCACGGCCGCGACCTCCGGAGGGGTCAGCCGAAGGGCCGTGCGCAGGGTCGGGGCCACGACGCGAACGGTAGCGGGAGGCGGTCAGCCGTGGGTGGCGCAGCAGGGCGTCGGGTTGGGCGTCTCGAACCGGACCAGGGTGCGCCCGACGGCCAGCACCAGCCGACCGCCCTGGCAAGCCGGTCGTACGTGGTGGCGGGTCCCCAGCGTGGTCGACGGGTCTGCGGGCCCAGCACCGCCGAGCAGCTGTCCGGCGTCGATCGCGGTACGGGCCGGCGCCTCGGTGACCGGGAGTCGGCTCCTATGACCGGTGCAGCGTGTGCTCGGGAAGCGTCTGCTCGGTCAGCACGATGGGCTCCTCGTCGGCCAGCGACGCGAGCGGGGGCGTCACGAACTTGTAGCCCACGTGACGCACGGTGCCGATCAGCTGCTCGTGCTCGGTGCCGAGCTTGGCGCGCAGCCGCCGGACGTGGACGTCAACGGTACGGGTGCCCCCGTAGTAGTCGTAGCCCCACACCTCCTGCAGCAGCTGGGCGCGGGTGAAGACCCGGCCGGGGTGCTGCGCGAGGTGCTTGAGCAGCTCGAACTCCTTGAACGTGAGGTCCAGCGGCCGGCCGCGCAGCCGGCAGGTGTAGGTGCCCTCGTCGATGGTGAGCTCGCCAGCCCGGACGACCCCCGGGTCGCCCTGCGCCCCCGCGACTGCGGCCAGCCGGCCGACTGCGAGGCGCAGCCGGGCGTCCACCTCGGCGGGCCCGGCGGTGTCGAGCAGCACGTCGTCGAGGCCCCACTCAGCCGACAACGCCGCCAGTCCGCCCTCGGTGAGCACCGCGAACAGCGGTGCGCCCGGGCCCGTGGTGCGCAGCAGCCGGCACAGCGCTTTGGCCGCGAGCAGGTCGCGGCGGGCGTCGACCAGCACGGCGTCGACCGGGGCCGTGTCGAGCAGGGCGGCGACCTCCAGCGGAGCGACGCGCACCGCGTGACCCAGCAGGCCGAGCGCGGGCAACACCTCCGCGGAGCTCGCGCGGGAGGAGGTGAGGAGCAAGAGCTCGGCCATGTGCTTCTCCGGGATCGAGGTGCTGCGGTCCGTACGGAAGGCGCCGTTGCCCGGCAGGACAGTACCCGAGCGGCAGACCCGAGCCGCACAGACCTGTGCCGCGCATGTGACCCTTCGGGCCGGCGACCGGAGGTGTGTGCCGTGAGCGGGACCCGCCTCGAGGGGCTGCGTACGAGCGACGGCGAGCTCCTGCACGCCGAGGTCTGGCCCGGTGCGGGGCGGGACTGGATCGTGCTCGCGCACGGCTTCTCCGGCTCGACCGCCGTCCCCGCGCTGCGCCGCATCGCCGTCCGGCTCGCTGCCCACTCCAGCGTCCTCGCGTACGACGCCCGCGGACACGGCCGTTCGACGGGCCGCAGCACCCTGGGCGACCGGGAGGTGCTCGACGTGGACGCCGCTGTCGCGGCCGCGCGGGCGGCCGGCGCCCGCCGCGTCGCGACCGTAGGCTTCTCGATGGGCGCTGCGGCCGTGGTTCGGCATGCGGCCCAGGTCGAGGGGTACGTGCTGGCCGAGCGGCCCGATGCCGTGGTCGTCGTGAGCGGGACCGGGCCCTGGTCGACCCGCTCGACGGCGAGCCTGGCGATGCGCCGGCTGCACCTGCTCGTCGAGACCCGGCTCGGGCGGATCGTCACCCGGATCGTCTTGCACACCCGCGTCGACCCGGACGGCTGGGCTGTCCCGCCGGAGCCGCCGGCCGACTGCGTGGCGCGGGTGGGCGTACCGCTGCTGCTCGTGCACGGAGACCGAGACGGCTACCTGGGCCTCGAGCACCCGCGGGTGCTCGCCGAACGGTCGGGTGCGCCGCTGTGGGTCGAGCGGGGGTTCGGGCACGCGGAGGTCGCGATCCCGGCGCAGCTCGTCGACCGGATCGGGACGTACGTCGCGCAGGTGCTGGACAGCTGAGTGACTGGTCGGTGACCTGTCGGCGGGTCCGCGGGTGATCCAGGCCCGTCAGGCGTCGCCCCGGCGACACCGGGCTCTCCTGGATCACAGCGCCGGAGCCGGCGCGGCCGGCCACGGGATCGGTCTGCGCGAGGATGGCGGTATGAGCACCCTGCGCTACTGGGCGGCGGCCCGCGCGGCCGCAGGCACCCCGGCTGAGGAGGTCGACGAGGGGACGCTGCACGACGCGCTCGCGCGGGCGGTCGCCCGGCACGGCAGTGGCCTTGAGAGGGTGCTGACGGTGTGCTCCTACGTCGTCGACGGCGACCCGGTGGGCGCCCGCCCGCACGGCGATGTGCGGCTGCTTCCGGAGGCGGTGGTGGATGTGTTGCCGCCGTTCGCCGGCGGGTGAGCGTGCGCTGGCACGATCCGGTCATGACGCAGCCGGCCAGCAGGGCGCCCGCCGCCTCCCCGTTCCTGCAGGGGGGGCTGTCAGCCGCGGCGGCGCTCGTGCTTGCCCTGTTCGCCCTGGCGGGGCCCGGCCTGCTTCTCGCGGGCGTGCTCGTCATGGAGCTGGTCCTGGTGCTCGGCGTGCTGGCGGTGCTCGACGCGCCGGCCAGCCTGGGGATCTTCGCCTTGGCGGCGGCCGGCGCTGCGGTGGCTGGCGTCGTCGTGCTCACCGGGAGGGGCGGTGTCGACGGGCTCGCCGGGGTCGTCGCGCTGGCCCTGGTCGCGTCGCTGCTGCAGCAGCTTGCGCGACGCGGGGGGCGTGAGCGGGTGACGGAGTCACTCGGCGAGGCGCTGCTCGCGGTCGTGCTGGTCGTCGCCGCGTCCTGCCTCGTGGCGCTGCGCGCCGACCCGCGCCCGGGCGCCCGAGCCGTCACGGTCGCGGCCGTCGCCGCTGCCGGGGTCTGCCTGCTCGTCGGCCGGCTCGGCGACCGGCTCGGGCCGGCCCCGCTGCTGTTCGCACGGTCCAGGCGTGGGCTGCCCGGCCTGCTCCTGGGGCTGGTGGCCGGCGCCGGGGCCGGCGCCCTGGCCGGTGCCGGCGCCGGTGGCTCGACGGGCGGCTGCGCGCTGCTCGGGCTCGCTGCGGCGGCGGTCGCGGCCGCTGCCGACCTGGCCGTCGATGTCGCGGCGGCCGATGTCGCGGCCGCAGAGCTGCGTGGCGGGTGGGCCGGCAGACGGCGGGCCGGGCTCCGGCCGGTCGCCGCCCTGCTGCCGTTCGCGCTGCTCGGGCCGATTGCGCTGCTCGGTGGCCGCCTCATCCTGGCGGCGGGCTTGTGAAGTGGCTGGTCGGGCTGCTGGTGATCGTCGCCCTTCTGGTCGGTGCGGACCGGGTCGCCGAGCACGCCGCCGCCGGGGTCCTCGCCGACCGCCTCCAAGCCGAGCTCGGCAGCCGGCCGACAGTCGAGATCGACGGCTTTCCCTTCCTCACCCAGGCGGTGGGCGGCAGCTACCAGCGGCTGCGGGTGTCGGCGCCCCTCGTACGACGCGACGGCCTGTCGCTGCGGGACTTCTCTGCGACCCTCACCGGGGTCCACGTCGCACTCGGCGACGCGCTCGGCGGGTCGCTGTCGGCGGTGCCGGTCGACCGGCTCGACGCCGGAGCCCTCGTGGCCTACGACGACCTCACGCAGTTGGCGGGCAATCCTGGTCTGAAGCTGGCAGGTGACCCGCAGGGGGTGCGGGTCACCGGCCGGGTGGCGGCGCTGGGCCGGCAGGTCGACGTGAGCGCCGTGTCGTCGGTGACGCTGGTCGGCGCCGCCGTCGTCGTCACGGCCGGCCAGCTCCAGGTCGACGGCGTCGCCGTCGACGGTCCGCTCGCGGCCGCCTTGCGCGGTCGGCTCGACCTGCGCGTCCCGCTGCCCGCCCTGCCGTACGGCGTGCGGCTGAGGTCGGTGAGCGCTGGACCGCAGGGCATCACCATCTCGGGCAGCGCCCGCGACGTCGTCCTGCGGGGCGCAGGCTCAGCCAGCGCGACGTCGACGGGAAGCGGCGGCCCCACGCTGCCGTTGACCGGACGTGTGCCGCTCCCCCGATGACGACCTGCGGCCGTTGCTGGCCGAACTCGGCGCCGCACCGGGCGAGCGGGCCACGCTGCTGCAGTTCTCCAGCGCCTTCTGCGCGCCGTGCCGGGCCACCCGCCGGGTGCTCGGGCGGGTAGCCGACTCGGTCCCGGGCGTGGCGCACATCGAGGTCGACGCCGAGGCGCACCTGGACGTCGTACGGCGCCTGGAGATCACCAAGACCCCCACCACGCTGGTGCTCGACGGGGCTGGCCGGGAAGTCGTGCGGGCTGCCGGGCAGCCCACGACGGCCGGCGTACTGCAGGCGCTACCCTCGTGACCATGTTCCCGGTGAACGTGCTGGTCAAGCGGCGGACGCTTGACCTATGCCGCCTCGCCGGCTTCGTGTGTCTGCCCCTCTGACGTCCCGACCGGAGACCTCAGCACCAGGGCGCACCACCACGCCCGTACCTGCACCCTGTGGCCCAAGCGCTGTGGCCCAAGCCGCACCCTCACCTCTTGAACAAGGAGCACCCGTATGAGCCGCGCTGACGTCCTAGTCGACGCCGAATGGGTCGAGGCCCACCTGTCCGACCCGAAGATTGTCCTGGTCGAGGTCGACGAGGACGTGTCCGCCTACGACGGCGGCCACATCGCCGGCGCCGTCCGGATGGACTGGACCACCGAGCTGCAGGCGCCGTTCGAGCGCGACGTCGTCGACAAGGCCGGCTTCGAGGCCCTGCTGTCCGCCAAGGGGATCGCCAACGACGACACCGTCATCCTGTACGGTGGCAACAACAACTGGTTCGCGGCGTACGCGTACTGGGAGTTCAAGCTCTACGGCCACGCCGACGTCAAGCTGCTCGACGGCGGCCGCAAGAAGTGGGAGCTCGACGGGCGCGAGCTCGTCAAGGATATCCCGGCCCGCCCCGCCACGCAGTACACCGCGCAGGAGCAGGACACCTCGATCCGCGCGTTCCGCGACGAGGTCGTCGAGAGCATCGGCAAGAAGAACCTGGTGGACGTACGCAGCCCCGATGAGTTCAGTGGCAAGATCAAGGCGCCGGCGCACCTGCCTCAGGAGCAGAGCCAGAAGGCCGGGCACATCCCGACGGCCATCAACATCCCGTGGAGCAAGGCCGCGGCCGACGACGGCACGTTCCGCTCCGACGAGGAGCTGGCCAAGCTCTACGGGGGCGCCGGCCTCGACACCGGGAAGAGCACGATCGCGTACTGCCGGATCGGTGAGCGGTCCTCGCACACCTGGTTCGTGCTGCGGGAGCTGCTCGGCAACACCGACGTCAAGAACTACGACGGCAGCTGGGCCGAGTACGGCTCCCTGGTGCGGGTGCCCGTCCAGAAGGACGTCTGATGTGCGGCGCCCCTGACCAGGACACCCTGCCGGCGCTGGACGTCTCGTCGAAGGAAGCTGTGGTGCACGGCGTCGTGAGCCGCTCCGGATCGCCGCTGCCCGGCGCGTACGTCCGGCTGCTGGACGGCACCGGCGAGTTCACGGCCGAGGTGCAGACCAGCGCGACCGGCTACTTCCGGTTCTATGCCGCAAAGGGTGACTGGACCCTGCGCACCCTCGCGCCCGGCCGAGTCGTCGACACCCCCGTCAATGCCGTGCAGGGCTCGGCCGTCGAGGCGACCGTCGAGGTGCCCGCGTAAGTCAGTCCCCGGGCCGGTCGGTGGCACGTCGCGCGGGGTTGGGCGACAGCGGGCGCCTGACCCCGAGGCGGCGGTCCAGGCGCAGCGCCCTGATCCGGCCCAGCGGCAGGGCGGCCAGCGACGGGACCAGCGCGATCGGGTCGCCGGCGTGGATGCCGTGCCCGGCCAGCAGGCTGCCTGGCGAACCGAACCGGACCACGACGGGTCCGAGCTTCCAGTAGAACAGGATCATCGCGGCCAGGGCGAGCATCGCGAGCCGGAACCCGGTGATGACGAGGTCGCGCACGGACAGGGGCACACGTCTGCGTCGTCGCGCCGGCGGGGCGGCAATATCACCCGGTCGGGTGCGGAGTGAAGCCCGCGCCCGGGCCGTCCAGCCCCGAGCGCTTCTTTCAGGTGCTGCTCGACGCCTTCCCCGGAGCAACCACGAGCAGCGTCCGGCTCGCTGACATCGGGGTGGCGCGCGGGCAGCAGCACGACATGGGCGACGGTGACGGCTGGCCCGCCGTCAAGGCCGAGTCCTACGCCGCGGACGTCCTCGTGGTCGTGAGCCCGATCTGGAACGGCCGGCGCAGCCCGCACCTGCTCCAACGCCGCGCACCTCGCGACGCTGCTCGCGCAGCAGGGCTACCCGGGCGGCTCGGGTCAGTAGACGAGCGCCTGGACGTCATCCTCGAGAGCTTCGGCGACGAAGGCTGCAGCGCCGGCGATCCGTACGCCGGGCAGCAGGTCCTCCTGGGTCAGCGAACGGCGTGCGGCGCACTGCGTGCACACGGTCAGCATCCCGTGGGTGAGCACGTCGTCGCGCAGCCCGGCCATCGGCGCACTGTGCGGCAGCTCGAAGGTCTCCGCGTGGCCGGGGACGGCCAGCCTGACGGCCTCGCCGGTGAGCCACAGCGACACCCGTACGCCCGACAGCGCCGCGACCGAGCTGATGGTCAGAGCCTGTGCGCACCGCTCGGGCGCGTCCTGCCCCGCGGTGGCCTTCACGAGCAACGATGACCGCACGCCACTAGACTAGAACTCCCCGAGGAGAGGCCCGTCGCCGTGCTCGAGTTCGTCTACACCGGCCTCCTCGTGCTGATGTTCCTGATCATTACCTGGTTCTCCGTCTATGTCGTCTACAAGCTCTACCAAGGGCAGCGCTGAGCCCGTGAACGGGCGTTAGCATCCGGGCGTGGACTTCTCGATCACCCCGGAGCAGCAGGCGCTGTACGCATCGATGCGCCGGCTGGCCCGCGAGGTGGTCAGCCCGGGCGCAGCGGAGCGGGACCGCGACGGCCGCTGGGACCCCGAGGTCTGGAAGCAGCTGGCGGCGGCCGGGGTCGCCGGCATGCCGATCCCGGCAGAGCACGGTGGCTCCGGCGGCTCGATCATCGACTGCTGCCTGGTCAACGAGGCGATCGGCGAGGGTGGCCGGGACGGCGGGCTCGGGCTCTCGCTTGGCGCGCACTGGGTGATCGGCTCGGTGCCGATCTGGCTGCACGGCACTGCGGAACAACAGCAGCGCTGGCTGCCCGGGCTGTGCGACGGCTCGCTGATCGGCGCATGGGCCAGCACCGAGCCCGAGGCCGGTTCCGACGCGGCCGGGATCCAGGCGACCGCGCGGCGCGACGGCGACTCGTACGTCCTGTCCGGCACGAAGATCTTCATCACCAACGGCCCGATCGCCGACGTCTGCACGGTCCTGGCCCGCGCCGAGCAGGGCCCGACGGCCTTCGTCGTCGACACCCGCACGCCCGGCTTCGGGGTCGGCCGGGAGATCGACAAGATGGGCTGCCGGTCCTCACCGACCGCCGAGATCGTGCTGTCGGACTGCCGGGTGCCTGCGGACGCGGTGCTCGGCACGCCGGGCGAGGCGCTCTGGAAGATCGCCTTCGAGTGCTTCGACTGGGAGCGCACCGTCATGCTGGCGGGCATGGTCGGCGGGATGCGCGCGACGATCGACGACACGGTGCGGTATGCCAAGCAGCGCTCGCAGTTCGGCAAGCCGATCGCGCACTTCCAGGCGGTCGCGCACAAGCTGGCCGACATGGAGATCAACTACCAGGTCTGCCGCAACGCGGTCTACCGGGCGGCCTGGCTCAAGGAGCACGGCCAGGAGCACATGGTCGAGGCATCGGTCGCCAAGGCGCTGCTCGGCCGGCTGTCGGTCGAGAACGCCCTCGAGGCCATCCAGGTGCACGGCGGCTACGGCTACACCCGGGACTTCCCGGTCGAGCGCGCCCTGCGCGACGCCAAGCTCGCCTCCATCGGCGGCGGTACCACCGAGATCCAGAAGATGATCATCAGCCGGGTGATGCTGGCGTGACTGCAGAGCTGCACCCGGCGCTCGAGCCGCTCGGCTGGCTGGTCGGTGTCTGGGAGGGCACCGGCGCGCTGGTGTACCCGACCGTGCCGGAGCGGACGTACGTCCAGCGCGTGGCGATCAGCCACGACGGCCGGCCCTTCCTGCACCACAGCTCACGCTCCTGGCTGCTGGAGGACGACGGGAGCCGCGGCCGGCCCGGGCTGTCCGAGGAGGGCTGGTGGCGCCCGGGCGCCGAGAAATTCGCCGTGGAGCTGCTGCTGGCGCACCCGACCGGCGTGCTGGAGCTGCTGGTCGGCAGGGTCGCCTTCAGGAAGATCGAGCTCGTCAGCGACGCGGTGGTGCGCACCGCGACGGCCAAGGAGGTGACGGCTACCTCGCGGCTGTACGGCGGGGTCGAGGACGACCTGGCGTACGTCGTGGAGATGGCCGCCGTCGGCCAGTCCCTGCAGCCGCACCTGTCGGCCCGGCTGCAGCGCGTCGGGCCCTGACCGGCCCGAGTTAGGGTTGCGGCGATGACCATGCGGCTGCTCGTCACCGGTGGCGCCGGCTTCATCGGGGCGAACTTCGTACGCCAGACCCGGCGTGAGCGTCCCGACGTCGAGGTCGTCGTCCTCGACGCGCTGACCTACGCGGGCAACTGCCACTCGCTGCCGTCCGATGTGGAGCTGGTGGTGGGCGACGTCGCGGACCCGGCGATCGTCGACCGGCTGGTCGCCCGCGTCGACACCGTCGTGCACTTCGCGGCGGAGTCGCACAACGACAACGGCCTGCACGACCCGGCGCCCTTCCTCACGACGAACGTCGTCGGGACGTACGTGCTGCTGGAGGCGGTCCGCAGGTACGACGTACGGCTGCACCACATCTCGACCGACGAGGTGTTCGGCGACCTCGAGCTCGACGACCCGGAACGCTTCCGGGAGTCCACGCCGTACGACCCGGGCAGCCCGTACTCCGCGACCAAAGCCGGCAGCGACCTGCTGGTGCGGGCGTGGTGCCGCTCGTTCGGCGTCCGGGCCACGATCTCGAACTGCTCCAACAACTACGGGCCGTACCAGCACGTGGAGAAGTTCATCCCGCGCCAGGTCACCAACCTGCTCGACGGCGCCCGCCCCAAGCTGTACGGCTCGGGGCGCAACGTGCGCGACTGGATCCACGTCGAGGACCACAACACCGCCGTATGGGCGGTCCTGGACCGCGGCGCCCTCGGGCAGACCTACCTGATCGGGGCGGACGGCGAGCAGTCCAACCGCGCGGTCGTCGAGCTGCTGCTCGAGCTGGTCGGGCTGCCGTCCGACGCGTACGACCTGGTGGGCGACCGGCCGGGGCACGACCTGCGGTACGCGATCGACAGCACCAAGCTGCGCACCGAGCTCGGCTGGGCGCCGCGCTACCCGGCCTTCCGGGACGGCCTGGCTGCCACCGTCGGCTGGTACCGCCACCACGAGGACTGGTGGCGCCCGCAGAAGGCTGCCACCGAGGGCCGCTACGCGGAGCTGGGCCGGTGAGCGGTCCGGTCGTCAGCGGCACCGGCATCCCCGGCCTGTTGCACGTCGAGCTCGAGCTGCACGCCGACGGGCGAGGCTGGTTCAAGGAGAGCTACCAGCGGGCCAAGCTCGAGGCAGCCGGGCTGCCGCAGCTGGAGGTGCTGCAGCACAACGTCTCCTACAACGAGGCGGTCGGTGTCACCCGCGGAATCCACGCCGAGCCCTGGAACAAGTACATCTCGCCGTCCTACGGCCGGGTCTTCGCGGTGGTCGCGGACCTTCGCCAGGGCGAGATGTACGGCACCGTCCAGACCTTCGAGCTCGGTCCCGGCGAGGCCCTGTACGTCCCGCGCGGCTGCGGCAACGCCTTCTGCACCCTGGAACCGCACACCGTCTACAGCTACCTCGTCGACGGGCTCTGGTCGCCGCAGGCCCAGTACGTGTTGGTCGACCTGTTCGACCCGACGCTCGCGGTGCCGTGGCCGCTGCCCCGCGAGCAGATGACGATCAGCGCCAGGGACGCGGCTCACCCGCCGCTCGTGCCGTGACCGTGCTGGTGACCGGCGGCTCCGGTCAGCTGGGTCGCGCGCTGCGCGCGGAGCTGCCCGGCGCCGTGTTCGGCGAGCTGCCGGAGCTCGACATCACCGACCGGGCGGCGCTGGCCGCGCGGGACTGGAGGGGGACCACGGCGATCGTCAACGCGGCCGCCTGGACCGCGGTGGACGCCGCGGAGCAGGCCGGCACCCTGCTGACGGCCTGGGACGTCAATGTCACTGGCGTCGCCGAGCTGGCGTCGCACGCTCGCCGACTCGGCGTGCCGTTTGTCCAGCTCAGCACCGACTACGTCTTGGCCGGCGATCACGACGGCGACGCCCCGGTCGATGCGCCAATTGATCCGCAGGGGATGTACGGCGTCGGAAAGGCCGCCGGCGAGCTGGCCGCCCGGATCGCGCCGCGGCACTACGTGGTGCGTACCAGCTGGGTGTTCGGTGACGGGCCCAACTTCGTGCGGACGGTGCGCCGGCTGGCCGGGCAGCGGCAGGAGCTGACCGTCGTGGACGACCAGGTCGGCCGTCCGACGTACGCCGTCGACCTGGCCAGGGCGATCGTCCGGCTGCTCGCCAGCGACCTGCCCCCCGGGACCTACCACGCGACCGGGTCGGGCGAGCCGGTGTCGTGGGCAGCCTTCGCTGCCGTCGCCCTGCAGGGCACCGGCTGCACGGTCGTGCCGGTGACCACCGGGCAGTACGCCCGCGGCGCGCCCGGCACGGCTCCCCGGCCGGCCAACTCGGCGTTGGCGGCCGGCCCGCTCGTGCTGCGCGACTGGCGTGAGGCACTGGCGGAGTACCTGGCGGCGGAGGGGGCTCGCGGGTGAAGGGCATTGTGCTGGCCGGCGGCTCTGGCACCCGGCTCTACCCGATGACGCAGGCGGTGTCCAAGCAGCTGCTGCCCGTCTACGCCAAGCCGATGGTGCACTCCCCGCTGTCCACCCTGCTGCTGGCCGGCATCCAGGATGTCCTGCTCATCACCACGGCGCAGGACCAGGAGCAGTACGCCCGGCTGCTCGGTGACGGGTCGCGCTACGGCTGTGCCTTCTCCTACGCCGTGCAGCCCGAGCCGAACGGTCTCGCGGAGGCGTTCCTGATCGGTGCCGACTTCGTGGGCAACGACTCGGTGTCGCTCGTACTCGGCGACAACATCTTCTACGGGCCCGGCTTCGGCAAGCAGCTGCGCCGGTACCGCGACATCGCCGGCGGCGCGATCTTCGCCTATCACGTCGCCGATCCCGAGCGGTACGGCGTGGTGGAGTTCGACGAGCAGCGACGGGCCGTGTCACTGGAGGAGAAGCCGGCTCGGCCGCGCAGCAGCTATGCCGTCGTCGGGCTGTACTTCTACGACAACGACGTCCTGGAGATCGCCCGCGGTGTCCGGCCGAGCTCGCGGGGCGAGCTGGAGATCACGACGGTCAACAACGCCTACCTCGCGCAGGGCCGGCTGCAGGTGGCGGTGATGGACCGCGGCACCGCCTGGCTCGACACCGGTACGGCGGCCTCGCTCATGCAGGCCGGGTTGTTCGTCCAGGTCATCGAAGAGCGGCAGGGCCTGAAGATCGGCTGCCTGGAGGAGGTGGCCTGGCGTGAGGGGTTCATCGACGACGCCGGCCTCGTCGCGCTCGCCGAGCCGCTGCGCAGCAGCGGCTTCGGAAACTACCTGTTGGGGCTGCTCGACCGGCGCTGACACTGGTCGGCTGGTCGGGGAAGGCTGCCCATCCCGACATCGTGTGCTTGCTGAAGTCACGGAGCACACAGTGTCGGCCCCCTCGGGCCGCCCTGAGCGTGCGGCCGGCCGGGCGCGACCGGAGTTCGTGTGTCGCGCCCGCGGTGACAGCACACAACCTCCCCCGTGGCCCCGATCCCCGTGGCGGACCCGGCGGACCCGGCGGGCCCGACGGATCCAGCGGATGAGCCTGCGGGGGCGAGCGAACAGCCGGGTAGCGCCAACCGCCCGTCTACTCTGCGCGGATGCCCGCCCCCGCCCGTCCTCGGATGACCGTCATCGGCACGGGCTACCTGGGCGCCACCCACGCGGTGTGCATGGCCGAGCTGGGCCACCAGGTGCTCGGCCTGGACATCGATCCGGACAAGGTTGCTGCGCTCAATGACGGCGTCGTGCCGTTCTTCGAACCCGGTCTGCCCGAGCTGCTCGCCACACAGCTGGATGCGGGGCGGCTGCGTTTCACCACCTCCTACCAGCAGGTGGGGGAGTTCGGCGACGTGCACTTCGTGTGCGTGGGCACGCCTCAGAAGCAGGGCGAGTTCGCGGCTGACCTGACCCACGTCGATGCGGCCTTCCGCGCGCTGCTGCCACAGGTGCGCGAGGGTGCGCTGCTGGTCGGCAAGTCGACGGTGCCGGCTGGAACGGCTGACCGCCTCGCCGGACTGCTCGCCGCAGCGGCTGCCGACGGCATCCTTGCGCCCGGTGTCGAGCTGGCCTGGAACCCGGAGTTCCTGCGCGAGGGCTTCGCTGTCGAGGACACCCTGCGGCCCGACCGCCTGGTGTTCGGCGTACGCACGCCGTCGGCCGAGGCACGGCTGCGGGAGGTGTACGCGGCAGTGATCGAGCGGCCCACGCCGGTCGTCACGACCGACTTCGCGACGGCCGAGCTGGTGAAGGTCGCGGCAAATGCCTTCCTGGCCACCAAGATCTCGTTCATCAACGCGATGGCGGAGGTCTGCGAAGTGACCGGCGGCGACGTGACGATGTTGAGCAAGGCGCTGTCGTACGACACCCGCATCGGTGGCCGGTTTCTGCATGCCGGGCTGGGCTTCGGGGGCGGCTGCCTGCCCAAGGACATCCGTGCGTTCATGGCGCGCGCCGGGGAGCTGGGCGTGGACCAGGCGCTGTCCTTCCTGAAAGAGGTCGACGCCATCAACCTGCGTCGCCGCGCACGGATGGTTGAGATCGCCCGCGAGCTGGTCGGCGGGAGCTTCGGTGGGATGCGCGTCGCGGTGCTCGGTGCGGCGTTCAAGCCCAACAGCGACGACATCCGCGACAGCCCCGCCCTGGACGTCGCCGACAGCATCCAGCGCCAGGGCGCCGCGGTGACGCTGTACGACCCGCAGGCAATGGCGAACGCCCGGGTCAAGCATCCGGAGCTCGGCTACCGGGACAGCGCCCTGGCAGCGGCCCGCGGCGCCGACCTCGTCCTGCACCTCACCGAGTGGGCGGAGTTCCGCGAGATGGATCCGGAGGTGCTCGGGAATGTGGTCGCTGAACGCCTGATCGTGGACGGCCGCAACGCCCTCGACCCGGACCGTTGGCGCTCAGCCGGCTGGACCTACCGTGCTCTCGGCCGGCCGTAGCCAGTCAGGACCCGGCAGGTAAGAACCCCCGGGCGCTTCCTCGCACCGCCCCGAGAGGCGGGTCGAGGGCCGGCTGCACTGGGCCGGCGCCCGGGGGTCTGGTGCCTGCGTTGGATTCGCCGTCGCCGTCACAGGACGAGCGGTCGAGACCAGCGATCGGTCCTTGCAACGGCGTCCTAGCGGACAGCCACCTCACGCGTCCGATAAGCACTCAAAGTGTCGGACCACCTCCTCTCTCGTGTACCAGCAGCGTAGGTCCCACACGTCAGGCTGTCACCCAGAAAGCTGCCGCTTCAGTAGTCGCTGAGCCGGGTGGGCAGCGGCGCGGCGAGGAGGCAGGCGCCGGTCAGCAGGACCGCCGCCGCCAGGCCCAGCGTCAGAGCGGTCCGGGGGCGGCCGACCGCGGCGCCGAGCCACGACCAGCCGCCGAGCAGCAGCACGGCGAGCGCGACCAGTACCGGCGAGGGTCCGCGGTGGATCGAGATGTGGCCGACCCAGAGGTCCATCGTCCGGGTATGCGGCATCCGCAGGTACTTGAACAAGAGATCGGGGGTGATCGACACCAACTGCCCCAGCACGGCAGCTGCGAGGGGTGGGACGACCAACCCGCGGCGCAGCGCCATGGCGACCCCGGCCACGGCCAGGCCGAGCCCCCAGCCGATCAACTGGTGCAGCAGGTAGTGCCACCAGGTGCCACGGCCGAGGTAGGCGACCGCGACGGCGTACTCCAGGGCGCCCAGCCCCGCGTACGCAGCAAGAACGGCGGCGCGCTTCATCCGTGCCCCGTCAGGTGCTCCAGCAGGACCTCCTGCTCCTCGGCGTGGTCATACCAGCCGGGGTCGTAGGAGCGGTAGCGGACGAAGCCGGCCGGGTCGACCAGCACGTAGCCGTCGCCGGCGCAGCGGCTCGCCCGTGGCAGCGCGACGCGCCGGGCGAGATCGACGTCGGTTGAGACCGCGAAGCCGTAGGCCGCGTCGAGGGTGCGCGCCCGGGGCGGCGACGTTGGACAGCTCAGCACGACCATCGTCGCGCGTCCGCCGAGCGCGCCCAGGCCGGCCACCCGCTCGTGCAGCGACAGGACGTCGAGCTGAAGCAGACCGGCGTCGGGGGCCGACGCGTGCCCGGTCGCGAACCAGCCGAACACGACGGCCACACCCACCGCCTGGAGCGCAACGACCGTGCCTAGCCCCCGGCGTGGCAAACCGACCCGCTCGCGCCCGGGCGGCACCATGGCAAGCAGCGTACGGCGGAGGGATCCACCCTCGTCGTCGCACAGTAAAGGGAGACAACGTGGACGACGGACCCGCGCGATCGATGGCTCTGCTGGCGGGCGGCATCCCGTTGTCGTTGCTGCTCGACCTCGCGCTGGGACCGGACAGCGAGGGCAAGCTGCACGCGGAGCGGCCCGCCGCCTACGGGTCAGCGCACTCCGACTAGGGCGAGTGGTGGGACAGCGTCAGGGTGCAGCGCCGGGAGGGCCTCAGGGGCGTACCAGGCGATCCGCGAGATCTCGGCACTGCGCGGCGACAGCGCGTGCGCCACGGTGTCGTCGACGTCGAGCCGGGTCACGAACGTCACCCAGCGGTCGTGCGTACGCAGTGACGCCAGCTGCGGCTGCTCCACCTGGACGTGCAGCCCGATCTCTTCGCGCAGCTCCCGGGCCAGCCCCGACCCGGGGTTCTCACCGCGCTTGAGGTCGCCGCCCGGCAGTGCCCAGCCCGGGATGTACGGCTGGTCGACGAGCAGCAGGCGGCCGTCCGGGCGGAACACGACTGCCAGCACCCCGACGCGATAGCCCGGCGTCGAGAGGCGGACGACGAGGCGCCGGGGCCGGACCGGAGCCCGGGTGAACGCCGCCACGACCAGCCGTTCCCACATGCCGTCATTGTCGCAGCCGGGGAATCGCCCGGGCACGCTGTCACTTGTGCCCAGCATGCGGAGGTGCCCGGGATGACCAGCCAGCTGCTCGGCCGCCCCGGCGCGGTGCCCGCGGACGCCCCCGACAGCGGCGTCGCGGCGCACTACGGCGACCCGTACCGGGAGCAACGCCGGCTCGCGGCCGGGCAGGCGGAGGTCGACCTGTCGCACCGCCCGGTGGTGCGCATCCAGGGGCCGGACCGGCTGTCGTGGCTGGACAGCCTCAGCTCGCAGTCGCTGGCGGCACTCGCGCCGGGGGTGCCGACTGAGACGCTCGTGCTGAGCCCGCAGGGTCACGTCGAGCACCACCTGTCGCTGGTCGACGATGGCGCGGCTGTGCTGGCGCACATCGAGCCCGGTACGGCAGATGCACTGCTGGCCTGGCTCGACCGGATGCGCTTCATGCTGCGGGTCGAGGTGAGCGACGCGACCGCCGACCACGCCGTCCTCGGCTCGGCGGCGGGCTGGCGCCTGGTGCCGCGCGGGTCGCTGTCGTCGTACGACGGGGAGCTCGCGGGCGTTGCCGCCGCCGAGGCCCTGCGGGTCGAGGACCTGCGCCCACGGCTGGGTGTCGACGTCGACCACCGCACGATCCCCAACGAGACGCGGTGGCTGGAGACGGCAGTACACCTGCACAAGGGCTGCTACCGCGGCCAGGAGACGGTCGCCAGGGTGTCGAACCTCGGCCGGCCGCCTCGCCGGCTCGCGCTGCTGCACCTGGACGGCTCGGACAGCGAGCTGCCCGCCACCGGTGACCCGGTGCTGTTCGCCGGCCGCGACGTCGGCCGGGTCGGTACCGTCGCCCGGCACCACGAGCTGGGCCCGATCGCCCTGGCGCTGGTGAAGCGGCAGGTGCCGGACGACGCTGAGCTGCTCGTCAGCGGCGTCGCCGCCCGGCTGGAGCCCGAGACCGCACCACCGCCCCCGCGGGTCGCCCGGCCGGAGCTGATGCGGTTCTGAGTCGGACCCTCGGGTCGATGCTGTCAACATCTGACACCATGGGCAGCGCACGCCCACCGGCGGGCGGGACGAGGGACAGGAGCCCGGGTGAGCGCCGACGACACGACCGGTACGGGCAGCCGCCGCATCGACAAGGTGCTGGCCGAGGACTACCTCGACGGGCTGCGCGTTGCGTCGCTGGAAGATGTGCGGGCGCTGCGCGCCGAGGCCGAGCAGGAGGAGGTCGACCTGTCGTACCTGCGGCGCATGGTGCAGGGCCGGCTCGACGTCCTGCGAGCCGAGGTCGCACATCGCGAGAGCGGTCGGGAGGGCTCAGGTCTGGTAGCCGGGCTCGCGAAGATCCTCGCAGAGGAACCGCGCGGCCCCGCCCGCGGGCTGGGCCGGTACAGCACCCTGGAGCCGAGTCGCGTGGACCAGCACCGTCGCTACGTCGAGGCGCTGGTCGCCGACGTCGACCTGTCCGACGTGTCGGCGCGCAGCGACGAGGACGTCGCGGCTGCGCGCCAGGTGCTGACCGAGCAGGAGCGGCTGCTGTCGGCCAAGCGGCGGGAGGTGCAGGCGGTGATGGACGCGTGCAGCGCTGAGGTCACCCGGCGCTACCGCGACGGCGAGGCCGACGTCGACGCCCTGCTGGGCGTGGCCGCCGACGAGGGCTGACCCGTCACGACGTCGGTGCTGCTCGTCGAGGTCACCCGCTCGGGAGTCGTCGAGAGCACCCATCGAGGCGCGGTCGTGGCGCTGCGGCCGGACGGCTCGGTCGCGATCGGCCTCGGTGACCTCGATCGCCCGATCTTCCCGCGTTCGTCGAACAAGCCGCTGCAGGCGGTCGGGTTGCTCCGCTGCGGGTGGCGCCCCCGCGACGAGGCCGAGCTGGCGCTGGCGTCGGCCTCGCACAGCGGCGAGCCCCGGCACGTCGAGGTCGTCCGCCGGATGCTCGGCGACCTCAGCGAGGACGTCCTGGGCTGTCCCTCGCAGCTGCCGCTGGACGAGGCCACCGCGCACGTCCTGCTCGCCGCGGGCGGCGGGCCCACGCGCGTACACATGAACTGCTCGGGCAAGCACGCCGCGATGCTCGCGACCTGTGTCGCGCGGGGCTGGCCGACCGCCGGATACCTGGCAGCCGACCACCCGCTGCAGGTGGCGCTCACGGCAGCCGTTGAAGGGCTCGCCGGCGAGCCGGTGCGGCACGTCGCCGTCGACGGTTGCGGGGCGCCCCAGCACGCGCTCACGCTGACCGGCCTTGCCCGGGCCTTCGCGCGCCTGGTGACCGCGGCGGAAGGATCCGATGAGCGGCGCACCGCGGATGCGGTACGCGCCCACCCGGGCCTGGTCGGAGGGACCGGTCGGGACGTCACCCTGCTCATGGAGGGGGTTCCCGGGCTGCTCGCGAAGGACGGCGCCGAGGGCGTCTACGCCGCCGCGCTCGCCGACGGATCTGCTGTCGCCCTCAAGGTCGATGATGGTGCCGCCCGGCCGCGCACGCCGGTGCTCATCGCGGCGCTGCGGGCGCTCGGCGCGGACGGCCCGGCGCTGGACGCGCTGGGGGTCGGTGCCGTCCGCGGCGGTGGCCGCACCGTCGGCGAGGTGCGGGTGGCCGGCCCGCTCGCCGACATCGGCTGACGCTTGCTGCTCCCCGTCGTGAGTGCACTTCCCCTTCGGCAGAGCGCTCTGACGGCCCCCGACAGTGACCGGACGCAGGGGAAGTGACCGCACGCAGGGGAGGAGGTCCGGGCGACTTCGGGAGTTGCCAGCCGTTGCCGGGCGGCTCAGTGGCCACCCGGTCCCGGGAGTAGGTGGCTGGGCCTATCGTGCCCCTCATGGGTGCCGTGGAGCTCACGCTGACGGCCAACACGGCAAGCGTCGGAGCGGCCCGGCGGTTTCTCGTGCAGACCTTGCGCGGCTGGGCCGCGACCCAGCTGGAGTGGCCAGCCTCGCAGGTGGTGTCGGAGCTGGCGACCAACGCAGTGATCCACGCCGGCACGGCTTTCACGGTCGCTCTGGTCATGCAGGGCGACGCCCTGCGCCTCGAGGTGCGGGACGGCAGCCTGCTCCTGCCGCGGCAACGGCGGTACGGCCTGTCCGCGACGACCGGTCGCGGCCTGGCGCTCGTCGGCGCGCTCACCCGGGACTGGGGGGTGCAGCCCGGCGCGGCCGGCAAGACCATCTGGTGCCTGCTGGCCCCCGACGACGCGGAGGCCGCCGGTGTGCCGGACCTGGACGCCTTCCTCACCGAGCAGGACCGGGCCGAGCTCGGTGCGCCACCGCCTGTCGTCCCGGTGGTCCTACGACCAGGGTCCTCTGTCGGAACAGACCTCGCGCGACAGACAGTCCAGGTGACCGCCTGAAAGGGCCCTATCACCAGGAGCACACCGTGCGCCTCTCCCGCACCTCCCCGCTCGTCCTGCTGGCTGCGGCCGCCCTCGTGCTCGGCTCCGGAGCCGGAGCCTTCGCGCTCGCCGGTTCGACCGCCGAGTCGGGTACCGCGGATCGAGCCAACACCCAGCCCATCGATGACAACCGCATCCCGGCGGTGGCCGTGGACCAGCGGCACGCCGCCGACGACAGCGCGCAGCCCACCGGCGCCCCCGAGGCCGGCGACGACCAGGGGGCGCAGCCCGAGGCCGGCGACGACCAGGGGGCCGGCGCAGACGACGCCACACCGACAGCTGTCGGTACGCACGAGGCCGGGGACGACTCCCATCGCTCTGGCGGCGGGAGCTCGGGCGGCATCAGTTCTGGCAGCTCGGGTCACGGCAGCAGCAGCTCGGGTCACGGCGGCGACGACACCGCGACGCACGACGTGGGTGGCGACCATGGCGGCGGGTCCGGTCATGGCTCGGACGGCTGACCCGGGCCTGCCGGCGGGGGCCGGTCTGCAGGATTCGGCCGGACGGCGGCCAGAACACGCTCTACTGGTACGGGACCGGGTCACCGGTCCCGTACCCCCGCCGTTCGTAGGAGGCTCGGTGTCCCGTCCCAGCGGCGAGCCCGGCGGTGGGACCGTCTCGGTGACGCGCGCGGTGGCGGCCTTCCTCGTCGCGGGTCTGATCGTGCTGACCGCGACCGGCGTGGTGCTCGCGGTGCTGCAGCGCCGGCAAGCCGTCACCGAAGCGGTCCGCGATGCCCGGTCACTGACCAGCGTGATGGCGCACGCCGTCGTCGGGCCGGCGCTGTCGGACGCTGCGCTGGCTCCGGGGGTGCCGCAGGACGACCTCCACAAAATCGTGAACGAGCGGGTCCTGGGCAGGTGGATCGTTCGGGTCAAGATCTGGGACAGGACCGGGCGGATCGTCTACAGCGACGACAAAGCCTTGATCGGGCGGGTGTTCCCCCTGCCGGAGGAGGAGCGGATGGCGCTCACGCAGGAGGGGCCGGCGCTGGCCGAGGTCTCCGACCTGAGCGAGCCGGAGAATGTGGGGGAGCAGCAGTTCGGCCAGCTCCTGCAGGTCTACCTCGGGGTCCGCACGTTGGAGGGCACGCCGCTGCTGTTCGAGACCTATCAGTCTTTCGACACGATCCGGGCGAGCAGCCGCGCGATGTGGCTCGACTCGCTGCCCGTGCTGATCGGGGCGCTCGCCCTGCTCTACGTCGTCCAGATCCCGCTGGCGTACCGGATGGCCGTGCGGCTGCGCTCGGCACAGGAGCAGCGCGAGCAGCTGCTGCTCAGCGCGCTGGCAGCCTCCGACCGTGAGCGTCGTCGGATCGCGGCCGACCTGCACGACGGCGTCCTGCAGGGGCTGTCCGGGGCGTCGTACTCGCTGTCGGCCGCCGCAGGCGGCGTCCGCGCGGCAGGCGACCATGACGCCGCGGAGTCCGTCGAGCGGACGGCCCTCGACCTGCGACGCTGGGTACGTGAGCTGCGCACCCTGGTCGTCACGATCACGCCGCCCGCGCTCCACCAGCAGGGCCTGGCTGCGAGCTTGGCCGACCTCGCGTCCACCCTGGAGGTCAGGGGCGTCGAGGCGACCGTCGACGTCGCCGCCGCCGAGGGGCTCGACCTCGACGAGGCGACCGAGGCGCTGGTCTACCGGGTTGCCCAGGAGGCCGTCCGCAACGTCTTGCGGCACGCCGACGCGGGACGGGCCATCCTCACGCTGGAGGTCGACCCATCGGCCGGTTGGCTGCGCCTGACGGTCACCGACGACGGTCGCGGCTACGACGTTGCCCAGGCCGGGCTGCGTGACCGCGGCAGTGTCGGGCTGGAGCTGTTGCGGGCACTGGTCGCCGAGCGCGGCGGGAACCTGACAGCGATCTCCTCGGCGGGAGTCGGCACGACGCTGGCGCTGCAGGTCCCACTGAGCGCGGCGGAGGCCCGGCCGGGCCGGCACCGGGTGCCCGTATGACGCGCGTCATGTTGGTCGACGACCACCCCCTGGTGCGGCGCGGGCTCGTCGACCTCTTCAGCCGGATCGATGACATCGACGTCGTCGCCGTCCTCGACGACGGCTCGCAAGCGGCCGCCGCGGTGCTCGAGCACGCCGTCGACGTGGTGCTGATGGACCTGTCGATGCCCGGGACCGATGGGCTCGCCGCCACCCGGCAGGTCGTCGCGGCAGCCCCGGACGTCCGGGTGGTGGTGCTGACCAGCTTCGCGGAGTCCGACCGGATCGTGGCTGCCCTCGATGCGGGCGCGGTGGGCTACCTGCTCAAGGACGCCGAGCCCGACGATGTCGTCCGCGCGGTGCGCGACGCCGCTGCTGGGCACTCGCCGCTGTCCCCACGTGCCGCGACCGCGCTGCTGCCGCAGCGGCGCGCTGACCAGGCGGGACCCGCCGACCGGCTGTCGGCGCGCGAGCGCGACGTGCTCGCCCTGGTCGCGGCGGGCCTGCCGAACAAGAGCATCGGCCGCCGCCTCGGCATCAGCGAGAAGACCGTCAAAGCCCACCTGACCCGGGTGTTCGCCACCCTCGGTGTGGGCGACCGCACGAGCGCGGCGCTGTGGGCGCAGCGGCACGGGGTCCTGGCCGAGCCGGACTGACAGCGTCCCGCCCGGCCGGCGCACCCGATGGCACGCTCAGCCGTGCGGCTTGAGCCGCACCTAGGTGTCACCGTCGACGCGGCGGTCGAGCTTGTCGTACGCGTCGGGCGCCGCTGCGGGCGGGATCTCGTGGGCGACGATGAACGACGGCGTCAGCCGGCCGCCGACGGTGGGGACCGATGCGTCACCGTGGTCACGGACCTCGGCGAGCAGCCCGCCGCCGTGCTGCTGTCGCGCCGGGAGCAGGTGCACCTGCAGGGTGATCGGCCCCCGGCCGTGCCTCGGACGGTAGCTGCAGGCCGGGTGGAGCCGGGAGCCCCGGCCGGATCAGCGGGACGTGGGCGTGCAGGGACCGTTTTGGGGTGCGTCAGCGCGGTGGTGCGGCATGGACCGCGGTGTCCAGCAGGCGTTGGTGGGCGAGTCTCTCGACCAGCTCGGGGAGCGCGGAGCTCGGCGACCCCGCGAGATCGCGGCGGCAGGCGAACACCACCCGTGAGATGTCGTCAAGGTCGAGCCGGTGCTCGAACTCGGCCATCAGGCGCTGGATGACGTCGGCGACCGTGCTCCCGCCTGCTGCCCACGGGTCCGTGCCGGGTTGCTGGTCGCGGGCAGCGGTGGCCACTGTCGACGCCTGGCCGGTGCTGAGGGTCCCTGTCACGTGCTGAGCGGTTGGCATGGCGACTCCTTGGGAGGTCACCGGGGGTCGTCCGGCGGTGAGCGAGCGCTCTCGGGGTGCGGCGCGGACCTGCGCGGCGACCCCGTCCCGGATCGGCTGTTGTCCAGCCGAGGTCACCTTACGACGCTCCCGCCCGGCTGTGTGATCAGCCTCACGGGACTTTGCTAGCAGGAGTGCTTGCAGTTGCTAGCGGTCCCGGCTACCGTTATGAACATGATCAAAGAACCGCTGGGGACGGTCACCGAAGCCGGCCACCGCCTCGGAGAGTTCATTCGCGAGCAACGGCACGGCAGCCAGATCTCACTTCGTCAGCTGGCCACCCTCGCGGGCGTCAGCAACCCCTACCTCAGCCAGATCGAGCGGGGGCTGCGAAAACCGAGCGCGGAGATCCTGCAGCAGATCGCCAAAGGGCTTCGCATCTCCGCCGAAGCACTGTACCTGCAGGCGGGGATCCTCGAGCAGCGCGAGGGCGACCGCCTCGTCGTCGACGCGGTGCTCGCCGACGACGGGATCAGCGAGCGGCAGAAGCAGGTACTGCTCGAGATCTACGACAGCTTCCGCAAGGAGAACGCCGCGGCGCCGCCGCCAGCCACCACACCGAGCACCATCCCCACCCCGCCCCAGGAGGCATCATCATGAGCGTCACCACCGACGTCAACAAGTCCGGCAACACCGTCACCGGCCGGTTCACCATCAAGAACCTGCCGACGGTGTCACTGGACGAGGTCAGGAAGCCGGCCTTCGCGTTCGCCGGGCTCGCGGACCTCGCACTCGAGCAGGTCAAGGATGCCCCGGCGGCCTACGTCGCCGAGGTCAAGAAGGCTCAGGGTCGGCTCGCCGAGGTGCCGTCGGTGGTCAAGACCCTCCCGGCGCAGGTGAAGGACCTCCGCAGCGAGGTCGAGAGCCGGGTCGCCAAGGCTGGCGAGCAGGCGAACGAGTTCTACGCCGCGCTCGCCATCCGTGGCCAGCGCCTGGTCACGCAGATCCGCCGGCAGCCGGCGACCGAGGCCACCATTGCCGAGGGCAAGGAGGCCGTGAAGAAGGCCGGCGCCGCCGCGACCGCTGCCAAGAAGTCGGCCAAGGCCGGCGAGAAGGCTGTCGAGGGCGCCGTCAACAAGGTCGGCTAGTTCCCGCTGTCCCAGGCGGCGGCGAAGCCGCCACCAAGCACGTACGACCCCCGGTGCCCTCGCAGCCCGGGGGTCGTGCGCTGCCCGGCCTCCGCCGGGCAGGATGGGCGGGTGAACCTGCTCGCGCCTGCCAACTACTTCCTGTTCGCCGTCAACCTCGTGCTGCTGGGCCTCGCGGTCTGGGCGTTCGCCGACGCCGCGATCCGGCCGGCGGCCGCTTTCCCGGCCGCGGGCAAGCTGACCAAGCCCGCCTGGCTCGGCATCACGGGCATCAGCGTCGCTCTCTGCCTGCTCGGCGTCGGCCTGCTGGGTCTGCTCGGTGGCGTGGTGGCCATCGCCGTCATCGTGTACCTGGTCGACGTACGCCCAGCCGTTCGTGGGATGCGCCCCGGCGGCCCGTAGGGTTGAGCCCCCCTCAACCTGGACCGTGCAGCAGCTCCGGGGCGATCCCCTCGGCGCTCTGCTGACCGGCGTGGACGAACACGAAGGCGGGAGAGTTGTTGCGGGGCAGGTCCTGGGTCTCCCCGTTGGCCTCGTAGATCTCCAGCATCCCGGGGGCATCGCTGGCAGCGAGCAGCCGCCGGACACCTTCCGGCACCGTCGTCGACTCGCCGTCGCGGCTCCCGCCACGCAGCACCACCGTCTCGTCAGCCATGCGGGCGTTGTGCCCGGGCTCCCGCCCCGCACTCCTGATCCGACCCGGGCAACGGTCGTCATGCCCGGACTGTCAGAGAATGCGAAACCGGTTGCGGTTGGTGGCGTCACTCCCTCGGCCCGGCCTCGTTGCCCCTGTCGACCGGTGAGCCCGCCGGCCCCGTACGAGAGGCCCTGTCGTGACCCACATCGCCACCGTCAGCACAGAGCTCGAGCTGCGCCTGGTCGTCCCCGGTGGCCCGAGCCTGCCGGTGCTCGCCGACCTGGGCTATGCAGCCGACGATCCGTGGGCGGTGCGCGTGGCGTTCCAGACCGGAGGCGAGGGCGAGGGCGAGGGCGTCGTGGAGTGGATGTTCGCCCGCCAGCTGCTCGTCGAGGGCGTCGCCCGGGCTGTCGGTGAGGGCGACGTGCGGGTCTGGCCGGCGGTGAGCGGCCGGGAGCGGGTCGTGCACCTCGCGATGGCCTCCCCGTCCGGGTCAGCGCTGTTCGAGATGGACCGCGAAGACGTCCTGGCGTTTCTGCAGCAGACCTACCTCGCCGTACCCACCGGCAGCGAGCACGACGCCGTCGACCTCGACGCCGAGCTGTCGCTCCTGCTGGTCGACGGCAGCTGATCCGACCGCCGGCCCCCCGATGTGGGTCGGCAGGCTGCTGGCAGGGGCGTCACAGGCTCGGCACAGGTCGCCCACCGAAGTTGGTGAAACGGCCGGACGCTCCGGCCGACCTGGAGGCCCCTGTGCGTAAGAAGATTCTCACTGTCGCCGCTGCCGGTGTGCTCGGACTGTCCGGGCTGGCGCTCGCCGGCCCGGCCCTCGCGGCTGCCGGTGCACCGTCCGCCGGCGCTGCCGTCAGCTCCAAGGTCGACCGGGTCAAGCATGCCCTCGCCGGTCTGGTCACCGACGGCACCCTCAACCAGGCGCAGGCCGACCGCGTCGCCAGCACGCTCGGCTCCGCCGACCTCGGGCCAGCCGGTCACGATGGGCGGCGCCGGGGCCGCGGCGGCCCCGACCTGGCTGCTGCAGCCACCGCGCTCGGTACGACCGAGGCCGAGCTGCGCACCGCCCTGCAGAGCGGCAAGACGCTCGCTCAGGTGGCGAAGGACAAGGGGGTCGCCGTCGACACGCTCGTGACGGCGCTTGTCGACGCCGAGAAGAGCCGGACTGCGAAGGCGGTCACGGACGGCCGGCTCACCCAGGCCCAGGCCGACCAGCGGCTCAAGGACCTGACCGCCCGGGTTGCCGAGCGCGTCAACAGCGCCCGTCCGGCCCACGGCCCCGACGGCGAGGACGCCGCTCCTGCGAGCCCCGGCAGCCCGGCCGCTCCGACCGGCTGACCGCGCGCTGAAGGCGGGTCAGGTCACCGGCGCGACGGTCGGCCACGGCACGGTCAGCTCGCCCAGCCGGGCGCGGCGCGGGTCCGCGCCCGGCCAGGCGAGGGACTCGCAGGCCGCGACCCAGCGCTGCCGGGGTCCGTACACGGCGTACGGCGAGGCCCGGGCCCACGCGTCGTCGAGCGCCCGGAGCAGGGCGTGCACCGGCTGCCCCGGCACGTTGTGGTGGATCAACGCCTTGGGGAGCCGTTCGGCCAGGTGGGCCGGCCTGCCCAACGTCGGGAGGTGTGCGGCGAGCACCAGGACCTGTGGGCCGTCCGCGGTCAGCGCGATCCAGGCGGCGCGACGGCCGAGCTCGTCGCAGGTGCCCTCGACGAGCAGGCCGCCGGGTGCCAGGCCGGCGATCATCGTCCTCCAGGCCAGCGCTGCGGCCGGCTCGTCGTACTGCCGGAGCACGTTGATGGCACGCAGGACCAGCGGCCGCAGGCCGGCCAGCTCGAACCCGCCTCGAGCGAACCGCAACCCGGCCGCGCGTGCACCGGCCGCCGCGGCCACCCGCTCGGGGTCGATCTCCAGCCCCACCACCTGTACGTCGGGGCGCACCGCCCGCAACCGGGCGGCCAGCTCGACGGTCGTGACCGGGGTGGCGCCGTAGCCCAGGTCGATGACCAGCGGCGGCTCGGGCGCCGACGTCAGCAGCCGGCCGTACATCGCGGTCAGCCAGCGGTCGACGCGCCGCAGCCGGTTCGGTGCCGTCGTCCCTCGCGTCGACAGGCCGAGCGCGCGGGCGCGGCCCGCCGCATACCGCCCCGCCACGATCCGCCCCGCCACGTTCCGTCCGGCCACGCCTCAGGCCGGCCGGCGGTGGACCTTGGTGGCCGAGGCCTGCTGCTGGGGGGTGACCTGGACCAGGTCGATGTTGACGTGCGCCGGACGCGAGGCGACCCAGGCGATGACGTCGGCGATGTCGTCGGCGCTCAGCGTGTCCACGCCGGCATACACCCCGGCCGCGCGGCCGGCGTCGCCAGCGAACCGCACCATCCCGAACTCCTCGGTCTCCACCATGCCGGGGGCGACCTCGCTGACCCGCACGCCACGGTCGACGGTCTCCAGTCGCAGCGTCTCCCGGAGCGCGACGAGCGCGTGCTTGGCGGCCGTGTAGCTCGCGCCCCCCTCGTACGCCCATCGGCCCGCGGTCGACCCGGTCAGCACGATGTGGCCGCCACCCCCGGCGATCAGCGCAGGAAGCATCGCCTGCACGGTGCGTACCGTGCCGAGGACATTGACGTCGTACGTCTTGGCCCAGGTGTCGACGTCGCCGTCGGCGATCGGGGTGAGGTCGAAGGCGCCGCCGGCGTTGGCGACGAGCAGGTCGCAGAGGGGTACTGCGTCCGCGAGCTGCTCGACCGAGCGCGGGTCGGTGACGTCCAGCGCACACGGCCGGATCCCCGCGTGCTGCCGGGCCAGCGCGCCGAGCCGGTCGAGCCGCCGGGCGGCCGCGACCACCTGCCAGCCGTCCCGCGCGAGGCGCAACGCGGTCGCCGCGCCGATCCCGCTGCTCGCACCGGTGACCAGGGCCGTGCGCACGGGCGTCGTCATGCGGGAAGTGTCCCCGAGGTGCGGCTGTTGGGCCGGGGAGGGCAGGATCGCCGACGAGAGTGAGGTGGGCGTATGACCCCGTCCGTGCCGGCCCCGTCCGTGCTGGCCCCGTCCGTGCTTCGCAGCGTGCACCCGCGGCGGGTCGCCGTGCTGTCGGTGCACACGTCGCCGCTGGAGCAGCCCGGGACGGGCGACGCCGGCGGCATGAACGTCTATGTCCTGGAGACCAGTAAGCGCCTGGCGGCGCTCGGCGTCGAGGTCGAGGTCTTCACCCGCGCCACCCGGAGCGACCTGCCACCGGTCGTCGAGGTCGTGCCCGGCGTGACGGTGCGGCACGTCGCTGCCGGCCCGCTGGAGGGCATGGGCAAGGAGGACCTGCCGTCGCAGCTGTGCGCGCTGACCAGCGGTGTGCTGCGGGCCGAGGCACGACGCGAGCCCGGCTGGTACGACGTCGTGCACTCGCACTACTGGCTGTCGGGACAGGTCGGCTGGCTCGCGACGGAGCGCTGGGGCGTGCCGCTGGTGCACACCGCACACACTCTGGCCAAGGTGAAGAACCTCTCGCTCGCCGATGACGACGTACCCGAGCCGCTACGCCGGGTCGTCGGTGAGGAGCAGGTCGTGGCGGCTGCCGACCGGCTGGTCGCCAACACCGATGACGAGGCCCGCCAGCTCGTCGAGCTCTACGACGCGCAGGCCCGCCGGGTCGTGACGGTGAACCCCGGCGTGGACCTCGAGCACTTCCGGCCCGGCACGGCCAGCACGGCCCGTACCCGCCTCGGGGTGCCGCCCGACGCCGTCGTCCTGCTGTTCGTCGGGCGCCTGCAGCCGCTCAAGGCGCCCGACGTCCTGCTCCGCGCCGCGGCGCGGCTGCTGGAGCAGGAACCGGGCCTGCGCGACCGACTGCTCGTGGCCGTCGTCGGCGGGCCCAGCGGCAACGGTCAGGCGACATCGACCTCGCAGGGTGAGCCGCAGATGTTGCGTGACCTTGCCGCAGAGCTCGGCCTGCCCGTCCGCTTCGAACCGCCGAGCAGCCCCGACCGGCTGCGCGACTGGTACCGCGCCGCCGACGTCGTGGCGGTCCCGTCCCACAACGAGTCATTCGGTCTGGTGGCCCTGGAGGCGCAGGCCTGCGGCACCCCCGTCGTGGCGACCGACGTCGGAGGCCTGCGCACCACGGTTCGGGACGGCGTCAGCGGCTTGCTCGTGCCGGGCCACGACCCGACGGCGTGGGCGGCGGCCCTGCGCCGGGCTGTCGACGGCCGCGCGGCACTGTCGCCCGGCGCCCTCGCCCATGCCCGGCAGTTCTCGTGGACCTCGACCGCCGCAAGCCTGCTCGCGACCTACCGGGACGCGCTCGCCGACCGGGTGGCGCCGCGACTGGTCGCCGCCCGATGAGTACCGCCGACCGATCACCGGGCCCTGCCGAGATCGTGCAGGCGGCGCTCGAGGAGGCCGGCCTGGAGTGGTCGAGCCCGGGGGAGGGGCAGTTCTTCGTCAAGCTCCCCGGCACCCACAAGCTGGCCACCAACTGCTGGCTCGTCATCGGCCGGCACGCCCTGCTCGTCGAGGCCTTCGTGTGCCGCAAGCCCGACGAGAACGTCGAGGAGTTCCTGCGCTTCCTGCTGCGCCGCAACGCCAAGACGTACGCCGTCGCCTTCAGCGTCGACGCAGCCGGCGACGTCTACCTGGTCGGCCGGCTCCCGCTGCACGCGATCACCGCGGACGAGGTCGACCGGCTGCTCGGGGCGGTGCTGCAGTACGCCGACGAGGCCTTCGACCCGCTGCTCGAGATCGGCTTCGCCGGCTCCATCCGGCGGGAGTGGGCGTGGCGACAGAAGAACGGCGAGTCGTTGGCGAACCTGCAGGCGTTCGCGAGGTTCGCCGACCCCGACCGCGGGTGAGCACCGGGTCCCCGCCGGACCGCGCCGGCACGCTGTGGTGGCTCGACGGCCTGCTGCTCGACGCGCTGACCGCACTCGGCGCCCCCTTCGAGCGGGTCGAGGCCGGCGCGTACGCCGTGGCCCTCTACGGACGCCGGCGCCCGAGCACCGTGGTGTGGCTGATCGCCGGGGAGCAGGCCGTCGGCGTCGAGGCTTTCGTCATGCACGTCGTCCCCGACAGCTGTCCCGACCCGACCCGGCTGCACCGGCACCTGCTCGCCCGCAACCTGCGGCTGCGCGGCGTGCACTTCGGCCTCGACGACGTCGGCGACGTCTTCCTCACCGGGTCCTTGCCGCTGGCTGCTGCCGACGAGGACGGCGTCGACCGGGCGCTCGGCGAGGTGCTGCAGCTGCTGGAGGACGAGCAGGAGGCGCTGCTCGCGCTGGCATACGGCGACCGGCTGGGCAGGGACCAGGCGCTGGCCGCGAAGGTACTGGCCGACGGCGCCGGGCGGCGTCCCGCCGGTACTCCCGAGCGGGCCCCCCGCCGCGACGTCCGCAGGTAACTGCGGAAGCTGCCCCCTGCGGCCGGCAGCCGTGCCAGGGTGCCGCATCCGCGTCCGCAGGAGGCCCCCGTGCTGCACGCCCCCCGCACTGCCCCATGGCGGCGCGCCGCCCTAGCCGTCGGGTCGCTCGTTTCCGGCTCGCTGCTCGTGGCCGGCGCGGCGCCGTCGTCGGCCACCACGACCGATCCGGCGGCCGCGACCGCGGCAACCAGCTGGTCGGCGTACCTGCACGGGCCGCGGCACTCCTCGGCCGGCCCGGCCAACACGGCGATCACCCGGACGTCGGTCGCAGCACTCACGGTCGCGTGGACGTGGAAGGCGCCCGGCGGCCTGCCCGGCTCCTCCCCGGTCACCGCCGGCGGCTCGGTGTTCCTCAACGCGGGCAACGGCTCGGTGTTCGCGCTGAACGAGGCCACCGGTGCGGTCCGCTGGCACAAGGACCTCGGCCTGTCGCCGTGCGGTCGCCGCGGGTCGGTCTCGAGCGCCACCGTCGCGCCGGACCCGGTCGGCGGCGCCGCCACGCTCTACATCGCCGGGGCCGACAATTTCCTCTACGCCTTGGACCCGGCCACCGGCGCGACCCGTTGGCGCTCGGTCGTCGGTGGCGCCGGCAACGCCTTCTACACGTGGGGTTCGCCCACCGTGGCCGGCGGCAAGGTCTACATGGCGGTCAGCTCGGCGTGCGGCGACACCACGCACGGCGGGGCGGCGGCCTACGACCAGCACACCGGCGCCCTGCTAAGCGGCTACCAGACCGGTGCCGGCAGCGGCCTGCCGACGGTCTACACCTCGCCTGCCGCCGACGGGACCGACGTCTACGTGACCACGGGTGACAGCACGGGCAGCCCGACCGGCCAGGACAACGACGCCGTCGTCCGGCTCAGCGCCAGCACCCTGACCCGACAGGAGGCGTACCTGCTGCCGAGCCCGCCGAACAACTCCGACTACAACGCCTCGCCGGCCTTCTTCCCGCGAGCCACCGCCACCGGCACCGAGGACATGGTCGGGGTCTGCAACAAGGACGGTGTGTACCGCGCCTTTCGGGCCGGTCAGCTCGCGGCGGGCCCGGCCTGGACGCGGCGGGTGGGCCTGGACTCCCAGCAGCAGCCGGACACGCTGCGCTTCTGCGGGGGCTCGAGCGCGTACGACTCGCTGCACCAGGTCCTGCTGCAGGGCTCGAACCAGCAGTCACTCACCGACAGGGCGCTCGGCAGTGTGTACAGCCTGAACCCGCAGACCGGCGCCGTCCGCTGGCGTACCTCGCTGGCTGCCGGCCCGGTCATCGGCAGTGTCAGTGTCAACGGCTCGCAGGTCGTCGCCGCGCCGACCTACGACGCCAAGGGTGGCGTCGGGAAGGTCTACCTGCTCGACGAGGCGACCGGGAAGATCCTGCGGACGTTGCCGGCGGGCGGCCCGGTCTTCGCCCAGCCGACCTGGAGTGCCGACCGCCTGCTGGTGGCTGCCGGCACGGTGCTGACCGCCTGGCGGTAGGCCGCAGGGCCGGCCCTGGCAGGATCGCTCGGCATGGCGACCCTGGTGCTGCTGCGGCACGGCGAGAGCGCGTGGAACCTGTCCAACCAGTTCACCGGCTGGGTCGACGTCGACCTCACCGCCAAGGGCGAGCGGCAGGCCGTGCACGGCGGCGAGCTGCTCGGCGAGGCCGGACTACTGCCGACTGTCGTGCACACGTCCGTGCTGACCCGGGCGATCCGCACGGCCAACCTGACCCTGGACGCCGTCGGGCGCCCGTGGCTCCCGGTGCGCAGGCACTGGCGGCTCAACGAGCGGCACTACGGCGCCCTGCAGGGCAAGGACAAGAAGCAGACCCTCGAGGAGTTCGGCGAGGAGCAGTTCATGCTCTGGCGCCGTTCGTACGACGTGCCGCCGCCGGCGCTGCAGCCCGGCGACGAGTGGGACGTCACCGCTGACCCGCGCTACGCCGCCCTCGCCCCCGACCTGGTGCCGCGGACCGAGTGCCTGGCCGACGTGGTCACCCGGCTGCTGCCGTACTGGTACGACCGGATCGTCCCGGACCTGCGGGCCGGCGAGACGGTGCTGGTCGTGGCGCACGGCAACTCGCTGCGGGCGCTGGTCAAGCACCTCGACGGCCTCGGTGGGGCCGAGGTGGTCGGCCTCAACATCCCGACCGGGGAGCCGCTGCGATACGACCTGACCGACGACCTACGGCCGGTGGTCCGGGGCGGTACGTACCTGGACGCGCAGGCCGCGGGGACGGCGGCCGCAGCCGTGGCGGCGCAGGGACACTGACCTCTCCGGTCCGGGCACCCCGCGCCGCCTGGTCAGCTCAGAAGCGGGAGTACTCCACGGCCGCGAAGCGGCTGGCCCTTGCCGAGATGCGACCGATCGGGAAGATCATTGTGTCGCTGAAGGTCGGCCCGGACGGCTTCCTGCTGTCGGCGTGACACGTGGTGTCCAGGATGTTGTCGGTGACGAAGGCGGCCTGGTGGGTGCTGGCGTCGGCGCCCAGGCACCGGAGCTGCATGGCGTGTGCCTCCTTGTCCGGCGGGGCCGCGCTCCGGTCGTTGAACGCGAAGACGCTGGTCCGTGTCGTGACGGCGTGCCAGTTGCTGAACGACACCCACCCGTCCACGCCGCCGCTGTCCACGTCGACGTCGACCTGGCGGCGCAGCACGACGTTGGAGATCGCCGACCCCGTATTATTCTTCAATGTCATCTTGATCTGGACCGCCCGCTCATTCGGTACGAACGTGACGACCTGCGTGACGCTCGCGGAGCGGCGGTGGCCGCCGCTGGCGCGGCCGCGCCGCGATCAGCCGCTCAGCTGGCCGCGTACGGCGCCGGCAGGGAACTCCATGGTGTGCACGTTGACGTAGTACTGGCCCGGGTGCGCCCGGGCCAGCCTCGCGGGCGCCTCGTGGATGTGCCCCCGCCACCGGTGTGCCGAGCCGGCTAAGGCTGATCTTGGCGCAGACCTTCCCGGCCTTCGGGTAAGGCGACCCGGCGTACGCGGGGCGCCGGGGTGGTCGGGATCAGGAGCACGGGTTCTGCTTCGATCGGGCCCGCCGGGCTGCACCCGCCAACAGGGGCCGTCGGGCGGTATGCCAGCCGTCAGGCGACGGGGGCTGCGCGCTCGCCGGTGACCAGGTAGACGACGCGGCGGGCCACCGACACCGCATGGTCGGCGAAGCGCTCGTAGTAGCGCCCGGCGAGGGTGATGTCGATGGCAGCCTCGGTGCCGCCCTCCCAGGTGTCGTCAAGGATCACCGTGAACAGCCGCCTGTGCAGGTCATCCATGACGTCGTCGTCGCTCTCCAGCTCGGCCGCGAGAGAAACGTCGCGACCGGCGATCACGCTGCCGGCCTTCGCCACGATCTCCTCCGCGACATGGCCCATCTCCAGCAGGGTTGAGCGCAGCTCCGGCGGGACGGCCGAGCTGGGGTAGCGGCGCCGGGCGATCTTCGCGACGTGCAGTGCGAGGTCGCCCATCCGCTCGAGGTCGGCGACCATCCGCAGCGAGGTGACCAGGATGCGCAGGTCGCTGGCGACCGGCTGCTGGCGGGCCATCAGTTCGAACGCCCGCGCCTCGACCTCGCGGTAGAGCTCGTCGACCTGCTCATCCGCGGTGATCACCGTCTCCGCCAGGTGCAGGTCGGCGTCGAGCAGCGCCGTCGTCGCCCGGCTCATCGCGGAGCCGACCAGGTTGGTCATCTCGACGAGCAAACCGGAGATGGCGTCGAGCTCGTCGTGGTAGGCGTCGCGCATGCTGCCAGGGTAGTCGCGCGGACCCCGTCGCCCGGGCCGTGTCATGAACGGTGGATGAACAGCGCCTGGAGCGACTGCGTCGCAGGCCAGCCGGGTTGTCGCGGCACCTAGCATCGGCGTCGTGGAGGTGCTCGCCGCAGGTCTCGGACTGGTGGCCGGCGTGCTCGTCGGCGTTCTGGTGCTGCTCGTCGCCCTGCGGGCACGCCGCGTGCCCCCCGTGTCGGCCGCCCCGCTGCCCTCGTCGGTGCTGAGCGCGGTCGACGTCATCCACGCCCTGCCCGTCGCGGTCGCGGTGCTCGACGGCCAGGATGACGTCGTCCTCGCCAACAGCTCGGCGGTGCACCTGGGCGTCGTCCGCGACGACCGGGTACTCGTCGCCGAGCTGCGCCGCCTGGTGCGAGACACCCGCCGCAGCGGCACCGCACACGACGCCGAGCTCGAGCTCGCCGCGTCTCGGTTGGGCCGGGTGCCCGAGGCTGTCCGGGTCCGGCTGACCCCGATCGGCGGCGCCGGGCACGTCGCCCTGCTCGTCGAGGACGTCACCGAGGCCCGTCGGGTCGAGGCGGTCCGCCGCGACTTCGTCGCCAACGTCAGCCACGAGCTCAAGACGCCGGTCGGGGCGATGGGTCTGCTGGCCGAGGCCCTGCTGGACTGCGCGGCCGACCAGGTCGCCGTACGCCGATTCGCCGGTCGCGTGCAGCACGAGGCCGATCGCCTCGCCCGGCTCGTCCAGGAGCTGATCGACCTGTCCCGCCTGCAAGGGGCCGACCCGCTGCCCGACCCCGAGACGGTGTCGGTGGACCGGGTCGTCGCCGAGGCGGTCGACCGCACCCGCACCCTGGCTGCCGCGCGCGGCAGCGCCCTGGTCATCGGCGGCGAGCGCGGGCTGTCCGTGCTGGGCAGCGAGAGCCAGCTGGTCACGGCGCTGGCGAACCTGCTCGACAACGCCGTCGCCTACAGCCCGGACCGGACCCGGGTCGCGGTGGCCGTCCGCCGGCGCGAGGGCGCCGTCGAGATGAGCGTGACCGACCAGGGCATCGGGATCGCCGACAAGGACCTCGAGCGGGTCTTCGAGCGGTTCTACCGGGCCGACCCGGCGCGCTCCCGGGCCACCGGCGGCACCGGCCTGGGGCTCGCCATCGTCAAGCATGTCGCCACCAACCACGGCGGTGAGGTCGACGTGTGGAGCGTCGAGGGCTCCGGCTCGACGTTCACCCTGCGCCTGCCGGCGGCGACCCCCGCCCCGGCCCCCCTGCTGATCCGAGGAGTCGCGTGACCCGCGTGCTGCTGGTCGAGGACGAGGAGTCGTTCTCCGACCCGCTGTCCTACCTGCTGAAGGCGGAAGGGTTCGAGGTGGCCGTCGCGTCGACCGGGCCCCAGGCGCTCGCTGAGTACGACCGCAGCGGCGCCGACATCGTGCTGCTGGACCTGATGCTGCCCGGGCTGTCCGGCACCGAGGTCTGCCGCGCGCTGCGCCAGCGCGGCTCCGTGCCGGTGATCATGCTGACGGCCCGCGACAGTGAGATCGACAAGGTGGTCGGCCTCGAGCTGGGCGCCGACGACTACGTCACCAAGCCTTACTCCACCCGCGAGCTGCTGGCGCGGATGCGTGCGGTGCTGCGCCGCGGAGCCGAACCTGAGGAACCGGCCCCGGCGGCACTGGAGGCCGGGCCGGTGCGGATGGACGTCGACCGGCACGTCGTCACGGTCGCCGGTGAGCATGTCCAGCTGCCGCTCAAGGAGTTCGAGCTGCTCGAGCTGCTGCTGCGCAACGCCGGTCGGGTGCTGACCCGCGGCCAGCTGATCGACCGGGTCTGGGGAGCCGACTACGTCGGTGACACCAAGACCCTCGACGTGCATGTCAAGCGGCTGCGCGCCAAGGTCGAGCCCGACCCCGGCCTGCCCCGGCACCTGGTCACGGTCAGGGGGCTGGGCTACAAGTTCGAGCCTTGAGCGACGTCCGGTCGGCCTCGCTCAGACGAGCCGGTCGGGCAGCGCCGTGCCGGCCAGGACCGCGGCCACGGTCACCAGTGCTGCGGCGAGCGCCAGCTCGATGCGGACGGCCGACGCGAGGTCGCCGCAGGCGGTGAGCCGGGCGCTGACCGACGCGGCACGCGAGGACATCCGCGGGACGGTCCAGACGGTGGTGAGCGCCGCGACCAGCAGCACGGTCGCCCACAGGGCCAGCTTGATCACCAGTTCGACCCCCCAGGGCGCGTGCAACTGGGCCGGCCCGTGGATGTTGCGCAGCGCCGGGTACGCGCCGGTCAGCAGCACCGTGAGCATCGCGAGCTGGGCCGTCCGGGCGAAGGCCCCGGTGAAGGCAGCGGCCGTACCGGCGGCGGCGAGCTGGTCGCGGGGCACCAGGTCGCGGGCGGTGGGCATCGCAGCGAGTGCCAGCCCGAGCAGGCCGCCGGTCCACACGCCGGCGGCGAGCAGGTGCGTCCAGTCCAAGGCCACGCCGAGCGCGGCGCCGGTGCTCGCGACGGCCGCGTGACTCGCGAGCGAGACCGTGGCCAGCAGCGCGAGTGGCAGGACCGCCAGTGCGGCGTCGGGGACCGCGCCGGCCGTCTCCCGCCGTGCGGGACGGGCGTGCAGCAGCAGGCCGGCCACCGCCAGCAGCCCCAGGAGCCGGGCGCCCAGCAGGTGGCCGGGCCGGGTTGCGGTCACCAGGTGCCACACATCGCCGAGGTGACCGCCGACCGAGAGGGCGGCAAAGCCGCGGGACTGCGCCGCGCTGTCGAGCAGCAGCAACAGGCCGCCAAAGCCGGCCAGGCCGGTGGCGGCGAGCTGCCAGGGCCACAACCGCTGGAGCACCCGGCGGCGGGTTGCGGTGAGGTGCTCGGCCGGCAGGTGACGGGTGGCGGGGCGGATGACGAGCCATCGGAAGGCGGTCAGGCCAACGAGCGCGAGCAGGCCGATGTCTGCCAGCGCCCGGCCCGTGCCCCCGAGCAGGGAGGGGACCCCACCGCTGCTGCTGATCTCTGCGTCGAGGGCCAGGGTCGGCGCCCCGATGGCGAAGCGCAGCGCGCCACCGACCGGGTGCCCGTCGACCGACAGGACATGGAAGCGGACCGCATAGGTCCCTGGCGCCAGCCCGGTCGGCAACCGGGCCTGCAGCGTGTGGCCATCCGATGGGCGGCCGACCACCTCGATGCCGTCGAGCCGGCGCCCGTCCGGTGCGAAGACGTCCAGCTGGCCCTGGCCGGACTCGACCAGCTCGTCGAAGCGCAGCTCGACGCGGGTGGGCGCCTGTGGCAGGACGCTGCCCGCCGCGGGGTCACTGGCGACCAGCTCGGCGTGCGCGGATGCCGGGCCCGCGCCGACCCCGACCAGCAGCAGCGCCAGCACGACGGTGGAACCTGCTCGCAGCCACTGGGCCCGGCGCCCCCGGGCCCGGGTCAGTGCGGGTGCCCGTCAGGTGCGGTCGCGACCTGGTCGGTCGTCCCGAGGGCGACCCGCAGGGCAGCGCTGGAGCCGGGGTCGGTGTACTCCAGCCACAGCTGCGAGCCGTCTGTCGGGGTGACCATCGTCAGGCGCGCGTCGACGGTCGAGCGTGCCGGGAGCGGACCGGCCTGCAGGGTGGTCCCGGTTACGGGCACCACCGCTGCCGGCCGGCCGGCGTGTTCGGTGGCCAGCCGGAACTGGCCCGCCTGCACGACGACGGGAGCTCGCCCGGTGTTGTTCAGCGTGACCAGGACGTTGACCTGCGCCGAGCCCTGCGCCACGAGGTCGGACACGCCGTGCGACATGCCGCCGAGGTCCTCGGCGCTCAACCCGTTGTCGAGCGTGACCTCCCGGACGGTCAGCGCGCCGAAGCTGGTGCGCACGGGATCGCCGACGGCCAGTCCGCTCGTCGAGGGATCAGCCAGCGCGCCGAGGGCGGCGTGCTCGCCGCGGGTTCTGACCAGGTCGGTGATCCGCACGGCGCCGGCCGTGGAGGCCACCGCGACCGCGAGCACTCCGGCGACAACCAGCGTCGCCAGCGCGGGGCTGCCTGGTCGTCGTGGGGCAGCGGCGAGCCGCCGGGTGGGTACGGAGCTGGTGAGCGTCACGGGGCGTCTCTCGGTCGACGGCGGCAGGGCTGGCAGCAGTGTGGGTCGGCGACCTTTGGCAAACCCTTGGCCCCATTCCGAGTCACGTCCGGCGAGCTCCGGCTCAGGCCCCCGGCCGCCAGGCGCCGGGGATGCTGAGGGTCTGCTCGAACGTGACCTTGGTCGGGCGCAGGTCGTCCGGGGTCACGAAGGTCACCCAGCCGCGTACGCAGCCGGTGAGACCCGGCGCGTCCGGGAGCGGCGGCTGGGGGAACTGCGGCAGCAGCACCTTGGTCACCTGCGCGGTCCGCCCCTGGTCGTCGCCGAGGACCCAGGCCGGGTAGCCGAGCGCGACGGGACGGGTGCGACAGACCTGGACGTCGGCGCTGGCCCAGTGCGACGCCGACGCCGCCGGCGCCAGGGCGGGGTCCGGCGCGACCCGGTCGCGCAGGTCGAACACGCTCAGCACCGCGGGCACGTCCCCGGTTCCCGGCCCGAAGCTGCTGGCCACGAGCACCTGCTGCCCGGTCCCCAGCCTCACCGCCGCCGCCCGCGGAGCCGGTGGTGCGGTGGGGCTGGGCTCCCCACCGCCCACCGTGGTGCCGCTGCGGCATCCGCCGAGCAGCACCGTCGCCAGGACGAGTGCGGCCAGGGGCGGCCGAGCTGTCAACCTGTCAGCCGCCCGTCAGGCAGCTGGGTTCGCCGGCCGGCAGGCCGGCGCAGCTGACCGGTCGGGGGGCCACCCGGATCAGCCCCCAGGCGCCGACCTGGGTGAACGGGCGCCGCAGGTCGCCGTAGAAGTAGTCGCCGGTCTGCTGCGCGAAACCGCCGGCGCCCCCCTCGACCCAGGCGTCGAACGACTCACCGGGCCCCAGCGCCTGGTTGGCGTCGTACTCGCTGCCGGGGATGAGCATGTCGCGCGGAGCCTCCAGGCCGCCCAGGGTGAACACGTGCCCCTGCTCGCTGCCCGGGGTCACGCTTTCGTGGACCAGCAGGCCGTCACCGGCATAGGTCTTCACCACGGGTGTCGCCGGGTCTACGGTGCCGCCCGGGTCGGCGTAGGTCGCCGAGGTGTCCCCGGCGGGCGCCCGCTGGTAGTTGATCACCGTCGCACCCTGCTCCGCGTTCGTGGGGTAGGGCATGAAGTCCTGGGACATCCGCGGGTCGTTGTCGGCCAGCAGCAGCGACACGTCCCGGTAGTCCTGCCGGTTGGGCCCGGCGATCGGGGCGGGCAGGTGCACGTCGACCTGCGCACCGACCGCGGTCGGGGTGTGGCCCGGCCCGAACGTCGCCCCCTGCGGCGAGACCACGACGGCTCCGTACAGCCCCAGCTTCTGACTGTCATGGCTGTCGTCGCCGGCCAGGTCGGCGACCGTGGCGCTGCCGAGGAAGGCGCTGTCGGCGTAGGAGGTGTACGCGCGGCTGGTGCCTGGGGCCGTCGTGGCCGCCGGGCTGTAGCCGACGGCGACCCCGGACGAGCCGGCGCTGCGGTCGAGCTTGCCCACGGCGAAGGTGGCCGGCGCCGAGCGGTTGTTGGTGAGGGTGACGACGAGGCAGTCGCCGGCCGCGACGTGCAGCACCAGGGGCTCGGGCTTGACGGTGCCGGCCAGCAGCCCGGCCACGGCCGAGGAGGCGGCGAACACCGCCTGGTTGCTGCCGAGATCCAGGGCGGTCACGTCGTAGGACTTCACCGGCGCCCCGGTCGGGCACGGGCTGGCGTTGTCGACGGCGTTCGGTGCCGGCGGGCTGGAGCTGGCGGCGGGCCGGACCCAGGTGCCGCCGGGAGCCGGATTGTCCGGCAGGGGCAGCAGGTCGCCGGCATTGGCCGGCAGGACCCGCACGATGCCCCAGGCGCCCTGGGCGGTGCGGCGAGCGATACCGTTGGAGTAGAGGTAGTCGCCGGGCCGGCTCCTGCCCTTCGGTCCGTTGCCCTCCAGGGCGAGCGTGTACTTCTCGCTCATCCCGTAGTGGATCGTGTCCGCCGGGCTCCCGACGGTCACGGGCGTCCCCCCGCCCGGGTCACCCTGCACGATCCCATTGACGCCCAGGGTCATCCTGGCCTCGATGTCGAAGCGCTGGCCCTGGAAGCGAAGTGTGTCCAGTGTCGGGCTGACGTTGATGGTCCGCACGACCAGCGGGTCGCCCGGGTAGCCGCGCAGCAGCGGGGTCTTGGGGTCGCCGTACGTATAGGAGGAGTAGCGGTTCGCTGCGCTCGGACGCTCGGTGAACGGAGCGGCCTTCAAGTTGATCGTGGAGTAATCGCCGTTGTCGTTGTCGTTGATCGTCCACAGTGCCAGCTCGCGGAAGCTGCCGTTGACGTGCCCGGGAAGCAGGTCCTGGTAGCCCGGCGCGGACCTGTTGGCGACGATGTCCGCGATCGTGCCCGACTTGATCTCGGCGCTGTGGTTACCGGGGGCGTAGAACTTCGACCCGGCCGGCTCGACGATCAGCTGCCCGACCAGGCCGTGGCCCCAGCCGTGGATGCCGTCGACGTGGTCGTGCCAGAAGATGTTGTCGAGCTGCGTGTCGGCGTACCACTCGTACTGGATGAACTCGAAGCCGGCGCGGTCGGTGACCGGGTGGGCGTTCCTGAGCGGTGCGTCCAGGGTGACGGTGTTGGCTGTCGGGTTGACGGCGAGGACCTGCCGGACCTCGATCCCCTCGCTGCCCATACCGACCCCGATGAACGGGTGGGAAGGGGCGCCGGTCGCCGTGCGGTCCTGGAACTTGGCCACGCTGGTGAGCTGCAGACTTGTCGCGCCGCCGCTGCTTGCCGTGCGCAGCGTCGGGTCCTCGACCTGGTACGGCCGGACGGAGTGCTCGTACGCGAAGCCGGTCGAGACGCCGTCGGAGCCCTGCACGTCGAACTGCACGTGGTGGATGTGCATCGTGGTCTTGGACCAGCCGTCGAAGGTGGTCGCGTCGGGGATCTCGTTGGTCAGCGTCACTTTCGCGCAGTCACCCACATTCACGCGCAGGGCCAGCGGCTGGGACGTCGGGTCGCTGTAGACCTTGCGCTTGTCCTGGGCGAGCGTGAACAGCTTGCCCTCCCGGTCGGTGATCGTGGCGCTGCGCTGCACCGGGGTGGCGATGGCGACGACGTTGAAGTGCCGGGTCGGGGTCGGCCCGCCGGTCGAGGTCCGCGCCGGGCACAGCCCATCAGGCCGATAGGCGTACGGGTCCACGGTCGGCTGGACGGTCACTGCCGGGTCGGGGTCGGCGCGGAAGCTCGAGTCGATCGGACCTGGTGAGTCGGCGCTCTGCGGGTCGGTGGTCTTGGAGTGCTGTGCTCCCGGCGCGGCGTCACCGTGCTCGCCGAGCAGCGGTGAGCCGGAGTGGCCCTGCGGGCTGAACGGTGGTCGGCTGCCCAGGTGGGTGCGCAGGACCGGGAAGGCCGGCCGGCCGTCGACGGGGTTGAACAGCTGGGCGGGCCGTCCCCGGCCGGTGGCGTCGGTCTCGTAGAACAGCGGCTGCGCCGTGGACAGGTCGAACTGCGGGTGCTGCGCGCTCCCCTGCCGCTTGAGGTCGGTGGTCTGCAGGCCGGGGTGCTGGGGGATGTCGGACTGGTTGGGCCAGGCGCCGGCCCCGGTGCCGGTGGGGGTGATGTCCTCGGGCTCGGCGAGTGCGATCGCGGGGTTGGCTTTCGACCAGGTCCAGTTGTAGACGGAGGGGTCCTGCGCGGACGCCCGCACGCCCTGCGGCGGCAGCTGCTGGCGTACCAGCGCAGCGAGGTCCGTGGGGTTCTTGATGGTCTGGCTGGGGTCGGTCGGGTTGCCGCCGCTGTCCTTCGGGCCGAAGTTCTTGCCGACAAGCTGGTCGGACGTGACGGCTTCGGGCGCGGCGACCCGGTCGCTCAGCGCGGCGAAGTTGGGCTGCAGGGTGTTGTAGACCCGCCAGAAGCTCCACATGCCCGACACGTAGTGCTTGGCGATGTGGCAGTGGAACAGCAGGTCGCCGACCGTGTGCTGGACGCCGCCGGCGCCACCTTCGAGCTCGAGGTTGTAGGACTCGCCCGGCCCGATCGACTGGGCATCGAGCCGGTTGGAAGCCACCTCGTTCTGGGGGTGCTTGTTCAGCCGGGTGTCGGCGTAGTTCCACGACGGGTCGGCGACCGGGTTCATCCGCCAGCGGTCGCCACCACCGTGCAGGTGATAGACGTGGAACTTCTCGCCGCTGGCATGGCTGATCCGGAACTTCGTGGGGTCGCCGACGTACCCGCGGGGCATCGGGGTCGACGGATCGCCGAAGGTGTACGAGGAGTACGAATGGGACTTCTCCTTACCGAAGGCGAGCAGCCGGTTGCGGAACGGCTCTGAGCGGTAGTTGAGCGCGAACTGCCCTGGGCGGTAGCTGCCGGTCGTGGAGTCCACCTGCGGCAGCTCCGCGCCGTTGCGGTCGTAGATGACCTCGTTGTCGTTGCCGACCTCGTGGTGCTGGAAGATCGCCTCGCGGAACGACGCCCCGCCAGCGGGCGCCACGACGCCCTCCCAGCCCGACAGCAGCGGGGAGCCGGTGCTGGCGCCGGCGTACACAGACCCCTTCGGCTCCACGTTCAGCATGCCGAACAGCCCGTGGTCCACTGCGGCGCGAAAGCCGGGCCCGGGGTGTACGTAGTGCGACCCCTCCAAGTTCTTGTTGTCTGGGACGTAGTAGCGGAATGTCGTCGTCTCGCCCAGTGCGACCGCGGAGTCGGCGTTCTTGCCGATCGCGTCTCCGGACGAGGCCGCGGCAAAGGCCAGCCCGTCGATGTGCAGCCCGTACCTGCCGCCGGAGGCAAGGTTGGTGAAGGTGACGGTGACGCAGTCGCCCTCGTTCACCCGGACCGACAGGGGCTGGATCGGGTCGTCCCGCAGGCCGACCGAGACCTTCTGGCTGGCCTCCTCGTGCCGGACTGCCTGCAGCGCCGACAGCGGGCCTTGCGGGTCCGGCACGGGTATCCCGCTCGCGACGTCGACCCGGTAGGTGTTGGCCTGCCCGTCCACGCTGTTGACGACGAGCATCTTCCCGGACCGGTCGTTGTCGCCCGACCTGTTGAGGGGAGTCTTCAGGTCGATCGCCGTGACGTCGAAGGCGCGCTGCGGCGCCCCGGGCAGGCAGGGCTGGCCCGGGTCGCTGCCGGACGCGGACGCCGGCGCTGCGGGCAGCAGCCCGAGCCCGGCGGCGGCCATCGCGCAGATCGTGAGCCTGGCGACGTACCGGCACAGCCGTCCCCGGCTGGGACCGGCGGTGGTCTGCGCGAGTGGGCCCGCGCCGACCTCGGGCGACGCGGTGAGCCTGGGCAGCGCGATCGCCGCAAGCGCGGTGAGAACGGTGACCGGGAGCAGCAACACGACGTCGCCAGCGAGGTGGGAGAGCGGCGCCCCGCCGCCCGCACCGGCGGTGCCGAGCACCGCGTCGCGCAATGGCGTGGCGGCGGCGAGGGCGAGGGCGGTCCCGGCGCCGGTGAGGACCGCCCGGAGCACCCTGGTCGCCCCTGCGCCGAGCTCGAGCCGTCGGCCGGCCTGCCAGGTGACCAGCGCCGCCAGCACGACGCAGACCAGCACGAGGGGGAGCGCGAGGCTCGCGTCGCGGAGCGCGGCCGCGGCCAGGCCCGACGGGACCGGCCGGCCTGAAGCGAGGGCGTGGAACTCGGCAGACCAGGCGGCGCCGACGGCGGCCAGGCACACCGCGACGCCGAACAGCGCCCCGGCGCGGGGACGGGCACCGGCGCGCCCTGCCCTTTCGCCGGCACCCCAGGACACCTGGGTCGTCAGTGTGGTCGAGTCCATGGCTTCTCCCCTGGCAGTGCCGACCTGTTGGTCGTCTGGGCGAGACCTTCGACCTACGACCTTCGGACACCCTTGGGGAACTGCGGTCCGCCGAGTCGGGCCGGCCCGGTTGCGGTTCGATCCGGCGGCGCTTGTGCCGGACGCCTGCGGCAGCTGGCAAAAGGTGTTAGCAAGGTGCCGAGGGCACGCTCGGGCTCCGGCAGCGAGCCTGGCAGGAGGTCTTGGCGTGCGGATCTTTTCGCGCTCACGCGCGACGGGCACCGAGTCGGTCGCGGTGCGTACGCGGCGTCAGATCCTCCTGATCGGCTTGGGCGGTGTCCTGCTGGAGACGGTCATCGCGCACACCGCCCTGGTCGGGCTGGCGCGCGTCGACGCAGCGTACGAGAGCGTCGGACGGCTGGGCCTGGCCCAGCGCTACGTCCAGGACGCCGACCAGCTCCACGACGCCCTGCACGCCGACGTCCTGCAGGCCGTCGTGCTCAGCGACAGCCGTCTGGTGCTGCCCGGGGACGCGACGCAGAGCCTGCGGGCGCACGCGGCCGCTTTCCGGGAGAACCTGAGCCAGGCCCGGGACGTCGCGCTGCCCACCGACCTGTCTGCTGCCGTGTGGAGCATCCGCGACGTACAGGAACGCTATGTGACCACCGCCGAGCAACTCACGTCGCTGGCGGGACGTGACCCGGCTGCGGCCCGCTCCGGGCTGGTGGCCTTCACGGCCACCTTCGTCGAGCTGGAGCGCGCCCAGGCGGACCTGGCGACCCGGCTCGAGTCCGCGGCAAGCCTGCTCGAGACGCGGGCCGGCGGGGAGGAGCGCGCGGTGCGGCTGCGGATCGGCGAGGCCTCGCTGGCGGCGGTGCTCGGCCTGCTCGGGCTGACCTGGAGCCTGCTCCGGCTGGGCCGGGCGCTCGCGGCGCTCGCGGCACGGGAGCGCGGGGTCGCCGAGACGCTGCAGCACAGCCTGCTGCCCGACGAGCTGCCTGAGCTGCCCGGGGTGGAGCTTGCGGCGCGCTACGTCCCAGGGGGCACGGGCACCGAGGTCGGAGGCGACTGGTACGACGTGATCCCGTTGCGTACGGGAGCGGTCGGGCTGGTGATGGGCGACGTCGCGGGGCACGACCTCCGTGCGGCTGCGGTGATGGGGCAGCTCCGGCACGCCCTGCGGGCGTACGTTGCCGAGGACCTGTCGCCCGGCCAGGTGCTCGACCGGCTCAACCGGCTGACCCTGGCCCAGTCGCCCGACGAGATGGTGACGTGCGTCTACGCCGTCCTTGACCCGGTGGCCCGCACCCTGGTCGTCGCCAACGCCGGCCACTACGCGCCCCTGCTCGTGTCCCCCGACGGCACGGTTACCGCGGTCGAGCAGCCGGCCTGCCCGCCGATCGGGGCGGTGCGCGGCACCTCTTACCCGGACGTGCGGCACGAGCTGGAGCCCGGCAGCACGCTGCTGCTGTTCACCGACGGCCTGGTGGAGCGGCGCGGCGTGCCGGTCTGCGTCGGCATCGAGGAGCTGACCGCCCTGCTCGCGGCGCATGCCCGCGACCTGGACACCCTGTGCGACGGGCTGATCACCGGGATGCTGGGCGAGCGCCCGCCCACCGACGACGTCGCTCTCCTGGTCGTGCGGGCGGCCCCGCGACTCGGCCACCACCTCGCCCTGGAGTGGCCCGCGGAGCCCGCCCGGCTGGTCGACCTGCGCCGCACCCTGGAGCGCTGGCTGGTCGAGGCCGGGGCCGACGAGGCTGAGGTGTACGAGGTCGTCGTGGCCTGCTCGGAGGCGGCGACCAACGCGATCGAGCACGCCTACGGTCCGGGGGAAGCCTCGTTCGAGGTAACCTGCGACGTCGACCCGCATGACCGTACGGCGACCATCGTGGTCCGCGACCACGGCCACTGGCGCAGCGCCCGCGGCCGCGACCGGGGACGCGGCCTGCAGCTCGTGGAGGGGCTGATGGACGAGGTGCGCGTGCTTACCAGCGAGGCCGGCACCGAGGTGCACATGCGCCGCCGGCTCGGCGGGCAGCCCGGCCGGATCCCCCGCCAGGCACGCGAGCAGGTGTCGGCATGACCGTCGCCCATGTCCAGGTGCAGATCGAGGGCGGCCCGATGTGGCCGGTCGCCCTAGTCGGCGGCGAGGTCGACCTGTCCAACGTCGACGGCGTAGCCAGCACCCTGGAGGGCGCGGTGAGCAACGCGGCCCTCGGTCTGGTGCTCGACCTGTCCGGCGTGACCTACCTCGACAGCACCGGGCTGCGGCTGCTCTTCCGGCTGGCCCGCGAGCTGCGCGACCGGCAGCAGGCGCTGCGCATCGTCGTCCCCCCGGAGGCCCTGATCTGGCGGGTACTCCGGCTCAGCGGTGTGCCGGACGTCGTCCCGGTGTCACGGTCCCTCCCCGAGGCGCTGCTGGCCACGTCAACCGCGTCCGCCGGGTGACCGACGTGGGCAGCCCGCTGCCAGCACCCATGACGGGGTTCGTGCAGGTGTGCATGACCGGTGACCTGGACGCGGAGGCGGCGCCCGCGTTCCGTCGCCGTCTCGAGGCGGCGGTCGGCGCAGGCGCGGCGCTGATCCTGATCGACATGCGCGACGTCGTCTTCCTCGACTCGGCCGCGCTGGCCGTCATCGTCGGGGTGAACCGTCAGCTGCCGGTAGGACAGCGCCTCGCGCTGACCCAGGTCCCCCTGCGGATGCAGCGGGTGCTCCGGGTGGCCGCGATCGCGAGCCTGCTCCCGGTGCACGAGCAGGGGCAGCCGTGGCCGTGGGGCGATGTCGTCGCCGAACCGGGCCCCCTGGACTGACGCGTGCGGCACCCCGCGTCAGCCGGTCAGGGGTTCAACGACCGGTGCGGAACGGGGGCGGACCGATGGCAGGCCGAGGCTGCGGGCGGCGGCTGTGGCGGGGTGCGGCGGCAGGCCGGGGCGGTCGCGGCACAGTCCGGCGAGCACGGCGTAGGCGTCGGCCCCCAGCAGGGCGGTCAGCTCCGCGGCGTACGACACCCACAGCGGCTCGGCGCCGACGTGCGCCTCCGGCGCGCCGGTGCACCACCAGTGCAGGTCGGCGCCGCCCGGACCCCAGCCGCGCCGGTCGAACTCCCCGACGGAGCTGACGAGGACCTCGACGTCGTCCGGCCGGGTGACGCGCTCCTGCGAGCGGCGGACCGGGAGCTGCCAGCAGACGTCGGGCTTGGTCTGCAGGGGGTGCCGGCCGCTGCGCAGCGCGAGGGCGTGCAGCGCGCAGCCCTCGCCGCCGGCGAAGCCCGGCCGGTTGAGGAACACGCACGCGCCGTCGACGGTGCGGGTACGCCGGACCGTCTCGCCCTCGAGCTCGTCGAGCTCGCCGATGCCGAGCGCCCGGCCGGTGTCCGCATGCTGCCAGTCGCGCTTGCGCAGCTGGCTGGCGGCGCGGGTGACCCGCTGCTCGTCGTCGTCGTCGGACCAGAACGCGCCGTGCGTACAGCAGCCGTCGTCGGCCCGGCCCGGGGCGATGCCGAGGCACCCCGAGCCGTAGACGCAGGTCCAGGACGACAGCAGCCAGGTGAGGTCGGCGCGCACGACGTGCCCGTCGTCGGCGGGGTCGGGGAACTCCACCCAGTCGCGCGGGTGGTCCGGGTCGACCTCGCGACGCCGCGGGAGGCCCAGGTCTGTGCTCGTCACAGGACGCGGACGACCGGTAGTGCCACGTCGTCGCGGCCGGTGGCGTCCGGTGCCGCGAGCAGCTCGTCGCACACCGTCTCGGCGTCGGCGTCGGCAGCGGTCGAGCTGGGCGGACAGCTGTCCGCGCACCCGAGCCCCGGCACCTGTGGCAGCCGACGCAGCAGGCTGCGCTGCAACGCCTCCGCGACGTCGTGCTCGCGCTCGTAGAGCCGGGCGCTGTCGACGGTGAGCGCCGCCCGGCGGCCAAGGTCGGCAGCCAGCGACAGGTCGTCCTCGTCGTACTTCCGGTCGGCTGCAGGCCCCTGGGCCCGCTTGCGCAGGCCGGCCCTGGCGGGGTCGACATGGCCGCCGCTGTCGTCGACGAGCTCGGCGGCGGACCGGGCGCTGCGCTCGGCCTCGAGCGCGCGGCCGCGCTCCTGCTCGGCAACCACCCGGGCGGTGACGTCGGCCCGGATGCCGACAACGTCGGTGCGTATGCCCTCGCTGTCGCGGACCGGTGAGAGCGACAGCTCGTCCCAGAAGGGGGTGCCGTCCTTGCGCTGGTTGAGCAGGGTGACGACCAGGTGCCGCCGGCGCTCCCCGGATCCGCCGGACGGCCGCCCGGTCGGTGTCGCGGCCCTGCAGCAGCCGGCAGTTGCGCCCGACCACCTCGGTGGAGGACCAGCCCGTTGTGCGTGCGAAGGCCGGGTTGACATGCACCAGCGGGTCGTCATCGGCACGCGCCTCGCTGACGGTGAGCGACCGGCCTGCCGGGGCCACCGCCCGCTCGCGCAGGCCCGACGGGGCCGGCAGGTCGCTGAGGACCTGCAGGGATGTGTCCGCCGCACCGGGAGCGACCACGCGGACGGTCGCGCGGTCGGCGTCGACGGCCTCTCCCGCGGGGTCACAAAGGTGAATCTACCGGGGCGGCGCGCCCCGCGGGTAGTCACCTGGGTAGCGTCCGGCGCATGCGGCTCGGCGTGCTCGACGTGGGGTCCAACACCGTTCACCTGCTGGTCGTGGATGCGCACCGGGGCGGCCACCCGGATCCGGTGCGGTCGCACAAGACCGAGCTGCACCTCGCCGAGTTGCTGCACCCCGACGGCTCGCTCGGCGCGGACGGCGCCGCCGCGCTGTGCGACGCGGTTGCTGCGGCCCGGGCTGCCGCCGACGCCGACGGCGCCGAGGACCTGGTCGCGTTCGCCACCTCGGCGGTGCGCGACGCCACCGACAGCGCCGCGGTGCTGGCGGCCGTCCTGGAGCGCACCGGCGTGGAGCTGCAGGTGCTGCCGGGCGCCGACGAGGCGCGGCTGACGTTCCTGGCTGTCCGGCGCTGGTTCGGCTGGAGCTCCGGTCGCCTGCTGTGCCTGGACATCGGAGGTGGTTCGCTCGAGCTGGCCACCGGGATCGATGAGGACCCCGACGCGGCCCTGTCGGTGCCGCTCGGCGCCGGCCGGCTGACCCGCGAGGTCTTGACGAGGGACGACCCGCCGAAAAAGCGTGACGTTGCTGCCCTGCGCGAGCACGTACGCGCAGTGCTCGCGGGTGCTGTCCCGGCGCTGCTCGACGCCGGCCATGCCGACCGGAGCGTCGCCACCAGCAAGACGTTCCGCTCGCTCGCCCGGCTGGACGGCGCGGCGCCCTACAGCGAGGGGCCGCGGGTGCCGCGGGTGCTCAGCCTGGCCGGCCTGGACCGGACGGTGGAGCTGCTGTCGGGGATGCGGGTCGTCGACCGGGCCCGGCTGCCCGGCGTCTCGCCCAGCCGGGCCGGGCAGCTGCTGGCCGGCGCTGTCGTCGCGCAGGAGTCGCTGCGCTCGTTCGGGCTCACATCGGTCGAGGTCTGCCCGTGGGCGCTGCGGGAGGGCATGATCCTGCGGCGGCTGGACTGGCTGGCGGGGGCCTGAGTCCCCGTACGCTGGCGATGCCATGACCGCTGCCACCCCCCCGGGGCTCCCCGTGGTCCCCCGGGCGCGGATCGCGATGTCCACCGCGAGTGCCTACCCCGAATCGACCGCCAGCGCGTTCGAGATGGCGGCCCGGCTGGGCTACGACGGCGTCGAGGTGATGGTCTGGACCGACCCGGTCAGCCAGGACGTGACAGCGCTCCGGCGGCTCTCGGACTTCCACCAGGTGCCGATCCTCGCGCTGCACGCCCCCTGCCTGGTCATCACTCAGCGCGTCTGGGGCACCGACCCGTGGGCCAAGCTGGTGCGCGCCAAGGACGCCGCCGAACAGGTCGGCGCGGAGACCGTGGTGGTGCACCCACCGTTCCGCTGGCAGCGCGACTACGTCCGGCAGTTCGTCGGCGGGATCGCGCAGATGGCCGAGGAGACCGAGGTGCGCTTCGCGGTCGAGAACATGTTCCCGCTACGGGCCCGCGGCCGGGAGGTGTCGCCGTACGCCCCGGACTGGGACCCGACCCTGGAGGACTTCCGGGACTTCACGCTGGACCTTTCGCACACCTCGGTGAGCCGTAGCGACGCCCTGGCGATGCGCGAGGTGATGGGCGACCGGCTCGCCCACGTCCACATCGCCGACGGCACGGGCAGTGCCCGGGACGAGCACCTGGTGCCCGGCCGCGGCAACCAGCCGTGCGCTGAGCTGCTCGAGGGCCTGGCTGCCAGTGACTTCGGCGGCCTGGTGGTCTGCGAGGTCAGCACCCGCAAGGTCGAGGACCGCGCCGAGCGCGAGGCCGACCTGGCCGAGGCGCTGGCCTTCACGCGCCTCAACCTGGTCGCCCCGGCGGCCGGCGAACGCTCGTCCCGGCAGTAGATTGCGGGCATGCTCCGAGCGGCGATCCTGGCGGCCTCCCGAGACCCGCGCATCCGGGCGCTGGTGGCGGGGGCGCCGATCTCGCGAGGCGTGGTCCGCCGGTTCGTGTCCGGTGAGGCGGTGGAGGACGCCGTACGCACGACGCAGGCTCTGCACCGGAGCGGGCTGCAGGTCAGCCTGGACCACCTGGGCGAGGACACCCTTGACGTCGGGCAGGCCGAATCGACCGTCAAGGCCTACCTGGTGCTGCTCGACCGGCTCGCGGACGCCGGCCTGAGCGACGGCGGCCGCACCGAGGTGAGCGTCAAGCTCAGCGCGGTGGGCCGCTCGCTGGACGCCGGCCTCGCCTTGGACAACGCCCGCACGATCTGCGAGGCCGCGCGGGTGGCGGGCACCACGGTCACCCTCGACATGGAGGACCACACCACCACCGATGCCACGCTGGAGGTGCTCGCGTTGCTGCGCAAGGACTTCCCGGGCACCGGCGCGGTCCTGCAGGCCTACCTGCACCGTACCGAAGCGGACTGCCGTGACCTGGCCGGCGCCGGCAGCCGGGTGCGGCTGTGCAAGGGCGCCTACCGCGAGCCGGCGACCGTGGCGTACCAGAGCCGGGGTGACGTCGATCGTTCCTTCGTGCGCTGCCTGAAGATGTTGCTCGCCGGCCAGGGGCACCCGATGGTCGCCACCCACGACCCGCGGCTGGTGGCGATCACCGGTGCGCTGGCTGCCGGCCGACCGCAGGGTTCCTACGAGTACCAGATGCTGTTCGGCATCCGGCCGCTGGAGCAGCAGCGGCTCGCGGCTGCCGGCGAGACCGTGCGGGTCTACGTGCCGTACGGCGACGAGTGGTACGGCTACCTGATGCGTCGCCTCGCCGAGCGCCCCGCCAACCTGGTGTTCTTCCTGCGCGCGCTGGCGAGCCGCTCGTGAGTGCTCGCCCGGGCGGTCCTGCCGCGGGCGGTGCTGCGCCGACCGGCGCCGCCCCGGTGATCGCGCTGCTGGGCGTCGGCAAGCTCGGTGAGGCGCTGCTGTCGGGGCTGCTGCGCGCCGGTCAGCCGGTCGACCGGCTGCTCGGCGCAGAGCGGCACCCCGAGCGGGCCACCGAGATCGCCGCCCGCTACGGCGTCGTGACGCCCGACCCCGTCGACGCCGTCGGGCTGGCCGACGTGGTGCTGCTGGCCGTCAAGCCCCAGGACATGCGCGCACTGCTGACCGAGATCGCCCCGGGGTTGCGCCCGGGCACGCTGGTCGTCAGTGTCGCGGCCGGGATCACGACCCGAGTCATCGAGCGCGAGCTGGCGGCCGGCACCCCGGTCGTCCGGGTGATGACCAACACGCCGGTCTTCGTCGACCAGGCGATGTCGGCGGTGTCGGCGGGCAGCCACGCCACCTCCGCGCAGCTCGCGTATGTCGAGGAGCTGCTCGGCCACGTCGGCAAGGTCGTCCGCGTCCCGGAGTCGCAGCAGGACGCCGTCACCGCGCTGTCCGGCAGCGGCCCCGCGTACTTCTTCTTCCTGGTCGAGGCGATGATCGACGGCGGGATCCTGCTGGGCCTGCCACGCGCGGTCGCGCACGCGCTGATCGTGCAGACCCTCGTGGGCTCCGCCGCGATGCTCGCGCAGTCCGGTGAGCACCCGGTCTTGCTGCGCGAGGCCGTGACCAGCCCGGGCGGCACGACGATCGCGGCGATCCGCACGATGGAGGACCACGGCGTGCGCGCCGCGATGCTGTCCGCGATCGAGGCGGCCCGCGACCGCAGCCGCGAGCTTGCCGGCGACTGACCGTCCGCCCTCTCCCGCCCGCCGGCGCCGCGCCCGCCGCCGCCGCCGTCGACGGTGACCTCGCTGCCGCTCTCGAGCCGGCGCGTCGGCCGCGGATCGGAGCTGCTGGACGACCACCGCAGGGTGAGCGTCGCCGGACCGCCGGGGCCGGACCGACTCCGGGGGTGCGCGTTCCTGCCCGCGCGGGTCGGTGGGGACGCCGTTGGCCAGCGGTCACAGGGCAACGCAGGTGACCCAGACCCGGTAGGGCTCGTCGGCCGCCGGCTGTGCGGGGGCCAGCGTCTCGGTGCCAGCCGGTCGGAGCAGCGGGACCGCGATCAGGACACCCGCCAGCGCCACGGCCAGTGGGGCAGGCACGGCGCCGCGCCGGTTGCGCCGACACCTGCGGGCTGCGCGCTGCAGCTCGGGCAGGTCCAGCGGGGCCACCCGCACCTGCGCCGCAGGGCCTGCAGATCCCCGTCCTGGTTGAGGTCGTCACTCACGACGTCGTCCTGTCGGCGAGGCGGCGCGCCCATGACCTCTGGCGGCTCCGCAGTGGTTCGTTCCCGGCGCCACGCCCGGCGCTGCCGGGCGAGGAACGCCGTGAGCAGCACCTGCCGTGCGTGAGCCTCCGGGACGTCCGCGCGCTCCGTTGCCACACCACCAGCACCTTCATATCCCCTCCTGCACCAGTTCCTGAGCCTGCTCGTGGTGTCCGGTCAGCAGGTAGGCAGCCCTCAGCAGCAGTACCTGCTGCCGATCGAGGAACTCCGCCTGACCGTCCACACCCGTCCTGGTGCGCCAACCCCTTGCGAAGGTTGCTGTCCACAGCCCTCGGGCCCGGTCGCCACGTCAGCGGCCCTGTGGAAACGCCGATGGACACAGCTCATCCGGCAGCTGCAGGCGACGGACGAGCTCGTCGGGGCCGACCGACCGGCGTAGCTGCGGTCCGGCTCAGCACCGTGACCGCGCGGCGGGCACCATCTGCACGCCCCAGCTCGGGGGCGACTCCTGACGACGACGAGGACGAGGACGTGGCAGTCAGCGGTCCGGCCGGCGGCGCTGATCTGTCGGTCTGCTGAGCAGCCCGGCCGCGGAGGCGACATGGCCGGTGGAGTCCGATGGGTGCACGATCAGGACGGTGACCCGGTCGACCGGCCGGGAGCGTGGGCACCGGAAAGGTGACCGGATGGGACCAGGCGCCGCGGGCAAGGTCGGCTGCGTCGTCCACCGCGTCCGTGGCGGGAACGCCCCGGGGGAGGTCCGCGTCGTCCATGACGGCATGACCCATGACTACATCGCCTTCTCCGCCGGGCCGGTGCCCCTGGGGGCGCAGGTGCTCGTCGTCAACGACCGCGGCTCCCGTCAGATCGACGTCGAACCGTGGGATCTACCGGGACTGGACACCTCCGGTGCCGCCGGCGAGCCAGAAGGAACCTGATGTTCGGCTATCGCGTGCCCGCGCCCAACGAGGCATTGATCATCACCGGCCGGAGACAGCGGGGGGACGACCTCCAGTTCAAGGTCGTCGTCGGCCACGGCACATTCGTGGTTCCCGTCGTCTCCAGGGCGTCCATCCTCGACCTGTCGATGCAGGAGGCGGGCGTCGAGGAGGACTGCTACACCCAGCAGGGACTCACGCTCGGCGTGAAGGCGCTCATCGCGTTCAAGGTCGGGGACGACCTGCAGAGCATCAACGCGGCCGCGCGACGGTTCCAGGCAGACCAGTCGCAGATGGCGACCCTGGTCGGCCGGATCTTCGCCGGCCACCTGCGCAGCATCATCGGGTCGATGACGGTGGAGAGCATCATCCGGGACCAGCAGAGGCTCTCCGACAACATCCTCGATGCCAGCAAGGTCGAGATGGCCCGCATCGGGCTGGCCGTGGACAGCCTCCAGATCAGCCAGATCGACGACAAGGGCAGCGGCTACATCGCGGCGCTCGCCGCCCCCCACCAGGCCACCGTCAATCAGGCAGCGAAGATCGCGCAGGCGGCGGCCGACCAGGCCAGCGCCATGGCGCAGCAGGAGTCCGACCGCAACCAGGCGGAGTACGCCCGGCAGACCGCGATCGCCCGGTCGCAGTACCAGGCCGAGATCGACCACGCCGCCAGAACCGCTGCCGCCGCGGGGCCGCTCGCCGAAGCCAAGGCCCAGCAGGCGGTCCTGGCCGAACAGGCGCTCGTCGCCGCCCGGAACGCAGAGCTGCGCCAGGCCGAGCTCGTCGCGGAGGTCATCAAGCCTGCTCAGGCCGAGGCGGAGAAGGTCCGGATCGCCGCGGACGCGGCTGCCCACGCCACGAAGGTGTCGGCGGAGGCCGCCGCCGCCGAAGACCGCATCGCGCTGGACCAGCGCATCATCGACCAGCTTCCCGAGCTGGTGCGGGCCGCCGCCGAGGGACTGCAGGGCGCCCAGGTCACGGTGTTCAACGGCGCCGCCGGCGTCAACGACGTGATGACCCAGCTCGTCGGCCAGGGCCTGTCGATCCTGGACACGGTCCGGGCCAACCTGAGGCAGATCGAACCGCCCGCCAGCCAGGGACTCGGCCCGGCCGAGGTCGTGGCCGCGCAGCAGCGCCGGGCCGGCGCCCAGGGCTAGCGGTCGCCGGCATGCACTCCTCATGGGCGGCGACCTTGCGCAGCGACCGGCGCGTCGGCGACCCCCGCTCCTGGCGGGAAGCGAACGGACCTCCCTCTGTCCTGCATCCATCACCAGTCTGTGCGGCGCGCGCCAGAACCTTCGCCGGGCGCCCGGGACAAACACCTTGCACCCCGCAACATCATCGCCCCGACTGAGCGTGGGTCTGCGGATGATGTCCCGAGGTGCAAGGCAGATGTCCCGCCGAGACCCGCCGAGCCCGGGCCCGGGCCAGGCGGCCGAGCACTCCCGTGGCACGCCGGGGTCCGCGTCAGTGCGCACCACGGCGCTGCGGGCCTCGGTGACTCGATGCCGGAGCGGGCTCCGTTGGCAGCGGATTCGGCCTCGTCATCCCGGTGGGAGGCGGGTGCACGGCGGGGTGCCCGCGGCGTGGCCGGACAGCCCGAGCTCCCGTGGGGCATGGACGTCGCTGGCGTCAGGTACCTGACGCCGGCCCTGTACATCGCCAGACCTGCGACGCAGGGCGAGTGTGTTTCCCGATCCGGCACCGGCACAGCTGGCCGATCGCCGCGACGTAGCCGGCCGAGTGCAGGGTTGGACATGACTACGACATGCCCGCAGGCTGAGGGGCTGACGCTGGGTCAAGGTCAAGGACTGGTGTCGGCCGGCGGCCCGCTGGCCTTCCCCCGGCGTCGCCGCGGAGGCTCCAGGCGCCGGAAGCGCGTCCGAGCACCGTCCGAGGCGGCACCGGGCAGCGTCGGTACGAGAGCGACGAGCGCCGTTAGCCCGCGACGCTGTCGGCCTTCACGGCTTGCCGCCGGCCCATCGGCAGCTCGGGGCCCTTGGTGCTGTCGCGAGCGGTCTGTTGTTCGGACTCACTGTTGATCTCCGCCCCGAGTAGAACGATGAACGCGGTGATGTACAGCCAGAGCAGCAGGACGACGACGCCTGCCAGCGCGCCGTAGGTCTTGCCGTACGAGCCGAAGTGGCCCACGTAGATGGACAGGGCAGCGGATGCCGCGATCCACAGGACGGTCGCGACGACGGCGCCGAGCCCGACCCATCGCAGCTTGGGGGCGTCCCGGTCGGGAGCCAGCCGGTACAGCACCGCGAGCGCCACCATCATGAAGGCCACCAGAGCGACCCAGCGCAGCACGAACGCCAGCGCGGTGCCGACGGCGCCGAGGCCGACGCTCTTGAAGACCGCGGGCAGCACCGCGATCAGGCCGATCGCGACGACGACGAACAGCACGGCGCCGACGGTGAGCAGCAGGGCCAGGCCGCGGAGCTTGACGAAGCCACGGGTCTCCTCCTCGTCGTACGCGATGTTGATCGCTTTGATGAGGTTGCCGACACCGCCGCTGGCGCTGAACAGCGCGGCGAGGACACCGACGACCAGGCCGACCCCGAGGGCGCTCGACGGTCCGCTGGCGATCGTCTCCAGCTGGCCGCGGATCAGGCTGGCGGCGTCCGACGGAAGTGAGTCGGTGAGGCTCTTGGTCTGCGTGGCGACCTGCGCCGGGTCGGCGATCAGGCCGTACAGCGTGACGGCGGCGATCAGTGCCGGGAACAGCGCCGTGAAGGCGTAGTACGCAATCCCGGCCGCGATCAGCCCGATGTTGTCTTTCTGCTGCTCAGCCCAGGCGCGCTGCAGGACCTGCCGCCAGCCGGCCTTCGGGATCTGCATGGGGGAGTCCGCGTCGATGCCGGGCACGCCGTCACCCGACCCGCCCGCGCGACCGGTCGGGGAGCGCTGCCGGGCGACCTCCCGGCTCGTCATCAGCTCACGGACCGACAGGCGCGGGGCGGCTGGACCCTTGCGGGTGCGGCGGCCGGCGACGAAGGCCGTCCCAGCCAGGGTCGCCATCGTCCACGGGCCAGGTCGTCTGTGCATGGGCGTCAGCGTTCCACGCCCCAGCAGGACGACACCGCAGGTGACCGCTCCGTACGCTGTGGCAGTGAGGCCCCCGCTCGTCCTATCCGCCGTCGTCCTGCTCGCCGCGGGCTGCTCCGGCGGCCAGGCACCCGCCGTGCAGACCGGCCAGGTCGTCCGGGCCACCGTCACCGAGGTCGTCAACGCGCCCGGCCGGATCACGGCGAAGGAGACCAGCGCGGTCACCGCCCCGGCCGACGGCACCGTGGCCGCGCTGCTGGTCCCCGACGGGGCGACCGTCACCAAGGGCGCCATCCTGCTGCGCCTCGACAGCCCGGCCGCGCAGCAGCGGCTGGCCCAGGCGCGCAGCGCGAAGGCGGCGGCTGCGACCCGGCCACGGGTGCCGCAGGCCGACCTCTCGCCGCTGCAGGACCAGCTCGACGCGGCTGCTGACGGCGCGTTCGCGGCGGCCCGTGCTGCGGCTGCGCAGGTGCCCGACCCCACCGCTCGCCAGGGGGTGCTCGATGCCGTCGCCGCCGCCGAGGCCCGCTACCGTGCCGCGGCGACCGCGGCCCGCAGCGTCGCCGGCTCGGTCGCTGCAGGCGCCAGCGGGCTCGGCTCCGCGCTGGACGCCCTCGGCAGTAGTCAGCGACTGCAGGCCGACGCACTGCTGCAGGCCGCGCAGAGCACCGTCGAGGCCTTGACGGTGACCGCGCCGCAGAACGGCGTCGTGACCTACGGCGCCGGTGGCGGTGCTGCGCCCGCTGCCTCAGGCGGGCTGTCCGGCCTGCTCGGGCAGCTGCCGGCCGGGCTCGCCGGTGCGCTCCCCACGACCGGCACCGCACCGGCGACCTCGGCGGCGCTCGCCGTCGGTGTGCCGGTTGCGTCCGGCAGCCCGCTGCTCACCGTCACCGACATCTCCGGCCTCGGGGTCACCGCCGACGTCGACGAGACCGATGTGCTGCTCGTCCGGCCCGGGGTACCGGCCGGCGTCCAGCTCGACGCGGTGCCCGGCGCTGCGTACGACGCCACCGTGGCCTCGGTCGACGTCACGCCGTCGCCCGCCGCCGGAGGCGGGGTCACCTACCGGGTCCGGCTCACGCTGACCCCCGGCACCACCGCCGACGGCGCCCCCTCCCCGCAGCCGCGGCCCGGCATGAGCGCGGTCGTCGACCTGCGGGTCCGCGAGGCCGTCGACGCGGTCTCGGTCCCCAGCTCCGCCGTCCTGCGCGACGGGGCCAAGGCTGCGGTCTTCGTCCAGGAGGGCACGGGCAGCGGGGCGGTCTACCGGCGGCGCGAGGTCGCCCTCGGCGCGCAGGGCTCGGACCGGGTCGAGATCCTCAGCGGGCTCGAGGTGGGCCAGCGCATCGTGAGCCGCGACGCCGACCGCCTTCGCGACGGCCAGCAGGTGTGAAGCCCGCAGCCCTGGCACCCGACGCCCGGCCGCCCGCGCTGGAGGCTCTCGACGTCACCCGGTCCTACCGACTCGAGGACGTGACCGTGGACGCGTTGCGCGGGGTCAGCCTCACCATCGACCAGGGCGACTACGTGGCGGTGGTCGGCCCGTCCGGCTCTGGCAAGTCGACCCTCATGCACCTGCTCGGCGGCCTGGACCGGCCGACCAGCGGCACCGTGCGGGTGGGCGGCCGGGACGTGTCGCGGATGTCCGGCGACGAGCTTGCGCAGGTACGCAACGCCACGATCGGCTTCGTCTTCCAGGCCTTCCAGCTGCTCGCCCGCACCAGCGCCCTCGACAATGTCGGCATGCCGCTGGTCTACCGGGGCGTCCGCCGGGCCGAGCGCCGCCGGCGGGCCCGCGAGGCGCTCGAGCGGGTAGGCATGGGGCACCGGCTCGCGCACACCCCCAACCAGCTGTCCGGCGGGGAGCAGCAGCGTGTGGCGATCGCGCGGGCCCTGGTCGGCGATCCGCAGGTGCTGCTCGCCGACGAGCCGACCGGCAACCTGGACAGCCGCACCGGCGAGGAGGTGATGGCGCTGCTCGAGGCGCTCAACGCCGCGGGCGTCGCCGTCGTGGTCGTCACGCACGACCGAGAGGTGGCGGCCAGAGCGCGGCGCCGGGTCTTCGTACGGGACGGGCTCCTGGAAGCATGAGGCTGGCCGAGGCCTGGCGGGTCGCCGTGACCGCGCTGCGCGCCAACCGGCTGCGCTCGCTGCTGACGATGCTCGGCGTCGTCATCGGGGTCGCCGCGGTCGTCGTACTCGTCGCGATCGGCACCGGGGCCAAGCAGGAGGTCCAGGCGCAGGTGGAGGGACTGGGCTCCAACCTGGTGCTGATCGTGCCCGGCCGGCTGGACTTCGGTTCGGCCCCCACGCGTGGCCGGCTGCAGCTCGCGGACGCCACCGCCATCGGCCGGGCGATCGGCCAGCCGGACGGCGTCGGAGCCACGCTGACCAGCGGCGAGCAGGTCCGAAACGGCGCCCGAGCCGGCTTCGCCACTCTCACGGGGGCCAACCCCGCGCTGCCCCGGGTGATCACCCGCGACCTGGCCCGCGGCGCGTACTTCCGGCAGAGCGACGTCGACACCCGGCGCCGCGTGGCGGTGCTGGGCAGTGCGCTGGCCGCGTCGCTGTTCGACGGCGCCGACCCGTTGGGCCAGACCGTGACGATCAGCGGCGCCCGGTTCCGGGTCGTCGGCGTCTTCGCCCCGCTCGGGGCGAGTCTGGGCACCAACCGCGACAACGAGGTGCACGTACCGATCACCACCGCCCAGCGGCTGCTGGGCGCCGAGCGCGTCGACGCGTTCGCGGTCAGGGCGCCCACCCCCGGGGCGGTCGAGCGGGTGCGGTCCCAGTCGCTCGCGGTGCTCAAGGGTCGCTACCCGAACGAGGAGTTCAGTGCGGTGACCCAGGAGCAGATCCTGGGCACGGTCGGCAGGATCCTGGGGCTGCTGACCACCGTGCTGGCCGCAATCGCGGCGATCAGCCTGCTGGTCGGCGGCGTGGGCGTCAGCAACATCATGCTGGTCTCGGTACGCGAGCGGACCCGCGAGATCGGGCTGCGCAAGGCCGTCGGCGCGCGTCAGCGCGACGTGCTGCTGCAGTTCCTGATCGAGGCGGTGCTCCTCACCAGCATCGGCGGGGTGCTGGGCATCGCCATCGGGGTGGGCGGCGCGCTCGGCCTGTCGGCGGCGATCGACTCGCTGCCGGCCGTCATCACCTGGTGGTCCCCGGCGCTCGCTTTCGGGGTGAGCGCCGCAGTGGGACTGTTCTTCGGAGTGGTACCCGCGCGCCGCGCGGGCAGGCTCGATCCGGTGGTCGCCTTGAGGTCGGAGTGATGCACAGGTGAGCGATTCGACACTGGTCGTCTGGGACGACATCTTCTCCTCGTACGACTTCGGTGCCTCGCACCCGATGCGGCCGATGCGGCTGGAGCTGACGATGGCGCTGGCCGGGCAGCTCGGCGTGCTCGACCGGCCGGGCGTCCGGATCGGGGCCCCGGTGCCGGCCGGCGACGACCTGCTCGAGCTGGTGCACGACCCGATGTACGTGTCGTCGGTCAAGCGCGCCCCCGACGACCTGCTCGGCCGGCTGTCACTGCGGTGGGGCCTCGGCACCGGCGACGTCCCGGTGTTCGCCGGCATGCACGAGGCGTCCGCGCTGGTGACCGGGGCCAGCGTCACCGCCGCCGAGGCCGTCTGGCGGGGCACCGCGCAGCACGCCGTCAACATCTCCGGTGGCCTGCACCACGCGATGAAGGACCGCGCGTCGGGCTTCTGCGTGTACGACGACCCGGCGGTCGCCATCGCCTGGCTGCTCGCGCAGGGCGCCCAGCGGGTGGCGTACGTGGACGTCGACGTGCACCACGGTGACGGCGTCGAGGCGGCCTTCTACGACGACCCGCGGGTGATGACCGTGTCGATGCACGAGAGTGGTCGGACGCTCTTCCCGGGCACCGGCTGGCCCGACCAGGCCGGCCAGGGCGCCGCGCTGGGCACCAACGTCAACCTCGCGCTGCCCGCGGGCACCGGCGATGCCGGCTGGCTGCGGGCCTTCGACGCGGTCGTGCCGCCGGTGCTCCGGGCCTTCGCGCCGCAGGTCCTGGTCACCCAGCACGGCTGTGACACCCACGCCCTGGACCCGCTGGCGCACCTGCTGATGAGCGTCGACGGCCAGCGGGTGGCGTACGCAGCCCTGCACCGGCTCGCACACGAGCTGTGCGGCGGCCGGTGGGTGGTCCTGGGCGGTGGTGGTTACGAGCCGGTTCAGGTCGTGCCGCGCGCCTGGACGCACCTGCTGGCCGAGGTGTCGGGAGGCGAGCCCGGCAGCGGCTGGGTCGACGGGGCGACCCCCGTCGACTGGCGCGCGGAGGCCGCCGAGAAGGGCCACGAGGCCGCACCGACCTCGCTCACCGACGGCGTCGAACCGCTGTGGACCCCATGGGAGGGCGGTGCCGGCTCGCCCGGTGACGGCGCCGACCGCGCTGTCGTCGCGACCCGTGAGTCGGTCTTCCCGCACCTGGGCCTGGACCCGATGTCGGCCCAGGGATGAGCCTCACGACGGACCGCCGCGGGCTGCGCCGCCACCTGTTGCAGGCCCGGATCGCCGGTGACGTCGCGACCTCCCGCGAGGACAACCTGCGCAAGGCCGCCCGGATGGCGCAGGGCCGCCCGGGCTACGACTTCGGGCTCGAGCCGGCCCGGTCCTGGAGCCCCGACGAGGTGCTCGACGTGATGGTCCGGCGCTGCGGTGTGCGACCCGACCCGACCTACCTCGAGGGCCCCGACACCATCGACGTCGAGCTCACCTTGGATGCGTTGGACCGGGTCCGCGACCGGCTCGCCCTTGCCGCGGCGCGACGGGAGCGGGTGCTGCTCGCGACAGGCCACCCCACCGGCATCCTGGCGCTGCACCTGGCCGCCGCGCAGGCCCTGCGCGCCGCCGGCGCCACCGTGCTGGTGCCCGACCTGTCGTGGTCATGGCCGTGGGAGCGCGAGGGCGACTGGTCCTCGGCGCGGCCCCGCCACGTGCGCTCGATCGGTGGGGTGCACATGCTCGCCAGCGGCGGCGAGCTGCTGCACACCCACGCCGCCGAGCCAGGCCGGGCCCTGCTCGACGCCCTCGACGGCCAGCCCGACCTGGTCGTCGGCGACCACGGGTGGGCGGGGGCAGCCGCGCAGGCGGGCCTGGAGGTCGTGTCGTACGCGGACTGCAACGACCCCGCGCTGTTCGTCGCACAGGAGGAAGGGCTCGACATCATCGTCGTACCACTGGACGACAACGTGCTTCCGCACCTGTACGACCCGGTCTCGGCGTACCTGACGTCGTGGGCGGCCTGAGGCGGCTGCCCCGTCTGCGCTACCGGTGGGCCGGGCGTGCCGATAGGCTATGAGTGCACGCGCGTGTCCAGTGCCTGCGGTGGGGAAGCCGCGGGCCGCGTCGCGTGCCGACGGTGGTCGCCCCATGTCCAGCCCGAAGCCCGGCACGGTGCCCGACCTGGTTGTGCCCCACACGCTCAGGCCCGACCCCGACGCGGCCGCCCCGGTCCGGCCGCGCGCGCTCGAGGACCTCGCCTCGGTGCGCTTCCTGACTGTCGCCGAGGTCGCGGCGGTCATCCGGGTCTCGCGGATGACCGTGTACCGCCTCGTGCACGCAGGTGAGCTGGCCTCGGTACGGGTCGGCCGGTCCTTCCGGGTCCCGGAGCGCGCCGTGCACGACTACCTGAACGCGGCCTACACCGAAGCCGGCTGAGCGCTTGGACCTGAGCCCGGGCCCGGCCGCCGGGTAGGCTCCGGTTTTCCGTCCAGCAGCCGAGAAGGTCGTGTCGTGGGTTCCGTCATCAAGAAGCGTCGCAAGCGGATGGCCAAGAAGAAGCACCGCAAGCTGCTGAAGAAGACCCGCGTCCAGCGTCGCAACAAGAAGTAGGGTCGCGCCCCGCAGGCAGCAACGGCGCTGCCGCAGGGCGATGAGGTACCGATGTCCGAGCAGTGGCTCTCGTTCCTGTCCGACTTCGGCTTCGAGGATGCGTTCCTCGGCGTCTGCAAGGGCGTCATAGCCCGCATCTCGCCGCAGGTCCGGGTGCTCGACGTGCTGCACCTCGTTGCGGCGCAGGACGTCGCGCAGGGTGCCTCGGTGCTCGCCTCGGCGATCGGCTACCTGCCGGTGCCCGCCGTGCACCTGGCGGTCGTCGACCCGTTCCGGGCCAGTCCGGTACGCGGGGTGGCCGTGCGGACGGCCGACGGCTCGACGTTCGTCTCGCCGGACAACGGCCTGACCAGCCAGGCCTGGGCCGCCGCCGGTGGTGAGGTCGAGGCGGTCGCGCTCGACAACGACGCGCTGTGGTTGCCCAAGCCGGCCAGGACGTTCCGCGGCAGGGACGTCTTCGCGCCCGTCGCTGCCCGGCTCGCCGCCGGGCTACCGCTGACCGAGGTGGGCAGCCCGGTGCCCATCGCGATGCTCGAGCGGCTGCCGGTGCGGCCGCCGACGGTCGACGACGATCACGTGCACGGCGAGGTCGTGCAGGTCGACCACTTCGGCAACCTCACGCTGAACTGCTGCCGTGCGGACCTGGAGGCTGCCGGCATGTCTCTCGGCGACACGGTCGAGCTGCGCTGTGGGGGCCGCTCCCTGGCCGTCCCGTTCGCGCTCACCTACGGCGAGGTCTCGCCGGGCCGGATCGCGGTCTGCGAGGACTCCTTCCGCACCATCACGCTGGCCGTCAATCAGGGCAGCGCCGCCCGGACACTGCGGGCCGGTCGCGGCCAGCCGATGGTCATCGCCAGGCGACGAGGCCCGGCCCGCGGCTGACGCCCGCTCCGCCCAGGTCGGGCGTGCCAGTCGCGCGGCTACCCTGGGTGCACGCCCATGACCAGGAGGACCGTCGTGACCGCCCGCGTGGTTCTCGTGACCGGCGCCAGCCGCTACCTCGGCAGTCGGCTGGCCGGGGTGCTGGCGGCGGACCCGTCGATCGACCGGGTGATCGGCGTCGACACCGTCGCCCCGCGGCCCGAGCTGTCGGCGCTGCTCGGTCGTACCGAGTTCGTCCGCGCCGACATCCGCAACCCACTGATCGCCAAGGTGATCGCGCAGGCCGACGTCGACACCGTCGTACACATGAACGTCATCGCCACCCCGCTCGACGCGGGCGGTCGTACGGCGATGAAGGAGATCAACGTCATCGGGACGATGCAGCTGCTGGCCGCGTGCCAGAAGGCACCGTCGGTACGCAAGCTGGTAGTCAAGAGCACCACCGCGATCTACGGCTCCTCGCCGCGCGACCCGGCGCTGTTCACCGAGGACGCCGAGCCGCGGGCGCTGCCCAGGAGCGGCTACGGCAAGGACGCCGTCGAGGTCGAGGGATACGTACGCGGCTTCGGTCGCCGGCGCCCCGACGTGACGCTGACGCTGCTGAGGTTCACCAACTTCATCGGCCCGCAGATGGAGACGCCCCTGACCCGCTACCTGTCGCTGCCGGTGGTGCCGACCGTCCTCGGCTTCGACCCTCGGATCCAGCTGTGCCACGAGGACGACGGCATCGAGGTGCTGCGCCGCTCGACGCTGGAGCAGCACCCGGGTCTGTTCAACGTCGGCGGCGGCGGGGTGCTGCTGCTCTCGCAGGCCCTGCGGCGGCTGGGTCGGCCGTCGTTCCCGGTGCCGTCCCCGGCGGTCAACATCGTGGCCCGGGTGTTCCGGGGTACCGGCCTGGTGGACTTCTCGCCCGAGCAGATGCGCTTCCTCGTGCACGGCCGGGCCGTCGACGTCAGCCGGCTCACCCGCGAGTTCGGCCAGGTGCCGCGCAGCACGTCCGCGGCCTTTGCCGACTTCGCCCGAGCGCACGCCTCCTCGCGACTCGCCGACGCGGCCGGCGGCACCGAGCGGCGCGCCCTCGAGCTGCTTGCACATCACCCGACGAGCCCGGGAGCACTCGGTGCCTGAGGCCAAGGTCCTGCCCTTCGACCAACGTGACGACGTGGCCCGGCGGGCCGCCGCCCGGCCGCCGCTCGATCAGCCGTCGCCCGGAGAGCCGTCGCCCGGAGAGCCGTCGCTCGATGAGCCGTCGCCCGCGAAGCCGGCGGGCCCCGAGTGGAAGCGCAGGCTCGCCGGCGGCCTGGCGTTCCTGCGCCGCCGCGTCACCGGTGACTACGAGGTCGACGACTTCGGCTTCGACGCCGACCTCACCAAGCACGTCCTGCTGCCGCCGCTGCGTCCGCTGTACAACCGGTGGTTCCGTGTCGAGACCCGCGGTCTGGAGCACGTACCGGACACCGGCGGCGCCCTGCTGGTCGCCAACCACTCGGGCACGGTGCCGATCGACGCCGCGATGACGACGATCGCGATGTTCGACCACCACCCCGCCCACCGGCACCTCCGGCTGCTCGGCGCGGACCTCGTCTTCACCCTCCCGCTGATCGCACCGCTGGCCCGAAAGGGCGGCAATACGCTGGCCTGCAGCGCCGATGCCGAGCGGCTGCTGAGCTCCGGTGAGCTGGTCGGGGTGTTCCCGGAGGGCTTCAAGGGCATCGGCAAGCCGTTCAGCGAGCGCTACAAGCTGCAGCGGTTCGGCCGCGGGGGTTTCGTCGCCGCTGCGCTGCGGACCGGCGTACCGATCATCCCGTGCTCGATCGTGGGCGCCGAGGAGATCTACCCGATGATCGGCAACGTGAAGTCCCTGGCGCGGCTGCTCGGGCTGCCCTACGCCCCGGTGACGCCGACCTTCCCGCTGCTCGGGCCGCTCGGGGTCATCCCGCTCCCGTCAAAATGGATCATCGAGTTCGGGGAGCCGATCGCGACCGCCGATCTCGGTGGACCGGCCGCCGCCGAGGACCCGATGCTGGTGTTCAACCTGACCGACCAGGTCCGCGAGACCATCCAGTCCACGCTGTACACGCTGCTCATGCAGCGCCGCTCGGTCTTCTTCTGACGGCGGGCGCCCCGCCCGCCCCGGGCGACATCCGGCCATCTCGATCACCGACACCGGCGTGTCGAGAGGGTGATGTCCGGGTGGGCGCGCCGGGTCGCCGCAGGACCGGGGTTGCGTGCCGTACCGGCGCAGGACGCGGGGGTGGCCGTGCCGGGTCAGCGCAGGACGGCGCCATAGCGCCGGACCCGGCGGGGCAGTGACTCCTGCCGATAGCGCCGCCGAAGCGCGAGCCCCCCCACGACTCCGCCGGCGGCTGCTCCGAGGCCCGCGGCCGCGGGCACCCCGATCTTGGCCGCCTTGCGCCCCGTACGGAAGTCACGCACCTCCCAGCCGCGCGCGCGGGCCTGTTCGCGCAGCCCGGTGTCCGGGTTGACCGCCACCGCATGGCCGACAAGCGACAGCATCGGGACGTCGTTGGAGGAGTCGCTGTAAGCGGTGCAGCGGGACAGGTCCAGGCCCTCCCGCTCGGCAAGCGCGCGGACCGCCTCCGCTTTCGCCGGGCCGTGTAGCGGCTCACCGACCAGCCGACCGGTGTAGCGGCCGTCCTCGACCTCACTGACGGTCCCGAGTGCGCCGGTCAGCCCGAGCCGCCGGCTGATGATGCGAGCCAGCTCGACGGGGGTGGCCGTCACCAGGAAGACGCGCTGGCCGGCGTCGAGGTGCTGCTGAGCGAGCGCCCGGGTACCCGACCAGATGCGCTGCTCCATCAGCTCGTCGTAGATCTCCTCGCCGTACCTGACGATGTCCTCGACGCTCTTGCCCGCGACCAGGCCGAGCGCCTTCTCGCGGATACCGGCGACCGTGTCGGGGTCTTCCTTGCCGCGGACCCGGAAGCGCAGCTGCTCCCAGCCGAAGTTGAGCAGATCCCGGGTGGTGACGAGCCCGCGGCCGGCCATGCCCTTGCCGAAGAAATAGATCGACGCGCCCCGGATCATCGTGTTGTCGACGTCGAAAAAGGCTGCCGCGCCCGGGTCGGAGGGTGGCGCGGCGGGTACTTCGACGGCCGCGGCGGAGGCGGCCCCGGCCAGGACGGCGGCTACCCCGTCGCCGCGGTGCGACCTGCGCATCGAGCGCGTCACGCGGACCTCCTGGGCGTCGGGCGGGCGGACGTCCCAACCCTAGCCAGTGTGGTCCGGCAGGCGGGTGACCCGGGCGCCGTGGCCTTAGCGCCCGGGCAGAACGCCGCCTGGAGCGCCCGTGGCCGTCGGCGGCGGGTCGGGTACGAGCGTGGGCACGAGCCCTGTTGGATCGGCTGGCCCTGGCGAGGGCGGCAGGTCTGGTGCGACAGGCGGCGCGGTCGTCGGGACCGCGGTCTGCGACAGCTGCGACGCGGACAGGTCGGCCGTAGGCGATCCGCCCGTCCCCGCACCGCCAGCGGTCGCATCGGGAACGGCGACCGACGGATCGGCGAGTCCGGGACCCGCCGCACCGGGAGTGGCGAGACCCGGATCGGGCGGTGTGCTGCCCGACGCGGTGTCGGCCCGAGCCGGGCCGCCCGACACCGGAGCCCCCGGCCGGGCGGACCCGGGGGCGGCAGGGTCCGGCGCCGGCACGGAAGTCACCGGGCCGCGCCCGGTTGGCTTGCCGCTCGGACCCTTCGGGCTGGAGCCGAGGGCCGGCGGGCAGGTGCCAGAGCCGGCGAGGCACTTGACCAGAGCCGAACCTGCGTCTGCCCCGACAGCAATAATCACCGACAGCGACGTCTGTGCCTGCTGGCGCGCCGCGCCCGGCAGGTCGGGGACCACGCTGCGCAGGCGGTCGGCCTGTTCACCGGACCACTGCTGAAGCACCAGGAACAGCGTGGTGCTACCGGAGTCCCGGGCAACCCGCTGGACGAGTTCGCTGCCGGTGCGGGTCTGGGCGTCCATGTCGGCGAGCGCCCAGCCAATCGGGCCTTCGCCGGCACTGGCGGCGAGCACGCTGGTGTGTGTCGACGCGGTGGGCAGCGCTAGCGAACCCCGGCCCGATGCGAGTGCCGCGACCTCGCGGAGCCTGGTCTCGGCGAACTGCAGGTGGCGGCTGCCCTGACCGAGGGCGCCGTCCGCAAGACGCAGCTGCAGCGCCTCGGTGGCCAGCTTCGCGGCGTACAGCGGCTGGCCCGGCAGCGAGCGCGTCGCGCCGACACCGATGCCGGTCACCGTGACGACGAAGGCGAGCGCTCCGGCGAGGACTGCGGCGCGCCGCGGGACGCGGACCCGTTGCAGGGCTGCCGCGGCAACGGCGAGCGGCCCGGTGGGCTCGGCGTTCGGCTCCGACGCCGGCGGCATGGCGGCGACCGCGAGCAGCCGGGTACGCAGCGCCGACCGCCACTCCAGGCTGGGGACAAGGGCGGGCTCGAGATCGCTCCGCAGGGTCGCGAAGGCATCCAGCAGGGCGCCCTCGCGCCGCTCGGGAGCGCCGTTGTCCAGGGCCCGGGCGAAGGCGTCGGCGCGGGACCGGGTGGTCATGCGCGCCCTCCTCGACCGTCGGCTGTAGTCACGCTATGTGTCGAATCATCATGTGACACCCGGGGATGGCTCGTACGGTCGTGCCACATCGCCATAAACCCCGTCACCGGGTGCAACGACGATGTCCCCCCGGAAGTGACGGCCACATCGCCGCGGGTGCCCGGCGGGCGCCCCCGGACGACTGGCGTCACAGCCCGACCCCGTCGGGGAGCAACTGGGCCAGGTTGCGTACCGCGCGGTACTGCAGGGCCTTGACAGCCCCGTCGTTCCTGCCCATGACCTTCGCGGTTTCCGAGACCGACAGCCCCTGCAGGAATCGCAGCGAGATGCACTCCTGCTGCTCCGGGCCCAGCCGGCGCACCGCCTCGAGCAGGGCTGCACTCTGCAGGCGCGTCAGGACGACATCCTCAGGGCCTGGCTCGGAGGCAACCGGCGCCGACGCCGTGACGTCGTCGGTGGTGAGCTCCAGGCGGTAGCGGCCGCTCTTGTAGTGGTCGGCGACGAGGTTACGGGCAATCGTCACGAACCAGGCGCCGACGTCGCGCCCCTGCCAGGTGAAGCTGCCGATCCGACGTAGCGCCCGCAGGAACGTCTCGGCGGTGAGGTCCTGAGCCAGGTGGGGGTCCGCGACGCGGTGCCGCACATAGCGGTAGACCATGTTGACGTAGCGGTCGTAGAGCGCGCCGTAGGCGTCGGCGTCTCCCGCTTGGGCGAGGTGTACGAGCTCGAGCGACCGGGCCGCCCCGCCGTCCGGCGCCGCTGGCCCCCCGTCCGGTTCTGCTGGCTCCCCGTCCGGCAGCGGCGCTTCCGCGAGCGGCGCATCTGGGCTACCGGGGGTACGCGCGGGCGGCACGCTGCCGGGGGCGAGCCGGCCCCCGCGGGAGGAGACCCGGCCGGGCGGGCGCGGGCCGGTGTCCGTCAGGTCGCGGCTGACCAGCCCCGCCCGTGCCGCCCGCACCAGCTCCTCGCGGTTGGCCTGCACGACAGCCGCCGCCAGATCCTGCAGCCCGGGGACGTGGCGCCGGGTCATCGTCGCCATCCCGGCCGGCCGTGCGGGTGGCCGGCGCTGGCGTCTGGCGGGCGCATCAGGCCTCCTTGCGCGGCGCGGGCATCGCCCGCAGGCTGCGGTCGTCCTGGCGGATGGTAGGACGAGCTGCCCCCCGGTGCGCGCCGATGACCGTATCGGCACTGTGGGGGTCTTCCTGCAGGGCACGGCGCCATCGAGGACGCTGGTCGAGGCACGCCGCCGTACCCTCGGGCCGTGACCGCGACCGCTCCCGCCGCCCCGATCCGGGGACGGCGGCTGTCGCGGCGGGCCCGCCGGCGGCGCCGCGGCCGCCGGGTGGTGCGCGGCGTCCTGCTGCTCGTGCTGGCGGTGCTGATCGGCTCCGGCGCCTTCGTCGGCGGACTGCTCGCCGCTCCCGCCTCCTTCGACCTGCCGCCCGCCCCCCGCCCGGCACTGCTGTATGCCGGTGACTCCCGCACCCAGATCGCGACGATCCTGCCGGCTGAGCGGCGCGAGCCGGTGCCGGCTGCGGAGGTGCCGCTGGCCATGCGCGAGGCCATCATCTCTGCCGAGGACGGGCGCTTCCTCGACCACAACGGCGTCGACCTGGTGGCGACGCTGCGGGCCGCCTTCCGCGACCTGACGGGCGGCAACACCCAGGGCGGGTCGACGCTGACCCAGCAGTACGTCAAGAACACTTACGTCGGTGACGACCGGACGCTGCTGCGCAAGCTGCGCGAGGCCGCTCTCGCCGTGCGACTGGAGCACCGGCTGACCAAAGACGAGATCATCGTCGACTATCTGAACGCGCTCTACCTCGGCAATGGGACCTATGGCGTGCAGGCCGCGGCCAGGTACTACTTCGGTGTCCCGGTCAAGGACCTCGCCCTGGACCCTGGCACGGGGGACCGCAGCCCGGTCCGCGAGCTGGCCAGGGCGGCGATGCTCGCCGGGATCGCCCCCGCACCATCGGCATGGAACCCGGTCGCGGACCTGCCGACGGCCAAGGCCCGGCAGCGCTACACGCTCAACCGGATGGTCGCCGGTGGCCTGATCAGCCCGGCCCAGGCCAGTGCGGCCTTCGAGCTGGCGATCGTGCCGGTGCGCGCCGCGACGCCCGAGCCACCGTCGACGGCGCCGGAGTTCAGCGACCTGCTGAAGGCGCAGCTCATGGATTCCTATGCTGCCTCGCAGCGGGACGACGAGCTGTTCCGCGGTGGCCTGCGGGTGACCAGCACCCTGGATGCGGGGCTGCAGAAGGCGTTGGCCCAGGCCGCCGTCGAGGTGCTCCCCGGCGCTGGCGACCCGCAGGTGGCGGCGGTGGCGATCGACATCGGCAGCGGCGATGTCAGGGCGCTGACGACGCTGCGGCGAGTGCCTGAACGGACCCTGGCCGACGGCTCGGTCCGGCCGGCGTCGCAGGGCTACCAGCGCGGCGGGTTCGACCTCGCGACCGATCTGCACCGGTCGACCGGCTCGACGATCAAGCCGTTCACGCT
>JBKJQN010000011.1:0-9686 GCA_046593925.1 Mycobacteriales bacterium
CGGCTGCGCTGTACAACTGCGTGAACCCGCCCGCCTACGACAAGTGGCCCCAGCTGTGGCCGCCGGTGGCCCAGGCCTTTCTCGATGCTGCCGAACGCAGCGGCGCGGTGCTGGTCACCGCGGCCAACCTCTACCCCTACGGGCCTGTACCCGCCGGGTTGATGCATGAGGGCATGCCCGACTCGGCTCCCGGCAAGAAGGCCCGGGTGCGGGCGAAGATGACTGCGGACGCGTTCGCCGCTCACCAGGCCGGGCTGATCCGCGCGGTCGAGGTTCGCGGGAGCGACTACATGGGCGCCGGCCCCGGCGACTACGCCCACGTGCCGCGGGTCATCGCCAAAGCCCTTCGAGGCAAGACGGTCAGCGTCCTGGGCAGCGCGGACCAGCCGCACACCTGGACGGACGTTCGGGACATGGGCCGCACTCTGGCAACCGTGGCCACCGAGGCGTCGGCATGGGGCCGGGTGTGGCACGCACCCTCCAATGCTCCACGCACTCAGGCCGAGGCGGTCAACGACGTGCTAGCCAGCGTCGGCGCGAAGCCGGTCACCGTTAAGGCGATGCCCAACGCCCTGCTCACGGTCGCGGAACGGTTCGTCCCGGTCGTGCGGGAACTCCGCGAGACGCTCTACCAGTTCACCTCGCCCTACGTCATGGACTCCTCGGCGATCACGGCGGCCTTCGGGCTCGAACCGACGTCGTGGGACGAGGTCTGCCGCCGCACCGCACGCTAGGCCTCGAAGCCGGTGCTCGACGCCGGCAGCTGCCTGGTCTTGGGCCCGATGGAAAGGTGAGTGCCCGACACGGATCGCGGAGTGACGCGGGTGACCGATCGGGACGGAGGGTTCAAGGCGGTCCGACGGTAGGCTGGTGGCATGTCGCGACTCGACCGGATTACCACCGACGCGTCGGTCTGCCACGGCGCCCCGGTGATCCGTGGACTGCGGTATCCGGTCCAGATGTTGCTGGAGCTGTTGGCTTCGGGGATGTCGGTGGAGGAGATCCTCGCCGACTACTCCGACTTGGAGCGCGATGATCTGCTCGCGGCTTTGGAGTTCGCGGCGCTGACTGCGGGCGGTCAAGCGGTCGGACCCCTCGGCGCCGCGTGAGGTTCCTCGTCGATGCTCAGCTGCCTGTACGGCTGGCGTCGCGGTTGGGTGAGTTCGGCCACGACGGGCTCCACACCTCGTCGCTCCCGGACGGGAACAGGACCACCGATCAGCAGATCGCGGTCTTGGCCGACCAGGAGGGTCGGGTCGTGGTCACCAAGGATGCGGATTTCCGCAACAGCCATCTGCTGACCGGTTCGCCCGCGAGGCTGCTTGTCGTCGCCACCGGCAACATCGGCAACGACGACCTGTTGAACCTCTTCGAGTCGCGCCTGGCCGAGATCGAGAGGGCCTTCACTCTGGGCGATCATGTCGAGCTCCGGCGCGGCGCGGTCGTCGCGTATCCGCGTGCGGAGGCATGAATGTCGCGGTGGGTTTCGCTGACTGACCAGGACGGCCGCGACGTTCGTGCCCCGGACTTGGTCTGTCAGACGCCGGCGACGTAGGCGGTGAGGAAGTGGACGCCGTGTCGGTCGAGTTTGCCGCGGGCGCGGTCGTAGTGCTCGGTGGTGCGGCGGTCGGCGTGCCGGGCGAGGATCTGGGCGTCGCGCAGCGGCACGCCCGCGTCGAGGGCGTTGGTGATCGCGGCATGGCGCAGCGAGTGCGGACTGATGTGACGGGGGATGCCAGCGGCCTTGGCGATCCGGGTGACCATCCGGTAGCAGTCACGTCGGTCGATAGGCTTGCCGGAGACTGGCTGCAGGACCAGCGGCCCGCATGTGCGCTGCCCCCGGCAGGCTTCCAGAACGCGCAGGACGGGTACGGTGAGCGGCATGGTGGCGGGCTTGCTGGCTTTGCCGACCAGGTGCAGCACGCGGTGTCCGCGCAGGGTCTCGCGGTAGTCCTCGATCCGCACGGCGGCGGCTTCGGATGCGCGCAGGGCGTTGATGCCGAGCAGGTACGCCAGGGCGCCGTGGTGCACGGTGATGGTCTGGGCGACCTGAAGGAAACGAATGAGCTCGAGCCGGTCGAGGCCCGGGGTGCGTGACTCGTCCTGGTGGATCTTCGGCAAGCGCGCGTAGACGGCCGGGTCGCTGGGGATCAGGCCGTCGATGTGGGCGAAGCGGAAGAACCCGCGGACTCCGTGCATCATCGTGTTGATCGAGGACGGCATCAGCCCGGTGTCGCCGACGTGGCGGATGTACAGCTCGACGTGCGCCCGTTGGATGCCGACCACGGGGTCGAGCCGCTTGTTCTCGCACCACTCGAACCACCGTCGAAGTTGGTAGGCGTACAGGTTGTGGGTGTGGCCGGAGTACCGAGCCAGGTAGGACACCGCCGCCAACTGAGCCGGCGTCATCGAGTCGGGCTACGGTGGGGCACCTTGCCTGACGCTAGCCCTGCTCACCAGCACTGGTGAGTTCGTCACGAGGCCAGTCCCAGGTGGCGGTATGACGCGGCTCTCCCACACCCGAAATCGGCGGGACAAGCAGGCGGACTACGTGACCGAGCCGGCCTGCACCCGCATCATCTGTGCTGTGAGTGGGGCAGTGACGGTGGCAAGAGCAGGGCTGGCACCCAAGCGCAGCGCCTCAAGTTGGCGCGGCCGCTAGCCCGGGCAGAGATCACGGTCGGTGTTTCTGCATCCAGCCGACGACCCACCCGGTGACCCGACCTGCAGCGACCGGCTGCTCGAGCATCTGGGCCCGTGTAAGCAGAACGTGAGCGTCGATAAGGTCCGCGTGAAGGAGCGCGTCGGCGAATTCCAGGTCTTTCATCCGCCCAGCCACCAACTTCGCGACCACTAGGTCGTGTGGTTCGAGGCAGTGTCCGGACGCGCCGCTCGTTCTGTCGCTGTTCAGGACGATGACGCGGCCCTGCCATCCGACCGGCAGCGTGGCTACTTCGACGTTCACCCCCTGGGCGTAGTACCCGAACGTCGCATGGAACTGGGAGTCCTCACCTAAGTGCATGTCGACCAGGTCCGATTTGTCGTTCTCGTCGTCGTCGAAGAACGTGACGTCTGCTTCGATCGACGCGTGAGCCTTCTCAGGCAACTCGTCCTCGGTGAAGCTTCCGAGGATGGACTGGGAGCCAAGTACGAGCACGTCGAAGTCGCCGGCGATGGTCGCGGCCGCGCGCAGGATGTGCTCGAGCTCGGACCGCTTCACTTGCCGGACCGGTCGTTGCTCTTGAACGCGGCCAGGACTCGCATCCGCTCGTCGTCGTCGAGCGCGCCGGCAAACGGCGAGTTCTGTCGCATCTCCCGAGCCCACGGTGTCGGAGACGTCAGCACTTCGAGGATTCGTTCGGTCGGACCGTCGAGCAGTTGCCGCCACTCGTTGAGCCAGTGAGCCGCCTGTCCCCGCGGCTGCGTCTCCTGGAGCCGCTCGAGGTTTTCGCGTGCTAACTGAAGAACGACGTTGGTGTCAACGACGAGCCGGCCGGCGACCGCCGTATTCAGCCATAACGACCGCCGCTCGTCGCGACTTAGCCGCTGTGTCCGATTCCGCAGCGCCTCCACGTCGCGGCGACGCACCCGACGGTGCTTGCCGACGGTGACGAATGGCAGGTAGCCGGAGTTGCACAGGTTGACGACATGCTGGCGCGAGCTCGACAGCAACTTGGCCGCTTCCCCCGTCGTCAGCAGCTCCTCGCTTTCGTCAAGGGTCGCCTGCACCACCGTCGCTGTTCGCATGAACCCACTGTAGCACAAACGCAAATAACACAACGTTTGGTGCGAGAGTTTGCGTTTTTAGCGCTCCTACCCCGGAGCAAGGCCACGGAGGAAGGGTGCCGTAGTGAGCGCGCCGGCGTAGCCGCTGCGTCGGCACCGAGCTCGCCGCCCGCTGAGTACTACTTCAGCCTTCGCCACGCCCTGCCACGACAGCAGCGCGATCGCGGAATGAATGACCCACCACTCGAATCACCGCAGATCCGGCCACTGCTCGCAGCAGATGGCCATACACATTATTCGATCCTGACTTCAAGGGCTTGACGGCCCTATCGGCGATAGGTAGAATTACTATCACCGATAGGCGCCAATGAGAGGAAGCCTTGTGGTCATCAGCAAGGTCGCGCAGCGTCGAGAAGCCAAGATCGCCTCGATCGTCGAGGCGGCCTGGAGCTTGGCGCGTGAGCGCGGGATCCAGCTGGTCTCGCTGCGGGACCTGGCCAAGGAGGTCGGGATGCAGCAGCCGTCGCTATACGCGTACTTCGACTCCAAGGACGCCCTGTACGACGCGATGTTCGCCGACGGGAACCGGCAGCTGCTGCAGACGCTCGACTCGATCGTGATTCCCGTCGACCCACCAGCGGCGCTGACGGCCTACCTCGGTGCTTTCGCCGCCTTCGCCGTCGCGGACCCGGCGCGCAACTCCCTGATGTTTCGCCGCGTGATCCCGGGCTTCGAACCGAGCGTCGAGTCCTACGCCCTGGCGCACGAGGCGCTCAGCCGGGTCGTGAGGGTGATGAACGCGGCCGGGGTGACCGATCCCGGCGACATCGACTGCCTCGTCGCGATGACCGCCGGTCTGATCGAGGCTCAACTGAGCAACGACCCGGGCGGCGACCGCTGGCTCCGGCACTTGAACCGAATGACCGCCATCCTGCTCAACAACGCCACGGAAAGGGAAGTTTGATGAGCACAACAAGCGCCACCGGAGTCGCCCGCATCAACCGCACTCAGCCTGGATGCACCGCGTGGCTTGTTGATCTTGACCAAGGCTGACTTCTGATCTTGGGTGATGGTGGCGCCGGTGTCGGGCGGCCGTGAGCCGCCGGTGTGCCCGGCGTTTCCACTGTGGTCCGGTCGTCGGGGCGGGGTGGTCGGTCAGCTGGGTGCGGGGGCCAGGGTGGCCTGGAACAGCTGCTGCCAGGCGTGCTTCCAGGGCCAGCGCTCTGGTAGGTGCAGTCGGAGTCGTCGGGCGGAGCGGGCCAGCCGGGTCGGGATGTTGATCAGCTGGGTGCGGATCGTGCCGGTGGTCGCTTTGGCGTGGAAGGTCGAGGCCAGGCAGCCGGCGGCGCGGGTCAGGTTGAACGCGATCGCGGCCAGGACCAGCCAGGCGCTGTTGGCGGCGAACGACCCGGAGGGCAGGTGCGCCAGCGGACCTGAGCGCAGGTCGGCGTGGACCTGTTCGATGATCGCGTGCCCGCGGTGGTGCTTCTCGGCCTGGACGAGCGTGAGCGGGCTGTCGGTGAACACGGCGTGGTAGCGGTAGGTGGCGAACAACTCGCCCTGCTGCGTAGCGGGTTCGGGGCTGGTGGCCGCGCTGTCGCCCTTGCTGGTCTTGCTGGTGCTGCGGGTCTTGCTGGTGCCGGTGTTGAGGCGTCGGACTCGGCGGACCAGGAGCCGGCTGGTGATGTGTTCGGCCTTGCGGCGGCCGGTGAACGCGGTGAAGGGCACTTCGGCGATCTCGGCGTCGCTGACCAGTGCCTGGGCTTGCTCGTCCCAGACGGCGTGCGGGTAGTGGATCGGCTGCCAGGCGCTTTCGGTGATGCTCTCGATCGTCCGCGCGATGGTCGGGCTGGCCCGGGCGGTGACCGAGAAATGGGCGCCGGCCCGGCGGGCTGCCGCGATCACCGGGTAGCCGTAGAACGCCGAGTCCGCGCGCAGCACGATCAGTCCGGTGCCTTGCGGGCCGCCGGCGCCGGCCGCGCGGGCGGTCCGGATCGCGTCGGCGACCAGCCGGGCGGCGCCGCGGGCGCTGTTGGCCGAGCCCTTGCGCAGCCGGGTCCCGACGATCAGCGGCGCCGCGAGTGGGCTGGACACCGTCGCGATCAGCGCGTTCTGTCGAGCGTCAGGTAATTCCCTAGCCCTGGCGTCACGTAATTCCCTGGTGATCCGCTGGTTCTGTTCTACCGGTTGGCGGCCGGGCTGGCTAGCGGCGGCGGGTTGATGATGCTGTCGATTTGGCTGGCGAGGTGGTCGGCGGAGGGTCTGCCGAGGCCGATTGCGACGATGACCTGCTGTCGTCCGCGTCGGAGCCGGACGAGCCAGATCTGCCCGGCCGGCCTGCCTCGGCTGCTGGTGGAGCCGTGATCGACCTCGACGTGCAGGCGCTGGTGGGTGTCGGGGTGGCTACCGCGGTAGGTCTGGGTGCGGCAGGCCGGCGTGCAGTACAGCCGTGGCCGGCCTCTGGGGTTGCGCACGACCGGGTTCGGGCAGCCGGGGCGGGCGCACGGCGCCCCGCCGGGGGTTTCTTGCGGTGACGTAACGACCGCCGCACTGCCCGGGTCGGCCCCCGGCGCGCTCACCGGCGGGCCTTGGCGGGCAGGTCGCTGCTGTCCGGTTGGCCGGGCCGGTGGTGGGGGCGGTAGCTGCGGCCGGGCATCGGGATGTGGAAGGCGGTGTTGACGAGCCGGTCCAGGATCGACTCGGCGACGACCGGGTTCGGGAACAGCGGGTACCAGTCGGCGGGCGTCCGGTTGCTGGTGATGATCAGGCTGCGGCCGGCGCGTTCGGTGATGAGCTCGTAGAGGTCGTCGGCCTGGGGCAGGGTGAGCTCGCGCATCGCGAAGTCATCGCAGATCAGCAGCGCCGGGCGGGCCCAGTGCTTGAGCCGGGTGTGCCAGGTCCGGTCGGCGTGCCCGCCGGCCAGGTCGGCGAGCAGCCGGCTGGTCTTGGTGAACAGTGCGGTGTGCCCGCGCCGGCAGGCCAGCTGCCCAAGGGCTTGGGCGATCATGGTCTTGCCGACCCCGACCGGCCCGTGCAGGATGATCGACTGCCCGGCGGTCAGGAACTCCAGGCTGGTCAGGTCCCGGATGGTGCCGGCCGGGACCTGCGGGTTGAAGCCGAAGTCGTAGTCCTCGACCGCGCAGGTCGCCTCGAAGTGCGCCGCCGCCAGGCGCCGGGTGAGCCCGGTGCTGTCCCGGCGGGTCTGCTCGTCGCCAACCAGTAACGCGATCAGCTCGGCGTGACCGAGCCCGCCGGCGTTCGCCTGGGCCAGGCGCTGACCGAGCATGTCGGCCATCCCGGTCAACCGCAGCGCCCGCAGCGCCGCCTGCACCGCCGGCGCCGGCACCGCAGCGTCCTGGCCGCTCATCGGGCCGCTCATCGGGCCGCTGCCCGGGCCACCACGGCTCCGACCCCACCAGCTGTCGAACCGGCACCGGCGTCCCGGGTGCTGACGTTGTCGGTGCTGACGTTGTCGGTGCTGACGTCGTCGGTGCTGACGTCGTGGGTGCTGACGTCGTGGGTGCTGACGTCGTGGGTGCTGCCGTCGGCGGTGCTGCCGTCGTCGGTGCTGCCGTCGTCGTCGGGGAAGGGGAGGTGTCCGAGCAGGCCGTCGGGGCCGTGCAGGTGCGCTGGGGTGCTCATCGTGGTGTCGGTCTGCCGAGCGGCCCCTGGGCCGGTCGCCTGGTCGGCGCTGGTGCCGTTGGGAAGCGCGAGGATCCCCCGGACGGTCCGGTAGGACGGGTCCCCGGCGGTGAGCGCGGCGGCGCAGGCAGCGTCCAGAGCCTGCGGGCCGTGCTTGTCGGCGAGCCCAAGGATGCCTTGGGCGGACCGCAGCCGGTGCAAAGCCTGGACCGCGAGCAGACCCGCGACGAGCTCGTTGACGTGCGGGCCGAGCCCAGCGGCCCGGGTGCGGCACCACACCGGGTTGCGGGCGAAGAACGCGATCTTCTCCGGCGGGTAGTCGGCCGGGTCGGTGCACCGGCCGCGCAGCGCCCGCGGCCAGGTCTTGACCAGCTCGCCGCGGACATGGACCTGCACGGTGCTGTCGGTGACCCGGGTGTCGGTGACCTGCCCGATGTGCCTCCACGGCACCGAATACAGCACTTTGTCGATCGCGATGTGGCAGTCCGGGGCGACCTTGGGGCTGACCCAGCGGGCGAGCACGAACGCCCCCGCCGGCAACGGCAGCAGCGCCGGCCGCTCCACGGCGGTGAACACCGACAGCGGGCTCGCGCCCTCCAGCATCCGGTGCGACCGGACCCCGGCGACCTCGGTGCACCAGGCGACCGCCCGGGCCTGCATGTCGGCCACGCTGGCGAAGCTGCGGCCGCGCCAGAACGAGTCCCGCACGTACTGCATCATCCGCTCGACCCGCGGCTTGTCCTTGGGCTTCACTGCCCGGGCCGGGTCGACCAGGCAGCTGTAGTGCTCGGCGAGCTCGGCATACCCCCGGTTGATCAGCGGGTCATAGCGGTCCGCGGTCAACACCCCGGTCTTGAGGTTGTCGGTCACCAACCGGGTCGGGACGGCCCCGAAGAACTCGAACGCCGCCAGGTGCGAGGCGATGAACGAGCTGGCGTCCATGCTCAGCACCGGCTGGACGAACATGTGCCGGGAGCACGCCAGGACGATCACGAACGCCTGCACCCGGCGGACCCGACCGCCGACCGGATCGACCCAGCTCCCCAGATAGCCGTAGTCGATCTGCGCCTCACCGGGCGGCACGTCCGGCCGCAGCACCGTCGCCCGCTGCAACGTCGCCGCCTGCGGCAGCTCCAGCGCGACATACCGGCGCAGGCTCGCCGCCGACACCGCCACCTCGTGCTCATCGCGCAACCGCTGGTGCACCGTCGCCAGCGTGTTCGTCTTCATCATCGACTCGATCAGCTCGCGGTGCGGCTGCAGCACCGGCCACGACAGGCTCCGAGCCCGCGCGTCGACCAGCTCCGGGAACCAGCCGGACACCCGCGCCGCCCACCCAGCCCGGTCCACCCCGTGACCATCACCCGGGACGATCCCGGCCGCCTCCGCCGCCGCGACGTACTTGCGGACCGTCTTGACATCCACCCCCAAACTCGCCGCGACCACCGTCTTGGGCCGACCCGCATGCCAGTGCTGCAACACCTCGACAACATCGATCACCTGGAACTGCCTCCTCGCCATCCGCCCGCCCTCAAGTCGACTGACCTTGAGCGGGTGCCTATGGGACAGCAGACCCGGCCACCCCCACCGACACGCCGTCCTTCGTGGACACCGCACAGGTAGGGAATTACGTGACCGACGACCAGGGAATTACGTGACAGAACCAGCCGCCAGGTAGGGAATTACTTGACGCACGACAGCGCGTTCAGCCCCTTCACCCCGGTGTAGCCGTACCCGGCGCCCTGCTTGGCGTAGCCGTACGTCGCCTTCACCGTGTCGTCGACATCGACGAACGCCAACACCTCGCCGCCGGGCAGTACCGGTGCCTGCGAGGCGAGTTGGGCCAGGAAGCGGGCGGCGACCGCGTCGAGCTGGCGGACATGGCCGAAGGTGAACGTGCGCAGGAACGTCCCCAGCGTCGACGGCGCCCGGACCCCGTCGAACAGCCTGGGCATCCCGCCGTGCCGAAGCAGACCCAGCCCGGCGATCGAGTTCGCGCCGGCGACCATCCCGGCGACCAGCGCCGACACCTTCGCCGGCGCGTTCGCCCCGCCCTTGCTCGGCAAGCTCAGGTGCGTGCCGACCAGAGCGGCCAGCTCGCACCGCTGGGCGAGCGCGGCGACCGGCGCCAACCCGCCGCACGACACCAGGTTCGGGTCATCGAACACTGCCGACTCCACGTGGCAAACTCGCATCTCACGGATGCCCTTCTGTGCGGTTGGACAGGCCCTTAGACAAGACCCATCCTCCCTGCTCAGGAGGGCATTCGTGCGTCACGACCCGCGCTCAGCAACGCCTTTCAGCGGTGCATCCAGGCT
>JBKJQN010000037.1:0-35446 GCA_046593925.1 Mycobacteriales bacterium
GGAGTCGGTGTTGTTGTTGAACAGGTAGATGTCGCCCGCGATGCCTTCCTCGCGCAGCCGGCGCTCGGCGTCGACGAGCAGCCCTTCCAGGGTCCGCTCCCCCGCCTTGTCGTGCGCGACGAGGTCGGCCACGGAGTCGCACTCGGGGGTGGCGTACTCCGGGTGGCTGCCGACGTCGAGGTAGAGGCGCGCCCCGAGTACGCCACCCCGGAGTGCGACTCGGCGGTCGACCTCGTCACGCATGACAAGGCCGGGGAGCGCATCCTCGAGGGTCTCCTCGTCGACGCCGAGCGCCGCCTGCGTGAGGAGGGCATCGCCGGCGACATCTACCTGTTCAAGAACAACACCGACTCCGCGGGGAACTCCTACGGCTGCCACGAGAACTACCTCGTCGGCCGACACGGCGAGTTCAGTCGGCTCGCCGACGTGCTCATTCCGTTCCTGGTCAGCCGTCAGATCGTCGTCGGCGCCGGGAAGGTGCTCCAGACGCCGCGCGGCGCTGTGTTCTGCGTCAGCCAGCGCGCCGAGCACATCTGGGAGGGCGTCAGCAGCGCGACGACGCGCAGCCGCCCGATCATCAACACGCGCGACGAGCCGCACGCCGACGCCGAGCGGTTCCGACGGCTGCACGTCATCGTCGGCGACAGCAACATGAACGAGATGACGACGCTGCTCAAGATCGGTAGCGCCGACCTGGTGCTCCGGATGATCGAGGCCGGTGTGGTCATGCGGGACCTGAGCCTGGAGAACCCGATCCGGGCGATCCGCGAGATCAGCCACGACCTGACCGGCACCCGTAAGGTCAAGCTGGCCAACGGCAAAGAGGCCAGCGCCCTGGAGATCCAGCGCGAGTACTTCGCCAAGGCCACCGACTTCGTCGAACGCCGCGGCAGCGACGCGACCGTACGCAAGGTCCTGGACCTGTGGGGGCGCACCCTGCAGGCCATCGAGACGGGCGACCTGTCGCTGGTCGACCGCGAGATCGACTGGGTCACCAAGTACCAGCTCATCGAGCGCTACCGCGGCAAGCACGGTCTGGCGCTGTCGAGCCCGCGGGTCGCCCAGCTAGACCTGGCTTATCACGACGTCAACCGTCACCGCGGCCTGTACTACCTGCTGGAGAACAAGGGCCTGGTTGTCCGGGCCACCAGCGACCTCGCGGTCTTCGAGGCGAAGTCGGTGCCACCGCAGACCACCCGGGCCCGGCTGCGCGGCGAGTTCATCAAGAAGGCCCAGGAGAAGCGGCGGGACTTCACGGTCGACTGGGTGCACCTCAAGCTCAACGACCAGGCGCAGCGCACCGTGCTGTGCAAGGACCCCTTCCGCTCGGTCGACGACCGGGTGGACAAACTGATCGCGTCGATGTGAGGAGCCAACCGTGAGCACCACCAAACCCGAGGTCACCATCCCCGAGGGGGCGCCCCCGACCGACCTGCAGATAGCCGACCTGACCGTCGGCGACGGCCCCGAGGCGGCGGCCGGCACCACCTGCACCATGCAGTACGTCGGACACAGCTGGTCGACCGGTCGGCAATTCGATGCGTCGTGGGACCGCGGCCAGCCGTTCACCTTTCCGCTCGGCGCGGGCAAGGTCATCGGCGGCTGGGACCAGGGCGTCGCCGGGATGAAGGTCGGCGGCCGACGTCGCCTCACCATCCCGCCGCACCTGGGCTACGGGGATCGCGGTGCCGGCGGCGACATCAAGGGCGGCGAGACGCTGGTCTTCGTCGTGGACCTGCTCGGCGTGCGCTAGCGGCCGCACTCGATGCGCCGCTCGGCCGCCCGTGCGTGCCCACCGGCGGCGCGGCGGCCCGACGGGCGGCGCCCCGGCGACTAGCCTGCGCGGGTGTCGGCGAAGAAGACCGAGCGGCTGCTCAACCTGGTGATCTGCCTGCTCGCGACACGTCGCTTCCTGAGCGTCCAGCAGATCCGGCAGGCCGTCCCCGGCTACGACGGGGGCAACGAGGAGGCTTTCCGCCGGATGTTCGAGCGGGACAAGGAGGAGCTGCGCGAGCTGGGTGTGCCGCTCGAGACCGGTACCGACGCCCGGGCCCACGAGGATGAGGTTGGCTACCGGATCGCCCGCCGTGACTACGAGCTGCCCGAGGTCGGGCTGGAGCCCGACGAGGCGGCCGCGCTCGGTCTGGCCGCCCGGCTGTGGCAGTCCGCCCCCCTGGCGGGGGCCACCGGGAGGGCCCTGCTCAAGCTGCAGGCCGCCGGCATCGACGTCACGCCGGTGAGCGGCGCGCTCGAGCCCCGCGTGGCGGCCAGCGAGCCGGCCTTCGCCGGTGCCCTCGAGGCCGTGCGCGACGGCTGCCCGGTGCGCTTCGGCTACCGCACACCGGGCCGGCCCGAGGCCGAGCAGCGGCGGGTCGAGCCGTGGGGAGTGGTGTCCTGGCACGGCCGCTGGTACCTCGTCGGCCACGACAGCGGCCGCGGGGCGACCCGGGTGTTCCGGCTGTCCCGCGTCGTCGGCGATCTCGGCCCCGACGGCCCGCCCGCCTCGGTGGTGGTGCCGCCCGGGGTCGACCTGCGGGCCCTGGTGGCGCGGCTGGCCGGCGCGCCGGTCCGGGCGACCGCCGTCGTCCTGGTGCGCACGGGTACCTGCTGGGCGCTGCGCAGCGAGGCCACCGCGGTCCGCCCGGACGTGCAGCCGGGCTGGGACGAGCTCGAGATCGGCTTTTCCGACCCGGAGCGGCTCGCCGACCGGGTCACCGGCTTCGGTGCCGACGCCGTCGTGCTGACGCCCGCCGAGGGCCGCGCCGCCGTCGTACGGCGGTTGCGCGCCGGGGCCGCGTGAACACGCCGCCGGTCGAGCAGCTGCCCCGACTGCTCGCCCTCGTGCCGTACCTGCTGGCGCGTCCCGGTGTGCGGGTCAGCGAGGTCGCAGCGGTGTTCGGGGTGAGCGAGGACCGGCTGCGAAAGGACCTGGACCTGCTGTGGGTCTGCGGCCTTCCCGGCCATGGCCCCGGCGACCTGATCGACGTGGAGTTCGAGGGCGAGACGATCACGTTGCGCGAGCCGGCGGGCGTCACCCGGCCGCTGCGGCTCACCGTTGACGAGGCCCTCGCGCTCGTCGTCGCGCTGCGTGCGCTCGCCGAGACGCCCGGTCTGGTCGAGCGCGACGCCCTGGACAGGGCCCTGGCCAAGGTCGAGCGGGTCGCCGGCGAAGCGGCCCTGCCTGCGGGACGGGTCGAGGTCGCCGTCGAGGGGGAGGAGCGGGTGCTCCCCGTCGTCGAGCAGGCGCTCGCGCAGCGCCGTCGTCTGCACCTGCGATATCACGTACCCGGCCGCGACGAGACCACCGAGCGCGACGTCGACCCGATGCGGGTCGCCTGGGCCGAGGGCAGGCCGTACCTGGAGGCTTGGTGCCGACTCGCCGAGGGTGTGCGGATGTTCCGCCTGGACCGGGTCGCCTCGGTGCTGATGCTCGACCTGCCCGCCGAGCCGCCGGCGGGCACCGCCTCCCGCGACCTGTCGCAGGGGGTGTTCCAGCCCTCCCCACACGACCAGCTCGTCGAGCTGGCCCTTCGCCCCGGCGCGCACTGGGTGGCCGACCACCACCCGTGCGAGTCGGTGGTACAGGCCCCCGACGACATCCTGATCGTGCGGTTGCGCACCCCCGACACCCGTTGGGTGCGCCGCCTCGCGCTGCGACTGGGAGACAGCGGCCGGGTGCTGAGCCCGCCGACCCTGGCCGCCCAGGTCCGACAGGACGCGCGCGCCGCCCTGCTGGCCTACGACGACCAGGACTGACGGGGGCCTCCAGTGCCAGGTGTCGGCTGCCGATGCCCGACGTGTCGCCGTCGACGACGGCCGCGCGAGAGGACAACCCATGACCACGATCAAGGCGTCCTGCCCCACCTGCGGCGAGGTCGAGCTGACCCCCTCGGACGTGGCGCTCATGGTGTGCTCGCGAGCCGCCCTGTCGTACTACGCCTTCGACTGCCCGACCTGCGCCGACGAAGTGCGTAAACCGGCCGACGAGCACGTCGTCTCGCTGCTGGTCAGCGGTGGCATCGTCGCGAAGCTCTGGGACCTGCCCGCCGAGGCCCTCGAGCCCCGCGGTGGCCCGCGCCTGACGTACGACGACCTGCTCGACTTTGCCCTGCACCTCGGCTCCACCGACCTGCTCGCCTCGCTGGCCGGCGCCCCCGTCGCCCGCTGACTTCCGTGTCAGCTCGCCTCCCCTTTGGCAGCTCACTCTGCGGGCCCCGAAAGTGACCTCACAAAGGGGAAGTGACCTCACGAAGGGGAGGCGATGGCGCCGGGCGGCTACCCTTCGGTCGTGCGCTGGATCCTGCTCGACGTGCTGCTGGTCCTGCTGGTGACCGGGCTGCTCGCGCTGGCCGGGCTCTCGCTGTGGCGGCGGGTCAAGGCCCTCGGCCGCGCCGTCGTTCTCGCCGGGGAGCAGCTCACGGTGGTCAGCGCCCAGCTCGAATCACTGCAGGACCGCGACCGCGGTTTCCCCGTCCCGACACCTGCCGGTCACCAAAGCCAGGCGCGGCAGCCACCGTTCGGCGTACGCTCGACCCCGACCGTTCTAGGAGGCGCGTGACATGAACTTGCCCGGTGGCTGGGAGCTCGTCCTTGTCCTGCTCGTCGTCGTGCTGGTGTTCGGCTCCAAGCGGCTGCCGGACTCCGCGCGGGCGCTGGGCCGGAGCATGCGGATCCTGAAGGCCGAGACGAAGGGCCTGCACGAGGACGGCGAGCCCGCGACCTCGACGACCACCGCGCACGTCGTCCAGCCGGTGGCCCCGCCGCAGCCCGTCCAGGCCACCCCGCCGCCGCTGCACACCGAGGCGGTGCCGTACGGCGGTCAGCAGCTGTTCGACGCCCAGGGCCGGCCGGTCCAGCTTCCTGTCAACGGCTCGCAGCCGGTTCAGCCCGTGCAGCAGGCCCCGCGCCCGCAGGCGTAGGCCCGGAGCCGACCGGTGAGCCGCGCCCTGGCACGCCCGTCAGACGGGCGGATGCCGCTGGTCGAGCACCTGCGCGAGTTGCGCACCCGGCTGGGTATCTCGCTGCTCGTCATCACCGTCGGCATCGTCGCGTCGTTCTTCTTCTGGGAGCCGATCCTGAGCTTCCTGCGCGAGCCCTATTGCCGCTCCGTCGGGTCCAAGCAGTGCCAGCTGTACGCGTTCGGGCCGCTCGAGCAGTTCGCCATCCGGATCAAGGTCTCTTCGATCGCCGGGGTCGTACTCACGGCGCCACTCTGGCTCTACCAGCTTGGTGCCTTCATCACCCCGGCCCTGCACCGCAAGGAACGGCGCTACGCCGCGGCCTTCCTGTGCTCGGCGACGCTGCTGTTCGCCTTGGGCTGCACGTTCGCCTACCTCACCCTCGACAAAGGTCTGACCTTCCTGCTCAGCGTCGGCGGCGACGGCGTCGTGACGCTGACGTCGCTAAAGAGCTATCTGAACTTCGTCAGCCTCACCCTGCTGGCTTTCGGGGTCGCGTTCCTGTTCCCGGTGCTGCTGGTGTTCCTCAATGTCGTCGGCATCCTGCCGACGGCCAAGATGCGGGCCTGGCGCCGGGGCATGATCGTCGGTATTGCGATCGCCGCCGCGGTGCTGACCCCCTCCACCGACCCTTACACGTTCACCTTCATGGCCGTTCCGCTGTACGCGCTGTACGAGGTCTGCATCGTCATCGGTAGGGTCCGGGAGCGGGCGACCCGCAAGCGGATTTCCGCCGACCCGGTGGCCCAGCTCGACGACAACACCCCGTCGGTCATCGAGCACGAGCCCTCGCAGCTCTGACCGGCTCCCTCGAAGCGGCCGGCCTGACCAGCGGGAACCACGCGGCGGGCTAGCCTCAGGGCGTGACCGCTGCCGCTGCGGGGCCCACGCCCGCCGAGCGCTACGCGGCCTTCCGGCGCAAGCAGGGCGGGCCCGAGCTGGCAGCCTTCGAGGCCGGCTACCCGTTCGGGCTCGACGCCTTCCAGCGCACCGCGTGCAAGGCACTGGAGGACGGCCGCGGCGTCCTGGTGGCGGCCCCCACCGGCGCCGGCAAGACGGTGGTCGGCGAGTTCGCGGTGCACCTGGCGCTCGCCGCCGGCCGCAAGTGCTTTTACACCACGCCGATCAAGGCGTTGTCCAACCAGAAGCACAAGGACCTGGTGGAGCGCTGGGGCGCCGACCGGGTCGGCCTGCTCACCGGTGACAACGCCATCAACGGCGATGCCGACGTGGTCGTCATGACCACCGAGGTGCTGCGCAACATGCTGTACGCCCGGAGCTCGGGTGGCGGCGAGGCGCTGCGCGGGCTGTCGCACGTGGTCATGGACGAGGTGCACTACCTCGCCGACCGGGCCCGCGGAGCCGTCTGGGAGGAGGTGATCATCCACCTGCCCGACGATGTCGCGCTGGTCTCGCTGTCAGCCACCGTCAGCAACGCCGAGGAGTTCGCGGACTGGCTGGTCACCGTGCGCGGCGACACCGAGGTCGTCGTCGAGGAGCACCGGCCGGTCCCGCTGTGGCAGCACGTGCTGGCCGGCGGGCGGCTGCAGGACCTGTTCGTCGGCACCGGCCCGGACGAGGTGCTCAACCCCGACCTCGAGCGGCTGCACCGCGAGGAGTCCCGCTGGGTGCCCCGCGAGCGCGGTGGCCGCCCGGTACGGCGCTCGGTGCCGTCCCGCCCTGACGTCATCGGGCGACTCGACCGCGACGGACTGCTGCCGGCGATCACCTTCGTCTTCAGCCGCGCTGGCTGCCAGCAGGCTGTCGAGCAGTGCCTGCGCTCGGGGCTGCGACTGCTCACCGACGCCGAGCGGCTCGCGGTGCGTACGCACGTCGAGCGGCGCACCCGCGACATCCCGCAGCAGGACCTGCGGGTGCTGGGCTACTGGGAGTGGCTGGAGGGGCTGGAGCGTGGCATCGCGGCTCATCACGCCGGGATGCTGCCGAGCTTCAAGGAGGTCGTCGAGGAGCTGTTCACGCTGGGGCTGGTCAGGGCGGTGTTCGCGACCGAGACCCTGGCGCTGGGCATCAACATGCCGGCCCGCTCGGTGGTCCTGGAGAAGCTCAGCAAGTGGAACGGCGAGACGCACGCCGACATCACGCCGGGGGAGTACACCCAGCTGACCGGCCGTGCCGGCCGACGGGGCATCGACGTCGAGGGGCACGCCGTCGTGCTCTGGCAGCCCGGCTTCGACCCGCGCCAACTGGCCGGTCTGGCCTCGACGCGTACCTATCCGTTGCGCAGCAGCTTCCGACCGTCGTACAACATGGCGGTCAACCTCGTCGACGCGGTAGGGAGGGAGGCTGCCAGGGCGCTGCTGGAGAGTTCCTTCGCGCAGTTCCAGGCCGACCGCAGCGTCGTCGGCCTGGCCCGCCAGATCACCCGCAGCCTGGAGGCGCTGGACGGCTACCGCGCGTCGATGACCTGCCACCTCGGCGACGTGACGCAGTACGCGGGCCTGCGGGCCGACCTCAAGCGGCGCGAGGGCGAGCTGTCCCGCCAGGGCGCTGCCCACCGCCGCGCCGAAGCTGCTCGCTCGCTGGAGCAGCTGACCGCCGGCGACGTGATCGCGGTCCCGACCGGCCGCCGCACCGGGCTGGCCGTCGTCATCGACCCGGGGGTCGGCCGGGACGGTGACGTCCACCCGATGGTGCTGTCGGAGGACCGCTGGGCGGGTCGGCTGTCCGCGGCCGACTTCCCCTCCCCGGTAGCCGTCCTCGGCCGGCTCAAGGTGCCCCGGGCGTTCAGCCCGCGCTCACCGCACGACCGCCGCGACCTCGCCGCCTCGCTGCGGGCGCTCGGGCTGTCACCGGGCCCCCGCGGTGGGCGCTCGCGCTCGGCTGCCGCTGACGACGACGTCCTGGCCCGGCTGCGGGTCGCTCTGCGGCGCCACCCGGTGCACGGCTGCGACGACCGGGAGACGCACCTGCGCTGGGCCGAGCGCTGGACCCGGCTGCGCGGCGAGACCGACGCACTGGAGCGCAAGGTCGAGGGTAAGACGCACTCGATCGCCCGTACCTTCGACCGGGTCTGCGCGGTTCTCGAGCGGCTGGGCTATCTGTCGGGCGAGCAGGTCAGCGAGTCCGGCCGGCAGCTCGCCCGGGTCTACAGCGAGGTGGACCTGCTCGTGGTGGAGTGCCTGCGCGCTGGCCAGTGGGACAACCTGACGCCCCCTGAGCTGGCGGCCGTCGTATCGGCGCTGGTGCACGAGACCCGCCGGCCCGACGAGGTCGGCCCGCCGGTCCCTGCCGGGCCGGTGCAGGTGGCCGTACGGGACATGGTGCGGGTGTGGGAGCGGCTGTCGCAGGTCGAGGCCGACCAGCAGCTGGCCTTCCTGCGCGAGCCCGATGCCGGCTTTGCGTGGGCGGCCTGGCGCTGGGCGTCCGGCGCCGAGCTGGAGCAGGTGCTCGATGGCGAGGCGATGACCGCGGGCGACTTCGTCCGGTCCTGCAAGCAGCTCATCGACCTGCTCGGGCAGGTCGCCGACGTCGCCGCGCTGTCCGGCTCGTCGGTCCGCCGCACCGCCCGCCAGGCCGTCGACGCGCTCCGGCGCGGCGTGGTCGCGTACACCTCGGTGACGTAACACCGCGATGTGACACCCCGGTCACAGGATGCGACCGATGGCACCTTCTTCACGCCTCCCCACACGGCGATCCGGCGATTGGGCTCGGCGACACCGGCGCCGGTCGCGCCAATCACCGCCAGGACGTCGAGGTCGGCTAGCCGTCGTACGCGACCTCGAGGGCTGTCAGGAACCGCTCCAGCGGAGTCTCCAGGCCCCAGCGGTCGGACAGCGCGAGCAGCCCGGCGGGGTCGCGCGGGGCGCGGGGGAGTGCGTCGTCGAGCTCTGGCAGCGGCAAGTCACGCACCACCCGCGTGACGGCCGGCGCGACAGCCAGGTAGTCGCGGGCGGCCTCGAGCTTGGCCCGCGCGCCGGCAGGGAAGCCGTCCTGTTCGCCGGCGTCGAGCGCGGCGAGCAGGCCGTCGACCCCGCCGAACCGGCTGACCAGCGCGGCCGCGGTCTTGTCACCAACGCCCTTGACGCCGGGTAGCCCGTCGCTGGGGTCACCGCGCAGGACCGCGTACTCGGCGTAGGACCGGCCAGGAATCCCGTACTTCGCGGTGACCTCGGCTTCGCCGTACGGCCGCATCTTCTCCACCGCGTACAGCACCCGCACCGGCCCGTCGTCACGGACCAACTGGAACATGTCGCGGTCGCCGCTGACGACGTCGACGGCGCCGACCGCCCGGGTCGCGAGCGTGCCGATGACGTCGTCGGCCTCGTGCCCGGCTGCCCCGACCGCCGGTACGCCGAGCGCGGCGAGCAGCTCCAGGATGACGGCCACCTGCGGGGCGAGGGTGGCCGGTTCGTCCTCGGCGCCGCCGCCGATCGTGCGGTGCAGCTTGTACGAGGGGACGGCGGCGACCCGAAAGGCCGGCCGCCAGTCCAGGTCGAGGGTGGCGACCAGCCGGGTCGGTCGGGTCTCGCGCAGGATCCGCGACACCAGGTCGAGGAATCCGCGCACCGCGCCGGTCGGCAGGCCGTCGGGGGACACCACGGAGGCGGGCACCGCGTGAAACGCGCGATACCACAGCGACGGGCTGTCCAGCAGGGTCAGTCGTCCGGCCATCCGCCGACTGTGCCACCCGTACTCACTGGGGATGGCTAGGCTTGGCGTCCCGCTGACTCGGAGGTGGCCATGCCGCGCGTCGCCCGTCGTACCCGATGATGAGCGACCTCGACGAACTCGACCGCGCGCTGCTGCGGCTGCTCGTCGGCGACGGCCGGCGCAGCTACACCGATCTGGCCCGCGACACCGGTCTGTCGACCAGCGCGGTACACCAGCGGGTCCGTCGGCTCGAGCAGCGCGGGGTCATCCTCGGCTACACCGCGCGCGTCGACCCGACAGTCGTGGGGCTGCCGCTCACCGCGTTCGTGTCGGTCACGCCGATCGACCCTGCCGCGCCCGACGACGCGCCCGAACGGCTCGCGCACCTGCCAGCCGTCGAGGCCTGCCACAGCGTCGCGGGCACCGAGAGCTGGATCCTCAAGGTCAGGGTCGCCACGCCCGGTGAGCTCGAGACCCTGCTGGCGGAGATCCGCGTGGCGGCCTGCGTACAGACCCGGACGACGGTGGTGCTGAGCACACCGTGGGAAGACCGCCCGGCGTACGGGTAGCGGTCGTGCTCAGCCGCGGCCGAGCACCCGGTCCACGGCGATCTCCAGGACGACCCGGGACGGGTTGACGCCGGGTACCCGGTATCGCTCGCCGTAGCGCCGGACGGCCTCGGCCACCCGGTCCGGGTCGTCGCTGACATGTGGGACACCCTCCAGCGCCAGCCAGCGGGGGCCGTCGACCTGGCAGACGACGGCGCGGGCCGAGCCGCGCCGGACGTGCTCGGCCTTGCGGGAGGTGCCGTTGGTGATGACGCGGACCAGCTGGGCGTCCCCGTCCCAGCTGAAGCCGACGGCCACGACATGCGGGGTGCCATCGGGGCGCAGCGTCGTCAGCGTCGCCAGGTGCCGCTCGGTGAGAAAGGTACGTACGTCCTCGGGCAGGGCACGGGGGTCCAGGGACACGCCCGGAAGCCTACGCAGCGGCCGGATCCGGGAAGGAGGACGATCTGCTTCGTGGACACCGGTTTTCCAGCGGCAGACTCGCGCGACGACTTCGCGCGGGCCCGGCGCAACGCGACCCTGTCCCGGCTGGCTGCCCGGCTTCGGCTGCGCTCTGGCGACCTGGACGTGCTGCTGCCCTTCGACGAGGTGGTCGCAGCACTCGGTCGCCGGGGCGAGACCCGGCTCGGGCGGCGGATGGTCGACCTGGACCTGATCGTCGGCTCGACCGACCGGGTCGGCGGGTTCGACCGGCGCTTCCGACCGACGAACGAGCTCGCGCGGCAGCGCTTCGAGCGCATCGCGCACGCTGTCCGACGGGGCGAGGAGCTGCCGCCGGTCGAGCTGCTGCAGGTCGGCGAGGTGTACTTCGTCCAGGACGGGCACCATCGGGTCGCGGTCATGCGGGCCCTCGGGCGCGAGCTGATCGAAGCGCGCGTCACGCGGGTGCACACCACGATGGGCGCGGACGCCGGGCTTCGCCTGCAGGATCTGCCCCTGAAGGGCCACGCGCGGTTGTTCGCCGACCGGGTGCCGCTGCCGGCTGCTCTTGCGCCGCGGGTGCTGCTCGACGACCCGACCGACTATGCCGCACTTGCCGAGGGCGTCGAGGCGTGGGGGATGCGCTGGATGCAGGAACGCGGCAGCTTCGCCGACCGCGCCGAGGTGGCCCTGGCCTGGTTCACCGAGGAGTACGAGCCGGTGCTGTCGATGTTGCGCGAGGCGGGCCTGCACCCCGGTGCCGGCGCCCTGGATGCGCAGGTCTACCTGACGCTGGCCCGCGAGCGGTACATGGTCCTGCGTACGCACCGCTGGGACGACACCGTGCTGGAACGCCTGCGCCTGCGCGCCAAGCGCTGACCCTGACCGCCGCCTCCCCTTCGAGGGTGCACGTTTCGAGGCCCCGAAGGTGACCTCCCGAAGGGGAGGTGCACTGTCGAAGGGGAGGCGGGTCAGGTGCGGGCGGGCGTGGCCGGCTGTCGGCGGGTCAGGGCTTCGCCGGACTCGGGGTCGAACAGGTGGATCCGGCGCGCGTCGACCCAGATCTGCGCCTCGGTGCCCTCGTCGACCAGGCTGGCCGCGTCGAGCCGGGCCACCAGCTGGCTCTCGTCGCCGCTGGCCTGCTCCAGGTCCAGGTCGGCGGCCAGCGCGTCCAGCTGCTCCGCGATCGCGGTGCCTGCGTCGTACGGCAGATAGGCGTACAGCTCAGAACCCATCCACTCGATGTTGGAAATCTGGCTTGTGAACACCGTCCCCTTCGGCCTGTCGTCGTCGGAGACGAGCTCGGCGTCCTCGAAGTGCTCCGGCCGGATGCCGACGATCAGCTGGCGCTCGCTGCCCGACCCGCTGATCCGCGAGACGACGTCCTGCGGCAGGGTCAGCTTGGCGAACGGCAGCGTGAGCGTGTCGCCCCGCAATGTCCCCGGCAGCAGGTTCATCGACGGGGACCCGATGAAACCGGCCACGAACAGGTTGGCCGGATCGTTGTACAGGTTGCGCGGGGTATCGACCTGCTGAACCACACCCTTGCGGAGCACCGCGACCCGGTCGCCCAGCGTCATGGCCTCGGTCTGGTCGTGCGTGACGTACACCGTCGTGGTGCCGAACTTCTTCTGGATGCGGGCGATCTCGGTACGCATCTGCACCCGCAGCTTCGCGTCGAGGTTGGACAGCGGCTCGTCGAACAGGAACGCCTTCGGGTCGCGGACGATCGCGCGGCCCATGGCGACCCGCTGACGCTGCCCACCGGACAGGTTCGCCGGTTTGCGGTCGAGGTTGTCGGTGAGCTCCAGCACCCGCGCGGCCTCCTCGACCCGGGTCTTCACCTCGGCGTCGTCGACCTTGGCGATCCGCAGCGGGAACGCGATGTTCTCGCGCACCGTCAGGTGCGGATACAGCGCGTAGTTCTGGAAGACCATCGCGAGGTCGCGGTCCTTGGGGGCCCGGTCGTTCACGACGTCGCCTCCGATCATCATCTCGCCGTCCGAGATGTCCTCGAGCCCGACGATCATCCGGAGCAGAGTGGACTTCCCGCAGCCGGACGGTCCGACCAGAATCACGAACTCCCCGTCGGCGATGTCCAGGTCGACCGAGGAGACCGCTTCGGTCCCGTCGGGGTAACGCTTGGTGATCCCGCGCATGGTGATGGCAGCCATCGACGTCTCAGCCCTTCACTGCACCGGCGGTGAGGCCGGCGACGATGCGGCGCTGGAAGACCAGCACCATGATGATGATGGGGACGGTGACCACGATCGCCGCGGCGGCGATCTGACCGGTCGGGTTGATGAAGTTGGAGCTGGCCGTGAAGAAGGCCGTCGCCGCCGGCACGGTGCGTGCCGACGAGGTCGAGGTCAGGGAGATGGCGAACAGGAAGTCGTTCCAGCAGAAGATGAATACGATGATGGCACTGGTGAAGATGCCAGGCACCGCCAGCGGAAGGATCACCCGGCGGAATGCCTGGAACGGCGTCGCGCCATCGACCTGGGCGGCCTGCTCCAGGTCCCACGGGATCTCCCTGAAAAACGCTGCCAGGGTCCAGATCGCCAGCGGCAGGGCGAAGGTCATGTACGGCAGGATCAGGCCCGGCCAGGTGTCGTACAGCCCCGTGGACCGCCAGATGTTGAACAGCGGGCCGATGATCGAGACCGGCGGGAACATCGCGATCGCCAGCGCGCCGGACAGCAGCAGTCCTTTGCCCGGGAAGTCGAGGCGGGCGATGGCGTACGCCGCGAAAGCCGCGATGATGACGGCCAGCACGGTCGTGATCAGGGAGATCCCGATCGAGTTGATCAGCGGCCGGACGAACTCGCCACTGGAGAAGATGTCTCGGTAGTTCTGCAGCGTCGGGGCCTTCGGGACCAAGTTGTGCAGCGCCCGGCCGCCGCCGGCCAGGTCGGCCGCCGCAGTGACCGACAGCGACAGGATCCACAGGACCGGGAACATCGCGTACGCCACGATGAACACCACGCCGATCTTCCAGCCGGGGCTGTTGCCCTTCTGGGAAGCCTTGCGGGCCCTCGGACGAGCCTGGGCGGTGCGGTCCCGGTCAGCCCCGATCCGCTCCGCTCCGAGCGTGCTGGCGGACATCAGCCGGCTCCCTTCACGGTGCCGAGATTGGTCTTGAAGAGTTTCACGAAGACGAACGCGATGACGATGATCAGAATGAACAGAAGGATGGAGATGGCCGATCCGAGACCGAGGTTCACCCGGGTGATCAGGGCGTTGTAGCCCAATCCACTGATGGTCTGGGTCTTCAGCGCCCCGGCGGTCTGGACGTACACGGTGTCGAAGATGCGGAACGCGTCGAGCGTCCGGAACAGGACGGCTACCAGGATGGCGCCCTTCATGTTCGGCAAGGTGACCTTGAACAGGCGTTGCGAGGCCGTGGCGCCGTCGACCTTCGCCGCTTCCTGCATCTCCTCCGGCACCGTCGCGAGCCCTGCCAGCAGCAGCAGACTCATGAAGGGTGTGGTCTTCCAGACCTCGGTGAGGATGATGGTGGCAAAGGAGCCGATCTGTCCGCCGAGCGGGTTGATCGAGCCGATGAACCCGGTCTCGGGCTGCACCGCGAAACGGAAGGCGAACGCGGCGATCACGGTGATGATCCCGTACGGGATGAGGATCGCGGTACGCACCGTGCGCCGGCCGAACAGCGCCCGGTGCATGACCAATGCGAACGCCAGACCGATGACGAGCTCGATGCCGACCGAGAACACCGTGATGACCGTCGTGGAGAGCACCGCCCGCCACCACACCCCGCTGGTGAGCACCAGTGCGTAGTTGCTGAATCCGATGAAGGCGTTCTGGCCTGGGGTCCGCAGGTCGTACCGGAAAAGGCTCAGGTAGACCGCGTAACAGATCGGGTACGCGGTAACCAGCAGCATGATGATGGCTGCGGGTGCGGCGAGCTTCAGACCGAGTCGCCGTTCGGCAGCCGCCCGGTCTGTCTCGCCCTTCTTGGCAGGTTTGCTCGGCGCAGTGCCGGTGACCCGGGTTGAACCGGTGGTGGTCGCGCTGGTCGTCATCTAGAGCACCGCCTGGGAGGCCAGGGCGCGCTTGATCAGGTCGCGCAACGCCGGATAGGTCTTGGGGGGGTTGATGTCGCTGAGCGGGTGCAGGACCTGGCGTACCGCGAGTGAGATGTCGTTGTAGTTCGGGGTGACAGGCCGGGGCGCGGCGGTTTCCAGCTGCTGGGTCATCAGCGGCAGGAACGGCAGCTTCTCCTTGATGGCCGGGTCGTCGCCGAGCGAGCGCAGCACCGACGGCTGCCCGCCGGTGGTGGCGATCGTGCGCTGCTGGTCGGCTTCGGTGAGACAGTTGATGGCGGCCAGCGCAGCCGGGCGGTTCTTGGTGAACGCCCCGACGCCGAGGTTGTAGCCACCGAGCGGTGCCTTGGCCGGGGTGCCGGCGACGACTTGCGGGTACGGGGCCACGCCGTAGTCCTGGGCCAAGGCCGGGTCGGCCTTCACCACGCTCGGGTAGACGAACGGCCAGTTGATCATGAAGGTGCTGTCACTGTTCTTGGACTGGAACGCCAGCCGGTTGTCGTCCTCACCGCTGGTCGACAATGCGATCGGCGCTGCCTCGGACGTCGCAAATCGCTGCATGATCTGCAGGGCCTTCATCGTGGGCGCCTCGGGGAGGTCGACCTGGGCCTTGCCGTCCCCGCCGACGCTGACGATGTGGCCACCGGCGCTCTCCTCCAGGGCATTGAAGAACACCACCAGGGCCTCCGACCGCTTACCGGTCTCCTGAATCTTGGTGCCCAGCTTGACCGCCGTGTCGAGCAGCTGATCCCAGGTCTGCGGCACCGGGTTGTTGCCGAGCTTGCTCTTGCGGTACCAGAGCAGCCGGGTGTTGCTGTTGAGCGGTGCTCCGTACTGCTTGCCGTTGGTCTGCGCGCTGTCGAACGGGCCCTTGAGCACCTGCTCCAGTGTGCCGACGTTCTTGAGCTCGCCCTTCGCGAAGGGCGAGATCCAGCCGGCCTGGGCGAACTCGCCGGTCCAGACGACGTCCATCCCGATCAGGTCGATCGAGTCGTCCTTGGCTGCCAGCCGCCGCACCAGCTGCTCGCGCTGCGAGTCGGGGTTGGTCGGCAGGCTCGCGGCCCTGAGCTCGTATGCGCCGCCGGCCTTGGCGTTGCAGGCCTTGATGACGTCGGGCAGCCAGCCTTCGCTGCCGATGTACCAGTTGACGATGGGCGCACCACTGGCGCCGGTGCTGCTGCCACTCCCGCAGCCTGCCAACGGCACGACCATCAGGGCTGCGAGCAGCAGCCCGGTCCTGCGGCGCATGTGACCTCCAAGGCGACGACGGGTCCGCTGGGCTGCGGACGGGGAGTCCGTTCCCTGCTTGTGTGACCTCAAGCACTACTTCTACACCGAACACCGGCCGGCATGCGGGAGGCTGAGCGTGTCAGCGCGGCAAGGCTGCCGAAGCGACGATCAGTGTTCGAGCGCGACGACGTAGGGCAGCAGGGGCACGCGGGCGAGTAGCCGCTGGTCGACGGGCTCGCCGGCACGGGCACGCGGGCGAGGAGCCGCTGGTCGACGGCTCGCCAGCAGGGCCGCCCGTGGCGCTGCACGTCTTTGTGTGTTGCCGTCCCCGTCACGGCACACAAAGGCGGTCCGGGGGCGGCGGCACCACGCTGGGCAGCCGGTCAGCCACCTGGCATTGTGTGCTTAACCCGGAGCGGAAGCACCCGATGTACAGGGGGGGTACGCGGGGCGCACATGTCCGAGGCTCGTGACCGGCTGGCTCAGGACAGCCGGAAGCCTGCGTCGTGCGTGCTGGCGGTCTCGGTGTCCATCTGGGCCTTCTGCAGCTTGCCGGCGTAGTCCCAGTTCATCGACTGCCAGCGGGTGAACTGGTCAAGCACCCAGACGCCGCTCTGACGGGAGCCGTTGCCACTCTTGCCGTTGCCGCCGAACGGCAGGTGCGCCTCGGCGCCCGAGGTGGAGTTGTTGACCGACAGCATCCCGGCCGACACCCGGGAGCGGAAGTCCCAGACCGCCTTCGCATCGCGCGTGTAGATCGCGGAGGACAGCCCGTAGCCGTGGCCGTTGGCGAGCTCGACGGCCTCGTCGAAGGTCGAGAAACTCATCACGGGCACCAGCGGCCCGAACGTCTCGTAGCGGTACAGCGCGTCGTCGGCGAGTACCCCACTGACGACGACCGGGTGTGCGAACACCCCTGCGTCCGGGTCACCGACGAAGCCCGTACGCGGGTTCGTGCTGGTGATGCGCCCGGTCGGGCCGTGCACGGTGTGGTGCGGCTGGATCTCGCCGAGCCACTTCTGGTAGCCCTGCAGGAAGCGCTCGGACAGCATCGGGCCGTACAACACGTCCTCGCGCGGATCGCCGACCCGGGCGTGCGCGAGGCGGCCGAGCAGCTTGTCCAGGAACGCGTCGTGCACGTCGGCGTGCACGATCGCCACGCCGAGCGAGGTGCAGCGCTGGCCGGCGGTGCCGAAGCCCGCGAACAGCGCCCCCTCCGCAGCGAGGTCCAGATCGGCGTCGGGCATGACGACCATCGGGTTCTTGCCGCCCAGCTCCAAGCAGGGACTCTGCAGGTGCCGACCGCACAGCTCCCCGATCCGGACGCCGACCTCGGAGGAGCCGGTGAAGCCGACCTTGTGCACGAGCCCCAACTCGAGCGCGCGGGTCAGGCCCTCGAAGGTCGTCGGGCCGTCCGCGTGCACCGTGTTGAGCACCCCGGCGGGCAGCCCCCCGGCGACGAACAGCTGGGTGAGCGCGTCGCCGAGTGCGGCGGCGTACTCGGCAGGCTTCCAGACCACGGCGTTGCCGCACAGCAGCGCCGGTACGAGGTACCAGGACGGCACAGCGACCGGGAAGTTGCCGGCGGTGATGATCCCGGCGACGCCGACCGGCACCCGGAAGGTGAACAGCTGCTTGTCGCGCATCTCGCTCGGGACGGTCTGGCCGTACAGCCGGCGGCCCTCGCCGAGGAAGAAGTCGCAGGTGTCGACGATCTCCTGCACCTCGCCGCGGGCCTCCGCGAGGGGCTTGCCGACCTCCCGGACGATCAGCTGGGCGAGCGTCTCGGCGTTGGCCTCGACCAGCCGGCCGATCTGCGCGACGACCCGGCCGCGCACCGGCGCCGGTGTCGCGGCCCAGCCCGGTTGGGCCGTCCTGGCGGCCCGGAAGGCCTCGACGAGCTGGTCGGCGGAGGCCAGCGACAGGTGGGCCACGACGTCGTCGAGCTGCGCCGGGTTGCGGCTCTCGAGGGTGCCGCCGGTGCCATCGACCGGCGCGCCGGCGACGTGCGAGCGGACGATCATGAGGTTTCCGTCACGGTGACGGTCAGCCGGGTGAGGACCCGGTCCAGCGCGGCGACGCCGGCCTGCAGGTCGGCGCCGGCCACCGTCAGCGCGGGTCGGAAGCGGATGCTGCGCGAGCCGCAGCCGAGCAGCAGGACGTTCTCCTCGTCCCGCAGCGCGTCGACGACCTGGCTGCGGAGCGCGCCGGTCGGCAGGCTGAACGCGCACATCAGGCCGCGGCCGCGTACGTCGGTGACCTCCGGGTGCCGGTCGGCCAGGCCGTGCAGCAGGTGCAGCAGCTGGGTGCCGGTCGTGGCCGCCCGGGCGATCAGGGCGTCGGCCTCGATGACTTCCAGGATCCGGCGGGCCCGGACCATGTCTGTCAGCGAGCCGCCCCAGGTGGAGTTGATCCGCGACGACGTCGCGAAGACGTTGTCGGGTACCTCGTCGACCCGGCCTCCGGCCATGATCCCGCACACCTGGGTCTTCTTGCCGAATGCCACGACGTCCGGGGCGAGCCCGAGCTGCTGGTAGGCCCAGGCGGTGCCGGTCAGCCCGCAGCCGGTCTGCACCTCGTCCAGCACGAACAGCGCGTCGAACTCCCGGCACAGCCGCTGCATCGCCTGTAGGAACTGCGGGCGCAGGTGGTGGTCGCCGCCCTCACCCTGGACCGGTTCGGCGATGAAGCAGGCGATGTCATGCGGGAACTGTACGAAGGCGGCCCGGGCCGCGGCGAGTGCCTCCGCCTCGCGCTGCTCGACCGGCGCGTGCGCGCTCGAGACGTACGGCGACGGGATCCGCGGCCAGGCGAAGCTCGGGAACCGCTCGGTCTTCACCGGGTCGGTATTGGTCAGGCTCATCGTGTAGCCGCTGCGGCCGTGGAAGGCGTCGCGCAGATGCAGCACCTTGGTGCCGAGCCCGCCGTCGCGGCCGTGCGCCTGGTTCCAGCGCGACTTCCAGTCGAAGGCGACCTTCAGGGCGTTCTCGACCGCGAGGGCACCGCCCTCGACGAAGAACAGGTGCGGCAGCGCGGGGTCGCCGAGCACCCGGGCGAAGGTCTCGACGAAGCGCGCCATCGGCGCCGAGTAGACGTCGGAGTTGGCCGGCTTGTTCATCGCCGCTTCGAGCAGGTCGGCGCGGAACCGCTCGTCCTCGGCCAGCGCCGGGTGGTTCATCCCGAGCGCGTTGCTGGCATAGAAGGTGAACAGGTCCAGGAAGCTGCGCCCGGTGCGGGCGTCGACCAGCTGCGAGCCCCGCGACGCGCCGAGGTCGAGCACCAGGTCGAAGCCGTCCACGAGCATCGAGCGACCGAGCACGGCATGCACGTCAGCGGGCGCCACGGGCCCGAGCAGGGTGGTCATGGCGGGATCGTACCGGGAGGAACGCCGTCGTAGCAGCAGGCTGACCGCAGATCCTCCCGTGTGAGGGCGCTTGTCCGGACCGGCTGCCTACGCTCAGGCCGTGACGACGACGTTGTTCCGCCGTGGCCGGGTGCGTTCCTCCAGCGACCCGTTCGCCACCGCCCTGCTCGTCGACGGCGACACCGTCGCGTGGGTGGGCTCGGAGGGTGCCGCCGACCAGATGAGCGCCGACCAGGTGGTCGAGCTCGACGACGCCTGGGTGGCCCCGGCGTTCGTCGACGCGCACGTCCACGCCACCGCCACCGGGCTCGCCCTGACCGGCCTGGACCTCACGGGTGCACCGTCGCTCGCGGTAGCCCTCGACCGGGTCGCCGCAGCATCCCGAGCCGCCCACGGCGGCGTGCTGCTGGGCACCGGCTGGGACGACAGCAGCTGGCCGGAGGCCCGACCGCCGACCGCCGCCGAGCTGGACCGCGCCTCGTACGGGGGAGTGGTCTACCTGGCCCGCACCGACGTGCACTCCGCGGTGGTCAGCAGCGCCCTGCTCGCGGCCGTGCCGGGGGCCCGCGAGGCGGCCGGTCATCTGGGGGACGGGCTGGTGCGCACCGACGCCCACCACCTGGTCCGCCGCGCCGCGTACGAGTCGGTGCGCCCGGCGCAGCGGCGCGCGGCCCAGCAGCAGACCCTGCTGCGAGCGGCCTCGCTCGGGATCGGCTGCGTGCACGAGTGCGGCGGACCCGATATCGGCGGGGAGGACGACTTCAGGCAGGTACTCGCGCTCGACACCGGCGTCACTGTCCTCGGGTACTGGGGCGAGCTGGACGCCGTCGACCGGGCCCGCGAGCTCGGCGCAATCGGGGCGGGTGGCGACCTGTTCGCCGACGGCGCGCTGGGCAGCCACACCGCCTGCCTGTCCTCGCCGTACGCCGACGCCGACACCTGCGGGCATCCGTACCTGAGCGCGGAGCAGGTCGCCCGGCACGTCGTCGCCTGCACGCTCGCCGGCCTGCAGGCCGGCTTCCACGCCATCGGCGACGCGGCGCTCGCGACCGTGCTGGACGGCGCGCAGGCCGCGGCGCAGCAGGTCGGACTCGCGCGGGTGCGCGCCGGACGGCACCGGGTCGAGCACGCCGAGTGCCTCACTGCGCACCAGGTGGGGCAACTCGCCGCGCTCGGCATGGTGGCCAGCGTGCAGCCCGCCTTCGACGCGCGCTGGGGCGGCCCCGACCGCATGTACGCGGCCCGCCTGGGAGTCGAACGGGCCGCGGGCCTCAACCCGTATGCCGCCCTCGCCGGCGCTGGCGTGGCGCTGGCGCTGGGCTCCGACGCCCCCGTCACCCCGTTGGACCCATGGGGGACCATCCGCGCGGCTGTCCACCACCGGACGTCCGGTAGCGGCCTGTCGGCCCGCGCCGCCTTCTCCGCGCACACCCGCGGCGGCTGGCGGGCGGCCCGCATCGACGGCACCGGCGACCTGATGCCCGGAGCGCCCGCGACGCTCGCGGTGTGGCGGGTCGACGGCGAGCTGGTCGTCCAGACCCCGGACGAGCGGGTCGCCGGCTGGTCGACCGATCCGCGGTCGGGCGTGGCCGGGTTGCCCGACCTGCTCCGGCCCGACCCGCAGTGCCTGCTCACCATGGTCGACGGCCGCACGGTGTTCGAGGGCTGAAATTGCGCGACTGAAACGCACCGTGCCTGACCTGCGACTTTGTGGCATACCTGCAGGTCAGAGCATGCTTGACAGACGCCGCAGGCCGGCACGTACTGTCTGCCACGCCAGCCGCACCCCGGCGGCCCCCTAGACAACGGCGCGACGGCGGCACCCTGCCGTCGGCGTGCCGGTACGAAGGGTCGCCGGGCGGCTGGGCGTCCCTCACGTCACCGCCGCCGACCGTTCGAGCAGGCAGACTGGCGGCGTGACCAGCGTCCTGCGGGAGACCGGTGCGGCACCCCGGGGCGCCCGGGGCGCGGCCGTGGATCGAGGGCTCTGGCGGCTCGCGCTGGCGGCCGCTGGCGGCCTGCTGCTCGCCGCGGCGTTCCCGCCGCTCGCGCTGTGGCCCGCCGCGCCCCTGGGGGTGGCCGCGCTGGCCCTCGCGGTGCGCGGCGCGAGCGCCCGACGAGGCGCTCTCGCCGGTCTGCTGTGCGGGCTGACGCTGTTCCTCCCCTTGCTGCACTGGTCCGGGGCCGTCGCCGGGCCGGGCGCCTGGGTCGCGCTGTCGGTGCTGCAGGCCGCGTTCCTCGGTCCACTCGGGGCGGGGCTCGCCGTCACCGCACGACTGCCCGGCTGGCCGCTCTGGGGAGCCGCGCTGTGGGTCGGACAGGAGGCGCTGCGCGGCCGGCTGCCGTTCGGCGGCTTCCCCTGGGGCCGGCTGGCCTTCAGCCAGGACGCCAGCCCGCTGACGGCGCTGGCAGCGCTCGGCGGCGCCCCGCTCGTCACGGCCGCCGTCGCCCTGCTCGGCGGTGTGCTCGCGCTGCTCGTCACCCGCCCCTCACGACCGGCCCTGGTCGCCGCCGGGGCGCCGGCGCTCGCCCTGCTGCTCGCCGGGCTGCTGATGCCGACGCCCACCGACGGTCCGACCACCCGCATCGCCGTGGTCCAGGGCAACGTCCCGCGGCTGGGCCTTTCCGCGTTCTCCCAGCGCGCCGCCGTGCTCGACAACCACGTCGCGGCGACCCGCCGGCTCGCGCAGGACGTCCGGGCCGGCCGTGAGCGGGCGCCGGACCTGGTCGTCTGGCCAGAGAACGCCAGCGACCTCGACCCGTACACCGACGCCGGGGCCTACGCGCAGATCGACGGGGCGGTCCGCGACATCGGCGTGCCTGTGCTGGTCGGCGCCGTTGTCGGCGGCCCTGGGGAGCAGGTCAGCAACACCGGCATCGTCTGGGACCCGGTCACCGGTCCGGGAGCGACCTACGTCAAGCAGCACCCCGTGCCCTTCGGGGAGTACATGCCCTACCGCTCGCTGCTGCGCAGGTTCAACAGCCGCGTCGATCTCGTGCCGCGCGATTTCGCGCGCGGCGGGCGCACCGGCGTGCTGCAGGTCGGGCCAGCCCGGCTCGGTGACGTGATCTGCTTCGAGGTGGCCTACGACGGCCTCGTACGCGACGCCGTACGGGCAGGGGGCAGGCTGCTGGTCGTGCAGACCAACAACGCGACCTTCGGGCGCAGCGCGCAGACCGCCCAGCAGCTCGCGATGGGGCGGCTGCGCCCCGTCGAGCACGGCCGCGCCGTCGTCGTCGCCGCGACCAGCGGGATCAGCGCCGTGATCGCCCCCGACGGGGCGGTCGCGCAGCGCGCGGGCATCTTCACCGCCGACGTGCTGCTCGCCGACGTACCGCTACGCGACGACCAGACGCCCGCCACCCGGCTCGGCGCGCTGCCCGAGCTGGCGCTGGCGCTGCTCGGCGCCGGCGCCCTGGCCGTCGTGGCGGTGCGCCGGTGACCGCCAGCGGCCGGGTGCTCGTCGTCGTCCCGACGTACAACGAACGCGACAACCTGCTGCCGATTGCCGCGCGGCTGCACGCCGCCTGTCCCGACGCCGACCTGCTGGTAGTCGACGACAACAGCCCCGACGGCACTGGGGAGCTCGCCGACGCGCTGGCCGCCCGGGAGCGCTGGGCGCATGTGCTGCACCGCGCCACCAAGGCCGGCCTGGGCGCGGCGTACATCGCCGGTTTCGGCTGGGCGCGCGAGGCCGGGTACGACGTCGTGGTGGAGATGGACGCCGACGGCAGCCACGCACCCGAGCAGCTGCCCCGGCTGCTGGCCGCCCTGGAGCGCGCCGACGTCGTGCTCGGCAGCCGCTGGGTGCCCGGCGGTGAAGTCGTCAACTGGCCGCGCTCGCGGGAGCTGCTGTCGCGTGGCGGCAACGCCTGGACCCGCCTGGCGCTCGGCCTGCCGCTCGCCGACTCCACCGGCGGCTACCGGGCGTACCGCCGGGAGGTGCTCGATGCGCTGCCGCTGGAGCAGGTTGCGTCGCAGGGCTACTGCTTCCAGGTCGACCTGGCCTGGCAGGCGTGGCGCGCCGGCCACACCGTCGTCGAGGTGCCGATCACCTTTGTCGAGCGCGAGCGTGGCGAGAGCAAGATGAGCCGGGCGATCGTCGTCGAGGCCCTGTGGCGGGTCACCTGGTGGGGCCTGCGTAGCCGCCGCTCGCGGCACCGGCTGGCCCGCCAGCCTGCGGAGCGGTAGTGCCCGCGCTCCTGGTCCTGGCCCTGTTCGCGGGCCCCCTGATCGAGCTGTACGTGCTGATCCAGGTCGGGCGAGTGATCGGCGCGCTGCCGACAATCGGCCTGCTGGTCCTCGTCTCGGTGCTCGGGGCCGCCCTGCTGCGCCGCGAGGGGGCCCGGACGTGGCGGGCTTTTCGCGAGGCGACCGCCCGGGGGAGCGTGCCGGCCCACGAGGTCGCGGACGGCGCGCTCGTGCTGCTGGCGGGGGTCCTGCTGCTCACGCCCGGCTTCGTCTCCGACGTCTTCGGGCTGCTCCTGCTGCTGCCACCCGTCCGGGTGCTGGTGCGCCGGCCCATGACGGCGTACGCCATGCATCGGCTGCTGGGCCGATCCGGCCGCGCGCCTCGCGGCCCGGGCCGGGGCCGGATCGTGGAGGGCGAGGTCGTGGACGAGTGACCACCGGTGACGCCACGAGCCGCGTCCCCGACAGGGACGCGGCTCGCCGCGGCGCGGTAACCGGGCTAGGCGGTCTTCTTGTTCGCCCGGTCGGCCTTCAGTGCGGCCTTGACCTTGCCCTGGTTGTCGTGCAGCACCGCGAGCCGCTCGGCGAGGACCTCTTCGAGCTCAGCGACGCTGCGCCGCTCGAGCAGCATGTCCCAGTGGGTACGCGCCGGCTTGACCTTCTTGGGCTCGGGCTGCTCACCGTTGCGTAGCAGCGCGCTCCCGCCGCAGACCCGGCACTCCCAGCTCGGAGGTACGTCGGCCTCGGCCGCGAAGGGCATCTCGATGACGTGGCCACGGGGGCAGTCGTAGACGGCAGCCAGTCGGGGGGCGAACTCGGTGTGTCGGTCGCTCTCGTAGCTGACCGCCCCGAGACGTGTACCACGCAGGACGCGGTCGCTCATGGATCCTCCAGAGGGTGTCGCTCTGTGCAACGTGCGGGCCGCTGTCAGGATTCCCGCGTAGACCAAGGCCAACCCGGCCAGACGCGGCCGGACGGATCCGGTTCAGTACGCTGCGCGCAGCGCGAGTCCGATCGCGTAGTCAACCCAGAACTGACCGGCCGCAGGACCACCCCCGCAGGTGCCGTCGGACTCCCCGGGTGCCTTGATCCAGGTGAACGCGTCAGCCAGCGGCTCTGCGGTCTGTACCGTCATCCGCAGGCCCAGCGCCCGGCCGGTCGGGTTGCACCAGGTGTCACCTCCACCGAGCCCGTTGCGTGAGCTGTCCAGCACGAAGGTTTGCCCGTGGAGCAGGCGCGAGACCTCTCGTCCGTACGCCAGGTTGAGGTCGTTGCTGGTGTCACAGGTCACGTTGAGGCTAAAGCCACGCGCCCGGTCGGCGCCGGCTGCCAGTAGCCGTGGCGCCATGACCGACGCCGGCTGCCAGGTGGCGCCACCGCTGTCCAGATACACCGAGGTCGCCGGCAGGGCGGACAAGGTGCCCACCGCCGCCGCCAGCAGCCCGGTGCGCTCCCGCTGGTCGGCAGCGTTCAGACAGTCCATCTGCGGCAGGGCGTCAGGCTCCAGGACAACGACGGCCTTGCGGTTGCCGATCCCGGATGCCAGCTGCCCGATCCACCGTTGGTAGGCGGCTGCAACTGCCGCGCCGCCCGCCGAGTAGCTGCCACAGTCGCGGTGCGGGATGTCGTAGGCGACCAGCACCGGCAAGGCTCCGGACGCGGTGACCGTAGCGACGCGGTCGGCGACCGTCGCCGACAGCGAGTCCGTGGGGTTCCAGTCGCCGTACCAGTCCGCTGCCGAGCTCGCGGCGATCTTGTCGAGCGCTGCCGCACCGACCGGGTCGACGCTGCGACGTGTGTCTGCGGCCCGTCGCGCGGACGACGAGGGGTCGGAATAGGGGTGCGCTCCGATGAACGGGTTCCCATCTGGAGCGGGGGCGGTCGGCGTGGCTGGTGGCGATGGCAGGAACTGGATGCGGTCGAGGCGCAGGTTGCGGTCGCACCCGGGCCCGCTTGCGTAATTGGCGAAGCCCAGCTGCACCCGGTGCGCGCCGACCGGCCAGCTGCCGGCCAGGGGGTAGTCCGTCCAGGTGCTGCTGGCGACCGACACCGTGCCCACCGGCGTCCCGTAGACGGTGACCACCATCAGCGGCGCCCCGTTGCGCTGGTCGCCACGGGCCCGGACCACCAGCGTGCCGGCCGCAGCGCCCGCGGTCAGGCTGCCGTCAGCGGTACCGTTGGACCACACCAGCAACCCGGCCTGGCCGGACGCGGCGCCGTCACTGAACGGCTGGCCCGCGCCGGCGGGCAACGCCATCGACTCGGCCTCGAGCCGGGGCTGAGCCGCGGGCGCGGCACCAGCGGTCGCGACTGTCGTGGCAACGCTGCCGACCAGGACGGCGAGCAGCGACCCTGGCGTTGCCTCCTGCGCCTCATGTGGAGCCTCCCCGGCCAGACGACGTTGCGGTCTGATCGGGGCCCGGGACCCGGAGCCGTTCCCCCGTTCGGGTCTCAGGTCAGCGCGGGCTCCGGGCCCGCGACGCAACAACTGCGTCCTGGGTCGGGGGTGTCGGTCAGGTCGGGTTGAGGCTGTAGTTCCACGACCGGCGACGCTGGTCGCTTCGTCCCGGCACACGCCAGCGGCCTCGACCTGGCTGGCCTGCCGGCCTCAGTGATCTGGCCATGTCGGCTTCACCTCGGCGTCGTTCCGCGCGGTCGCGGTTGGCCCCTTATAGCGATACTCCTGCAACCAGCCCGGAGCGGGATATAGCGCGGGACCTTGGCCACTTGTGGGCGATGCCGGACGGACCGCACGATGAGAAGGCGAATCAGACCGGACCGAGCAGGGGTACCGAGGCGTGCGACGCGACAAGGAGATCGAGATGAAGGCAAGACGTTGGAGTGAGCTGAACCAGCGGCAGCAGACGGCGCTCCTGGTGGTGGCGTCGGTGCAGCTCTCGTTGGCTGCGACGGCCTGGGCGGATCTCGCGACCCGGCCGGCGGCGCTCGTCAACGGGCGGAAGGCGGTGTGGGCGGCCATCATCGGAGTGAACTTCGTCGGTCCGATTGCCTATTTCGCGCGAGGCCGGTGCCCAGCCGGTTAGTCACGCGAGGAGTGCTGTGTGGAGTCAGACGAGAACCCGCCGGATTTCTCTTCGAGCAGCGACACGAAGGCGGCCATCCCTTCTGCCGCAACGACTCCGTCGATCGGCCGGTGGTGCACGGAGAGCGTCAGGCTCTTCACCGACGGGGACATCCGCCGGCCACCACTTCTCACACGGCCATGGACACCTCCCCTTGGAGACGACGGGCTGGCGCCGACCGCGGGTATCACCGACTGCGGTGGGACCCACGAACTCTTCGACTGTTGCTCAAGATTGCCAGCGCGCCCCTTCTGACCTGTGGCGCTCCCGGTTGACGTTCGGCAATCGGACAGACCGTCCTGGGACGCGGGGGCATGGTGCTGATCCGCGACGAGGCATGACGAGCCCGCCGCTGCCGGCCGCGAGGACGCGAGGCGGCCGAACGGCCCGACAGCACTGCGTCCCTAGTGCCGGCGCACCGCAGCGGCCTGCTGCCTCGGCCTGAGTGCAGCCGTGCTTGCCCTGGCACACGCCGACCACGGCCCGCCGCTCCTCAAGACGCTCGAGGTGCGGTGCTGCGGGCGCGGCCTACCGCTTAACTGCCACCGGGCAGCACCGCGTCATGCTCGAGCGCGATCCTCCATCAAAACCGATGACGGTCAGCGGCAGGCGCAAGGTCTCTGCGCGGTCAGCCGCTGTGGCGATCGATGACGCGATCCACCGTCCTCATGGGGCCGGATCGCTAGTCGAGGTCGAACTCGTTGCCCTCGACGTCCTGCATCAGCAGGCACGACTCGTTCTCCTCGTCGGCAGGGAGCAGACGCACGCGCCGCACGCCGAGCGCGTCCAGCCGAGCCGCTTCAGCCTCGAGCGCAGCGACGCGCTCATCGCCGGTCAGCCCCACCCCGACGCGCACGTCGAGGTGCACCCGGTTCTTCATCGTCTTGGGCTCGGGCACCCGCTGGAAGAACAACCGCGGGCCGACGCCGTCCGGGTCCTGGCAGACCCAGGTCGAACCCTGGCTCTCCACGGGGAGCGAGGCGTCGAACGCCTCCCATGAGCCGGATCACCGACCGTGGCCCAGGACTACTCGTAGTCATCGATCCGCAAACGGCAACGCCCGCGCAACGCCTCAGTCACGGCCCCGTCATCCAGGGGACGACAGTAGACAAACCGTGAGGATCGTCACACCAGTCGCGGCATCCGTCGTGGTTGGTGTCGCGAATATACGGGCGAGACTGATTCTGACGGTAGCTGGCCGACGAGGTCCACGTCAGAAGTACTTCCACGTTTGCCAGAAAATCTGGTCGACGCAGAGTGACGAAGTGATGATCCGCATGGTCCTCACCGGCACCCCCTCCAGGGTGCACGGAGACGACCGGTCGCCTGACCGTGCGGGGAGCCAGTGGCGAGACCGCCGTCCATCGGTTGAGTCCTCACGGACCGGAATGGGGCCCCCTTGTGCTCGAGGAGCGAACCGTGCCGCGCCGCCGCGCCCCCACGGACCCGAGGACGTCTCGCATGACCAGGCTGCTGCGGGGGCTGGCGGCACTGTTCGTCGTGGCCGGGCTGGTCCTGGCCGGTGGCACGGCCTACCGCACCCTCGCGCCGGGACGTACCGCCGTCCCGTTCTCGAACAACGAGATGCTGTCCGGGCTGTGGCAGCGCTACGTGCAGACCTACATCGAGCCAGGCAGCGGGCGGGTCCTGGATCGGCAGCAAAATGACCTGACCACGTCCGAGGGACAGAGCTACGCGATGCTGCGGGCCGTCTGGCAGGACGACCGGGCGACCTTCGACCGGGTGTGGGGCTTCACACAACAGGCCCTCGATCGCCCCGACGACCACCTGTTCGCCTGGAAGTTCGGGCAGCGTCCGGATGGCTCCTCCGGGGTGCTGATCGACCAGGGCGGCCAGAACACGGCCAGCGACGCCGACACCGACATCGGTCTCGCCCTGGTGATGGCGTACGGAAGGTGGCAGCAGAGCAGCTACCTGCAGCAGGCCAAGCCGATCATCTCCGACATCTGGACGCATGAGGTCGTGCAGGTCGCAGGCCGACCGGTACTGGTGAGCAACGACCTGGAGAAGTCGTCATCCCAGGTGATCGTGAACCCCTCCTATCTCGCCCCGTACGCCTATCGGATCTTCGCGCGGGTGGACACGGGGCATGACTGGCAGTCCCTGGTGAGTTCCTCGTACGACCTCATCGACCGCAGCCTGGAAGCCCCCCTTGACCGGGGGAGCTCAGCCGGTCTTGCGCCGAACTGGCTCCGGATGGACCGGGCGACGGGAGCCTTCCTGGCGCTGCCGGGTGGTCTGACCAGCGACTACGGATACGACTCACTTCGGCTGCCATGGCGGCTTGCCCTGGACTACCAGTGGAACCACGAGGGTCGGGCGAAGGCCACCCTCGGGCGGTTGCGCTTCCTGGGTGCGCAGTGGCAGGACACCGGTCGGCTGGCGGCGACGTACGCCCATGACGGCAGCAGCCCGGCCGGCTACGAATCCCCGGCGTTGTACGGCGGGTCGATGGGCTATTTCACCGTCGCCGACCCAGCGAAGCTGTCCGCCGTCTACGACCGAAAGCTCGCTGCGCTGTACAACCCCGACACCTACGGCTGGCGCACCGCGCTGAGCTACTACGACGACAACTGGGCGTGGTTCGGGATCGCCCTGCACCAGGACGCGCTCACCGACCTGGCCAAGGATGTGAAGGCGTGATGAGACGACCGGCGACGGACACCTCCCATCTGCCGGAGCAGGCGGGCGTCAACACCACCCTGCTGCTGGTGAACCTGATCGTGGCAGCTGTCTACTTTGCCGCGATCGCGTTCTGGTTCCCGCACGGCAACAGGATCGTCTTCGGCGTCTTCCTGGCCGGTGAGGTGTTCCACCTCTGGCAGCTGGCGACCTACCTCTACACCGTCTGGGGTGCACCTGCGAAGCACCCCTTCGACGCCACTCTGACTCCTGACGTGGACATCTTCATCACCGTGGCCGGCGAGCCGGTCGAGCTGGTGGCGAAGACCATCCAGGGCGCCTTGCGGCAGGACTACGCGGGAGAGGTTGGCGTGGTCGTGCTCAACGACGGTCTGGTGGCCGGCAAGGACAACTGGCGCGACATCGAGCGACTGGCAGCCCGGCTGGGCGTGGCCTGCATCACCCGCACGGAGCCAGGCGGGGCCAAGGCCGGCAACGTCAACCACGCGCTGCGCCGGCGCAGCGCCCCGCTGGTCGCCATTCTGGATGCCGATCACGTCCCGGAGCCGCACTTCCTGTCCCGGACGGTCGGGTACTTCTGCCAGGAGCGGATGGGTTTCGTCCAGTCGCCGCAGTACTACGCCAATCACGGCAAGAACTACGTGACCGGCGGGGCCTGGGAGCAGCAGGACCTGTTCTTCGGGCCGATCCTGACCGGCAAGGACCGGACCGGTTCCGCCTTCATGTGCGGCACCAACGTGGTGATCAGGAGGACCGCCCTCGACGAGGTCGGTGGCCTGTGCCAGACCAACATCGCCGAGGACTTCCTGACGTCACTGTTCCTGCACGAGCGGGGCTGGCAGAGCGTCTATGTCCCCGAGGTGCTGGCCAAGGGCCTGGCACCCGAAGACTTCCTGAGCTACTACAAGCAGCAGCACCGGTGGGCCCGGGGGAGCCTGGAAGTCATCTTCAAATACAACCCGCTGCTCCGGCGCGGCCTGACGTGGGCTCAGCGGATCCAGTACCTGGCCTCAGCCAGCTACTACCTCACCGGCCTCGTCGTGTTGATGAACGCGCTTCTCCCGCTGCTGTTCTTCTTCGCCGGGATCACCGTGTTCACGATCTCCACGAATGCGCTGGCAGCAGTATTCATCCCCTACATCTGCTTGAGCCTGTACGTGCTGCAGCGGTCCAGCGCCTTCTCCTACACCTTCCGGGCGCTGGCCTTCTCCACGGGCTCGTTCTGGTTGCAGCTGAGTGCCCTCGCGGGCGTGTTGACCGGTCGACGGACCGCTTTTGCCGTGACGTCCAAGCAGCAGCTGACGGGGAGCTTTCTGCACCTGGTCGTACCGCACCTGGTCTACCTCGCCGCGACGTGCCTCGGTCTGGGCGTCGCCATCGCCCGGGACGGCGTGACGGCATCGGTCGTGACGAACGGGTCCTGGGCGGCACTGACCTGTGTGCTGTTCATGCCGATGATCTACGCCGCGTCACCGGGCCGGACCAAGGCCACCGCCGCGGCACAGCGTCCGCATCTCACGGTTGTGGACCGGGCCGCATGACCAATCTGACCCTGCCGGCCGCCCCGGCCCTGCGCGGACTCACCGAGACGGCTGCGCCGCAGGACGATGACCGCCCCGGCCCGTCTCCCGCGAGGGCGCGGCGCCGCACACTGCTGGTCCTGGTCGCGCTGATGGCCGGGTCGACGGCGTTCTCGACGTTGCTGCTGAACCATCAGAGTCTGCGGCTGGACGAGGCGCAGTCGCTGTGGCAGACCAGCCACAGCTTCGGACGGATGTACCAGCTGGTGGCCCAGGATGTCCACGTACCGGGCTACCACACCCTCCTGAAGCTCTGGATCGTCGTCTTCGGACACGGGGTCGCGGCGACGCGGGCACTGTCGCTGGTGTTGTTCGTCCTGACGATCCCGGCGGTGTACGCGCTGGGACGCCGCGTCTTCGACGAGCGAACTTCGTTGTTCGCCGCGGGGCTGGTTGCCCTGTCACCGTTTCTCACCTGGTACGGCAACGAGATCCGGATGTACGCCGCGCTCGCGTTGGTCGTCGTGCTCAACCAACTCTGCTTCCTGCGCATCTTCCAGCGCGCCGCCGGTGCCAACTGGACCTGGTACACCCTGACCGCGCTCGCCGGGGTCTACACGCACTACTTCTTCTGGCTCACCCTGATCACGCAGGGCGTGTTCTACCTGGTCAACCGTCGCCGCTTCTTGCGGGGCACTTTCCTGCGGTTGGCCGCCGTGGCGGCCCTGCTGCTGGTGGCGCTGGCGCCCTGGCTGGTCTTCGTACGCAGTCAGGGGGGGTCGGGAGGTAACCAGCCGCTGCTGCTGGCGCCAACCTCCGTCGACCTGTTCAACACCTTCTCGGAGTTCTTCGCGGGTTTCCAGGACAACTTTATCAACACGCTGGTCGTGGCCCTGTGGCCGATCCTGGTCCTGCTCTCCCTGCTCGCGCTGCAGAAGACCAGGCGGGTGCCGCCCGAGGTCGGCTACTTCCTGCTGATGGGTCTGCTCCCGGTCCTGGCCGCGTTCGCCTTCTCGGTCACGATCCGGCCCATTTACGTCAGCCGCTACCTGATCGTGGCGCTGCCGTCCCTGCTGCTGTTCCTGACCTGGCTGCTGACCGTCTACGGCCGACGTGCCGCGCTCGTGCTGCGGTCGGTGCTGCTGCTGGGACTGGTGGCCGCATCACTGCACCAGGCGCTGTCTTCCACGACCCCCGCCAAGGAGGACTACCGCGCGGCGAGCGACTACCTGGCGTCGGTCGCTGCACCGCAGGACATCGTGGTGATCTCGCCGCCGTTCACCAGCTACCCGTTTGACTACTACTGGAAGGGCGCGGCGGCCATCACGACGCTGCCGGCCTGGAACCGGGTCCAGGCCGGCTCCGCCCCTGCCTTCGATGCTGCCAAGCTCCCCGCAGAGGCCGCCCAGCTCAAGGTCGGCCATCACGACGCCTGGCTGGTGCTGAGCTTCGACCAGGGCTACCAGGACACCGTCGTGCAGTACTTCGACGCCAACTTCCAGCGGCTGGAGGCTCGCCCCCTGTCGCCGGGGCTGGTCGTGTACCACTACCGGCTGCGGTACGACCTGCCCGATACGGCGGCGCTGCTCGACAATCTGAACAAGGCCGCCAAGTGACGAACTCGCCGCTCGGCGTCGTGGCCTTCTCCTTCGGCCTGCGTGACCCCGACCAGGAGCCGAACCCGTGCAACCGGCGCCTCGCCGGGGCGACCGCCCGGATCGTGCAGCAATCGCCGGGGCCGGTCGTGCTGGTCGCGCAGTGGGAGGTCGCGCGGGCCCTGCCGCCCACCATGCCCGTTCACGTCGTGGGCGATCCCCCTGGTGGGGGGTACCTGGACACCGAGCGGGTCTGGCAGGCTGCCGCGCCGGTCCTGCGCCGAGCAGGCGTACGTCGGGTCATGGCCGTGGCGCAGCCCGTCCTGCACCGAGCAAAGGTCCACCGGCTGATCAAGGCCGACGGCTTCGAGCCGCTGCACGCCCCGGTCGGCTGGATCGGCTTCGACTCCTCCGGCCTCAACCGGCAGTGGTGGACCCGAGGTCCGCTACGCCTGGTCCTGTACGCCCTGCTGCAAGCCGCGACCGGCCGGGCCGGCCGTTGATGACCCAGCTCCGTCCTGTCCCCCATCCGCCCCTGCCCCCAGGCGAGGAATCCGTCGTGTCCGACATCATTCTCGACCCCCATCCCTCAAGCGACTCGACGGCGAGCCCGGCCGTGGACCTGATCGTGCTCTCCGAGCGCGGCGCGTCCGCACAGCGCCACCGCAAGACGCCCGAGTTGAGCATCGTCGTCCTGGCCTACCAGGAGGAGGCCCGTATCGGCCGCTCGCTGGTGGAGCTGTCGGCCCATCTGGCCCGGACGGGTCGTAGGGGAGTGGAGGTCGTGGTGGTGGCAGCGACCCGCCCCGACGGGACCTCCGACCGCACCAGGGAAATCGTGGAGCGTAAGCAGGCGCTGTTCGAGAATCTCAGGGTCGTCCTGCCCGGTGCCAAGGCCGGCAAGGGCCGCGACGCCAAGTACGGGATGCTCGTCGCGCGCGGCCGCATGCGGATCTTCATGGACGCCGACCTTGCCACGCCGCTGCACCACCTGGAGCGGGCTCTGCACCTGGCTGAGGCAGGCAATGACGCGGTCCTGGCGGTACGTGACCTGACCTCGAGCCACCGCGGTCTTCGCAAGGCCATTTCCAGCGTAGGCAACCGCGTCGTGCAGGCCGTGTTGCTGCCCGGGATCTCCGACACCCAGTGCGGCTTCAAGCTCTTCTCGGCAGCAGCTGCCGAGCAGGTGTTCAGGCGTCAGACGATCGACGGCTGGGGCTTCGACATGGAGCTGCTGGCCGTCGCGCGCAGGCTCGGCCTCAGGGTCGCCACCTTCGACGTCCCGGACTGGACCGACGTCGCCGGCGGCACCTTCGGCGACAAGGCCATCGTCGGCGCGCTGCGCACGCTGCAGGACCTCATGAGGATCAGGTGGCGGGTCGCGACCGGTTCCTACCAGCACCTGCAACCACTGCCGGCCCCGACGGTCGTGGCCTGGCACCGCGCACCTGCCGTAGAGCGCCGCCTCGTGAGCCGGGCGGGATGAGCGCGTCTGCAGCGGTCCGGAGGCGTCGCGCCCCGCTCCCGCGACCGGAGTTGTTGCGGGTGGCCAGCTGCGGGCTCGGCCTGCTGGCCGTCCTGGTTGTCTTCGCGCCGCCGGCCTCCGCTGCGCCAGCTCCGGCCTGCGGGGTGTCGGTGCTTGCCAGGAGCGATACCGCTGGCCGGACCGAGCTGCTCGTCGCCGCGCCAGATCTGCTCTCGCAGATCGACCTCCCTGCCTCGGCCTTCAGCCTGAGCCAGGCCGGCGCCACGGCACCGGTGGTCGTCCGTCGGCCACCCGCTGGCGAGAAAGCGGTGAATGTGGTGCTGGCGTCGTCCGCAACAACGACCGCTGCCGGCTATGAGACGGCGCGTGGGGCCGCCCTGGAACTGCTCGTTGGTATGGAACCGGGTACCAAGACCGGCGTGGTCACGACCGGAAAGGCCACGCCGCTGGCCCCGCTGTCGCAGGATCCTGCGCGGGCAACGCGCTCACTGCAGCTCGCGCAGCCGGGCGTGACCACCTCGACGGAGGCGGCGGTACGCCTCGCGGGCCAAGGGCTGCCACCCGGCTCCCACGTGGTGCTGTTCTCCGACGCGACCGGCGGGGCCGCGCTGCGGGGCGTGCAACGTGAGCTCGCGCAGCGCCAGGTTGTGCTGGACCGGGTGCAGTACGCCGCAGCCGCGCCGCCGCCGCCGATGTCCGGTGACCCGGTGTGCGTGACGGCGAATGACCCCGCCGTGCGCCAGGTGGACCACGTGCTCGCCCAGGTCCGCGGCGAGTACTGGGTCAGCGCAGCGCTGGCCCCCTCGGCTGCCGCGCAGCTGTCGGTCCGCAGCGCCAGCAGCATCTCGAGCGTGCAGCTGCCGGCGGCGGCGACCTCCGGGCCGGTTCTCGCCGACCCGTACCGGGACCGCGGCGCCTCCGGAGTCGCGAACGCCGGCCTTTACCTCGCAGCCGGCGCACTGGCGGTCGTCGGGCTGCTGCTGAGGGCCGGTGCCCGGCGCCGCCGACCGGCCGGGCCACCAGTCGCACAGGACGTCGTCCCCGGGTCCGACACCAGCCGGTGGCTCGAGCCTGCTGCCATGGCACGGAGCCGTTCCGATGCCCAGTAGGCAACAAGAGCGCGCACCGGCGGCCTCGATGCGCTACCCCTGGCAGCCGGTCACTGGGCGGGCTCGCGTCGAGGGCGCCGCTGTGCCGGGCCCCGTGGCGCGGCTGGCCGGTCGCCTGCGGGCGCTGTCCGCCGAGCTCGGCAAGTTCGTCGTGGTGGGCGGCTTGTGCTTCCTGCTGGACGTCGCGGTCGCCAACGCCCTGCACGTGGGCCTCGGGGCCGGACCCACGATCTCCAAGGCGGCCTCGACGATCCTGGCGACCTTCGTGTCCTATCTGGGCAACCGGGCGTGGGCCTTCGCCCACCGCGTCGACGCGCAAGCCGGCCACGGTCGCGACCTGGGCGTGTTCATGACTATCAATGTGATCGGGCTGCTGATCACGTTGGTCCCGGTGGACGTCGGCCACTACCTGCTGGGCCTGACGAGCCCCCTGGCCTTCAACGTGACCAGTCTGCTGGGGACCGCGGTCGCCACGGTGTTCCGGTTCTGGGCCTACCGACGCTTCGTGTTCACCGTCGGTACCGCAGAGCTGGCTCCCCCGGTCTGATCACCTGGACCGCCGATAATGGACACTATGTCAG
>JBKJQN010000099.1:0-58182 GCA_046593925.1 Mycobacteriales bacterium
GCGCCAACGGCGACGTCCTGGTCGGGGAGGACCGGCTCCGGGCGCTGCTGGCCACCGCCTCGGGGCCGCAGCTCAGCCACGGCCTGGACCAGCTGCTGGGCGCGGCCTGGGACGACGAGCTGGAGCCCTACCGTGAGGCCGGTGACGGCGCATCCGTGACCTGGTTGCACCAGGTCGTCTGAGCCCGGCGCCGACGGTTGCGGCGCAGGCACCCGGGCAGTGACCGGCGCAGCAACCCGTCAACGTAGGAGAGATCATGCGGTCCTGGCCCGGCTTCGCCGCCTGCGCGCCATGAGCGTTGCCGATAGGGGCGCACCCACCCGGCTGCTGCAGCGCCTCGACGCGCTCGACCTCGCGCTGTACCGGCGGGCAGCATCGGCGCGGATGCCGGTGCTCGACGCCGTCCTGCCGCCGCTGACCAGGAGCGCCGACCACGGGCTGATGTGGATCGGCGTGGCCGGCCTGCTCGCGGCCTCCGGCGGTCGCCGGCGCCGGGCGGCGCTGCGCGGGCTGATGAGCCTGGCGCTGGCCAGCGCGACGGCGAACGTCCCGGCCAAGCTCAGCGCCCGGCGAACCCGCCCGGAGCTGCGGCCGGTCCCGCTCGTACGTCTCCTGCGACGCCAGCCCACCACCTCGTCGTTCCCGAGCGGCCACTCGGCCTCTGCGGCCGCGTTCGCGACCGGCGTGGCGATGGAGCAGCCGCTGCTGGGTGCGCCCCTCGCGCTGCTCGCGGCGGGTGTGGCGTACGGCCGCGTGCACACCGGCGTGCACTACCCCGGCGACGTCGTGGCGGGGCTGGCGGTGGGTGCCGGCGCGGCCCTGCTGGTGCGCCGGGCCTGGCCCGTGCGGCCGGTGCGGCCGGCCGTCAGCCCGCCCGTCGTGGCTGCCGCCCCGGCCCTGCCGACCGGCCAGGGCCTGGTTGTCGTCGTCAACACCTCAGCCGGCGCCGGCGACCGCGCCGGGGAGCTGGAGCAGGAGCTGACCGCCCTGCTGCCTGACGTACGCGTCGTGCTGGCCGAGGGAGGGCAGGTCGAGACGGCGCTGCGCGCGGCGGCCACCACAGCCGCTGTACTCGGCGTCGCGGGCGGCGACGGGACCGTCAACACCGCGGCCGGCATCGCGCTCGAGGCGGGCCTGCCGCTGGCCGTGGTGCCCGGTGGCACCCTGGACCACTTCGCCGGCGAGCTCGGCGTGACCGGCGTAGCCGAGCTGGCGGCGGCCGTACGCGCGGGGCACGGCGTCGAGGTCACCGTCGGCAGCACCGCGGCGGACGGCGACGGGGGGTACTTCCTCAACACCTTCGCGCTCGGCGTCTACCCCGACCTGGTCCGGGAGCGTGAGCGGCGCGAGGGCGCGATCGGCAAGTGGCCCGCCATGGCGGTCGCGATGGCCTTGACGTTGCGGGCGGCCGAGCCGGTGCACGTCGAGGTAGACGGCCAGGAGCGCAAGTTGTGGACGTTGTTCGCAGGCAACGGGCATTACCACCCGGCCGGCTTCGCCCCGACCTGGCGGGAGCGGCTCGACGACGGCTGTATCGACGTGCGGCTCGTCGACGCAGGTCACCCACTGGCCCGGGTGCGGCTCGTGCTCGCCCTGCTCACCGGCCGGCTCGGACGCAGCCGGGTGCACGAGCAGCGCATCGTCGCGAAACTCCCGGTCCGGTCCCGCCAGGGCGGCCTGCGGATTGCCCGCGACGGCGAGGTGTCCGACGGCCCCGGTCGCCTGCTGCTGCGCGCGGCGTCCCGGACACTGGTCGTCTACCGGCCGGCCCCTGAGTGAGCGGCCGTGACCCGGCGGAAGATCTGCGGCGTATCGCGTTCTGCCTGGAACGAGCGCTGGAGCCGAGCTACCGGGTGAAGGCGTTCCGGTCGGCCGCCGCGGTCGCCGAGACCGCCGGGCGCGCAGAGCTCGAGCGCCGCGCCGGTGACGGCACCCTCACCGAGCTGATCGGCATCGGCAAGGTCACGTCGCTGGTCATCAGCGAGTCGCTGGTCGGCGTCGAGCCGGTCTACCTGCGCCGCGTGCAGACGCTGGGGGAGACGCCGGTCGCCGAGGGGGCTGCGGTGCTGAGGGCCGCGCTCAAGGGTGACCTGCACACGCACTCGAACTGGAGCGACGGCGGGTCGCCGATCGGCGAGATGGCCAGGGCTGCCCGCGCGCTCGGTCACGAGTACGTCGTGCTCACCGACCACTCGCCGCGGCTCACCGTCGCCAACGGGCTGTCGCCGGAACGGCTGCGCGAGCAGATCGACGTCGTCGCAGGGCTCAACGACGAGCTCGCCGCGGAGGCGGCGGCCGGCGCACCGCTGTTACGGCTGCTGACCGGCATCGAGTGCGACATCAACCTCGACGGCAGCCTGGACCAGGAGCCGGCGCTGCTCGCCAGGCTCGACGTGGTCGTCGCCAGCGTGCACTCCAAGCTCCGGATGCCACGCGAGGAGATGACCGCGCGGATGGTGGCTGCCATCAGCAACCCGCATACCGACGTGCTCGGTCACTGCACGGGACGCCAGGTGCTGGGGCACGGCCGCGGCGGCCAGGGCCGGCCCGAGTCGGAATTCGACGCCGAGATCGTCTTCGCGGCCTGCGCGCGGTTCGGCGTGGCTGTGGAGGTGAACAGCCGGCCCGAGCGCCTCGACCCGCCGAAGCGGCTGCTGCGCCTCGCTCTGGAGGCGGGCTGCGAGGTGGCCATCGACACCGACGCGCACGCGCCCGGTCAGCTGGACTGGCAACACCTGGGCTGCGAGCGGGCGCACCTGTGCGGTGTCCCGCCCGAGCGCGTCCTCAACACCCTCGGCGCGCCCGAGCTGCTCGCCCGGATCGCCGCCCGGGGTTAGGCAGGCGCTGGGCTAGCCGGCCTGCCGCTGCGCGGGTACCAGCGACGTGACGGGTGCGGTCAGCAGGGCGGTGTCGGCGTCGGGCAGCGCATCGGCCACCAGCAGCGCGCAGATCGCATCGAGGCAGAGCTGCTCGACGCGCTCGGCGTCGCGGTCGGCGGTGGGTGCGGCACGGCAGGTGGGGCAGCGGCGCTGCAGACCCTCGCTGCCGCTGCGTCGCACCAGCGCCCACATCCGGCGTCGCTGGGTGAGGACGGCGATGTCGAAGGCGGCGCCGCGGGCGTCGCGCCGCTCGTTCTCGGCGAGGTAGGACCGGTCCAGGAGCTCGTCCCAGAGCGCCCGGCCGGCGGCGTCGTGGCAGCGGGCGCCGAGCAGCGGCAGCGCAGCGAGCAGCGCCTTGATCTGTTGCGACCGAGGTCCGAGGTCGGGCTCGGCGACCGAGCCGGCCGGGAAGACCGCACGCCACGGGCGCAGCAGGGCGGCGTACTCGGCGCGCGAGAGAACCGGCCGTGCGTACGAGGCGGCGACGGCGTCGCGGACCGCCTTGAGCGCTGTGACGACGACGGTGGGCGCGACGGTGACGTACGCCGCCTCGCCACGCAGGTCGTCCTCGAACAGTGCGGTCACGGCCTCGAACGCCGACAGCACCTCGCAGACCAGCGGGCTGTCGGGGGACAGCGCCTTGTCACGTGCCTGTGCGACGAAGCGGTCGTTGACCCAGGCAGCGGCCAGGCGGGTGAGGTCGCCGTCCCCGACGTTCGCGAGCTGGGCCAGCACCCCGAGCACCTCGCCGAGGTTGGGGTGCTCCTCCAGCCGGCTGATCGTGGTCCTGCCCATGGCCGCCTCCGGTCCGCGTTGTGCCTACGTCTGCGGCACCTGGCGGCCCGGACTGGAGCGCCTGGGCGGAACTGGTGAGAAAGGACCACTCGGGAGCGGTGCTGCTCCGCCACGCAGCTCGTCGGCGGCCGGCTAGCCGCTGACCTCCGCGCTGCCGGCCTGGGTGTCCTTGCCGGCAGGCACCTGCTCCTCGAGCAGCCGGTACCGCTCGACGGCCTGCGCCGCGGTCTCCTTGGGCAGCTCACCGCGCCGGGCCAGCTCCTGGACGACCGCCGTCGCGATCGACTCGGCGTCGGTGTGGAAGTGCCGGCGCAGCGCCGCCCGGGTGTCGGAGCGGCCGAACCCGTCGGTGCCCAGTGACAGCCAGTCGCCCGGTACCCAGCGGCTGATCAGGTCGGGGACGGCGCGCATCCAGTCGCTGACCGCCACGACCGGGCCCTCGGCGCCATCGAGCGCCTCGGTGACGTACGGCCGCCGGGCCTGCTCCGGGTGCAGCAGCGCGTGCTGCTCGCAGGCGACGGCGTCGCGGCGCAGCTCGTTCCAGCTGGTCACGCTCCACACGTCGGCGGCCACCCCCCAGTCGTCCTGCAGCAGCTGCTGGGCCTGGAGGGCGTGCCGCATCGAGATGCCACTCGCGAGCACCTGCGCCCGCGGGCCATCACCGGTGCCCCCGGCGTAGCGGTACATCCCGCGCAGGACGCCTTCGCGTAGCCCGTCGATCTCGGGCATCGGCGGCTGCGGGAACGGCTCGTTGTAGACCGTCAGGTAGTAGTAGACGTCTTCCGGCTGCTCGCCGTACATCCGGCGCAGGCCGTCCTCGGTGATGAACGCGACCTCGTACGCAAACGCCGGGTCGTACGCCACGACGGCCGGGTTGGTGGCCGCCAGCAGCAGGCTGTGACCGTCCTGGTGCTGCAGCCCCTCGCCGTTCAGCGTGGTCCGACCGGCGGTGGCGCCGAGCAGGAACCCGCGGCCGAGCTGGTCGGCCATCGCCCACATCTGGTCGCCGGTGCGCTGGAAGCCGAACATCGAGTAGAAGACGTACACCGGGATCATCGGCTCGCCGTGCGGGGCGTAGGACGTGCCGGCGGCGATCACCGACGCCATCGAGCCGGCCTCGGTGGTGCCCTCGTGCAGGATCTGGCCCTTGACCGACTCCTTGTACGACAGCAGCAGCTCGCGGTCGACGGCGTCGTAGCGCTGCCCGAGCGGGGAGTAGATCTTCGCGCTGGGGAACATCGCGTCGATGCCAAAAGTCCTTGCCTCGTCGGGGATCACCGGCACGATGCGCGACCCGATCCCCTTGTCCTTCATGAGGTCCTTGAGCAGCCGCACGAAGGCCATCGTGGTGGCGACCGGCTGCTTGCCCGACCCGCGCTTGAGGTCGTCGTAGGCGCTGGTCGGGGGCAGTGTCAAGGCGGCCCCACGGATGACCCGCCGCGGCACCGGGCCGCCGAGCGCGGTGCGGCGCTCGTGCATGTACTCGATCTCGGCGCTGTTGGCGCCGGGGTGGAAGTACGGCGGCAGGTCGCCGTCCAGCGCCTTGTCCGAGATGTCGATGTAGAGCCGGTCCCGCAGCTCCTTCAGCTCGGCCTTGGTGAGCTTCTTCATCTGGTGGGTCGAGTTGCGGCCCTCGAAGTCCTTGCCGAGCGTCCAGCCCTTGATCGTGTGGGCCAGGATCACGGTCGGCTGCCCGACCGTGCGGGTCGCCGCGTCGAAGCCCGCGTAGACCTTGCGGTAGTCGTGCCCACCGCGCGGCAGACCGCGGATCTGCTCGTCGGAGAGGTGCTCGACCATGGCGAGCAGCCGCGGGTCGACGCCGAAGAACTTCTCGCGCGTGTAGGCCCCGGGCTCGACCGAATAGGTCTGGAACTGCCCGTCCGGCGTCGAGTTCATCGCGTTGAGCAGCAGCCCGTCGACGTCCTTCTGGAGCAGCTCGTCCCACTGCCGCCCCCAGACGACCTTGATGACATTCCAGCCGGCGCCACGAAAGCTGCTCTCCAGCTCCTGCATGATCTTGCCGTTGCCGCGGACCGGGCCGTCGAGGCGCTGCAGGTTGCAGTTGACGACGAACACCAGGTTGTCGAGCTCCTCGCGGGCCGCGACTCCGATCGCGCCGAGGCTCTCCGGCTCGTCCATCTCGCCGTCGCCGAGAAAGCACCAGACCCGCTGGTCGGAGGTGTCCTTGATGCCGCGGTGCTGCAGGTAGCGGTTGAACCGGGCCTGGTAGATCGCCGCGATCGGGCCCAGGCCCATCGAGACGGTCGGGAACTCCCAGAAGTCCGGCATCAGCCGTGGGTGCGGATAGCTCGGCAGGCCGCCGTCAGGGCGGCTCTCCTGCCTGAAGCCGTCGAGCTGGCTCTCGGTGAGCCGTCCCTCGAGGAACGCGCGGGCGTAGACGCCGGGGCTCGCGTGCCCCTGGAAGTAGACCTGGTCGCCGCCGCCCGGGTGCTCCCGGCCGCGGAAGAAGTGGTTGAAGCCGACCTCGTACAGGCTCGCGGCGCTCGCGTACGTCGCGATGTGCCCGCCGACGCCGATCTCAGGCCGGTTGGCCCGGCTGACGGTGATCGCGGCGTTCCAGCGGACGTACGCCCGGATCCGGCGCTCCACGTGCTCGTCGCCCGGGAAGTCGGGCTCGCGCTCCGGCGGAATCGTGTTGATGTAGTCGGTGCTGCGCAACGCCGGTACACCGACCTGGCGCTCGCGGGCCCGCTCGAGCAGCTTGAGCATCAGGAAGCGGGCGCGCTGCGGCCCACCCGTCTCGACGACCGCGTCGAGCGACTCCAGCCACTCAGCGGTCTCGGCCGGGTCGAGGTCGGGGAGCTGGCTGGGCAGCCCGTCGATGGTGAGGGCAGGGGCATCGGCCTCGCGGTGCTGGCCGGTACGGGGGTCGGAGGTCGAGGTCACGCTGCTCCCGGGTGGTCGGTGCGCTGTGCTGGCGGTCGTCGGGGGGTGGCCCGTGGCGCTAGTCAACGCCCTACCACCGGGTAAGGGGAAACCGCTCTCGCGAGTGGGCAGGCACGGGCACCACCCGGACCGTCAGGTACGGCTGGCGTTCCTGCCTGGCTGGGCGCGGCGTCCGCCGTGGCGGGCCTGCCGGTGGGGGTGGCACTTGCGTACAGGTGCCGTCTCCGGTGGACTGCACCCGCACGCGCCCATTCGGGTGCAGACGAGGGGGGTTGTTCGTGACGGCGTCCGCGGACCACGCGGCACAGCGCGGCTTGGCTGAGAAGCTCGGCATCGAGCCCGGCACGGTTGTCCAGGTGGTCGGCGGCGGGGACGACGTCGACCAGGCCCTGCTCGACGACGTGGTGGCCCGCGCGGCCACCCCGCTGATCACCGACCAGGAGTCCGATGACGTCGTTGACGTCGTTCTGCTCTGGTGGCGCGAAGGCGATGGTGATCTCGTCGATGCGCTCGTCGACTCGCTCACCAACCTCGGCGACAGCGGGGTGGTGTGGCTGCTGACCCCCAAGGCGGGCCGCGACGGCCACGTCGAGCCCAGCGACATCGACGAGGCCGCTCCCACCGCCGGACTGTCCAGCACCCGGAGCACCAGCGCCGCACCGGAGTGGTCCGGTACGCGCCTGGTCGCACCCAAAGCCGCCCGCAGCAAGACCAAGCGCTGAGCCCGCTGGCCGGTCGCTGACCCCCGCGCAGGTCCGCCTGCTGCTGAGCGACCGTGGCCGCGAGGCCGTGGCCGTTGCCCAGGACCTCGACCTGTCGCCAGCCGCTCGGCTGTCGGCCGCGGAGGCGGTCCGGGCCGCTGCGGGTCCCGAGCTCGGCCCGCTCGCCCTGGAGCAGGCCCTGCTGCGGGTGCGCGCCAGGGCCAAGCACCCCCGTGGCGACGAGCTCTGGTGGACCGGCGAGGCGCTGGAGCAGGCGACGTCGTACGACGTGGCCGTGCACCGCGCCCGGCGCTACGACCGGCCGGTCCTGGATGTGTGCTGCTCGGTGGGTGGCGACCTGCTGGCGCTGCCCGACGGCTCCACCGGCGTCGACCTCGACGAGGCGCGGCTGCTGCTGGCGGCGGAGAACGCCCGCGTGCTCGGCCGGCGGGTGTCGCTGGTGCGCGCTGACGCGACGACCCTGCAGCCGCGCGGGGACGTGTTCGCCGACCCGGCCCGGCGCAGCGGCGGCCGCCGGGTGTTCGACGCCCGGTCGTATGCCCCCCCGCTGGCTGTCGTGCTGGCCTGGCGGCCGCGTGCCCTCGGGGTCAAGGTCGCCCCCGGCATCGACTGGGCGATGGTGCCCGCGGGCGTCGAGGCCGAGGTCGTGTCGCTGCGGGGCGAGGTCAAGGAGGCGGTGCTGTGGGCGGGCGCCGCCCGGCGAGGGGTGCTGCGCAGCGCCACGCTGCTGCCGGGCGGCCACGTGCTGACGGGAGCGCCGGTGCCGCCACCTCAGGTCCGCCCGCCCGGCCGCTTCCTGCTCGAGCCCGATGGCGCGGTCGTCCGCGCGCAGCTGGTCGCCCAGGCGGTCCATGCCGTCGGCGGCGGCCTGCTCGACGCCACGATCGCGTACGTCACCGCGGATGCCCCGGTGCCGACCCCCTGGGGCACCTGGTACGAGGTGCTCGAGGTGCTGCCGTTCGGGCTCAAGCGGCTGCGCGAGGCGCTCCGGCGGCACGACGCCGGTCCGCTGGTCGTGAAGAAGCGCGGCACCGCGGTTGAGCCAGAGGTGCTGCGTCGGCAGCTCAAGCTGACCGGCAGCCGGGAGGTCACGGTCGTCCTGACACGCAGGGCCGGAGCGCAGGTCGCGCTGATCGTGCGCCGCGCGCCCTAGTCTCGCGGCGTGGCGGACGACGGGGACAGCGGCGACGTGGTGCGGGCGGTCCGCGCCACGGCGCTCGGGCGGGGGACCCACGGCATCCCCGACGTACGGCGCCTGGTCGACGGCGCCCTGCACACCGCCTTCCCGCACCGGGTCTGGGTCGCCGGCCGGGTCACCGAGGTCCGCGACGAGCCTGCGGTCGGGCTGCACTTCACGCTGCTCGCGCTCGATGACGACGACGAGCCGTTCACGCTGCGCTGCCTGCTGCCGGAGCACGCGCTCGGGCCGGTCGCCGACGTCCTGGACCGGGTGCACGACGCCGACGTGCAGGACCTGGTCGCTCCCGACCGGCTCGCCCGGGTCGGCGGCCTGCTGCGGTACGACCCGGAGCGCGCGACGCTGGTCCTGGCCGTCTCGGAGCTGGACCCGGCGCCGACCGCCCGTGGCCTGCGCGAGCAGCGCGAGACCGCCAGGGCGCTGGTCGCGGCTCACAGCCTGCCCGAGCGTCAGGCCGGCCGCCCCCCGCGCGCGGCCCCGCTGTCGGTCAGCCTGGTCGGGGTCGCCGACGACCGCGCGCTCGAGGATGCAGCGCTGCTGCTGCAGGGGTCGTCGTACGCCGTCGACCTGCGGCAGGTTCGGGTGCCCTTGCACGGGCGGGAGGCGCCGTCGGCGGTCGCCGCCGCGGTGCACGAGGCGGCCCTGCGGAGCGACATCGTGCTGCTGGTCCGTGGCGCCGGACGTCCCCTCGCGCTGTCCGTGTTCGACACCGTCGAAGTCGCGTTCGCCGTCGCGCAGGCGCAGGTGCCGGTCGTCACCGGCCTGGGCGGGGCGGGGGAGCGGACCGCGAGCGACGACGTCGCACACGCCGCCCTCGCCGACGGACCGGCCGCGGCCGCCTGGGTGCTGCGGCGGCTCGACGACGCTGCCGACTCGCTGCGCAGCCTCGCCGAGGACGTCGAGCAGGAGGCTGCCGCGGCGCTGCGGCGGGCCCAGGCGGACCTGGCGAAGGTCCGCGACGAGGTCCTGCGTACGGCCGATGAGGCGCAGACCCGGGCGGTGGTGGCGCAGGCCCGGCTGCGGAGGCGCGCGCTGATCGTGCTCGCCGTGGTCGTGGTGGCGGTGGTCGTGGCCGCCGTACTGGCCGGGCTACCCCTGCTCCTGTTCGGTCTGCTGGTGGTGCCGGTGGCCCTGCTCGCAGCGAAGCTGTGGTCGATCTGGATGAGCAGGAGAGGGAGCATGAGTCAGCAGGACGATGCGTTCGCGGAGGTGCTCGGCAAGCTGGAGCGGGTCCGCGACGAGCTCGCGACGACCTCCAGCCCGGAGACCGTGCACCGGCTGCGCGACGTCGCGGCGCAGCTGCTCGCCCGCGGCGAGAAGGTGCTCGCCCGCGAGAGCTGACGGCTCAGGTCAGGCGCAGCAGGCGGGTCACCCGGCCCAGGCCACCCACGGCGCTCTTGAGCACCGGCCCGCCGGGCAGGCCGGGCACCTCGTGCAGCAGCGGGGCCAGCCGCATGAAGCCGCGCAGGTCCTGCACCACCAGCCGCCTGGACAGCAGCAGCTGGGCGAGGTTGGTGCGGCCGGCGGAGGTGTCGAGCAGGTCCTGCACCGAGCCGCGCACCCCCGGTCCGGCGAACTTCTCGGACCCGGTGCGCTGCAGCGTCCAGCCGTCCGGCTCGCTGCTGAACTCCCAGCCGTACGCCGGCGTCTGCGCGGTCACGTTGGTGACGACCCCCGAGCGGCCCGACAGCGCGCCGGTCACGTCCATCAGGGCGGCGAGGCCCCGCTCGAGCAGGTACGGGTCGGGCTCGGGTGCGCCGCAGGGCGCCAGGTCCAGCGCGTGCACCGCGAGCTCGTACGTCCCCGCGTGTACCAGCGACAGCACCGGGAGGTGCCCGACCGCCGAGCTCGACACGTGTCGCCCGAGGTGTCCGGGCTCCGGACCCTCGAACCAGTCGGCGAGGGTGTCGCGGGCGCGGACCAGGGCTGCCACCGCCGCGTCCGTGCCCTCGGCGCGGTGCGCCTGGACGAGGCGCTCGTTGGCGGCGTCCGGCGGGCCCGACCCTCCCGTACCGCCGGCGCGGGCGCTGGCCAGCAGTCCGAGCAGCGGCGTGGAGTCCGGCCACTGCCCGAGGTGGATGCAGGTGTCGGCGCCCGACCAGCCCGGCAGCCGGGACGGCGCACGCAGGTCGGTCGCCGGGTCCGACGCCACGTCGATGAAGGCGTCCCAGCAGGCGATGACCGCCTCGCCGAGCTCGGTCGGGTCGGTCTCGGCGAGGCCTGCGCGGCCGGCGGCTAGCATTCCGCCATCCTTTCCTACCCCCTCCCGAGGAGCATCCTGATGGTCGACGTCGGCGACGAGGCCCCCGACTTCGAGCTGGCCGACCAGGACCGCCAGCCGGTGCGGCTGTCGTCGTACCGGGGCAGCAAGAACGTCGTCCTGGTCTTCTATCCGCTGGCGTTCACCGGGACGTGTCAGGGCGAGCTGTGCGCGATCCGCGACAGCATCGAGGACTTCAGCGGCGACGATGTCGTGACGCTCGCGGTGTCGGTGGACAGCCCGCCGGTGCACAAGAAGTGGGCTGACGAGCAGGGCTACACCTTCCGGCTGCTGTCGGACTTCTGGCCGCACGGCGAGGTGGCGCGGGCGTACGGCGTGCTGCAGGAGGACATCGGCCTGGCGCTGCGCGGCACCTTCATCATCGACAGGGCGGGGATCGTGCGGTACACGGTCGTCAATGCGATCCCGGACCCGCGCGACCAGGACATCTACCGCGAGGTGCTCGCCGGGCTCTGAGCCGTGGCCGGGCCGGCGTGCACGATCGTGGTGGTCAGCCGCCGGACGTCGCGCAGCAGCCGTGCCTCGGCGTCGTGCGCCACCTGGTGGCCCTGCACGACCGAGAGCCCGTCGTCGACCAGCACCTCGCACTCGGCGCGCAGTGCGTGACCGATCCAGCGGACCTTCACGTCGCCGACCTCCAGCACCCCCGGCGTCGCGGCGAGGCTGCGCTCGACGCTGTCCAGGACGTCGGGGTCGACGGCGTCCATCAGCCGGGCGAACACCTCGCGGGCCGCCTGCCGGAGCACGCTGAGGATCGCGACCGTGATGACCAGGCCGATCACCGGGTCGGCAAGCCTGAATCCCAGCGCGACCCCGGCTGCGCCGATGACGACCGCGAGGCTCGTCAGACCGTCGGTGCGGGCATGCAGGCCGTCGGCCACCAACGCTGCCGAGCCGATCTCCCGGCCCACCCGGATGCGGTATTGCGCGACCAGTTCGTTCCCGACGAACCCGACGAAGCCGGCGGCGGCTACCAGGCCGAGCCGGTGTACGTCGGCCGGGTCCAGCAGGCGGCGTACGGCCGTGTAGCCGGCAACGACGGACGACAGGGTGATGAGCAGGACGACCACCAGCCCGGCGAGGTCCTCGGCGCGGCCGTACCCGTAGGTGTAGCGCCGCGTCGCCGCGCGCCTTCCCAGGGTGAAGGCGATCCCGAGCGGTACGGCGGTCAGTGCGTCGGCGGCGTTGTGCAGGGTGTCGCCGAGCAGGGCCACCGAGCCGGACACGACCACCACAGCCGCCTGCAGCAGGGTGGTGACGAGCAGGGCGACGAAGCTGATCGCGAGCGCCCGCAGGCCTTTGCCGCTTGCCTCGAGCTCGGCGTCGACGCTGTCTCCCGCGTCGTGGCTGTGCGGCGCGAACAGCTCCTTGACCCTGGCGAGCGGCCCGGTGGCGTGCGCGTGCTCGTGGTCACTGTCGTCACTGTCGTCGCCGTCGTGCTGGCGGGCTTCGTGCGGGTGGTCGCCGTGGCTCTCCCGGACCGGCGCACCGGCGGCGTCGTCCGTGCTGCCGTGGGAGTGCGCGCCGGAGGCCATGCCCTCAGCGTGGCAGCCCGCCAGCGACCTGTCGTTGCAGGACCCGGCGCCGACTAGCCTCGCGGTGCTGCAGGGGCGCGTAGCTCAGCGGTAGAGCGCCCGCCTTACAAGCGGGTGGTCGGGGGTTCGATCCCCTCCGCGCCCACGTTGTCCGCCCCGATCCCGGGGCGCCCTTGATCCACAGATCCTGCTGTCGCCCTGGCAGCCGTGAGCTTGCCTGGATCATGGCCGGCCCGTTCGCGCGGGACCGGAGTGGCAGACCGCGACGCCCCAGCAGCACCGGCGACCCGCTCGTCGGGGCCGGCGGTGCAGGTCGTCCACTACGGGCCACCAGACTTGGGGCTGTCAGGTGATCACGGGCCTGACCTGCCGCGCCCCACGGGCGCCGGGATGTCTGTCACGCGTACCGCTGGGCCGATCGTTGATGTCCAGGCCCGAACTACCTCCGCGAGGAGCCCGTGGAGGGATCGCACCGACGCCAGAGCGTGCTGCGGGGCCCGTCCAGCCGCCAGACGCCCGGGCACTCCCGGTTTGGACCAGGTCGACATCCCGATTCTCGATGCGCTCGTCACGCCGAGTGATGTTTCGGGCAGGACCCGGGGGCTGTGCGGTCGCTGGCCTAGCCTTTCGACGTGCTGCTCGCGGAGGTCGTCGCCCACCTCGAGACCGCCTATCCGCCGTCGCTCGCGGAGCCGTGGGATGCCGTCGGCCTGGTCTGCGGAGACCCGGGCGCCGACGTACGCCGGGTGCTGTTTGCCGTCGACCCCGTCGAACGGGTCGCTGCGCAGGCGCTCGCCACCCGCGCCGACCTGCTGGTCACCCACCACCCGCTGTACCTGCGCGGTACCAGCACCGTCGCCGCGACGTCGGCCAAGGGTCGCGTCGTCCACGAGCTGGTACGCGGTGGCTGCGCGCTGCACGTCGCGCACACCAACGCCGACCGCGCCGACCCGGGCGTGTCCGACGCGCTCGCCGCACTGTTCGACCTGCGGGACACGGTGCCGCTCGAGCCCGTCGCGAGCCCGCCGCTCGACACGCTGGCGGTCACCGTGCCGACCGACGCCGCCGACCGGCTGAGGGAGGCCCTGCTCGACGCCGGTGCCGGCGAGGTCGGGGCGTACGACCGGGTGAGCTGGTCCTCGACGGGGACCGGGACGTTCCGCCCGCTGCAGGGGGCGCGGCCCGCGATCGGAGCGGTCGGCCGGCTCGAGACCGTCCGGGAGGTACGGGTCGAGGTGGTGCTCAGCGCGGACCGCCGACAGCGGGTCCTTGCCGCCATGCGGGCTGCGCACCCCTACGAGCAGGTGGCGTACGACCTGCACGAGCACGCCGCCACGCCCGGACGCACCGGCCTCGGCCGGGTCGGTGACCTGCCGGTGCCGCTGACGCTCGGCGCACTTGTCGACCGAGCATCCGCGGTGCTGCCCGAGACGGCCGGCGGAGTCCGGGCAGCCGGCGACCCCGGGGCCGTCGTCCGCCGGCTGGCTGTCTGCGGCGGCGCCGGGGACTCGATGCTCGGCGTCGCCGCGCAAGCCGGCGCCCAGGCGTACCTGACGGCCGACCTGCGCCATCATCCGGCGTCGGAGCGGCCGGCTGGCCTCGCGGTGCTCGACGCGGCGCACTGGGCGACCGAGTGGCCGTGGCTGCCGGTCGCGGCGGCCGGGCTCGCCGACCGGACCGGTCTGGCCACCGAGGTCTCTAGGCTCGTCACCGACCCCTTCTGCCTGTCCTCGAGGAGCCCGCGCGCGTGAAGGCCGATCCGTTCGCCCAGCTCCGACTGCTCGACCTGCAGGCGCTCGACAGCGGGCTGGCCAGGCTCGCGCACCGACGGCGCACGCTTCCGGAGCTGGCCGAGATGGAGCGCCTCGACCGGCTCGTCGACGGCAGCCGTGACGACGTCGTACGCGGCGAGACCGAGGCCGGCGACCTGGCGCGCGAGACGAAGAAGTACGAGGACGAGATCGCCCAGGTACGCACCCGCAAGGCCCGCAACGACGACCATCTGGCTTCCGGCGCCGTCACCCAGTCCAAGCAGCTGGAGGAGCTGCAGCACGAGAACGTCTCCCTGTTGCGACGACAGTCCGAGCTGGAGGACCGCGAGCTCGAGGTCATGGAGAAGGCCGAAGCGGTGCAGGTCGTCCTCGACCAGCTGCTGGCCGAGCGCGACGAGCGGCTGGTGTCCCGGACCGCCGCGGAACAGGCCCGTGACGCGGCCTGGCAGCAGATCGACGACGAGCAGGCGCGCAGCACCGCCGAGCGCGCCGTCGTGGCCGCCGAGCTGCCCGCCGACCTGCTCGGGCTCTACGACAAGATCCGGATGGCCGAGGGCGGAGTGGGCGCGGCCGCGATCACCCGCGGTCGCTGCGACGGCTGCCGGCTGGACCTGATGGGCAACGAGAAGGCCGAGATCCGCGCCGCCCCGTCGGACGAGGTGCTCCGCCACGAGGAGTGCACCCGGATCTTGGTACGTACGGCGGAGTCCGGCCTGTGACGGCAGGGCGCCGGGTCGTCATCGAGGCCGACGGGGGTTCGCGCGGCAACCCGGGGCCGGCGGGTTACGGCGCGGTCGTCCGCGACGCCGTCACGGGGGAGGTGCTGGCAGAGCGCGCCGCCGGGATCGGCAGCGCGACCAACAACGTCGCCGAGTACGGCGGTCTCATCGCCGGCCTGCAGGCCAGCCTCGAGCTGCAGCCGGCCGAGGTCGAGGTGCGGATGGACTCCAAGCTCGTCGTGGAGCAGATGAGCGGTCGCTGGCAGGTGAAGCACCCGGCGATGAAGCCGCTCGCCAGGCAGGCGTCCGAGCTGGTCCGGCAGCTGCCCAGGGTCCGCTTCACCTGGGTGCCGCGCGAGCAGAACAAGCACGCCGACCGGCTCGCCAACGAGGCGATGGACGCCGCCCGGCGCGGCGGCGTCTGGCGGCCCGGCGGCGACAGCGGCCCAGCGGACGCGGCCGATGCGTTCCTGGTTGCACCTGCGAAGCCGCCGCCCGCAGCGGCCCCGAACCGGCTGTCGGGCTGGCAGGCCACCCCCGGCCCGCCCACGACAACGCTGTTGCTGAGGCACGGCCAGACGGTGCTCAGCGTGGAGAAGCGTTTCTCAGGCGTCGGTGACCAGCCGCTGACCGAGTTGGGCCGAGCCCAAGCAGCGGCGGCCGCAGCCCGACTTGCCTCAGCCGGGGCCCGGGCCGTCGTCACGAGCCCGGTGCGCCGGGCCCGCGAGACGGCCGAGTTGGTGGCGCGCGCTGCCGGCGTCGAGTTGGCCATTGAGCCGGGTCTGCGCGAGACCGACTTCGGCGACTGGGAGGGCTACACCTTCGGTGAGGTGCAGCAGAAGTGGCCTCGGGAGCTGACCGCCTGGCTCGCCGACACCGCCGTCGCGCCGCCGTTCGGAGAGAGCTTCGACGCCACCGCGACCCGCGTACGGCAAGCCCGGGACCGGGTGCTTGCGACGTACGGCGGTCAGCGGCTGGTCCTGGTCAGCCACGTGACGCCGATCAAGACGCTGCTGCGCTTCGCGCTCGACGCGCCACCGAGCGCGCTCTACCGCATGCACCTGGACCTGGCCTGCCTGTCCGAGGTCGACTGGTACAGCGACGGGCCGGCCGTGGTGCGGAGCCTGAACGACACCCACCACCTGACCAATGAGCGGTGATCTCGGCTCCGCGTACGCTCATGACGGGACGAGTCGGCCGGACGGTCGCGGCGCGCCCCGCCTGCGGGCGGTCGGGTCGAGGAAAGTCCGGGCTCCACAGGGCAGGGTGATCGGTAACACCGACCCGGGGTGACCCGCGGGAAAGTGCCACAGAAAACAGACCGCCGGAAAGCAGCCCTCGGGCGGCTCGCCGGTAAGGGTGAAACGGTGCGGTAAGAGCGCACCAGCGTCCGGGGTGACCCGGACGGCTCGGCAAACCCCACCCGGAGCAAGGTTGAAAGGGAGAGCTCCGGCTCTCCTGCCCGAGCGCCTGAGGGCTGCCCGCCCGAGCTCGGGGGTGGACCGCACGAGGCCACCGGCAACGGTGACCCTAGATGGATGGCCGTCACGAGCCTTTCGGGGCTGGTACAGAACCCGGCTTACAGGCCGACTCGTCCCCCCACCACCTACGAAGCCGGAGGTGGTGAGTTGTTTCCGCAGGTAAATGGCACGATCCGCTTTTGCCGGCTCGTGGTGTCCGATGCTTTCTGATCTCCCCCAGTGTCGCTGAGTTGCTAACACTCTGCTGACAACGGAAGGCCGCGTCACACCGGGCAGGCCGGTCCTTTGAGCGGCACGTTCGCAGCGGCTGGGGCAAGCGCTCGGAGCCGCTGAGCAGATGAGCTGGCGGCTGAACCCAGGGCCGCCAGGCAAGGCAGTAACGCCTCCCCTCCCTGCCCCTGGATGTCGACGGGTCGGGTGTCAGCTGTCAGCGGTTGTGACCTGGTCCTTGGCCCACCATAAGAACCGGGAGGCATGCTGCATCGAGAGCCAACCATCGCCGACGAGCTCGCGCAGCAGGTCGTTGCTCCAGAACACCAAGCGGCCCGGAGTGGCCGCGACCGCCTCCGGCTTGGGCAGCCGCAGTCCGTAGACGGTCTGGGCGATCTCGCGTTTGCCTGCGCTGCCCGTGTACATCGTGATCGGCAGGAACTGCTCCGGGTGAGCGATGCACAGCACCTTCGTCAGCAGGCTCTCCCGGAAGCCCGTCATCCCCATGCTGCTGTCCCCGCGGATCAGGTGGGTGAGTCGGTCTTCGATCGGGACGTGCTCCGGTCCGTAGAGCAGGTACCTCAACGAGTCCCGTGCCCGCCGGGAAGCGGCTTCGGCGCCCATGTCGTTCCAGGCGTCGTTGAAGACGGTCATCATGCCGGCGTAGGCGCCGACCGGGCTGTTGACGAAGTCTTTGAAGTCCTGGTCGGGTGTGGTGTCCATGTGCTCGAGGCTGAACGAAAGGCGGTACTTCTCCCAGAACGGCGTCACCTTGGGGTCGAGCTCAGGTCGTAGCAGTAGGAACTGCTGCTTGAGCTGTCCAGCGCGGTGCGCGTCCTGTTCAGCCACGTCGGCGATCGTGGGGAAGCGGCGTAGCGCGGCCTCGTAGTTCGAGACCGGCTCACTCCTGGAGGTGGCCTCACCGTGTAGCCAGTCCCGGTCACACGCGCAGCAGAGCAGGTGCTTGCGCCCGTCCGTGACGTTCTCGACCAGGTCGATGTCGTGGGAGCCGCAGTCCGGGCAGGTGGGCAGCGCCATCGTCATCTCCAACGGTTCAGCCAAGACCCGCCGGTCGGCACCAGAGGTACCGCTCGCGGGCGCTGACGACATTGAGGGCTCTTCACAGTCGAGGGTGTAGCCGGTCGGGCGCGTCGCTCCCGTGAGCAGGGTCGAGGTCCCTCAAGGATGGGAGTTCTCACGCTTCCACCCGCCGTGAGGGCTTGTTGCCCAGCACTAGGTGTGCTAGGTCTTGCGGCATGCGCAGACTGGTTGCTGGGTCTATGGCTTTTGCGTTGTTACTGGTCGTCGCAGGGTGGGTCGCGCCCTCCTCGGCAGGAGCGGTTGCAACACCCTGGGGGTGGGGGTCTACGACGGGGACCGGCAACAGCACCGTCGGTGGCGCGGTGGTCACGGCCTACTGTCCAGACGGTTACAGGGTCGTTACCGGAGGAGTCGATGCCGGCGATGCATTCATCCAGTCGGAAGTGTTTGCCGGGGGCAACTACTCCGTTGCCGTTAAAGGCACCACGGCCGCCGTGACCCTCACGGCTTGGTGCGCGCTGTCGAGCCAGGTCGTGGCCCACATGGTCGATCGCACGTTGTTCCCGCCGTCAGGCAGCTTCGGTCTGGGCGACTTCGCCTGCGACGGCGACATGACGCCGCTTAGTGCGTCGCTGACGTGGAATTCGACTGGGGGCGGCACTATCGCTCAGTCCGGGCCTGAAGCCATCGGTGGCACGAACGAATGGTTTGTCGTCGCGCGGTCCTACAGCCCCACGCCGTCGCTTCACGTCCAGCTGCTCTGCGTCGCCAACGCAGACCTCCCCGGAGCCAACTGGGTCACGCAGTCGCAGACGGCCGGTCCGGCAGGCGCGACGGAGACCGTCACCGCCACCTGCCCGGACCTCCAACGACTTGTCACCGGGGGCGAACACATCGACAGCGTAAATGGGACTTCGAGGCGCTCGTACCCGGTAGGACCGCAGGCGTGGACCGCAGTGGGAGAAGTTCCCGCCCACGACACCCTCAGCGTCGCGGTCCTGTGCGTACCCGACGGCGACCCTATCGCCACCTTCAGGTCGGTCCCGCGCAGCCCGACGAACTCCACGACCGCGACGTTCTTCTTCGACGCCGTCGACCCGGCCGGCGTCAGCAGAGCATCGAACTGGTGCTTCCTGAACACAATATATCTCGGTCCCTGCGGATACAGCTACACAGTCACCGGACTGACCGAGGGACAGAACGTCTTCTCGATCGAGGCCGTGACCCCCGATGGACGTGGCGGCGCCCCCACGGAAAAGGACGACTACTTCTGGGTCGACCTCACACCGCCGACCGTCACCCTCAAAGCACCACCACCAGTGTTCACCCTAGGTAAGATCGTCAACCTGCAGGCTGTCGGGACCGACAGCCAAGGAATCGATCACTACCACGTCATGGTGACCGCACGCCAAGCATCGGGCGCCGGCGCGGGCAGCGCCAACCCGGTCTTCACCGGCTACGACGTCACCACAGGGCTGCTGTCGGTGCCCGTGAAAGCCGGGACGTCCTACCGCTTTGACGTCACCGCGATCGACACGGCCGTCAACGTGTCAAGCATCCGCAGCGTCTACACCAGCCCACCACTGGACAACTTCGATTTGACCGCTAGCAGCCAGTGGACGCTGGTCAAAGGCGCCGTCTACACCAACACTCTGGTATCGCGGACCAAGGCCAGGGGAGCGACGCTGACCCACGCCATGTACGGCACCACCCTCGGCGTCGTCGCAACCACCTGCTCGACCTGCGGCCAGGTCGGCGTCTACGCCGGCACCAGGTTGCTCAAGACGATCGACCTAAGGGCGAGCAGCACCCACTACAAGCAGGTCATCACCGTCCCCATGGGAAGCCTGCCCGTCCAGACCCAGGTGACCCTCAGGGTCCTCAGTACGAACAAGCTCGTCGAAATCGACGGACTCGGCGCTGTCGTCGCTTGACGAACGGATCAACATCTGGATGGCCACGCGGCGGGCTGGCGCCCTTCGCCTTCGCGCTGCTGGTCGGCAGACAGGGGGGTCGCTGCGGATGCCAGTGGCAGGAGCCCGGTGATCCGGGCGGCGAGCAGCGCCCAGCCCGCCATCGCCAGGACGGCGGCGGCTGGTTGCCCGGTAAGCAGCGCAGCGCTCACCAGCAGCGGCGCGAGAAGCCACTCGATCTCCAGGGCCGCGGCGTCCCAGCTGAAGGCACGGGACAGGGCGGTGGCGTCGAGCAGTTCGGCGAGCAGGGCCCGGTATCCGCCCGGCACCCCGGCGGGTAGCGCTGCTGCGGCTGCGGTCAGGACCAACAGCACCGGGATCGGGGCGTGTGCGTGGCCTGCTGCCGCCAGCGCGGAGCGGCGGCGCTGCGCAGGCAGGCGATCAAGGACCCAGCCGCGCCAGGGCGTGAACAGCGCTTCGCTAAACGCCTAGCACCCAGCCAGCGCGGCGCCGATCGCGTACGACCCGGTCGACTGCTCAATTGATACGGAGGCGGGTCTTGTCAAGTGGCAGGCGAGATCAACCCACGAGCCGGCGTCGGGTGGGGCGCGTGATGAGCGTTCTTCCTCGACTCCCCGGTGAGCCCTGAGTGCCGTGGAGCGCAGCCGGGGTCAAGGGTGATTTTCTCTTGACCCATGCCGAGCGTGCAGATCAAGAACTTTCCCGGCACAGTCGACGACCCCGTCGTCGTCACACTGCTGCACCACTTGGTCTGCGGCTCGGCAAAGTTGTAAGCCGTCGTCGACCTGCGGCTGAAGCCAATGTCACCGCCGTTTGGCCACCCACCGCGGCAGGTGCACCGTGGCGGTGCGGGCGACACCGCACGGTCAGTCCGCCGTCGCCGACGCGGATCGGCGAGCCGCTGCGACGCTGCTCGAGCCCTGGCCCCCGACCTCTCCGACGTGCCGGGTCACCGCCATGAGACAGGCAGGGTGCCGCACCCAACCTGACGTGCCAGCCGGGCCGCGACCCGCACGAGCGGCGGCTCGGCCCGTCGCGCAACGCGGCCGCAGCCGACGTCATCCCGCTCAGGCGGGTGACTCAGTGACGACCCCGCGCTACGTGCCCATCGTGAAGGGACGCCAGGGCGAGCTCGACGGTCTGCGTGAGGTCCAGCCCCGGACCGGCAGGTGATACACCGCTGGGGCCCCCCACAGCCGCCAGCGCGTCGCTCGCGCCAGCCCGCCCGCGGCGTGAGTGCGACCAGCTCGGCGTACGCCTCGTCGCGCCACGGCAGCTGCGCAACCGCCAGGGGATCGCGCGAGGGGTTCTGCCCGAAGCTCGGACAGCACTGCGCGGTCGCCGTCGTCCTCCGCCTCCGCGACGAAGACGGCGACGTCGAGGACATGGCCGTACAGAGCGACCTGATGCGGCAGTTCCGGGTCACGGACGGGTCTGCTGCGGAGGACGCCCACCGCCGCCGTACTGGGGTGATCGATCGTTCCGGGCGATCAAGAGTCGTGAGCAAGAAGTCGCGGGCTGCTGCCACGTCTTGAGGGCACCGGCGTGGCTCCGGAGCGTGGGTCGGGCCGGACGCCAACATCTTCCGGGTCAGCCTCGATGCGCCGAACCAGTCGGTCCACCGGGTCCGTGATTGGTGCCCGCCTGGCGACCAGTGTCGCTCTCTGCTCCCACAGGTCGAGCGAGTCGGGCGCTACGGGTGTCCACTCGTTCCAGAGTGGCCGAGGCGGCTCCTGCGACCGCTTCCCGCGCACCCGGACCGTGTCGGGCTCCATCCCGTGTTCGGCCGTCATGTCACCTGGAGACAGCCGCGTGGACTGCCGTGCGAACCGTGCCCGCGGACCGACGCACAGCGATGCCGCGAAGCGAAACCACCCGTTCGGCCAAGGCTGACGCCGGTCCCTCGACAGCACGTAGCGCCGCCTCTTTGCGACTATCGGAGGTGCTTGCTGTCAGGCGGTGGCGACGGCGATGAAGGACTCGAGGCCACGAAAGTCTTCGGCGTTGCGGGTGTAGAGCACGGCCCCATGGACGTGTGCGGTCGCGGCGATGAGCAGGTCCATCGTGCGGGCCCGAGGCTGCCGGCCAGAAGCGGCGACGTGCGCCGCGAGCTGGCCGTAGCTGTCGGCCACAGCGTCGTCGACGCGAAGTGGATCAAACCGCCGCTGCAGTCGACTCAGACGCGTGAGCCGGATGGCCCGGATCTCCGCTGATGTCGCGACAAGCACACCGAACTGAAGCTCCGCGATGCTGATGACGCTGATGGCCAGCTGTCCCGGGAGGGGACTGACGTCCGCTGCGATGAGAACGCTGGTGTCCAGCACTCCTCGCTCGACCACCTACGCGTCCCACGGGTCGCGAAGCGAGCCGTCGAGACGGTCCCGGTCCGCTTGCCACTGCGGGTCGCCCGGGCCAGTGAAGACATCCGCCACGATGCCCCAGGACACCCAGGCCGCGACATCCACTGGGCCGAGGGATGCGGCCGGACGCCCAGAAACAGTGATCGTCAAGCGCTCTCCCGCTTGGGCACGTCGCACCAGCTCGCTCGCGTTCTGACGTACCTCCCGCAACCCCACTTCGCTCATCGCCAAAAGTAGCACAGATGCTACCGGAGGCCTCCTCCCGTTGAAGCGGGACCGGATCGCGGCTGTCAGTCCGCGGGTGTCGGCGTACTGCATGTCGCGTAGAGGCACGGCACCATGTGACGGCCAGTCCCGGCAGCCCGGCGAAGGCCGGGTCCTTGCTGATCAGGGGAACGCCCTCTCGCATCGCCTGCGCGACGAGCGCCCGGTCGAATGGATCGGCGTGGTCCCATTCCGGGCCGCCGGGGGCGAGAGCGTGCTGGCTGGACAGCGGGAGGTGGGTCACGCCGAGTCGTTCGGCGACGCGCTCGTACCGCCTGACAGGACAGCCACCGCTGGCCCAGCGGCCCGACCGGTGCGTGACACTGATCTCCCTTGCGGTGACGGCCGAGACGAACAACGTCGTACGCGCGTCGGTGATCATCTCCCGGGCCGTCGAGGACAGCCGGGCGGCGGCTGTCACGGCCCACACGACGGCGTGTGTGTCGGGCAGCACGGTCACTGCCAGCCGGCCTGTTCCTGTTGGCTGAGCGGGGCGAACAGGGCGTCCGGGATCTCCAGCGGGAGGCAGCCGAGGTCGCGGCGGGTGGGGACCCCGATCGGCACCAGCCGGACCAGGGGCTTGCCGACGGGCGCGACAACGACTTCTTCGCCGGCAAGGGCCGCGACAAGAAGCTGGGACAGCGTCGCCTTGGCCTCGCCGACACACCGGCCGATGAGTTCTGCGTGGTCGCGGCGTCGGCACGCCATCGCCCCCAGCGGGAGCCGTCACGGCAGGCCGGAGGAGCCGCCGTCGCCGGAGACGAGGCAAGGTGCCGGGCGGCCGGCGCAGCTACGACGCCAACCCTGACGCGAGGCCGTCCGGCGGCGGGTGGGTCGGGCCGGTCTTCGTCCTCACCCACCATCCCCATGACGCCGCACCCCGCCCGGACGTCACGTTCTCGAGCGGCGACATCGGCGACGCCGTCGCGCAGGGGAGGGACGTGCAGCTGCTCGGCGCCGGCATCCGCGGCTTCGACCGTCCAGGCGTCGAACCGCTGCGCTGGGAGCGCATCCATGCCGGCGACTCGCCGCGGGTCGTCGATGTCCGATACCGACCTGCCCGCTGACGAGCCGCGGTGCGGCTACGGCGGTGCCGTACGAGATGCTGGGCCAGTGGCAGAACGCAACGTCCTTGGTGGCGATCTTGAAGAGTGCGGCAGGGACCCGCTGACCGGGTTCTTCCGCGACGGCTGCTGCAACACCGGACCGGAGGATGTCGGCAGGCACACCATCTGCGCCGTCGTCACGGCGGAGTTCCTGGAGCACCAGCGCAGCATCGGCAACGACCTGTCCACGCCCAGACCTGATTACGGTTTCCCAGGACTCGTGCCGGGCGACCGCTGGTGCGTCACAGCCGTGAACTGGGTCCGAGCCCAGAACGACGGTCGCGCGGCGCCAGTCGTCCTGGCCGCCACCAACGAGGCGGTGCTGAACTACGTACCGCTGGCGGTGCTGCAGCAGTATTCCGTCGATGTCCCGGCGGACGCGAGTCGCCTCGAGCCCTGATCGAGACCCGCACCGACGGGCTGACGTCCAGCGCCGCCTGCCCTGGCCGCTGTCCTTGTTGTCTCGGTCCGCCATCGTCGTCCGATCTGCGCGAGACGCCTCCGGCTGCCTCCTCTACGGTCAGCCGGTGACCAAGGGGCTCGAGCCCGTGCCGCTGCTCTGCCACTCCTGCCTGCTCAGGGGCAAGGCGCGTCCGGCTTGGACGGTCGGGGAGGGCACAGCACTCTGCGTCCGGTGTGCAGTCGAGAGTCAGGTCGAAGACGACATGGACCAGCATGATCTCGAAGCCAGCCTGTACGAGGAGCTGAGGCTGCTCGGGTACGGCGACGCGTACTGACTACCGCGATCTGACGGCCACGGTTTACGTGGTCCCATGCCGCCCACGTGCACGCTGCCCATCGGGTTGCCGTCGAGCTGCATGTCCAGCTCGGAACCGGGCCACGGGCCGCCGTGAGCGGTGCGACCTGCGGCCGGCCGAGAGCGCCGCCACCAGGTCCGCACTGAGACGCGTTGGGGCCCGAAGACGCCGCCGGTGGGCTGCTCCAGGACTCGGTGATCACCGGCCACGACGGTGCTCTAGCGCCGCGCCCCGCAGGTTCTGGCGTGGCACCGGGAGCCAACCGGCGAGCTCGTCGTACGGCGGACCGACGGACCGACGGACCGACGGACCGACTGGTGCCGGCTGACTACACCTCTGTGCGGGGCTGACCGGCCCGTACGTGTACCCGTCCGGGCGGCGTGTCCACCTGCTGTCGCAAAGTGAGACGCGTCCCCCAGCCCGGCGGACCAATCATCGGGCCGAGCCGCGTCGTGCAAGCGCCCGGCCTCGGACCGCGGCGTTGCGGTCCACGCAGCTCAACCGCGTGCTGCGCTCGATGGGTGGAGGACAGCATGGTCGATGCGTCGACAGGGCAGGACAGCGGCGAGGTCTACCGGCTGATTTACCGCAGCCGCAACCGCATCCCGAACGCCGAGCGCCGGGTAGAACTTGGCGAACTGTTCAGTGCGGCCCGGTCGAACAACAAGAAGCAGCACATCACCGGCGCGCTTCTGCTGCTTGACGATTACTTCGTACAGACCCTGGAAGGTGACGAGCCGGCTGTGACCGCGCTGCTGGCCAGGATCAAGGCCGATTCGCGACACGACTCCATCGAGGTGCTGGACACCGATCTCGTGGCCACCCGGGTCTTCGCGCGCTGGGCGATGGCCAAGGTCGCTGACGACGACGACTCGCCGGACATCAACCTGATCGCGCACGTCGACGGGATCTCCGGAGCGGCCTCGCGGGGCGACTCGACACCCGAGCAGGAAGCCGTTCTGAAGGTTATGCGGGACGTCGCCCACGGCCGCCCGCTCGCCAGCGCGTAGGTCGCCACGGCACACGACGGGGCCCCCCACCGCCGGGCGGTGAGGGGCCTCGTCGCGTCGTAGATCAGGCGATTGAGCGCACGTTCGAGTGGTCCGCCACAGGTGCCTGCACTGCAACATCGGTGGTGATGACCGCACGCAACAGCAGGCCGCCCTGCAGCTTGACCAGCCGGGAGGCCAGCGCCGTGAGGTAGCGGGCGCCGACGCGGGGGTCGATGACGGTCCGCACGGAGACGTCGTACGCGGCTTCCTTGACCTTGTCCACGAGCTCGGCCGTCGTCGGCTGGTACAGCCAGGCCGGCCCTGAGATGCCCTGTACGCCAGGCAGGCCGGCGGCTCCGGCGGCGCCGGCCTGGCCCTGGGTGCCCTGAAGGCCGTGGATACCGACGACACCGGGCTCGCCCAGCTCACCCTGTACGCCCTGCAAACCCCGGGGGCCGGCCGCACCGGTCTCGCCGATGACGCCACGCTGACCTGGGCTGCCGCGCAGCCCCTGCTCACCCTGCCGGCCCTGCTCGCCGACCAGGCCACGGGGGCCGGCCGCCCCGAGCAGTCCCTTCGGGCCCTGCTCGCCGGACAACCCGGTCGTGCCCTGTGCTCCCAGCAGGCCACGCTCGCCCGGCAAACCCTCATCGCCCGTCGCGCCCTGCCCGCCGACCAGGCCACGCGGCCCGGACCCGCCACGTGGGCCGATGGTGCCCTGCAGTCCGGCCGGGCCCTGCTCGCCGGGCTTGCCCGGGAGACCGGTGGCGCCGGGCAACCCCTCCTCGCCCTGCAGCCCGGTCGCGCCTTCGAGCCCCTTGGCGCCCCTGTCCCCACGCTCACCGACCACGCCGGCCGGTCCCTTGACGCCCTTGTCGCCGCGCTCGCCAGCCGGTCCGACCACGCCCTTCGCGCCCTTGGTGCCGGCCGGGCCGTCAGGGCCCTTGATCCCGCGGTCACCGGGCCCGCCGGTGAGGTCGACAGTTGCAACGACGGTCTCAGTGGGCGTGGTCGCCTTTGCCTGTGCCATGAAGTGCCTCTCGTGGTGGGGACCCGGACGGGCCGTTCCTCGTCGTCGGTGGCGAAGGTCCGGGAGTTCTTGGCCGGTTTACTGCGCCGCAGGGTACCCGGTGCTAACTCGAGCAAGCGTTCTGCACGCAGTGCCCGTGGTCACATGACCTAGGTCGCGGCGCGGCTGACCGGCAGGTCGGCGATCCTGATCCAGAACGCGTCCGCCCACACCCGGTAGCCCCGATCGTCGGGGTGGAACCAGTCCGCGGCGAACTCGGTGAGCATCGCGCCGGCGCCCTGCCGCGCAAGGGCTGCGTGCAGTGGCACCACGGCAAGTCCGTGTCTGGCGGCGGTGCGCGACACGGTGTCGGCCGCCTGCTGCGCGTCGCGCTCCCAGCGCCCGTGCATGAAGTACGGCACGTCGGCCAGCACGCTGCCGGTCGGCAGCGCCGTGGTGAGCTGGTCCACCTGGGTCATGAAACGTCCCCGGTCGAAGGCGCGTACGTCGTTGCCTCCGATGGCCACGGTCACCAGGTCGGGGTGCAGCTCCCGAAGGCGCGGCAGCTGGTCGGTCAGCAGGTCCTCGATGCGCGCACCTGAGTGGCTGAGGTTCACCACCCTCACCGGCCGCCCGGTCGACCGGCGCAGCCGCTCGGCGACCAGCCCCACGTAGCCGCGGTCCGGGCGGCTCGCGCCGATTCCCTGCGCGGTGGAGTCGCCGAGCGCGACATACAGCAGCCCCCCCGGGTCACCGCGCGGCAAGCTCCAGTAGGCGCGGTACTGCCCGACACTGCCTCGCAGCTGAAGCAACCCCACCGACTCCACGGTCAGCAGGGCTACCAGGACCACGACGGTGACGAACCACAGCCGGTGCCGGCGCACCAGGCCGATCATCGGCGGGCCGGCCGGCCGGGGACGACCAGCACCGGGCAGGCGGTCCGCACGACGCCGACGGTGCGGCGCCCCCAGGTGCTCACGGAGCAGCGGGCACCGGCGCGCCGACCCGGCGCCCCTCGACGGTCTCGACGGGGATCACGACGACATGGCTGCGGGCGCCGCCAGCGATCGGTGCCGGGGTTGTTTCGAGCAGTCGGGTCAGGGTGGCGCCGGTCGCCTCGTGGGCCCGGCCGGCGGCCGTGACGCTCCAGCCGTGCCGGCAGCCCTGCTCGGTCCAGGAGTCCGCCTGCACCGTCAGCCAGCCTCCGGCCCGCGCCGCGGCCAGGACCACACCGTCGCCGGTACGCAGGACGACCTGCTCGCCATCGAGCACGACGTTGACCGGCAGCACGACGGCCGGCCCGGCGCCGTGGCCCGGCAGGACGATGCGGGCTACCCGCGCGGAGCGCAGGAAGGCCAGGCACTCGCTGCGGTCGAGCTCGTGCGGCTCACCCCCCGTGAGCGGCCCGGGGGTCACGGTCGCCTGGCCGGACCGCGGACCACGAGCACCGGGCAGGCGGCGTGGGTCGCACAGTGCAGCCCGGTCGAGCCCAGCAGCAGGCCGCTGAGCTCACCGTGACCTCGTGACCCCACGACCAGCAGGTCCGCACCGACCGCGGCGTCCAGCAGCGCCCGGGCCGGGTGCGCCTCGACGACGCGTGACCGCACCGTCAGGGCGTCCGCGCCCGCGACGTCAACCACCCCGGCGGCAACGGCCTTGGCGAGCACCTCGGTCATCTCGTCGGTCAGGTCGACCTCGACGTACGGGCCGAAGCCGGCAGCGCCGGCCATCGACATCGGACGCTGCCAGCAGGCAAGCACGTCGACGCTGGCACCGGTGAGCACGGCTTGGCGCAGCGCCCACAACAGGGCCTGCGCGGAGCAGGGCGAGCCGTCGACCCCCACGACGACCCGGCCGGGAGCCGGCCGGTCGCTGTCCCCGTTGGGCTGGCCGCGGGTGCCGGATGCGGGTGTCACGAGGCGGCCGCGGCGACCGGCGGCGGGAAGTGTGCTGCCGACTCCTGGCAGAGCTCCTCCTGCTCGAGCTCGGTCGCCCGGTCCGTGGCGTCGGCGAGCCAGCGGGCGATCGCGTAGCCCACGGCGCCCGACGCGGCAGCACCGATCAGCAGGGTTCTGTTCATCGACGACCTCCTCCGGCGGCGAGCACGACGCCCGCCTGCCACGTCGATGCTGAGCGCCGGCCAGGGGTTCTGGCAGAGGACAAGGTCCCGAACGCGTGGGTCGGGACCTTGTCCCGAACGCGTGGGTCGGGACCTTCGTCCTATGGCCGGAGGCCATCCGGCCCTGGCAGGCGGCGCCGCACCCGACGACGGTGCAGGCATGAACACAACCGGCATGGCGATGCGGGGCTCGGGCCCGAAGTTCGCACTGACGCCGGAGGAGCAGGTGCGGCACGTCCTCACGGCGGCCACCCTCGCGCCGAGCGTCCACAACACGCAGCCCTGGCATTTTGTCACCCACCACGACGGGCTCGACCTGTATGCCGACGACAGTCGCCGCCTGGCCGTCCTCGACCCGACCGGCCGGCAGGTCCGACTGTCGTGCGGGGCCGCCCTAGGGCATTGCCGGATCGCGGCGCGCGGGCTGGGCCTGGCTGTGGACGTGGAGCTGCAGCCCGACCCGCAGGTCCCAGACCTGCTGGCCCGGCTGCGACTTCGGCCGGGCACACCGGCCAGCGAGGCGGAGGTTGACCTGGCCACCGCCATGCTGCACCGGCACACCTACCGGGGGGTCTTCGAGGACCGTCCGGTGCCCGCCGCGCTCATCGATCAGTTGCGGACCGTCGCCGAGGCCGAGGGCGCGATGCTGCGCCCGATCACCCGGCTCGGCGATCTCGTCGAACTCGAAGTGCTGCTGGCCCACGCTGACGCCCTCGAGCAGCGCGACGACGACTACCGCGCCGAGCTCGGCGCGTGGGTGGGCCGGGACGCCTCCTTCGGCGACGGGATCCCCGTGCAGGCACTGCCGACAGCCGGGCCCACCCGCGGATCCTCGGTGACGCTGCGGGAGTTCCACGGGACCACTGCGCCCGGTATGCCGGGCAGCCCCGCCGACCCCCCTGTCGTCGAGCGCCCGCTCGTGGTGCTGCTCTCCACCATCGGCGACGACGTCGGGGCATGGCTGCATGCGGGGCAGGCGATGGGCACGGTGCTGCTGCACGCGGCAAGTGTCGGCGTGCTCGCGCAGCCCCTCGGCCAGGTCACCGACCTGCCGGGCACCAGGGCGCGGCTCGGGGCCGTGCTGGGCCTGGTCGGGGTGCCGCAACTGGTCCTGCGGATGGGTTACGCCGACGAGCGCGCCAGCACACCCCGCCGGTCGGTCGAGGACGTCGTACGCGGGTAGCCCGTCGGCTCTGCCTCCGGAAGGGCCGCGGGCGCGTACCGTCGGGCCAATGGCCTCCTCGCGCAACGGACTCGAGGACGCAGACGACCCGGCGTCCATGGAAGGCCCGCGGCTGGAGCTGGACCAGCTGCTCGGCCAGCTCGTCGACCGGGCGCAGGACGTGATGGCCGCCCAGAGCCGGTTGCGCAGCCTGCTACGCGCCAACCGCCTCATCGTGGGTGACCTCGCGCTGCCGGTCGTCCTGCGACGGATCGTCGAGGCTGCCTGCGAGCTGGTCCATGCCCCGTACGGCGCGCTGGGGGTGATTTCACCCGGCGGTGGGCTGGAGCAGTTCATCCACGTCGGCCTCACCGACGACGTGGTGGCCGGGATCGGCCGGCTCCCCGAGGGCAAAGGGCTGCTCGGCGCGCTCATCGACGACCCGCACCCGATCCGGCTGAGCTGTATCGCGGACGACCCGCGGTCGGTCGGCTTTCCGCCCGGGCACCCGCCGATGACGAGCTTCCTCGGCGTCCCGATCCGGGTCCGCGGCGAGGTCTTCGGCAACCTGTACCTGACCGGTCACGACGTCCACGAGGTGACGGCGGAGGACGAGGAGCTGATCTCATCGCTCGCAGCGACGGCTGGGGTGGCGATCGAGAACGCCCGGCTGTTCGGGGACGCGAGCCGTCGGCAGGAATGGCTGCAGGCGTCTACCGAGATCACCCGCCAGCTGCTGTCGGCAGCAGGTGAGGAGCCGCTGCAGGTCATCGCCCGGCGCCTGCAACAGATCGCCGACGCCGACGCCGTCAACGTGGTGCTGCCGTGCGACGGCGAGCGGCTGGTCGTGCAGGTCGCCACCGGCGCCGGCGCCGAGCAGCTGCGCGCCGTGAGCTACCCGATCCGCAACACCGTGTCGCAGCTGGTGCTCGAGACCGGTCAGCCGGTGCTGATTGGTGACATCACGTCTGCGGACCAGCGCACCGTGCACCTGAGCGAGGTGGTGCCGATCGGGCCGCTGATGGTGCTGCCGCTGGTCGGTACGCAGCGGGTGCGGGGCGCAGTGATCGTCGGCCGGCTGCACGGCCGTGCGCTGTTCACCGAGGCCGACCTGGAGATGGCCACCACCTTTGCCAACCATGCGGCCGTGGCAGTGGAGCTCGCCGACGCGCGGAGCGACCGCGAGCGGCTCGCCCTCCTCGAGGACCGCGACCGGATCGCCCGCGACCTGCACGACCACGTCATCCAGCGGCTGTTCGGGGCCGGCCTGACAGTGGAGAGCGTCGCGTCCGGGCTGCGCGACGACCCCCGCGCTCCCCGGCTGGCCCAGGTCGTCGACGACATCGACGAGACGATCCGGCAGATCCGTACGTCCATCTTCCAGCTGCGCGGGGCACTGGGGCCGCAGGTGGGCGCGGTGCGCAGCAGGTTGCTGGGTGTCGCCGGGGAGGTGGCGCCGTCGCTGGGTTTCGCGCCGTACCTCGCGTTCGACGGTCCGGTGGACACCGTCGTTCCCGAGGAGCTGCTCGACGACCTCGTGGCGGTCGTCAGGGAAGGGCTGAGCAACGTCGCCCGGCACGCCCACGCCGACGCCGTACGGGTGCACCTGGTTGCCGCTCGGGGCCAGCTCACGCTCGTGCTGGCCGACAACGGCGTCGGGATCGACGACACCCCGCGGCGCAGTGGCCTGGCCAACCTGCGGCAGCGCGCCGAGGATCGCGGCGGCTCGTTCGAGTTGACGTCCCCGGCCGACCCCGGGGCCCCCGACCTGGGCGGGACCCGGGTCTGCTGGACGGTCCCACTGCGGTGACCGGACCCATCCGCGTCTTCCTGCTCGACGACCACGAGATCGTCCGCCGCGGTATCGCCCACCTGCTGGGCGAGGAGCCCGACATCGTCGTCGTGGGTGAGGCAGCCAGCGCTGCGGAGGCGATGGCCCGGCTGCCGGCCAGCCGGCCCGACGTGGCCGTGCTGGATGCGCGGCTGCCCGACGGCAGCGGGATAGACGTCTGTCGCGACATCCTCTCGGCGATGCCCGAGGTCCGCTGTCTGATCCTGACCTCCTACGACGACGACGACGCACTGTTCGCGGCGGTGATGGCCGGGGCCGCCGGCTACCTGCTCAAGCAGGTGCGTAGCGCCTCATTCGTCGACGCGGTCCGTCAGGTCGCGGCCGGCAGGTCACTGCTCGACCCCTCGGTCACCGAGCGGCTGCTGGTGCGGCTGCGCGACGGCAAGCCGCAGGATGCCCGGATGGCCTCGCTGACCGACCGGGAGCGCGAGATCCTCGCCCTGATCGCCGACGGGCTGACCAACCGGCAGATCGGCGACGCGCTTTTCCTCGCCGAGAAGACCGTGAAGAACTACGTCTCCGGGCTGCTGGCCAAACTCGGAATGCAGCGCCGTACGCAGGCTGCCGTGTACGGCGCTTCGGTGGAGCACCACCCGACGTAGTCGCCGGTGGGACCTTCTGCCCTACCGGTGCGCGTCGTTGCGTCAGAGGGTGAAGTCCCTACCAAGAAGGACGTGCACACCATGGTCACACCGACCCGTACGGCCGCCCCGACCACCGGCGGGCCGGTGCACGTCCAGCAACCGGTCGCCCCGCGCCGTACCTCGTTCGGAAGCTTCGCTCTGCACGGGCTGCGCCTCGCAGTCGGCGTCGAGTTCCTCTGGGCCTTCGTCGACAAGTTGTTCGGCTTCGGTTACGCGACCCCCAGCGCCAAGGCCTGGATCCACGGCGGCTCACCTACCAACGGCTTCCTGACCCACGCGAACGCCGGTCCGCTGAAGGGCTTCTTCCACTCCCTTGCCGGCACCACGGGTATCGACACGCTGTTCATGGCGGCGCTGCTGGGTGTGGGGCTCGCCATGGTGCTCGGTGTGGCGCTGCGGGTGGCCGCAGCATCCGGCACCCTGCTGCTGTCGATGATGTGGCTCGCCGCCTGGCCGCTCGCCAAGCTCGCGGAAGGCAAGCCGACCGGGTCGAACAACCCGATCGTCGACAGCCACGTGATCAGCGCCTTCGCCCTGCTGGTGGTTGCCGGGCTCGCTGTCGGCAGCTCTGGTCCGCTCGGCCGGATCTGGGCGCGCATGCCGCTGGTGCGTGACCACAGCTGGCTGCGCTGACCCTGGTGCGCTCGGCCTGCCCACTCGGGAGCACGCGCTTTCGGTGGGCGGGCCGCTGCCGTGTCGGGCTGACCGTGCGGGGCTGCTCGGACAGGGTGAGCATCGCCTGCGCCGCGGCTGCGCTGGTCGACGAGAACGGCCCCCCGTGAGTTGACTCACAGCGTCCGGTATTGCGGCGGGTGGCCATTCTCCGTGCGCGCCGGGAGACCGGGCGCCGCCCGCCTACAGAGCAGAGCGTCATGACCCACGCCGCGCAGAGCCCGTCGCTGTACGAACGCCTCGGAGGGTTGTACGGCATCTCCGGTGCCGTCGACGTCCTGGCCGACCGCTCTACGACAACGTCTCAGCCAACCAGAACCCGCACGTCCAGGCCTTTCACCTGATGAAGGGCCACGCCGGCTTCACGTTCCTCGTGACCGCGTGGTCCATCGAGCAGACCGGCGGCCCGATCTGCTATCCCGGGCGGGACATGCGCGAGTCGCACGCGCACCGTGAGGTGAGCGAGTTCGACATCGTCGCCGGCGAGATCGCAGCCACGCTGTTCCATGTCGGCCTTCCCCGGCAGGAGCACAAAGAGTCCATGGACATCATCGAGAGCTACCGATCGATGGTCGTCGGTGCGCCGGGTCACAAGGTCGAGGACCTCGAAGCCGCGAACGCCTGACGCACTGCCGGGCGGCCGACGCGCTCACCCCCGCCAGTACGGCGAGCGCGCCGGCCGCGGGCCGTCCGGTGTCCAGCGCTTCGACCTCGCGTCGCGCTGCCTCGGCCGACCGGGGCATCTTGCGCCAGACGAGGCAGTCCAGGCAGGCGATGGTCAGGGCGCTACGTGGTCGCGCGGTCCTGCCAGCGCAGGTGCAGGTGGATGCCCTCGGCGCGCAGAGCCCGCCGACCCATCACCACGCAGCACGCGATGGCTAGCCCTGACAGCACGGGAGACAGCACCGATCGGGCCAGCAACACTGCGTCGTAATGGTCGGCCACCAGCAGCTGGAGGGCTACGCCGCCGTTGATGATGTTGACCAGGGCCCACACCAGCGAGAGGCGGCGTAGCGCTGTCTGCACCCGCGTCAGCGCGGTCACGTGTGCGGGAAGGCCCACGAAGTCGCGGGCGAACCGCTCGGTCAGCGGTTTGCGCAGCAGCGCAGACCCAGCGAATGCCGCGGCGAGCACGAACGCGTTGATTGTCGGCGTCAGGAGGTAGACGAAGGTCGAGTGGAACGCCAGCGCGACGCCCGTCCTGGTCGTGAACAGCAGCGCGCCGACCACGAGCACCGCGGGCAGGGCGCGCCCGCGGGCCCAGCGCCGGGCGATGGCCAGGTAACACCAGGCGAGGCCGGCGCACAGCGCCCAGACCAGGCCGCCGGTATGCAGCACCGCCCAGAACAGCAGGGCCGGCATGACGGTGCCCTCCACGACCTGCAGGCCGATGCCCGAGAGCATCGTGCGCATCGGCGGCATGACCACGCCGTGCGAGGTGGTGGGAATGACGGGCCTCTTCCTGATCGGTGACGTGCCGTGGTGCTGGTCATCGACCGGGGGAACGGCCGGCTGGAGGCGGGACCACCTTCGCACGCCGGCCCGTCCCGCGCTCCGCTGTAGCCGGCGGCTGTGGACCGGGGGAGGGGGGCGTCCTCAGCCGCGCCATCCCGCAGACAAGGTGGTCTTGGCGGACCTACGCTGAGCGCGCTCCGGCTCGCTGTGACCGCGCCGCGACTGTGCACCGGGGGGTGTTCGGGTTGTTGCTGTTGCGCCTGCGCGCCGCCGTCTCGGGCTCGGCCCTGGTGGCCGGTCTGGTCGTCGCCGCCGGGCCCGCCTGGGCCGCCCCTGCCCCGTCGTCGGTCACCGACGCGCAGCACCGGGTCGAGCAGGCCGCCAACGGCCTCGCCGACGTACAGGTTCGGGCCGAGCAGGCGGCCGAGGCCTACAACGGCGCACAGGTTGCTGCTGTCGCGGCCGACGCACAGGCCGGGGCCGCCGCGGCCGCGTCGAGCGACGCCGCCGACGGCGCCCGCGCGGCGAGCGCCGTCGCCGACAGCGCCCGCCGTACCGCCGACGATGCCGCGGCGGTATCGGAACGCGCCCGTGACGACCACGACGAGGCTGTCGCGGCCACCGTCGCGGCGCAGCAGGCCCTGAACCGGCTGGCAGCCGGCGCCTACCGCTCCGGTGGCACCCTCGCGATGCTGTCGTCGATGTTCGGCGACGACCCGCTGGCCTTCGCCGACGCACAGGAGATGGTCAACCGCGTCGACCGGTATCAGAAGGGCACCGTCGACAGGCTGTCGGCCACCAAGGCCGAGGCAGCGGCGTCCGCGGACCTGGCCGAAACGGCGCGACGTGCCGCGGTCAGCCAGGCGGAGCAGGTCGCCGTCACAGCCGGTCAGGCCGTCCATGCCTCGGTGGTCGCGCAGGACGCCGCCCGCGCCGCCGCGGCGACCGCGACGGCTGCGGGGGCTGCCGCCGACCGAGCCGCCGCCGCCAAGCAGCGCGCCGTGAAGCTGGTCGCAGCCGCCGAATCCGACCTCGGCACGGCGAGTGCGCGCGCCGCCGACCTCACCATCAAGGCCGAGCAGGCCCGGCTAGGGGCCGATGCGGCTCAGCGTGGGCCGGCATCCGCCGGGGCGCCCGGGCGCGGAAGTGCTGCGGCCACGGCGATCGCGGCGGCGTACCGGGAGATCGGGGTGCCCTACTCCTGGGGCGGCGGCAACGCCAACGGCCCGTCCCGCGGCTTTGCGCAGGGCGCGAACACCGTCGGCTTCGACTGCTCCGGGCTCACGTTGTTCGCGTACGCGCAGGCCGGCATCCGGCTCGACCACTTCACCGGGTCGCAGTGGAACGCCGGCCAGCGCGTCGACCGCGGTCAGCTGGTGCCCGGTGACCTGATGTTCTTCGCCACCAACACGAGCGTCCCGGGCTCCATCCACCACGTCTCGATCTACCTCGGCAACGACCTGATGATTGAGGCGCCACACACCGGCGACGTGGTGAAGGTCGCCTCCGCCGTACGCAGTGACTTCATCGGTGGGGTCCGCCCCTCCCCGTCAACGGGCTGACGGCGTGCGACCGCCGGGGCACCCTTGAGCCCCGACAGCTCAGGAGGACCCGGTGCCCGTGCTTGTCCTGTATGCCGTCCTGGTGGCGACGCCGATCGTGGTGCTGCTCGCGGCCGGCCGGGCACTGGAGCTGTGGTGCGGGAGCTACCGCACCCCCCGCCGGTCGCAGCGCGCCACCGGGCCGGGGATCGAGCGGCTGGCGGCCGACCTGCGCCGGCTCGAGGCCGAGCACAGCCGGATCGCCGGCTCGGACCTGCCGGCCCGGGTGGTCCGGCTACGCGGCGTCGCCATGGCGTACGACGACACCCTGCTCGCCTGCTGCGGGGCCGTCGGTCTCGCGCCGCCCGCCTCGCCGCTCAGCGCCCTCGACCGCCTCCTGACCGAGGCTGCGCTGGCCCAGCAGGGCGTCCAGTGGTGAGGCGCCCGTCCTGAGGTCCGCCCGGGTCTGCGCGGGGCTCAGCGGCGCTCGGCCGGGGCGACGGCCAGCTCGGGGGCGAGCAGGCGCAGCAGTGCGACCGCGCTGACTGCCTGCGCGGCGAGGATGCCGGCGAGCACCGCGAGCTGGAAGCGGGCCGCCGACGCAGGGCTCGCCCCGCCGGCGAGCGAGCCGACGAAGGCCCCCGGCAGCGTCACCAGCCCGGTCGTCCGGGTCTGGTCGATCGCGGGCAGCAGGGCTTCGCGGATCGCAGCCGGCACGAAGGGCGTGACCGCCTGGCGCGCCGAGGCGCCCAGCGCGAGCCAGCCCTCAACCTCGGTCCAGCGGTCGGCCACCTGGTCGCGCAGGCGCCGGCCGGCCAGGGTGCAGACCGTCATGGTGCCGCCGAGCACGATGCCGGCGAAGGAGATGACGTAGCGCGGAGAGCGGGGGAACGCGCCGGTACCGAGCAGCAGGACGAGCACGGGTGTGGCGCCCGCCGCGCTGGCGAACAGCACCTGGCCGACCCGCCGCCGCCCGGCCCCGAGCCGCCGCCCGGACGTGACCCCCACCGCACCGAGCATGACCGCCACGAAGGCGGCGGCCACCCAGGCGTTGCGGAACGCCAGCCCGAGCACCAGCGCGACGACCGCCAGCTGCGCGGCCGCGCGGGCGACCGCCAGCGCCGGGACGGCGCGCAGCCCGACCCCGCCGACCGCCAGCGCCCCGGCGGCCAGTGCGAGCAGCCCCGCCAATGTCAGCGCCGAGGCGAGGTCGAGTCCCACCGGTCCAGCCGACCATGCGGCTCGGCGGTTGGCTCCGTAGGGTCGCGTCCGTGGAGGTTGCGACCGGGCGCTCGCCGGACACGGCGCGGTTCGGCTGGCCGGCGATGGCAGAGCGCTACCTGACCGGGAGCGCGATCCAGCGTTCGATCGCGCACCAGCTCTCGACGGCGAGCGCGCCTCGGCGCTCGCTGGCGAGCGCGTTCGGGCTTGCAGCCGGCGTCGGGCTGGACGCGCTGCTCGCCGACCCGCGGCGCGGCCACCCCGTCGCGGTGTTCGGCGGCGCAGCGGCTCGGCTCGAGCGTCGCGTGCATCGGGACAGCCGAGCCGTAGGGGCGGCGTACGCCGGGGTGCTGTGCGGCGCCGCAGGGCTGATCGGCACCAGCGTGCGTGGGCGCCCGACCCGGCTGGTCCTGGGGACGGCGGCCGCAACGTGGGCGGTGCTCGGCGGTACAACGCTGCGGCGCGAGGCGGCGGCGATGGACGGGCTGCTGCGGGCCGGCGACCTCGACGGGGCCCGGCTTCGGGTGACGCACCTGTGTGGCCGCGACCCCGGGGGCCTCGACCTGGAGGGGCTGGCCCGCGCCACCGTCGAGTCGGTCGCGGAGAACACCTCGGATGCCGTCGTCGCCCCGCTGCTCTGGGGGGCTGTGCTCGGCGCGCCGGGGCTGCTGGCGTACCGCGCGGTCAACACCCTGGACGCCATGGTGGGGCACCGCTCGGAGCGGTACGCGAGGTTCGGCTGGGCTGCTGCCCGCGCCGACGACGTCGCGAACCTCGTACCGGCGCGCGTCACCGCGGCGCTGACGGTGCTCCTCGCACCGGTCGTCGGTGGAAGACCGCGGGCGGCTCTACGCGCATGGCGGCGCGACGGGCGCAAGCACCCGAGCCCGAACGCCGGCCCGGTGGAGGCGGCCTTTGCGGGCGCGCTGGGGCGCACGCTCGGGGGCCGGCTCGCCTACGCCGGCCAGGTCGAGGACCGGCCGCTGCTCGGTGACGGACCCGCCCCGGCCGTCGACGACGTCGCCCGCGCCGCGCAGCTGTCGATGGCCGTCTCGTTCGCCGCAGCCGCGCTGGCCGTGTCGGTGCGGGCCTGGCTGGACCGGCGGTGAGCGGGGCGCTGCTGGTGGCCGGTACGACCTCCGACGCAGGCAAGAGCGTCCTCACGGCCGGCCTTTGCCGATGGCTGGCCCGTCAGGGTGTTTCGGTAGCCCCCTTCAAGGCGCAGAACATGAGCCTGAACAGCGCCGTCACCGTGGACGGCGCGGAGGTCGGCCGGGCCCAGGCGATGCAGGCGGCGGCCGCCGGCATCGAGGTCGAGGCCGCCATGAACCCGGTGCTGCTCAAGCCCGGCAGCGACCAGACCAGCCAGGTCGTCGTGCTCGGCCGCCCGTACGCCGACGTCTCGGCGCTGTCGTACCGCACGCACAAGGCGGCACTTCTGGACATCGCCCTCGACTGCCTGGCCGATCTGCGCCGTCGGTACGACGTCGTCATCTGCGAAGGAGCGGGCAGCCCTGCCGAGATCAACCTGCGGTCGACCGACATCGCCAACATGGGGCTGGCCCGCGCGGCGGGGCTGCCGGTCCTGGTCGTCGGCGACATCAACCCGGGCGGTATTTTTGCCGCGCTGTTCGGCACGCTTGCGCTGCTGTCCGCCGAGGATCAGGCGCTGGTGTGCGGGTTCGTGGTCAACAAGTTCCGCGGCGACGTCGCGCTGCTCGAGCCTGGCCTGGCGATGCTGCGGCGGCTCACCGGGCGGCCGACGTACGGCGTCCTGCCCTGGACCGAGGGGCTGGAACTCGACGTCGAGGACTCGCTCGGCCTGTCCGTCCCGGTGGCGCCACTGCCGCCGGTCGGCCGCGACGTATTGCGCGTCTCGGTCGTACGGCTGCCGCGGCTGTCGAACTGGACCGACATCGACGCATTGCGCAGCGAGCCAGGCGTGCTCGTGCGGTTCGCGACGACCGCCGAGGAGCTGGCCGACGCCGACCTGGTGGTGCTGCCGGGCACCCGGGCCACCGTTGCCGACCTGGCCTGGCTGCGCGCCCGCGGCCTGGACCGGGTGCTCGCCGATCGGGCGGCGCAGGGTCGCCCGGTGCTGGGGGTCTGCGGGGGCTACCAGATGCTCGGCGGGTCCGTACAGGACGAGGTGGAGTCCCGGGCCGGTGCGGTGCCCGCGCTCGGACTGCTGCCCGTCACGACGGTCTTCGGCTCGGACAAGGTGCTCGCCCGGCCGACCGGGAGCTGGGGGCCGCACCCCGTGACGACGGCATATGAGATCCACCACGGCCTCGTCACCCGGCATGGCGGCCAGCCGCTGTTCCTGCCCGATGAGGGCTGCCGGTACGGGGCGGTGCTGGGCACGGTGTGGCACGGGGCGCTCGAGTCCGATGGCGCCCGGCGGGCGCTGCTCGCCGAGGTGGCCGCCGCAGCGGGCCGGGACTGGACGCCCGGCACGACGTCGTTCGAGCAGGTCCGCCAGGATCGGCTCGATGCGCTCGGCGACCTCGTCGCCGACCACCTGGACACCGCGGCTGTCCTTCGACTGCTGCAGAACGGGGCGCCGCCCGGCCTGCCGTTCGTCCCGCCGGGCGCTCCTGACTGAACGGTCAGGCCGGCTTCCGACACTGCGTCGGTGCGTGGCTGGTCAGGCCGCGGCGGGTGCGTCCTGGAGGGCGCGGACGGCGTCTTCGCGGCTGACGTCGACGAGCATGCCCATCAGCAGAGCGGCAGCCAGCAGGATGCCGCCGCCGACGACGAATCCCAAGCTCCAGCCGTCGACCAGCGCGACGGTGTAGCGGGCGAACTCCGGTGAGCCGCCCGGTCGCGGGGGGCCGCCGGGGAACAGCGCCGTGGTGCGTGCCGCGCTCACCGCGGTGAGCACCGCCAGGCCGAGCGCGCCGCCGACCTGCTGACCGGCGTTGAGCAGCGCAGAGGCGATGCCGGCGTCCTCGTGGGGAACCCCGGCGACCGCCGAGCTGGTGAGCGCGACGAAGGTCATGCCCATGCCCAACGCGACCAGGGCCAGGGACGGCAGCACCGTCGTCAGGTAGGAGCTGTCGGTCTGCAGCCGCAGGCCGAGCGTCACCAGCCCGAGGCCGGCGAGCGAGGGCCCCACGGTCAGCAGTGGCCGTGGCCCGACGCGGCCGAGCAACTGCGAGCCGATGCCCGCGCTGACACCGATCAGAACGGTCATCGGCAGGAACGCCAGGCCGGACTTGACCGGGCTGTAGCCGTTGACGACCTGCATCCACAGGATCAGGAAGAAGAAGATTGCGAAGATGCCGGCGCCGACCAGCAGCGCCCCGAGGTCCGCGCCCAGCACGCTGCGCGTGCGGAACACCCGGAACGGCACCAGTGGGAAGCGGGCCCGTCGCTGGACGACGACGAACGACGCCAGCAGCGCGACCGCGAGAGCAAGCACGCCGATCGTGCGCCCGGAGCCCCAGCCGTAGTCGTTTCCCTTGACGAGCCCGTACACCGCGGCGATCAGCCCGCCGGTGACGAGCACGGCGCCGGGGACGTCGAAGCCCTGGGCGTTCTCGTCGCGGCTGTGCGGCACGACAGCGAGGGCGCCGAACACGGCCACCGCCGCTATCGGCAGGTTGACGAAGAACACCCAGCGCCACGAGGCGTACTCGGTGAGCACGCCGCCGAGGATGAGGCCGAGCGCCGCGCCACCGGCGGTAATCGCGGCGTAGATGCCCAGCGCGCGGTTGCGCTCCTTGCCCTCCTCGAAGATCACCGTGATGAGCGAGAGCGCAGCCGGCGACATGAGTGCGCCGCCGATGCCCTGGACCGCCCGGGCGGTTAGCAGCACGCCGAGGTTGCCCGACAGGCCGCCGACCAGGCTGGCCACCGCGAACAGCACGGCGCCGCCGATGAAGATCTCCTTGCGGCCGACCCGGTCGGCGAGCTTGCCGCCGAGCAGCAGGAAGCCGCCGAACGTGAGCGTGTAGCCGGTGACGACCCACTGCAGGTCGGCGTTGCTCGACACGTGCAGCGCGCGGCTGATGTCGGGCAGTGCGACGTTCACGATGGTTGCGTCGAGCACGACCATGAGCTGGGCGATGGCCAGCACGAGCAGGGCGAGGCCCTTGTTGACCTCGGGCGGGCCACCGGCAAGGGAGGCGCCCAAAGGGCGGGTGCTGTCGGCGAGGGTCATCGAGGTACTCCTTGGTCGAGTTGGCTCAACGACCGTAGACTGTGAGTGGCTGACCGGTCAACCGCTGTAGAGTGAAACTCGTGACACCTGCAGACGAACACCTCACCCGTGAGGAGCGCCGACAGCGGACCGAGGCGGCCATCCTGCGGGCCGCCCAGGAACTGTTTGCCGAGACGGGCTTCGAGCGCACCACGATCCGCGCCGTGGCAGCCCGGGCGGGCATCGATCCGGCCCTGGTGATGCAGCACTACGGCAGCAAGGAGGGCCTGTTCGCTGCCGCTGCACGCTGGACGAGTGACCACGAGCGCATCTTGACAGCGACCTCCGACAGTTTGCCGTCGGCAGCTCTGGCGGACCTGTTCGACAAGTTCGAGTCCGGTACCGACCGGGAGGCGGCGGTCGCCCTGCTGCGCAACTGCCTCACCCATCCGAGCGCGGCGCGGATCATGCGCGACGAGGTCATGTGCGACCGGGCAGCCGCGGTCGCCAGCACGCTGGAGGGTCCTGATGCCGAGCTGCGCGCCAGCCTGTTCGGGGCCTGCATGATCGGTGTGGGCATCGCCCGCTACCTGCTCGAGCTCCAACCGCTCGCCAGCGCATCCCGCGAGGAGGTCGACCGGCTCATGCAGCCCGTCCTGCGAGCCCTGATCGACCGGGCCCCCGACGCGCCCGAGGAGTGACCCGCCGGGCCTGGCTGCTGTTCGGGGTCATGTGCGTGGTCTGGGGAGTGCCGTACCTGCTCATCAAGGTCGCCGTGGCGGAGATCGCCCCCGCGGAGCTGGTGCTCGCCCGTACGACGCTCGGCGCCGCCGTGCTGCTGCCCTGGGCGTTGCGCAGCGGTGCGCTGGCCCCGGCGCTGCGGGCCTGGCGGCCGCTGCTGCTGTTCACGGTCCTCGAGATGGCCGGACCCTGGTACCTGCTCGCACACGCCGAGCGCGCCCTGTCCAGCTCACTGACCGGCCTGCTCGTGGCGGCCGTCCCGCTGGTGGCCGCGATGGCGGGTCGGGCGCTCGGCGAGAGCGACCGCCTCGATCGGGTACGGGTGGCGGGGCTGCTCGTCGGGCTGCTCGGCGTGGGCCTGCTGCTCGGTCTCGACGTACACGGAAGCGACCTGCCGGCCGTCGGAGCCGTCGCGCTCACGGTCGTCGGATATGCCACGGGTCCGCTCGTCGTCAGCCGATCGCTGCGCGACGTCCCGAGCCAGGGTGTCAACGCTGCGGCACTGACAGCCACCGCGCTGCTGTTCCTGCCTTTCGGCGTGGCGTCGTACGACGGAGTGCCATCCGGCCGCGTCGTGCTCGCCGTGCTCGGCCTCGGGCTGATGTGTACGGCGCTGGCGCTGGTGCTGTTCTTCGCGCTGATCGCCGAGGCGGGCCCGCACCGCGCATTGGTCATCACCTTCGTCAATCCCGCGGTTGCGGTGGCGCTCGGCATTGCGCTGCTCGGTGAGCCGTTCACCGTCGGTACGGCTGTCGGCTTTCCGCTGGTCCTGATCGGCTGCGTGCTGGCGACCCGCCGCACTGCCCCGGCCGCGCCCGTCACCCTGCAGCTGCTTCCCCTGCGGGAGGTCACTGTGCGGGCGCCTTCCGGTGACCGGTCGAAGGGGAAGTGACCTGTCGAAGGGGAAGCGGGAGGCGACGGGGAGCCGGCCGGAGCGGCGTCGGCGAGACTGGTCGGCGTGACCCTGCTGCTCCTGTCGACCGCCGACACCGACCTGCTCGCCGCCCGTGCCGTACCGCGCCCGGCGCTCCCGCTACGGCTGGCGAACCCGGCCCGCACGGATGCGCCGGACCTCGACGGTGTCGCGCTGGTCGTCGTGCGGCTGCTCGGGGGACGACGCGCCTGGGACGGCCTGGACGCCCTGCTCGCCGACGCGCGGGCACGCCGTACCCCGGTGGTCCTGCTGGGCGGCGAGGGCGCCGACCCGGAGCTGACATCGCTGTCCACGGTGCCGCCGGGCGTCGTCACCGACGCGGCCGCGTACCTGCGCGAGGGCGGCCCGGACAACCTGCGCGAGCTGGTCTCGTTCCTGTCCGACACGGTGCTGCTCACCGGCCACGGGTTCACCGCGCCGCTGCCGCTGCCGCCGTACGGACTGCGGCCCCGCTCCCACGACCCGGCCCGTCCGACGGTCGGCGTCGTCTACTACCGGGCTCACGAGCTGTCGGGCAACACCGGCTTCATCGATGTGCTGTGCGAGGCAGTGGAGGCCGCCGGCGGCAACGCCCGGCCGGTGTACGTCCCCTCGCTGCGTCCTGACGCGGATGGCCGGGTCGCAGCGGTCGAGGAGCTGCTCGCCGGTCAGGTCGACGCGCTCATCGTCACCGTGCTGGCCGGCGGCGGGTCCAACGCCGCCGACAGTGAGGCGTGGGACGCCCGCGCGCTCACCACCCTGGATGTCCCGGTACTGCAGGGCCTGTGCGTCACCAGCAGTCGCGGAGACTGGGAGCGCTCCGACGCCGGACTCGCACCGATCGACGCCGCCATGCAGGTGGCCATCCCGGAGTTCGATGGTCGGCTGATCGGCGTGCCGTTCTCGTTCAAGGAGACCGGGAGCGATGGTGTCCCGACCTACGTCGCTGACCTCGGGCGGGCCGCCCGGGTCGCGGGTACGGCCGTCGCGCACGCCCGCCTTCGGCACGTCGACAACGCGGACAAGAAACTCGCCGTCGTACTCAGCAGCTACCCGACGAAGCACTCCCGGGTCGGCAACGCCGTGGGACTCGACACGCCCGCCAGCGCCGTCGTGCTGCTGCGCGCGCTGCGCGACGCGGGTTACTCGGTTGCGGAGTTCCCGGAGGACGGCGACCAGCTCGTACACACCCTGATCGCGGCCGGTGGGCACGATGTCGAGTGGCTGACCGAGGACCAGCTGCAGGCTGCGGTCGCGCGGGTGCCGCTGGCGGCGTACACGGCGTGGTTCGCCACCCTGCCCCAGCAGCTGCGCGAGCGGATGGTCGAGCACTGGGGCCCGCCGCCGGGCGGTCTGTACGTCGACGGCGACGAGATCGTGCTGGCCGCCCTGCAGTACCGCAATGTCGTGCTGATGATCCAGCCGCCGCGCGGTTTCGGCGAGAACCCGATCGCGATCTACCACGACCCGGACCTACCGCCGAGCCACCACTACCTGGCCGCGTACGCCTGGCTGCGCGAGGAGTTCAAGGCCGACGCGGTGATCCACCTGGGCAAGCACGGGACGCTGGAGTGGCTGCCCGGCAAGGGACTCGGGCTGTCGGCTGCATGTGCGCCCGATGCCGTGCTCGGCGACCTGCCGCTGTTCTACCCGTTCATCGTCAACGACCCGGGCGAGGGCACCCAGGCCAAGCGCCGGGCGCACGCGACCGTCGTGGACCACCTGGTGCCACCGATGGCCCGCGCGGAGACCTACGACGAGATGGCCCGCCTGGAGCAGCTGCTCGACGAGTACGCGCAGGTGCAGGCGATGGACCCGGCGAAGCTGCCGGTGATCCGCGCCCAGGTGTGGGAGGTCGTGCAGGCCGCGCAGCTGCACCACGACCTGCAGGTCGGCGAGAGCCCGACGGACGAGGAGTTCGACGAGTTCGTGCTGCACGTCGACGGCTACCTGTGCGAGGTCAAGGACGTCCTGATCCGCGACGGCCTGCACGTGCTCGGGCAGGCGCCGGCCGGCGAGCCGCGGGTCGACCTGGTGCTGGGCATCCTGCGCGCGCAGCAGACCTGGGGCGGGGCCACCGGCGCGCTGCCGGGGCTGCGCCGCGCGCTGGGTGAGGCGTACGGCCTGGTGGAGGACGACCGTCGGCAGGCCGACGAGCTGGAGGCGCTGGCGCGACGGCTCGTGCAGAGCCTCGACCTGAAGGGCTGGGACACCTCCTGCGTGCCCGCGATCGTCGCCGACGTCTGCGAGCGGGAGCTGCCCGATGTCGAGGCGGTGCTGCGCTTTGCGTGCGAGGAGGTCGTGCCCCGCCTGGCGCGTACGACGGACGAGGTCGACAACCTGCTGCACGGCCTGTCCGGCGGCTTCGTGCCGGCCGGCCCGTCCGGCTCGCCGACCCGCGGCCTCGTGGGCGTGCTGCCGACCGGGCGCAACTTCTACTCCGTCGACCCGAAGGCGATCCCGTCACGCAATGCCTGGACGGTCGGCGTCGCGCTCGGTGACAGCCTCATCGAGCGGTACGTCGCCGACCACGGCGAGCACCCCGACACCGTCGGGCTCGTCGTCTGGGGCACCAGCGCGATGCGTACCGCCGGTGACGACATCGCCGAGGCGCTGTGGCTGCTCGGCGTCAGCCCGGTGTGGGACCAGGCCTCCCGCCGCGTCACCGGGCTGGAGCGCATTGACCGCGCGCAGCTCGGCCGGCCCCGCGTCGACGTGACGCTGCGGATCAGCGGGTTCTTCCGCGACGCCTTCCCGCACGTGGTGCAGCTGCTCGACGACGCCGTCCAGCTGGCGGCGGCGGCCGACGAGGAGGACAACCCGCTGCGCGCCCACATCGCCGCCGACGTCGCTGCCGGCGCTGACCCGCGCCGGGCGAGCGCCCGCATCTTCGGCAGCAAGCCCGGGGCGTACGGCGCCGGGCTGCTGCCGCTCATCGACAGCCGCGACTGGAAGACCGACGCCGACCTGGCCGAGGTCTACGCGGTCTGGGGCGGCTATGCGTACGGCCGCGGCCTGGACGGCGCACCGGCCCGCGGCGACATGGAGCGGGTCTACCGGCGGGTGCGGGTCGCGGCAAAGAACCAGGACACCCGTGAGCACGACATCGTCGACAGCGACGACTACTTCCAGTACCACGGCGGCATGGTCGCGGCGGTGCGGGCGCTGACCGGCGAGAGCCCCGAGGCGTACGTCGGCGACAGCGCGGTGCCCGACACGGTGAAGACCCGCACGCTGCAGGAGGAGACCCACCGGGTGTTCCGGGCCCGGGTCGTCAACCCGAAGTGGATCGCGGCGATGCAGCGGCACGGTTACAAGGGTGCGTTGGAGATGGCGGCGACGGTGGACTACCTGTTCGGCTACGACGCGACCGCCGGCGTCGTGCAGGACTGGATGTACGAAAAGCTCGCCAGCGCCTACGTGTTCGACGAGACCAACCGGGCGTTCATGGCCAAGAGCAACCCCTGGGCGCTGCGCGGCGTCGCGGAGCGGCTGCTGGAAGCTGCCGACCGGGGGCTCTGGGAGTCGCCCGGTGACGCCACGCTGGCCGGGCTGAAGCAGACCTACCTGGAGCTCGAGGGCGACCTGGAGGGCCCGTGACCCGGCCGCTGATCGGCATCACCAGCTACCGGGAGCAGGCCCGCTGGGGCGGCTGGGATGTGCCGGCCGTGCTCCTGCCAGCGACCTACCCCGACGCGGTGGCGGACGCGGGCGGCGAGCCGGTGCTGCTGCCGACCGGGGCGGGCAGCGCAGGCGTCGTCGGACGGCTCGACGGGCTGGTGCTCGCCGGTGGCGCCGACGTCAACCCGGCCCGCTACGGCGCCGCGGCCGGACCGCACACCACCGGCCTGCGGCCGGACCGCGACAGCACCGAGAGCGCTCTGCTCGAAGCGGCCCTGCACGCGCAGCTGCCGGTGCTCGCGGTCTGCCGCGGCATGCAACTGCTCAACGTAGTGCTCGGCGGCGACCTGGTGCAGCACCTGCCCGACCGGCCCGGCGCCGACTGTCACGATCCCGGTCCGGGGCTGTTCACCGCGCACCAGGTGCGGTGCACACCGGGCACCCTGACCGCGCAGCTCGTGGGCGAGCGGGTCGAGGCGCACTGCCACCACCACCAGGCGCTGGACCGGGTCGCCGACGGCCTCACGGTCACCGCCTGGGCAGCGGACGGCACCGTCGAGGCCGTCGAGCGGCTGGGCGGTGCCTTCTGCCTCGGCGTGCAGTGGCACCCGGAGGCCGGGCAGGACCGCCGGCTGTTCCGGGCGCTGGTCGAGTTCGCCGACTCACCCTGATCAGCCCCTTGTCGCCGGGGGTCACCGGCTCTATGGTCCGGTCCTGATCCATAGAGCATGACCCCCCCGGGAGCCTGCCCATGAGCACTCAGTCCGAGCGCCTCACGAACGAGCCCGCACCAGACGCGGACAGCCGCCGCCTGCACGAGCTCGGCTACGCGCAGGAGCTGTCCCGCAAGATGAGCTGGTTCTCCAACTTTGCGGTGTCGTTCACGATCATCTCGATCCTGACCGGTGGCATCACCACCTACTACCTGGCGATGGCTGCGGGCGGACCGCGTACGGCGACCGTGGGCTGGCTGTTCGTCGGCCTGATGTCCACGCTGGTCGGGCTGGCGATGGCCGAGGTCTGCTCGGCCTACCCGACCGCGGGCGGGCTGTACTACTGGGCGGCGAAGATGGCCCCGCGCCGGCCGGCGCTGGCTTCGTGGTTCACCGGCTGGTTCAACCTCATCGGGCAGGTCGCTGTGACGGCCTCGATCGACTTCGGCCTCGCGACGATCGTCGGCTTCTTCCTGCAGCTGACCGTCCTGCCGGACTTTGCGGCGAAACCGTGGCAGATCCTGGTCATCTACGTGCTGATCCTGTTGGCGCACGGCCTGCTCAACACCCTCGGTGTCGGGCTGGTCGCCGTACTCAACGACATCAGTGTCTGGTGGCACCTGGCCTTCACCGCGATCATCGTCGGGGCGCTGTTCCTGCTCCCCGACACGACGACCCCGATCGGCGACGTCTTCACCGGCTACGCCAACACCACCGGGTTCGGCGGTGGCGGGCTCGCCGGCATCTGGATCGCAGCAGTCGGACTGATGCTCGCGCAGTACACGATCACCGGTTTCGACGCCTCCGCGCACATGACGGAGGAGACCCACAATGCAGCGGTGGCGGGCCCGCGCGGCATCGTCACGGCGATCTGGGTGTCGGTGGTCGCGGGCTTTGTGCTGATGGTCGGGCTGTCGGTCGCCGTACCGTTCGCCCCCGGCAGCGACCAGTACGGCGTGGTTGCCGCCAAGGGCATCCTGGCCGGACCGTCGATCATCGTGGACGCGGTCGGCGGCGGCTTCGCCAAGGTCCTGCTGCTTGCCGTCATCGTGGCCCAGTTCTTCTGCGGGATGGCGTCGGTCACCGCCAACAGCCGGATGATCTATGCCTTTGCACGGGACGGCGCGATCCCCGGATCACGGCTGTGGCACCAGATCAATCCGCGGACCCGGACGCCGACCAACAGCATCTGGTTCGCCGTCGTCGGTGCCGCCATCCTCGGCCTCCCGTCGCTGTACACCAATCAGGGCTACGCGGTGGCGTTCTTCGCGCTGGTCTCGGTCGCCGTTGTGGGGCTGTACGTCTCCTACGTCATCCCGGTGTTCCTGCGCCGCCTCAACAAGGGCTTCGTGAACGGGCCGTGGCACCTGGGCCGGGGGAGCGCGGTCATCGGCTGGCTCGCGGTCGCGTGGGTGGTGTTCATCCTGTTCCCGTTGCTGGGCCCGCAGTTCAACCCCTACCCGGACGGGAAGTTCGCCGTCAACGCCTTCAACTTCGCTCCGTTGGTGATGGTCGCGGTCATCGGTTTCGCCGGCATTTACTGGCTGGTGTCGGCGCGCCACTGGTTCACCGGACCGCGGGTGCAGGGCAGCGAGGCCGAGCTCGCCGCGATCGAGCACGACCTCGCCCTGCCGGGCTGACTCGGATGCTGACGCTGGAGGAGCTGCGGGTCGACGTCGAGGCCGGCCGGGTCGACACCGTCCTGGTCGCGATCACCGACATGCAGGGCCGGCTGCAGGGCAAGCGGCTGCACGCGGAGTACTTCCTGGACGTGGTGGTGGAACACGCGACGGAGGGCTGCAACTACCTGCTGGCCGTCGACGTCGAGATGAACACCGTGGCGGGCTACGCGATGTCGTCGTGGGACAGCGGCTACGGCGACCTGGTCATGCGACCGGACCTGTCCACGATGCACCGCGTGCCGTGGCACGAGGGCACCGTGATGGTGCTCGCCGACGTGCTGTGGGAGGACGGCTCACCGGTGACCGCCTCGCCCCGGCAGGTCCTGCAGCGGCAGACCGCCCGGCTGGCGGAGACGGGGCTGCGCGCCCACGTCGGTACGGAGCTGGAGTTCATCCTGTTCCGCGACACCTACGAGCAGGCGTGGACGGCGGGCTACCGCGGCCTGACCCCGACGAACCTGTACAACGTGGACTACTCGCTGCTGGGGACCTCGCGCGTGGAGCCGTTCCTGCGCCGCGTGCGCAACGCGATGGCCGGCGCCGGGCTGACGGTGGAGTCCGCGAAAGGCGAGTGCAACCTCGGCCAGCAGGAGATCGTGTTCCGTTTCGACGAGGCGGTCGTGTCGTGTGACCACCACGTCGTCTACAAGAACGGCGCGAAGGAGATGGCCGCCCAGGACGGCTACGCGCTGACGTTCATGGCCAAGTACGACGAACGCGAGGGCAACTCCTGCCACGTGCACTGCAGCGTGCGCGGTACCGGCGGCGAGGTCGTCATGGCCGGCGACGCCGGCGACGGCATGTCCGCGCTGGGCCGGTCGTTCGTGGCCGGTCAGCTCGCGCACCTGCGCGAGCTGACGTTGCTGTTGGCACCAAACGTCAACTCCTACAAGCGCTTCGTCGAGGGCTCGTTCGCGCCGACCGCGCTGGCGTGGGGCCGCGACAACCGCACCTGCGCCTTCCGGCTGGTCGGCCACGGGGCCTCGCTCCGGCTGGAGAACCGCGTACCGGGCGGCGACGTGAACCCCTACCTGGCGACCGCGGCGATGCTGGCGGCCGGTCTGGCGGGTGTGCAGCAGCAGCTGACGCTCGACCCGGCGTTCACCGGCAACGCCTACCGCAGCGACGTGCAGAGGGTGCCGACCAGTCTCGCCGAGGCGCTCGATCTCTGGGAGAGCAGCACTTTCGCGCGTACGGCCTTCGGCGAGGACGTCGTGGCGCACTATGCCAACGCAGCCCGCGTGGAGCTGACGGCGTTCGGCAGCGCGGTCACCGACTGGGAGCGCTACCGGGGGTTCGAGCGGCTATGACAGTCGCGTCCGAGTCGGTGTCGAGCACCTACGACGTGGTCGACCCGACCTCTGAGCAGGTGCTGCGCACGGTACCGATGGCGGACGTCGAGCAGACCGACGTGGCGGTGGCGGCGGCAAAGGCGGCGTACGGGCCCTGGCGGGCGGTCGCCCCGGCCGACCGTGCCCGGCTGCTGCAACGGTTCGCCCAGCAGGTCGAGGACCACCTCGAGGAGCTCGCGCAGCTCGAGGTCGCCAACTCCGGCCACCCGATCGGCAGCGCGCGCTGGGAGGCTGGCAACGTCCGCGACGTCCTGGCGTACTACAGCGCGTCGCCCGAGCGGCTGTTCGGCCGGCAGATCCCGGTCGCAGGCGGCCTTGACGTCACCTACCGCGAGCCGCTCGGCGTCGTCGGGCTGATCGCGCCCTGGAACTTTCCGATGCCGATCGCCGGCTGGGGGTTCGCGCCCGCGCTGGCCGCGGGCAACGTGGTCGTGCTCAAGCCCGCCGAGCTGACGCCACTGACCGCGCTGCGGCTCGGTGAGCTCGCGCTCGAGGCCGGGCTGCCAGCGGGCGTGCTGACCGTGCTGCCGGGTGCCGGGCCGGTCGTCGGCCGGCGCTTCGTCACGCACCCGGACGTCCGCAAGGTCGTGTTCACCGGCTCCACCGCCGTCGGGAAGGCCGTCATGGCGGGCTGCGCCGACCAGGTCAAGCGGGTCACGCTGGAGCTGGGCGGCAAGAGCGCCAACGTGGTGTTCGCCGACGCCGACCTCGAGCTGGCTGCCGCGAGTGCCCCGTCGGCGGTCTTCGACAACGCCGGTCAGGACTGCTGCGCACGCTCCCGGATCCTGGTGCAGCGCAGCGTTTACGATCGTTTCCTCGAGCTGCTCGGGCCGGCGGTGGCGGCGCTGCGCGTGCAGGACCCGTTGTTGGAGAGCTCCGAGATGGGGCCGCTGATCTCAGCTCGTCAGCGCGACCGGGTCGCGGCGTACGTCCCGGACGCCGCGTCGGTCGCCTTCCGCGGCACCGTGCCCGACGGCCCCGGCTTCTGGTATCCGCCGACCGTGCTGGTCGACGTCGACCCCGCCGATCCGGTACTGACCGAGGAGGTGTTCGGCCCGGTCGTTGTCGTACAGGCCTTCGACGACGAGGACGACGCCGTCCGGCGGGCCAATGAGGGCCGGTACGGGCTGTCGGGGTCGATCTGGACGCGTGACCTCGGTCGGGCGCTGCGTGTCTCGCGGGGGATCGAGGCCGGCAACCTGTCGGTGAACAGCCACTCCTCGGTGCGCTACAGCACGCCCTTCGGCGGCTTCAAGCAGTCCGGCCTCGGCCGCGAGCTCGGCCCGGACGCCCTCGACTCCTTCACCGAGGTCAAGAACGTCTTCTACGCCACGGGGGTCTCATGAACGACGTCGTACGTCGGCTGGTCGACCGGGTCGCGGTCGTCACCGGAGGGGCCGGCGGCATCGGCCTGGCGACCGTACAGCGGCTGGCGTCGGAAGGCGCGCACGTCGTGGTCGCCGACGTCGACCCGGTCGCCGGGGCGCGGGCCGCCGAGCAGGTCGGCGGTCTGTTCGTGCAGACCGACGTGACCAGCGAGGAGCAGGTGGTCGCGATGTTCGACGCGGCCGTCGGGACCTACGGTGGGCTCGACATCTCCTTCCACAACGCCGGCATCTCGCCGCCGGAGGACGACTCGATCCTGACCACCGGCCTGGCGGCCTGGCGGCGCGTCCAGGAGGTCAACCTGACCTCGGTCTTCCTGTGCTGCAAGCATGCGATCCCGCACCTGCAGGCGCGCGGTCGTGGCTCGATCATCAACACGGCGTCGTTCGTCGCGCGGCTGGGTGCCGCGACGTCGCAGATCTCCTACACCGCCTCCAAGGGCGGGGTGCTGGCGCTGTCACGCGAACTCGGCGTGCAGTTCGCCCGCGAGGGCATCCGGGTCAACGCCCTGTCACCTGGGCCGGTCAACACCCCGATGCTGCAGGAGCTTTTCGCGGCCGACCCCGAGCGCGCCGCGCGCCGCCTGGTGCACATCCCGATGGGCCGCTTCGCCGAGGCACACGAGATCGCCGCCGCCGTTGCGTTCCTCGCTTCGGACGACTCGTCGTTCATGACCGCGTCGGAGTTCCTCGTCGACGGCGGTACCTGCGGGGCCTACGTCACGCCGCTCTAGGCCGATGAGCGAGCCGACGGTCGGTGCCGCGGTGCTGCGGCCGCTGCGCAACGGCAACGCCTTCGAGGAGTGCGTCGGTCGGCTGCTGCAGCTGGTGCGGCTGGGCCTGGTCCTGCCGGGGGAGCGGCTGCCACCGGAGCGCGAGCTGGCGGGCCGGCTTGCGGTCAGCCGGGCGACGCTGCGCGAGGCGCTCCGGGCCCTCGCCGACGCCGGTTGGGTGGCGGCCCGCCCCGGCCGGTACGGCGGCTCCTTCGTGCTGGACGCCCCTGCCCCCGCGGTGGTCGCCGCGCCGCCGACCCCGGCCGAGCTGGCCGACGTGCTTGCCGTCCGCCGGGTCGTGGAGGTCGGCGCGGTGGAGCTGGCAGCGTCGTCGCCGATCCCCGCCGCTGCCGCTGCGGCGCTGGATCTGATGCTCGCCGACTGCCGCAGCGCCGCCCCGCACCGGTACCGCCCGCTGGACTCGCGGCTGCACCTGGCGCTGATCGAGCTGGCTGGCTCGCCGTCGCTGTCGGCGGTGGCTGCCGACGTCCGGATGCGCCTGAACGACCTGCTCGACCGGATCCCGCTGCTGCCGCGCAACATCGCCCACAGCGACGCCCAGCACCAGCGGATCGTCGACGCCGTGGTCCGCGGCCGGCCGCCGGCGGCGCGCCGGGCCGTCGAGGAGCACCTCGCAGCCAGCAACGCCCTGCTGCACGGCTTCCTGGGCTGAGCTGGCTGCCCGCACCCAGGGGAGGACCCGGCCGGTGCGCGATCCGACAGGACCCGGCAGAACTCGATGGTGTCGAGCTCGGGGTCCGGCCCGTCGGTGCCGAAGTTCCACGAGCCACCGGCTGGCCGGCCGGCTCCAGACGGGAGGCCTGCCGGTGCCGACCTGCCCACTCCCGCGCTGGTCCTGAGCGGCGCTGACGTACGGTCCGGCGGTGCCCGACCAGAGCCCGCTGCGTCTCGGTCGCCGGACCTTCGGCCCTGGGACGCCGGTGGTGATGGCGATCGTCAACCGCACGCCCGACTCCTTCTATGACCGCGGGCGGACGTACGCGCTGGATGCGGCGCTGGCCCGCGTCGACCAGGTCGTTGACGAGGGCGCGGCGATCGTCGACATCGGGGGGGTCAAGGCCGCCCCGGGGGAGCAGGTCCCCCCGGAGGAGGAGGCCCGCCGCGTTGTCGAGGTGGTCGAGCGGGTGCGCGCCCGCCACCCCGACGTGGTCATCTCGGTCGACACCTACCGGGCAGCCGTGGGTGAGCTGGTCTGCCGGGCGGGTGCCGACCTGCTCAACGACTCCTGGGGCGGCTGGGAGCCCGAGCTCGCCGAGGTCGCTGCCCGCCACGACGTGGGACTGGTCTGTACGCACACCGGTGGGGTGCCGCCCCGCACCCGCCCGCACCGCGTCCAGTACGAGGACGTCGTCACCGAGGTGGTTGGCGACGTGGTCGCCCTGGCGGAGCGCGCCGTGGCGCTGGGGGTGCGCCGGGACGCGGTCCTGATCGACCCGGCGCACGACTTCGGGAAGAACAGCAGGCACTCCCTGGAGGTCACCCGCCGGCTGGACGAGCTGGTCGCGACCGGCTGGCCGGTCCTGGTCGCGCTGTCGCGCAAGGACTTCATCGGCGAGGTGCTGGAGCTGCCGCCCGATGACCGGCTCGAGGGCACCCTGGCCGCGACGGCCGTCAGCGCGTTCCTCGGCGCGCGGGTCTTCCGGGCACACGACGTCGCCGCCACGCTGCGGGTCGTGCGTACCGTCGCCGCCGTACGCGGAGACCTCGACCTCGCCGTCGGTCGCCGGGGCCTGGCGTGAGCCTGGTCGAGGCCGTCGTCGTGCCCTCGCCCCCGCTGCTGGTCCCCGAGATCGCCGGCGGCAGCGCTCCCGCGGACGCCGACCTGCGCGCCGCCGTCAGGTCGGCCGTGGCCGAGTTGCTGGCCGGCAAAGAACACGTCGTCGTCGTGGGGGCGGCGGCTGCCACCGGCCCGGTCGACGGCGGCTGGGACTGGCGGCCCTTCGGCGTGGCCGCTCGAGGACCGGGGACCGGGCCGCTGCCGCTGGCCCTGGCGATGGGGGCCTGGCTGCTCGACGACATCGACCCCGGGCGGGGCCGGGACCTGTTCGGGGTCGCGCCCAGCGAGGAGCCGGAGGCCTGCGGCCGGCTCGGGGCGGAGCTGGTACGCGACCGGGACATCCGGCTGCTGGTCGTAGGGGACGGCACGGCCCGGCGCAGCGAGGCGGCCCCCGGTCATCTCGACCTGCGCGCCGAGGCCTACGACGCGCAGGCGGAGCAGGCCCTCGCCGTCGCCGACCCCGCCCGGCTGCTGGGGCTGTCGGCCGGACGGGGACGCGAGCTGCTGGCCGCCGGGCGCGCGCCGTGGCAGGTGCTCGCCGGCGCCGCCGCCGGGCAGCGCTTCCACGGCGACCTGCTCTGGTCGGGGGCCCCCTACGGGGTGACGTACCTGGTGGCCCGGTGGACGGCGGCGTGACCCCGCAGGACTGGCTGGACCGGCGCTGCTTCCGCAGCCTGCCCGCGGACCTCGAGCAGGCGCGCGGTCTGCTGGGTGGCACGACGGTGTCCGTCGTGCTGTCGGCCCGCGACGAGGAGACCACGGTCGGCAGCCTCGTGCGTGGGCTTCGGCAGGGCCTCGGCGGACTCATCCACGAGCTCGTGGTCGTCGACGACGGCTCGGTGGACGCGACGGCGAGCCAGGCCCGGGGGGCCGGTGCCCGGGTGGTGACCGCGGAGGTCGTACGCCCCGACGTCGCTCCCGCAGGCAAGGGCGGCGCCATGTGGCGTGGCCTGGCAGCGACCAGCGGCGAGCTGGTGCTGTTCCTGGACGCTGACGTCGCGCAGTTCCCCGCGCACTGGGCGGCCTCGTTGCTCCTGCCGCTGCTGCGCGACCGTGACGTGGCGCTGGTCAAGGCGGCGTACGACCGGCCGCTCGAGGTCGACGGTGTGCTGCATCCCGGCAGTGGCGGCCGGGTGACCCGGCTGGTTGCGCTGCCGGTCCTGGACGTCGTCGCGCCGGAGCTGACGTTGTTCGCGCAGCCGCTGGCAGGGGAGACCGCGGCCCGCCGCTCGCTGCTCGAGCGGCTTTCGCTGGTGGGCGGCTACGGGGTCGAGATGGGGCTGCTGCTCGACGCGTACGCGATGGTGGGGCTCGGCGGCCTGGCGCAGGTCGACCTCGGCGAGCGGGCCCACCGCCACCAGAGCGACCGGGCGCTGGAGCTGATGGCGACGACGGTGCTGCGGGTGGCCCTGGAGCGCGCGGGCTGGCCGCCGAGGGGGTTCGGGCACGGCCGGATTCAGCGCCGGCCGGACGGGCGGCTCGAGCACGTGGTGGTGCCGGTCGAGCTGGTGCGGCTGCCGCAGCTGAGCTGACGGCGACCCACCGGTGGTCACTGCGGCCGCAGGGCCATCCAGACGGCCACCGCGGCCACGTCGCCGGGGTTGCGCCAGGAGTGCGGCTGCACGGTGCGGAAGTGCAGCGCGTCGCACGGCTCGAGCACGAAGACCGCACCCGCGACGACGAACTCCAGCCGACCCTCCAGCAGGTAGATCAGCTCCTCGCCCGGGTGCTCGAGCATCTTGAGGCCGCTGCTCGCCCCGGGCTCGACGGTCGCCCTGGCGCCGGCGATGTTGAACTGGTCGTACGTGCCGGAGATGCCGGCCAGGTCGATACCGGTGTGCGAGGTGTAGATCGGCCGCTGCTGGCCGTCCAGGGTGTGCACCGTCGGCTCGGAGTGCTCCTCCTCGTCGACGAAGAAGGCCACCGGCTTGCCGAGCGCGCCGGCGACCTTGAGCAGGGTGGTGATGGTCGGGACCATGCCGCTCTGCTCGATCTTGTGGATGGCGGCAGCCGACACGTCGGACTGCTCGGCGAGCTGCTGGAGCGACAGGCCGCCCTGCTTGCGCAGGCTGCGCACCTTCGGCCCGATGCCGTGCACAATGCGGGTGAGGTCCTCGGACACGCGCGCCTCCCGGGCACCGCTGCGACCCGCCCGGGGCAGGGGGAGCGGCCTGTTTCATCGCCGTGAACTCCGGCGTCGTCCCTTGACTCTGCCGGGCTGTGCTGTCCAACATAGTGGACGCGTTGTAGCGGATGCTCAACGTCGATGCGGGCCACGGCTCGTCGAAGGAGGCCCGTGGTGAGCAAGCGGATCGTCGTCATCGGCGGCGGCGCGGCGGGGATGGGCGCGGCCGGCGCCGCGAAGGGCACCGACCCCACGGCCGAGGTCACCGTGTTCACGGAGTACGAGGACGCCGCGTACAGCCCTTGCGGCATCCCGTACGTGCACGGCAAGGAGATCCCCGACTTCCAGCGGCTGTTCCTGGGGACCAAGGAGCAGTACGCCGACCAGGGCATCGACATCCGCTACAACACCCGCGTCGACGGCTACGACCTGGCGGGCCGCACGGTGTCGGTCGGCGGCCAGGCGCACTCGTACGACGCGCTGGTCGTGGCGAGTGGCTGGGGCTACGGCAAGCCCGAGGTCCCCGGCGCCGACCTGTCCGGCATCTACTACATGAAGAACATCCGCGAGGCCATGGAGTGGGACAAGGTCCTGGACTCGGTGCAGAGCGCCGTGGTGCTCGAGGCCGGCCCGCTGGGCCTGGAGATGGTCACCGCGCTGGCGCACCGCGGGATCCAGACGCACCTGGTCGACCCGACGCCGTGGGCGCTGTCGATGGCCACGGACCCCGACATCGCCAAGCCGGTCGAGGACTCGTGGGTCGAGATGGGCGTGCACCTGCACTTCAACACCAAGCTCGAGGAGATCCTCGGCGACGAGACCGGCGCCGTCCGCGCGGTGCGCACGTCCGATGGCGAGATCCCCTGCCAGCTGCTGGTCGTGGCGACGCACAAGGTGCCCGAGACCTCGCTCGGCCGGGCCGCCGGGCTCAAGGTCGGCACCGCCGGGGGGTTCATCGTGGACGAGACGATGCAGACGTCCGCGCCTGGGGTCTGGGCGGCCGGCGACTGCATCGAGGTGCCGCACGGGGTCTCCAACGTGCCCGTGCAGGGGCTGTCCGGTAGCCACGCGTACAGCCAGGGCAAGGTCGCCGGGGTCAATGCCGCGGGCGGCAGCCGCAGCTACCAGCCGGTCTACGTGCCCTGGGGCATGGTCGCCGGCAAGTGGATGATCGGGGGCGTGTCGTTCAGCGAGACGCTGGCGACCGCCCTCGGCGTCCCGTTCGTCATGGGCGTCGCGCAGGGGATCAGCCGGGCGCGCTACTACCCCGACATGAAGCCGGTGAAGGTCAAGCTGCTCGCCGAGCCCGGCACCCTGAGGCTGATCGGCGCGCAGCTGGTCGGCGGCGAGGGCATCAAGGAGCGGGCCGACTTCCTGGCCATGGCGGTGCGCACCGGCATCACGATCCGCGACCTGGCGACGATGGAGAACGTCTACTCGCCGCCGATCGGCGCCCTCAACGAGCCGATCGCGCTCGCCGCGCAGAACTGCCTGTCGAAGCTGGGCGGGTAGCGGTGAGCCAGCCGACCGCGTTCCCGCCCGCGCCCGCGACCCTGCCGCACTCCAGGACGAGCTTCACCCGCTGGGTCCGGGCCCGGTCGGAGGAGCAGCTGCTGCTCGTCGCGCAGCGCACCGTCGCGCTGCGCCACGGCACGCCGCCACCGCCGGCCCCCCGCGGCCTGGACGTGTTCTGGCAGAAGGTGTACGCACCGGTCTTCTACCGGCTGCCGTACGGCCTGCGTACCAGGGTCGCCGGCGCGATGCCCGGTAGCCACCGGCGGACCTGGCACACCCCCGAGCAGGCCAAGGGGCCCGCGGTCTCGTGACCGCCCGCACGGCACGCCCGCACGCGCACCACCCGCACCGCTGCACCCGCAGGAGCCCGGTCCGTCCGGCCCGGTCCCCGTCGCCCAGGAGGCACATCGCATGACCACCAAGACCGTCGATATCCCCAAGGCGCAGGAGGGTGACGTCCTCTACGACACCAGCGAGAAGGTGTTCCCGGACATCCAGGCCGAGGCCGGGGAGACCGCGTTCGTCTTCATCCACTCGGTGCCCTTCGAGGGCTCCGTGGCGCTCGTCAACCTGCTCACCTCGACCCGGCTGCGCCGCAAGGGCTTCGACGTCAGCATCGTGCTGTACGGCCCGGCAGTGCTCATCGCGTCGGGCACCCGCGGCTATCCGGCCGTCGGCAAGGAGGGCTTCCCCGGCAACCTGTCCATGAACAAGCAGCTCAAGGTGCTCATGGACGAGGGCGCGACGATCTACGCCTGCCGCTTCGCCATGGGCGCGCTGTACGGCATGCG
>JBKJQN010000029.1:0-39345 GCA_046593925.1 Mycobacteriales bacterium
GCCACCCCCGCCGCCGTGGAAACCCGGGCGGCGAGCATCGCCAGGTGCTCGCCGCCCGAGCGCGGGTCGTACGGCTCGACGTCACCCGTCGACACGGTGTCCTGGAGCCCAGCCAGCAGGCCGGCGACCGGGGTCAGGTGCATCACCTCGCCGGGACCGACCAGCGCCGCGGGCGCCCACGGCCGGCCGGTCCGGTCGCCCCAGTCGTGGGCGCGGGCGACGGCTGCCTCGCGAAAGGCCAGGTCGAGCGACGCCCCCAGGAGAACGCGGGTGACGACCGGTGCCTGCTCGTCCTGCCGGGAGACAGCGAACAGCTCGAGTGTGCTGCCCTCGACGGCGAGTGCCTGCAGGGCCGCGAGCGCCCCATCGAGGCCGGTCACGCCGGACGCTCCAGGTGCACGTGCGGACCCACCTGCACGGCAAGCACGGTGCTGCTCTGCGGCAGGAATCGTCGCCGGGTGAGCAGCAGCAGCGGACGTCCCTGCGCGGTCTCGACCTCGAAGACGCGCACACCGGCAAGCCCCAGCACGGGGTTCACCCAATACAGGTCGCCGCGCAGGTAGAGCCCGGCGACGACGACGAGGAACACCAGCAGTGCCAGACGCTGACGGCCACCGGCATCCTGCGCCGCCGCGAACGGCACGACGTAGCTGGCGAAGAAGCCGAGCACGTCCCGGTCCCGCGAATGGCCGGACACCAGCTCCAGCCGGGCCGCGGGCAGCCGGCGCGTCGAGCGCCAGAACACGGCGAGCCCGACCAGCGACACGACCGCGAGCACCACGCACACGATGCTCGGCCAGCCGCGCCCGAGGCTGTCCAGCAGCGCGAACAGCACCAGCAGGGGCGCGTACGACGACGTGAAGAGCACGGCGCGGACCAGCAGCGTCGGCACCCGTCACCTCCCATCGTCCGGCCCGGCCGACGCTAGAGGACGGGTCCGTCAGTCCTCGCCGTCGTTGCGGTCGAGCCCTCCGGCGGAGGGTGCCGACCGCCGCCCGAAGATGCCGTCCTCGCCGAAGATCTCCTCGGTGAGGCTGGCGTAGAGCACGTCGGGCTGCGGCACGGCACGGATCCGGTGGAAGGCCTGGTCCTGGCCGGCCGACTCGAACACGAACGTCCCCCAGCCCCATCCCCAGCCGGCCGCGAGCCGGCCCGGCAGCGGCTGCTCGTACGTCAGATCGGTGACCTTGCGCAGCGGCATCACGGCGACCTTCCTGGTCAGCAGGCCGGTGACGAGCAGCAGCCGGCGGTCGGTGACGACCAGCCGCTCGAGCCGCCAACTCGCAAGCTGCCAGCCGTACCAGGCGACGAACCCGAGCAGCGCGACCGGCAGCCAGGGGGCAAGCACGCTGTGCTGCGGCAGCCCGGCCGCGACCCAGCCGAGCAGCACGAGTAGTCCGAGCAGCCACAGCGTCGGGCGCAGAAGGGCGACCGGGTGCCAGCGCACCTCCGCAACGAGCCGCTCGCGCTGCAGCAGGTATCGGGCCAGGTCGCCGGAGCGAATCGGAGCAGTCACCTGCGTCGGCTCAAGGGCTGAGCGCGTGGAAGAACTCCAGGACGGCTCGGATGGCGTTCTGGCCACCGCGACCGGCCGAGCGCACGGCGCTGGCAGCAACCTCGGGCGTCGCGATGACCGAGTAGATCGCAAAGGCGATGACGACCCAGATCAGAAGCTTCTTGACCATCTGACCCTCCTGCCGCCACGGACGTGCCCGCGCGATTCCTACCCGATCCAGGAGGAACTGGGGGGAGGCGCGCCGTGACAACGCGGCTGCGGCCGGCGCCGCATACCGTTGCCGGTGTGGACGAAGTGCGCAGAGGGACGCTGTACGGGGCCGGGGCGTACCTGCTGTGGGGCCTGTTCCCGCTCTACTGGCCGCTGCTGGCGCCCAGCGGGGCGCTCGAGATCCTGGCGCACCGGATCCTGTGGTCGCTACTGGTCGTGGTGGCGATTCTGGCCGTGCTGCACCGCTGGGCCGCCGTCCGTGAGGTCGCGCGGGACCGGGCCCGGGTCGGTCGGCTCGCGCTCGCGGCGGTGCTGATCGCGGTCAACTGGGGCACCTACATCTACGGCGTGAGCAGCGCGCAGGTCGTCGAGACCTCGCTCGGCTACTTCATCAACCCGCTGGTCACCGTGCTGCTCGGGGTGTTTGTGCTCGGCGAGCGGTTGCGCCCGGCGCAGTGGTCGGCGCTGGGCGTCGCCGCGGCGGCTGTTGTCGTGCTGACCGTCGAGAACGGCCACCCGCCGTGGCTCGCGCTTATTCTGGCGTGTTCGTTCGGGACGTACGGGCTGCTCAAGAAGACCGCGGGCGTCCGCGCCGTCGAGGGCCTCGCCGTCGAGACCGCGGTGCTCGCCCCGGTCGCCGCGCTGTACCTGCTCGCGCTCGGCAGCCGGGGCACCTTCACCGACGCCGGGTCGGGGCACGCGCTGCTGCTGGCCGGCGCGGGCGTCGTCACGGTGATACCGCTGCTGCTGTTCGGGGCGGCGGCGCAGCGGGTGCCGCTGGTCACCCTCGGGCTGCTGCAGTACGTCACGCCGACGATGCAGTTCCTGCTCGGGGTGCTGCTGCGACATGAGCCGCTGGGGTTGGCGAAACTGCTCGGCTTCGCCCTCGTGTGGGTCGCCCTCGCCGTGTTCACCCTCGACCTGGTGGCGTACGGCCGCCGCAACGCCGTCCCGGAGCTGGTCTGATGCTGACCCGCGAGGGCGTACCGCTCGCCCCCCTGACCACGCTGCGCCTCGGCGGACCGGCCGCCCGCCTGGTCACTGCGTACGACGAGCCCGAGGTCGTCGAGGCCGTCCTGGCCAACGCCCGGGTGCCGCTCCTGGTCCTGGGTGGCGGCAGCAACCTCGTCGTCGGCGACGGCGGCTTCGACGGCACGGTCGTCCGGGTCGTGTCGCGCGGGCTCGCCGCGCGCCGCGACGGCGACGATGTGCTGCTGACCGCGCAGGCCGGCGAGGACTGGGACGGCGTCGTCGAGCACGCGGTCGCCGAGGGCCTCGCCGGACTCGAGGCGCTGTCGGGCATCCCGGGCCTGGTCGGCGCGACGCCGGTGCAGAACGTCGGTGCGTACGGCGCCGACGTGTCGCAGCTGATCGAGCGCGTACGGGTGCTCGACCGCACCAGTCGCCGGGTCGTCGAGCTGACCGCCAAGCAGTGCGCCTTCGGCTATCGGGCCAGTCGTTTCAAGGCCGACATCGACCGCTGGGTCGTGCAGGCCGTGACCTACCGGCTGGTGCCGGGCGGGCTCGGGGCGCCGGTCCGCTACGCCGAGCTCGCGCGATCCGTGGGCGTCGCGCTGGACGGGCAGGCCCCGCTGCCCGAGGTCCGCGAGGCGGTGCTCGCCCTGCGCCGCCGCAAGGGGATGGTCGTCGACGGCAGCGACCCCGACAGCCGCAGCGTCGGCTCGTTCTTCACGAACCCGGTGGTCGACGACGCCTCTCTGGCAGCGCTTTCCGCCCGGGCCGGCGACATGGAGATGCCCGGCTACCCGGCCGGCCCCGGTCGCACCAAGCTGTCAGCGGGCTGGCTGCTCGAGCGCGCCGGCTTCGCCAAGGGCCATGGCGACGGGCCGGTCGGGGTCTCCGGCAAGCACGTGCTCGCGCTGGTGCACCGCGGTGGCGGCTCGACGGAGCAGCTGCTGGAGCTCGCCCGCGAGCTACGCGATGGGGTACGCGACCGGCTCGGAATCGAGCTGGTGGTCGAGCCGGTGCTGGTCGGCGCGCAGCTCTAGCACCCGCCCGGGTCCTTGCGCCAGCGACCCCTGCGGGTGTCAGATGCGCTGCGGCGTCCCGTTCGGGACGCGCAGCGGAGGTCGACGATGACGGTGCTGGACGACGACGTCGCGGCTGCCCGCCGCGCCGTTGCGACGCTGGAGCGACTGGCCGGGACGCTCACCCGGAACGCAGACACCCTGGACGGGCGGCGCCTGCAGGCCGACGTCGGCCGGCTGGGCGCCGACCTCGACCTGCTGTGCGGCGCAGCGCACGTTCCCGAACCGCCGGTTGCTGTCCGCGAGGTCATCCCGGACAGCAGCTACACGCACGACTTCTGGATGGACGCCGAGGACGAGGGCCTGGGCAGCTGGCGCGGCCGCTGAGCCGGCTCCGGCACGCCCAGGCTGCACCCCCAGCTCACGAAGCCCAGCGAACGGGAGGGACCCGCTCCATGACGACCACCACCCCTGGCCGGGCCGCGCCGGCCGGCCGCGCGGAGCTCGGTGCACGCACGCTGCGTACCGACCGCTGGTGGCTCCAGCCGCTCATCACCGTCACGGTGCTGGTGGCCTTCATCGCCTACTCGACGTTCCGCGCGTTCGAGAACGCCCACTACTTCTCCGCGCCGTACATCTCGCCGTTCTACTCGCCGTGCCTCACGAACTCGTGCCAGGGCAACACGTTCCCCAAGCTGTTCTCGGGCCCGTCGTTCCTGTCCCCTGCGCTGTACATCCTCATCGTGCCACTGGGTTTCCGGTTCACCTGCTACTACTACCGCAAGGCCTACTACCGGTCGTTCTGGCTGTCGCCGCCGGCCTGCGCGGTCGCCGAGCCGCACGGCAGCTACACCGGCGAGACGCGCTTCCCGCTGGTCTTCCAGAACGCCCACCGGTACTTCTTCTACCTCGGCCTGGTCTTCAACGCCATCCTGACGTACGACGCCGTGGTGGCGTTCCGCAACGGCCGGGACGAGTGGTTCCACATGGGGCTCGGCACCCTCGTGCTGGTCGTCAACGCGACGCTGCTGTGGCTGTACTCGCTGTCGTGCCACTCCTGCCGGCACATCGTCGGCGGCCGGCTCAAGCACTTCTCCGCCCACCCGGTCCGCTACCGGGCCTGGACGTTCGTGTCCAGGCTCAACGCGCGGCACATGCAGCTGGCCTGGGTCAGCCTGATCGGGGTCGCCCTCACCGACGTGTACGTCCGTGAGCTCGCAACCGGCGCGATCACCGACGTGAGGTTCTTCTGATGGAGCTCGAGCGACACGCGTACGACGTCGTCGTCATCGGTGCGGGCGGCGCCGGGCTGCGCGCCGCGATCGAGGCGCACGGCCAGGGCGCGCGGACGGCGGTGGTCTGCAAGAGCCTGCTGGGCAAGGCGCACACCGTGATGGCCGAAGGCGGCATCGCCGCGGCGATGGGCAACGTCTACCCGGAGGACGGCTGGCAGGTGCACTTCCGCGACACCATGCGTGGCGGGAAGATGCTCAACCACTGGCGGATGGCGCAGCTGCACGCGCAGGAGGCACCGGACCGGGTACGCGAGCTCGAGGACTGGGGCGCGCTGTTCGACCGCACCCCCGAAGGGCTGATCTCCCAGCGCGACTTCGGCGGCCACCGGTACGCCCGGCTCGCGCACGTCGGCGACCGCACCGGCCTGGAACTGATCCGCACCCTGCAGCAGCGCACCGTCGAGCTCGGCATCGACGTGTTCATGGAGTGCACGGTCACCCGGCTGCTGACGGCTGCGGACGGCAGCATCAGCGGCGCCTTCGGCTACCGGCGTGAGGACGGCGCGTTCCTGAGCTGGCAGGCACCTTCGGTGGTGCTCGCGACCGGCGGCATCGGCAAGTCGTACCGCGTCACCTCCAACTCCTGGGAGTATACCGGCGACGGGCACTCCCTGGCACTGACGGCCGGCGCCACGTTGGTCAACATGGAGTTCGTGCAGTTCCACCCGACCGGCATGGTCTGGCCGCCGTCGGTACGCGGGATCCTGGTCACCGAGTCGGTACGCGGCGACGGCGGAATCTTGAAGAACTCGGCCGGCAACCGCTTCATGTTCGACTACATCCCCGACTACTTCCGCAAGGAGACGGCCGAGACGCAGGAGGAGGCCGACCGCTGGTACACCGACAAGAAGAACAACCGGCGGCCACCCGAGCTGCTGCCCCGTGACGAGGTCGCACGGGCTATCAACAGCGAGGTGAAGGCCGGCCGCGGCTCACCGCACGGCGGCGTGCTGCTCGACATCGCCTCGCGCCGCGACGCCGACTACATCAAGAAGCGGCTTCCGTCGATGTACCACCAGTTCCGCGAGCTGGCCGAGGTCGACATCACCGCCGAGCCGATGGAGGTCGGGCCGACCTGCCACTACGTGATGGGCGGCGTCGAGGTCGACCCGGAGACCGCCGCGGCGCTGGTGCCCGGCCTGTACGCCGCCGGCGAGGTCGCCGGCGGGATGCACGGCTCCAACCGGCTCGGTGGCAACTCGCTGTCGGACCTGCTGGTGTTCGGGCGCCGTGCCGGCGCGGCCGCGGCGGCGCACGCGGCAGGTGGTGCTGCCGCCGCGCTGGACGAGGCGGCGCTGGGTGAGGCGGCGGCCGCGGCGCTCGCGCCGTTCGACCGCGCCGGCGGGGAAAACCCGTACACCGTGCAGCACGACCTGCAGGACGCCATGAACACCCTCGTCGGCATCATCCGTACCGAGTCCGAGGTCCAGCAGGCACTCGAGCGCATCGAGGCACTCAAGGTCCGGGCCAAAGCCCTGACGGTGGTGGGTGACCGGCGATACAACCCCGGCTGGCACCTGGCGCTGGACCTGCCGCACATGCTCCGGGTGTCGGAGTGCATCGCCCGCGCCGCGCTGGAGCGGCAGGAGAGCCGCGGCGGCCACACCCGCGACGACTACCCCGGGCCCGACCCGGAGTGGGCGCGGATCAACGTCATCTGTGCCCAGGACGGCGAAGGTGTCGCCCTGCACCGCCAGCCGCTGCCCGTCATGCCCGCCGAGCTCGCCAAGATCTTCGAGGAGACCGCGTGAACTCACCCGTCGAGGCCGCTTCGAGCCAGGACGCGACGCTGCGGGTCTGGCGCGGTGACGCGAGCGGCGGCGGCCTCCAGGACTACACCGTGGCCGTCAACGAGGGCGAGGTCGTCCTGGACATCCTGCACCGGCTGCAGGCCACCCAGGCCCCCGACCTCGCGGTGCGCTGGAACTGCAAGGCCGGCAAGTGCGGCTCGTGCAGCGCCGAGCTCAACGGCCGGCCGCGCCTGATGTGCCTGGCCCGGATGGGCACCTTCCAGGCCGGCGAGCCCATCACGATCACGCCGCTGCGGGCCTTCCCGGTGATCCGCGACCTGGTCACCGACGTGTCGTTCAACTACGACAAGGCCGCGCAGGTACCGCCCTTCGTACCGAAGGCGCGGGACGCCGACGGCAACCACCGGATGCAGCAGGTCGACGTCGAGCGGTCGCAGGAGTTCCGCAAGTGCATCGAGTGCTTCCTGTGCCAGGACACCTGCCACGTCGTACGCGACCACGAGGAGAACAAGCTGGCCTTCGCGGGGCCGCGGTTCCTGATGCGGATCGCCGAGCTCGACATGCACCCGCTGGACACCGTCGACCGCAAGGAAGCGGCCAAGGAGGACTTCGGGCTCGGGATGTGCAACATCACCAAGTGCTGCAGCGAGGTCTGCCCGGAGGGCATCCACATCACCGACAACGCCCTCATCCCGCTGAAGGAGCGGGTCGTCGACGCGAGGTACGACCCGCTCACCTGGCTCGGCCGGACCATCCGCCGCCGCACCTGACCCCGCCGGCTCGACCTCACCTGGTCATCATCCGAGCAGCGGTGGCCGGGGATGCGCTGCCCGTCAGCCTTCCAGGCGGAAGCCGACCTTGAGCGTCACCTGGAAGGCGTCGATCTCACCGTCCACGACGTGCCCGCGGATCTCGGTCGCCTCGAACCACTCGACGTTGCGTACGGTGCGCGAGACGCGCGAGACGCCGTTGCGGATGGCCTGCTGGACCGAGTCGGGCGAACTGCCGACGACTTCAGTCACTCGGTAGACGTGGTCACTCATGCGGTTCCTCCAGCGGGGACGGCGGACCCGCAGCCTGCCACCCGCATCAGCCACTGTCTGCACTCGTGGCCGGCATGACCCTCGTTGCCGGCGCCACCTGGCGACCCGACCGTGGCCCAGCTCAGTCCATGGACTTGAGCATCTCCATCATCTCTACGCACCTCGGACAGATCGGATACTTCTCCGGGTCGCGGTTGGGCATCCACGTCTTGCCGCAGAGGGCGACCGCGGGCACGCCGTCGATGGCGCTGCGCATGATGTCCTCCTTCTTGACGTAGTGGCTGTTCTTCGGATCGTCGTCACCGGTATCGAGGGACGGGTCGCCGACGGGGCGGGTGTCGAGCTCGGTCATCTGTCGAGCCTACGACCCCGGATGGACGGCTGTGTGCGCCTCGGGCAGCGATCGGTGCACACAGCACGGCGCCCCGGCCTCAGCGAGCAGGACGGGGCGCCGCAAGGGCCGGATCAGCTGTGGACGGCGTCCTTGGCCCTGACGTAGCCGGCGCCGGCCGCGTCCGAGATCGCGGTGCCGATCGTGTTCGGCAGCGCCTTGAGCGTGCCCTTGAGGACCTCGGACCCGCGCTGCTGCTCCTCGTGCAGCGAGGAGCTGGCAAGGATCCCGCCGGTCAGGGCCGGGATCGCCCACTGCAGGGCCGACAGCTGCTTCTGCGCCTTCGCGACCTCCGGCGGGGTGGTCGACAGCGAGTCGGTGCCACCTGCGACGGGGACGTCCCCGGCGGCCTGCATCTTCTTGCCCAACACGCGGGAGTACGCGGTGGCGCCCAGAGCCGCGGCCGTCAGGGCGAGCTTGACGTTGGTGTTTGCCAGCACGCCCCGCTGGGTGGCGACGCGTCCCCTGTTTGCCTTCAGCAGCTGCGCGCCACCGAACAGGTGTGCGCCGATGGCGACGGCGTTGACGGGGGTCCAGCGCGCCCAGCCGGCGTTGGCCACGCGGGCCCGCTGGCGGGGGTCGTCGACGTCTGCGGCTGCGCCGTTGACGCCGACCGCGCCCATCAGCGTGCCGCCGAACCAGGCCGCGAGGCCGGCGTCGTGCAGGAAGTGCGCGAGGGTGTTGCGCTGTGCCATGAGGTTCCTCCGGGGTTGGGGGGACAGGGCCCTGGGTCTGCTGTTCGGTTACCCCAGGCTCGAGCGACCGGAACCCGGTCGGTGCCCTGCCCTTCCTAGGACCGGTGTGATCTGCCACAGTCGCCCTGCGCCCGCTCACGGGCGGCACGAGGTCGGCCGGAGGTGGGGCGTGGCGGCGGTACCGAACAGCGGCACCGATGAGGCATACGCCGTGGTGGTCTACCGCAACGACGGCGTCTGGCAGGCCGGGCTGCTGCCGGACGTCCTGACCAACGACCTCGAGGGGCTCATCTCGGCGGTCAAGCACCAGTCCGGTGACGGCGGCAGCTTTGCGCTCGTCGATGTGGCCCACGAGTTCTTCGTCGTCGTACGCGTGGTGATGGGCCGGGTCCGCCTGCTGCTGTCCGACGTGACGGCCGCGGTGGCCTGGGAGCTCGCCGGTCAGGTCGTCGAGCGACTCGACCTCGAGGTCCCCGGCGACGACGACCTCGAGGACGTCTGGCCGGCCGGTGACCTCGGGGTGTTCGACGACCTGGGCCTGGACGAGATGGAGCTCGGCGCCGTTCTCGCCGACCTCGACGCGTACGCCGACGAGATGCTCTCGGCCATCGCGCGCCGGCTCGGGTTCGCAGATGCCTACGAGCGGGTAGTCGATGCGGTCGTCGACTGACCACCTCTCACCCGGAGCCCCCCGTGTCGTTTTTCGCCGCCGCACTTGCCCGGTCCGCCGGCGGCTGGTCCGCGTCCGAGATCGACCTCGACGAGATCGAGGACCTCGAGGCGCTCGTCGAGCAGCTGCGTGAGATGTCAGACGACGGTGAGGGGCCGGCCCTGCTGATGCTCGAGGAAAATGACGAGTACGTGGCCGTCGTCCGCGTCGACGGCGGTCCCGGCTCGCTGGCCGAGCCCAGGGTGTTCCTGTCCGACCGCCGCGCGGTACTTGCCAGCGGGGTCGCCGCGATGCTCTGGGAGGACGCCGACCCCGAGCAGGGGGAGGGCGACGAGGAGGACGAGGGCACCCGCCCGGTTGCCGAGCCGGTCGGCGACGCCGGCCTGCTGTCCGACCTCGGCACGTCCGCCGACGACCTGCTGGACCTGTGCGCCGAAGAGGGACTGCTGCCCGCAGACGTCCTGACTGCCCTCTGCGAACGGGCCGGCTGCCTGGACGCACTGGAGTCGGTCCGCGAGGGGTGAACCCGTACGACGCCGCGATGCGCATCGCGCTTGCCCAGGCCGAACTCGCCGCCGCAGCCGGGGACGTCCCGGTCGGTGCGGTCGTGCTCGGAGCCGCCAGCGAGGTACTGGCCGCGGACCACAACCGCCGGGAGGTCAACGGCGACCCGACCGCGCACGCCGAGGTGCTGGCTGTCCGCGCTGCAGCAGCCGCGCGCGGGCAGTGGCGGCTCGAGGGTTGCACCGTCGTAGTGACGCTCGAGCCCTGCACGATGTGCGCCGGCGCGCTGGTGCTCGCCCGCGTCTCCCGGGTGGTGTACGGCGCGCTCGACCCCAAGGCCGGCGCCGCCGGATCGCTCTGGGACGTCCTGCGCGACCGGCGGCTCAACAGCCGCCCCGAGGTCATCGCCGGCGTGCTCGAGCCGGAGTGCGCAGCGGTGCTCGAGGACTTCTTCTCGGGGCGCCGCGGGCTCCGCTAGGCTCCCCGACGGTGGCGTGTCCGAGCGGCCGAAGGAGCACGCCTCGAAAGCGTGTGACGGTGCAAGCCGTCCGTGGGTTCAAATCCCACCGCCACCGCCACCCACCGCCACGGGCTCCCGACGGAAGTTCCCTCCAGCCACACCACAAGACTCCAACGGAAGTCCGACATCTACCGGCGAGCGTCGCCTCGGGCTTCTGGCGGGGGCCTCGTTCGTCGCCCTCGAGGTCGTCGAGACGCTCATGAAGGCCGCGACGGCAAAGCCGTAGCCCCGCTGCCGGTCAATGTCCACGCCGGTCATGCCGTCGAAGATCGACACGGGACGTTCTTCTCGCAGGGTCACGTGGGGCGTGGACCGGCTGGTGGGACAAGCGCATGCTGCCGCGCCAGCCGGCCTTCGCGTGCTCGCGCTGCGCCATCTCGCGGAGCGGTTCTGCGCCGCGAGATGACGTCCGCCGATGCGAACCCGGAGTGGACGCAGAGCGTCACGTGAGCGACATCCAGGTCCGCCCGGCCCTCGGACATCCGCTGGACGATGGCGGCTGCGTCGAGGAGCTGGCCGGCCTTGCGGAGACGCCCGGCGCGGGTCCCGTGTCGCAGTCAGCCGTCCTCAAGCGTTCGCCTCCGCCCCACTGGCTCGCTTCGAGAGCCAGGCGCGGCTGCCCGCGACGGTCAGACCGTTCGCCAGCACGTCCTGCCGCACGGGCTCGCCCGGGACGACGTCGTCCTCGTCAAGGAGCAGCGGGCGAGCGTTGTTGCCCGTCCAGCGGGTCACGTCCGTGGACATTGACACTGCCGGAGTCGCGTATCGGTCTCCGGCCGGTCCGACAGCCCGCGAACGACCAGGGTTTCTGGATCGCGACCGCCGGGTGTGGCGCGCCTGCTCTGCACAGCGGGTCAGGGGCCTGGGGCTGGCCTGCGTCGCGACTGGGCGGTTTGTCCCGCTCCGCACCCGTGCCGGGTGCCCTCGGGTGCGTCAGCCGGTGTGCCGCAGGCCGAAGGTCGCGCCGTCGGGATCGCGGACGATCGCGCAGGACCCGCCGTCGAAGGACGTCAGTGGCAGGACGACGCTGCCGCCGAGTGACTGCACCTGCTCGGCCTTCTCCCCGGGGTCGGCAACCTCGAAGTACGGCAGCCAGCCCACCGTGCACTGTGAGAGGTCGGTGCAGCCCGCGACCGACGTGCCCGACAGGGTGAACTCGACGTAGTTGTCCGTTCCGGCGACGGCCCAGCCGAAGACGGCGCCGTAGAAGCCCGGCGCGTCTGCCGGCTTGTCGGCCGTCAGCTCGAGCCAGGTCTGTGTGCCGTCTTCGGCGGCCAGCTCGGCGCCGGTGTGCGTGCCGGGCTGCCACACGCCGAAGACGGCGCCCGCCGGGTCGGCGAACACGGCCATCCGGCCGAGGTCGGCGACGTCCATTGGCCCGGCCAGGGTGGTGCCGCCTGCCTGTTCGACCAGAGCGGCGGTCTTGTCGGCGTCATCGCTGCAGAGGTACGACGTCCAGGTCGGCGCCTGATCCGCCGCCATCAGTGGCATGAGTCCCGCAACCTTGTGGCCGCGCAGCAGGAAGCTCGCGTAGCCGCCGAGCTCCGGCTGCGGGGGCGTCGCGGTCCAGCCGAGCAGCGCGCCGTAGAAGGCGGCGCTGCGGGGCGGGTCGGGGCTGGCAAGATCCGCCCAGATCGGTTCTCCTGGCAGGCACGAGGTCTTATCGGTCATCGGGTGCTCCGTCCTTGCGAGATGGCGTGTCGTACGGCAGACGTCGCGGCACATCGGAACGCATCGGTGCCCCGGAGCTGTTCGCCATCGTGGGCCATCGGCGGGCGCGGGTCGTAGGACTGACGTCTGATGGCGTTGTCGCGGACTTTGGCCGACGGTGTCAATGCCGGCGACACGTCCGGTGCGATAGGGGAGTCGGAGTGCGGGTGCAGTGGCAGCTGGCCGGGAGCGCGGTGGCGGTCGTCACCGTCGTGGGCCTCAGTGCCGCCGCGACAGGGCTGTTTGCCTCGGACGCTCCAGGCTGGCTGGTGGACACCAGCGTCGGGAGGGCCAACGAGCAGCCCATCAGCGACAACCGGCCGGTGCCGAACGGGCCCGCGTCAACCCGGCCGGAAGCAGGCTCCAGTGGGTCCAGGGGCGGGCCGCAGACCTCCGAGCCGTCCGGTCGCGGGACCACCGGGACGCCGACGCCGTCACCGGCCGAGGACGCGCACGGCGGGGCCACGCCCACCCCGGACGGCAGCCACGATGGGCGGGCTGATGCGACCCCCGACGGCGAGCACTCGGGCCGGGGGGCGCCCACCCCGACACCGGCCCAGGGCGCTGGTCATGGCAGCGGCGGCGCCGGGTCCACCGCTGGCGGTGGAAGCGGCGGCAGCGGCAGCGGCGGTGCAAGCAGCGGCGGCAGCGCAGGTAGCGGTGCCAGCACGGGCGGCAGCGCTGCCGGGGAAACTGGCGCGGGCGGCGGCGGTGCGGGGAGCGGCGGTAGCGGCGGCGGCTGACGTCGCGTACGTCGCCCCGGCGATCACTCTGCTGCACCATCAAGCCGTTTGAAAGGACCGCTTCGACAGACCGATGAAGTAGCCGTCGATGATCGTCGTGACCGGCGCGTCCGGCTGGGCGGCGGCGCCGAGGGTGACGAACAGCGGGGTGAAGTGCTCGACGGTCGGGTGCGCGTACCGCAGGCCGGGCGCCCGGGTACGGAAGTTCGCGAGCTCGTCGACGTCGCCGCGGGACAGCGCGTCCGCGGCCCACAGGTCGAACTCGGACGACCAGCCGGGGACCACGTCCGGCCGACGCCAGTCGACGTACGGCAGGCCGTGCGTCATGAAGCCCGACCCGATGACCAGCACGCCCTGCTCGCGCAGGATGCGTAGCCGAGCACCGAGGGCCAGCAGGCGGGCCCCGTCGTGGGTCGGAATGCTCAGCTGCAGGACGGGGATGTCCGCGTCCGGGTACATGACCTTGAGCGGCACCCAGGCCCCGTGGTCCAGGCCCCGGTCACGGTGCTCGTGCACCGTCTCGCCGTCGGGCAGGACGCCGACCACCGCCTGGGCGAGTTCCGAGGCATCCGGGGTGTCGTAACGCATGTGCGAGTACGCCGGGTCGAAGCCGCCGAAGTCGTAGACCAGTCCGGTGGCTGGCGCAGTGCTCGTCAGGCTCAGCGGCGCGCTCTCCCAGTGTGCGGACACGATCAGGACTGCGCGAGGCCGGGGCAGGTCGCGGGCCCAGCCGTGCAGCTGCGTCATCCAGCCGGCGTCCTCGAGCAGCGACGGGGCGCCGTGGCTGATGTACAGCGACGGCAGCGGGCCGTCCTCAACGGTCCACGTCCGGTGTGGATGGTCGGCCTCCCGGTTCGCCGCCTCGCGCAGGTGCGTGGCGAACGGGTGAGCGGCGGGCAGCAGGGCGTCGGCCGCGGCTGTCGTCGGACTGGGCCTACGTGTCGTGCTCATCGGGCGTCCTCGTGGTGGCCGTGGCCTGCACCTCACAAGGTACTTGAGCGATCAAGCATTCCGGACCGCACTGACGGTCGGCCAGCGGTGGGCGCCGGAGTCTGCGAGGCTTCCGGCGGAACCTGAAGCCGGAGGTGGGTCGTGGCACGCATCGGGCATGAGGACGAGCCGTTCATCGTGGTGCCGGACGACCCGGAAGAGCCGCTGCCGCAGGGCGTTCCGGAGCCGGCCCCGCAGCGGGAGCCGGTCCCCGCGCAGCCATGAGCGCACCGGACGCCGAGCCGGTCGTGTACGGCTCGGTGCGGGCGCTGCGTACCTTCCGGCTGCTGCCCGAAGGAACCCTGGCCCCCGTCAGCGGCCGGCCCGCCTGGAGCGACGGCGTCAACAGAGCTAGCTGCGAACGCTGCGCCGGGCCCCAGCACCGGCCGCCCGAGCCGGGATGTACGTGCGGGCTGTGGGCGTTCGGCGACCTGCAGGCCCTTCGCGAGTCCGACCTGCGCGAGCAGGACGATGTCGTCGCCGTCATCCGCTGCCACGGCCGGGTCGTCCCGGCAACCCTCGGGATGCGCGCCGAGTACGCAGCCCTCGAGGCGGTCTGGCTGTCACCCGCTGTGCCCGGCGAGGTGCGCGCCCGGCTCGGCGCGGCCTACCCGCGGACGGCGATATACCGCTCGGTCCCGGCGATGCTGGCCGAGCACCCGCTGTCGTCGCTGCCGACCTACCGCTTGCCGAGCGTGCCGCGCCGGCTGCCGGTGCACCTGCAGCTGGCGGCCACGGTGTTGTGGTGGTGGGCTGTCATCGGCTGGCTACTGGTGCTGCTGCCGGTGCAGCGGCCGCCGGGTGCTCCGCCGAGCCTGCTCGAGCCGGTCGCCTTCATGACCCCGATGCTGGTCGCGGCCGTGACCGCAGTGCTGATGGTGCGGCCGAGCCGCTGGCCGTGGGGCCTGGCTGCGCTGGGTGTGCAGAGCGGGCTGGCGGTGGCTGCCTTCCTGGTGCTGGACCGGTGGGTGGCCTTCGGCCAGCTGTCGGTGCTGGCCGGCGCCGCAGGCACGCTGCACGTCATGATCGCCGCCCGGGCCTGGCGGCTGCGCCTCGGGCGGCCGGGGTGGGTGCGACGGCCCCGCCGCCGTTAGCGCGGGTGTGCATGTGGAAGGGCCGCGAGCGGTCCTCGCGGCCCTTCCGATCGTGCTGGCTGTGGCTAGCTCTGGCGGCAGATGCCGTTGGAGCCGGCGAGCTTGACGTTCGGGACGAAGCCGAACTTGGTGATGGTGGAGTTGAACGCGCCGTTGCACAGCGCGCCCGGGCCGGCGGCGTCGAAGCCGATGAAGCGCAGGGCGTCGTTGTAGCTCGGCGACCGGACGTCGACGACGTGGAAGACGTCACGGGAGCCCGGGAAGGTGGTGCTGCGGTAGACCGCGGTGTTCGGCTTGAGGGCCCCGGTCGTGGTGTTGACGGCCACCGGGGTCTTCCCGTCGATCTTGCCGATCTGGGCACCGGCCCGGACGTCGGTGATGACGCCGTTGGCCTGCGCGATGAATTGCCCGGCCGAGTACGGCAGGATCGCGGAGTTTTGGTCAGCGGTGGGGACCGTGTTGCCGGTGTTCTCCTGGAAGGTCTTGACAGCCGGGCAGCTCGGCGAGGAGATCAATGTCGGGTCGCTGCCCGCCAGCACGTTGGCGATGAAGAACTTGCGGGTGCCGGAGCCGTCCTGCGGCAGGTAGCGCTGGATCTGACCGGCGCCCCCGCCGACCTGGCCGAAGTCGGTGAAGGTGCAGTTGTAGACGCCGCGCAGCTGAGCGATCGTGAGGTTGGCCGGCGCCGGGCTGCCGGTGAAGGTGGCGTAGCTGACGGCGTCGCGGGCAAACGCGAAGTACTGGAACGTCGTCGGGTCGGTGGACGAGCGGGCCGACGAGGAGCGAGCGATGTCGATGCAGCCGTCACCGGCGTCGGCGGACGCCTGCAGAGCGGCCTTGCCGGCCGTCGAGCCGTTCGGGGCCTGGAACTGGCCTGCGGCCGGGACGGTGGCGTACGTGCGGGCTGCGCAGAACGCGTCGGCGGGCACCGTCGTCGCCCCGGTCGAGAAGGCCGGGATGTTCACGGCCTGGTCTTTCGGCGCCGGGTTGGCGGCGCTGGCGTTGTACCTGGCCGCAAGGGCGGTGTCGACGTCCTGGATGGTGTCCGAGCCGGCGAGCGCGAGCACGTTCTTGACGCCGTTTGCCGGGGGGACCGCCTGAGCGGACGTCATGGTGAACGAGACAGCGGCCAGCACGCCGGTAACGGCGGCGGCTGTCCGCAGGGCACAGATCTTCACAGGTCCTCCTGTACGGGGTCCGCGGGCCGTTCGACCCGCGGACCCCAGGACAACAGGCCCGGGTGGACGGCACGGTGCGCTGAGATGAACACCAGGCGGGGTCGTGCTGGCCGGTTGGACTGCCGGGTGGGTCAGGCCCAGGCCGGTAGTAGCGAGGAGGTAGCGAGCGCCAAGAAGACGAGCAGGGCGACCAGCGCCGGCGTGGTGGCGACGTAGGTCCCCAGTGCCGACCAGCGCTGGTAGAGGACGGTGGCGGCCACGGCAGTACCGACGAACGCGAGCGTGCACAGCACGGCCAGCGGCAGGACAGACCGGTCACCGGACCGGCCGTTCTGGGTGTCGGCGCGGCCGTTCTGCGGCGTGGGGGTGAAGGGGCGGGTCTTCAGGTCGGCGATCACGACCGTGCCCTGGGAACCCGCCCAGGGCAGCCAGCTCGACGACGTGATCAAGGTGAGGCGGTCCTCGGGTGTCGCGTCGGCCACCGCATCGGTCACCGGGACATCGCTGCGCACGGACTGTACGACGTACAGCGACTGCCCCTGGGTGGTTGTCGCCACGATCTGGTCGCCGGCCCGCAGCTCGTCGAGCCGCCCGAAGGATCGCCCGAACGTCAGCGAGCGGCCGGTCAGCACGGAGTTGCCGGGCTGCCCGACCCCGGCCGTTCCTGGGAGATGGCCCGGAGCGATACGTGTACGTCCCGGGTCGGCGCCCTCGACGGCGACCTGCTGCACCCCGAGTCGCTGGACCTGCAGCAGCGCGACGGCGTCACCGAGCGCTGGGCTGCGCGTCACCGGGCCAGCACCGCGCAGGCTGTCGCTGACCGAGCCGACAGCGCGCAACACCTCGTCGCGGTAGCCGGACAGCAGGTCGCGCTGCTCGCGGGCCGCGAGTAACGCGCCGACGAGGTAGATGACGACCGCGATCCCCACCACGCTCGCGCCCGCCCACCACGCCGTCGCCCGCAGGACGGCCGTCGGGCCCGGAGCCGCGGGGCGGGGTGCTGAGCTCGATACCGGCGGCGGCGCGCTGGCCGGCTCGCGGACGTACGTCGTTGCCCGAGGTGGCCGGGCTTGCCGCACCGCGCGGGTCGGGGCGCTCATCCGGTCCGCCGACCGATCCGTAGGGCGGCGGCCAGTCGCGCGGCGACGCCGGGCAGCGGTGGGGTGCGGCCGGACGCACCCAGGCCGCCGGCGGACATCGCTCCGACCAGCAGCGCCAGCCCGAGCAGGGGGAGTGCTCCGCCTGCAGCGGGGGTGCCGTCGAAGCGCGGGACAGCGGCGTCCAGGGTCGCGGCGGCGGCCGACACCGTGGGGGCGGTCGGCGACTGAGCGCCGGCCGGGACGTCAATCACGGGGCCGATCTGCGCGGCAGGGGTGCCGGGCAGGCCGAAATTTGGTGTGCCGGCAACGGGGACGTTGGCGCCTGACGTGATCGGATTACCGGCAGGCGACCCGCCGCCGCCCCCGTTCGCGGTCGTGGCCTTGGCGCAGGGGCCGCTCACCGCGCCGGTACCCACCTTGGCGATGGCGGCGACCGTCGCGGCCTTCAGCTCCGGCGGCAAGGGGGCCATCCCGGCCGGCAGGCTTGCCTGGCCGGCCCCGGTGGCGTAGGTCAGGAACGCTCGCAGCCGGTCCTGCTGCGCAGTACGCGGCAGGCAGGCGTCGGTGAGCAGCGGGGCCGCGGGCACGACCGCGTACTCGACGTAGGTCATCGGGTAGGCGCCGGCGCCGGTCGCCGGCAGCAGCAGAGCTCCGCTGGCGGTCGGTACGGCTCCGGCTGCGGCGGCCTGCAGGCCGGGTGCGGAGGGTGCGACGTAGTTTTTCGAGGCGTTCTGGATCTGTGCGGACGGCAGCCGCAAGCTGGCGAGGGTCGCGCTGTCGCCGACCACGAAACGCAGGCACCCCTTCGCCAGGGCCTTGCCCACCGGGTCGCTCGCGGTGGCGGCGTCCGGGCAGGCCACCGGCGTTTCGAGGTCCTTGTTGAAGATCACCGAGTACAGGTACCCGACGGTGCTTGCGACCGATGTCAGGGCGGGCAGCCCCTTCGTGTGGTTGGGAAGGCCCGGGTCGACCAGGGCGTCGAAGGACGAGTGCACCCCCACGCGTGAGCCGGCGCGTTTGGCCGTGACGTTGGGTGCGAGGTCGGGGTACCGCCAGGAGTCCGGCGCTGCACCCGACAGGAAGGACGAGACCGTGGCTGCCGAGCTGCTCTGACCGGTGGGGTACGCCACTGTCGGCGCGTTGTTCAGCGGTAGGCCGTAGCCGGTCGGGTCGAAGCCGCTGAGCGCAGCGGCGTTGCCAGGGCGGGCGGTGAGGGCCGGCGCCAGGGAGTTGTCCCCCGGAGCCAGCTCCACGACGCTCTTGTCGGCCGGGTAGTCGTGCAGCAGGACCCGCGCGGCGTCGGACGCGGTCAGCGCCAGCGCCGGAAACGGGGCCCCGCTGTAGGCCGTCTGACCTGGCACCAGCGAGCCGGCCCTGGCCGGTCCCCCGACCTCCGCCAGTACTGCCGCAGACAGGCCCAGTGGCACCAGCACGCGCTCGGCAGCGGATGTTGGGGCGTCCGGCGCGCTCAGCAGGGGCCCGCCGGCTATGGCCAGGTCCGTACCCGAGCCGACGCCGGCGACCGCCGACTCGTCCGACGGCACGTAGTTGACAGGTAGCGATGAGGGCGTGTCGCGACACGACCCCCGGTTCAACGCGGACAGCAGGATCTGACCCCGCTCCGGGCCGGCGGCATTCACCGTGCGGTCGTCAGCGGGTTGACAGCCGGACGAGTCGCCGCCCAGCGGGGCGGGGTGGATCACCAGCGAGGTCACGTCGAGCCAGCTCACCGGCGGCGCACCGGCCTTCGTCGACTTCACCGCAAAGCCGATGGTGCAGGGGTTTTCCGGGCCACAGGTGAGGCTTTTGACGACGACTTCGGGTCGGTTGTCGGCGAAATCCAGCTTGTAGGCGTAGCTGCCGAGCGAGACACCCGCGCCGACCAGGTAGTCGACCGTCACGGTTCCGTCCGTGGCGGGGTAGAGAAATCTGATGGCCGCTGACACGGCGAGGTTCTGGCCGGTGGTCGCATCGATGGCGCCCTGCAGCCCGCTGTCGAACTGCGCAAGGCACGCGTTCGCCAGCTGAGCCCCGGTGGTCAGGTCCGCCGGCGGCACCCCGAGCGGGCTCGGGCAGTTGCCGACGAAGTCGACGTACTGGGTGGCGTCCAGGCCCCGAAAAACCAGGTGCACCCGGTCGCCGGCCCGCACGGCCGACAGATCCGACGGCGTGGTGGTGATGGACAGCGAACCCGGCCCGGTCAGTGCGCCGACCGCGCTCGCCGGTGCAGGGGCGACCCCCGCAGCGAGCGTGGCAAACAGGACGGCGATGACGAGCAGGGCGGCGGTGCGTTTCTTGTTCCTGCGGGCAGGTCGTCGTGCAGGCATGCGGGCCCTTCCGAAGTGGCGGCGGCGCAACGCTCGCCGACGGCGCCGGGGCGGGTCAAGGCGCCGCCGGCGAGCGCACGGATCGTTCTCCGGTCTGCCACCTGCCGTTCATGGGCCCGCCATTCAGCACGGCCCCGGCGCTGCAACTGTCATCTCACGGAGCGGCAGTCGCCCTACCTGGCCGTTGCGTATGCCCGTCCTGGAGGCCAGCCTTGCCGAACCCGCCCGAGGTCTCGGTGCCCGCAGCTCCGGTGCGGTGGCGCCCGGCCGACGTGGCCTCCAGGCCGGACCGCATCTTCGACCGGCTGTCCCGGGGCTCGGGGCTGCTGGTGCTGCTGCTGCTGGTCCTGATCGCTGCGTACCTGCTGGCACAGGCGCTGCCGGCCTTCCGCTACGCCGGCTGGTCGTTCTTCACCACCGTGGAGTTCCGCACCAGCACTCTGCCGCCGGTGCTGGGTGTACTCGGCCTGATCACCGGGACCGTGGTCGTCGGCCTGGTGGCGGTGACGATCGCTATCCCGGTCAGCATCCTGACCGCCCTGTTCATCTCCGACTACGCCGGTCGCCGGCTGCGTTCGCTGATGATCGGGCTGGTCGACCTTTTGGCCGCGGTGCCTAGCCTGCTGTACGGCCTGTGGGGCTTCTCCTACCTCTCCGACAAGATCCCGCCGGTATCGCGGTTCCTGTCGGACGCCCTGTCCTTTCTGCCGTTCGCCCGCGTCGACAAGGGTGCCCAGCTGCTGTCGTCGTACTTCATCGCCGGGCTGGTCGTCTCGCTCATGACGCTGCCGATCATCACCTCGGTGACCCGGGAGGTGTTCACCCAGGCACCTGCGGGAGAGAAGGAAGCCGCCCTGGCGCTGGGGTCCACCCGCTGGGGGATGATCCGGCAGGTGGTGCTGCCGTTCGGCAGGGGCGGCATCATCGGCGGGTCGATGCTCGGCCTGGGCCGGGCGCTCGGCGAGACCATCGCGGTGTCGCTGCTGTTGCCGCAGCTGCCGATCTCCGGCATCCACCTCTTCCAGTACGGCGGGGCGACGACGGCGGGGTACATCGCCACCAACAACGGGGCGACCGGCCTCGGGCTCTCCGGCCTGCTGGCCGCCGGCTTCGTGTTGTTCCTGTTCACGCTCAGCACCAACTTCACCGCGGCGGTCGTGATCTCGCGCAGCCGCTCGGGCGTCGGGGTCGACGCATGACAGCCACGGTCCCGCCCCCGGCCGGGGTCGTCCGCGCAGCCACGCCCGCACGCCCGATACGCCGCCGGCCCGGCTCGTGGGGTCCGGCAGACATCGCCTCGCTGGTCGGTTGCGCAGCTGCCGTCGCCGTGTTCATCCTGATGGTCAGCAGCGTGCTGCTGGACACCCCCGGCTGGCTCGCCGACCTCGTGCTGTGGTTCGTGCTGTTCCTGGGCGCCTACTACGTGGTCACGGCCGAGCGGCTCGGCCGCCTGGCCGCCGTCGACCGGCTGGTCGCCGTGGTCGTGTGCGCGGGCGCGCTGCTGCTCGTGGTGCCACTGACCAGCCTGCTGCTCTACGTCTTCGCCCGTGGCCTGCCGGCACTGAGGCTGTCCTTCTTCAGCCACGACATGGCCGGGGTGACACCGCAGCAGCCGGCAACGGCCGGCGGTGGCCTGCACGCGATCGTCGGCACCCTCGAGCAGGCCGGCCTCGCCCTGGTCCTGGTCATGCCGCTCGGCGTCCTGTGCGCGGTCTTCCTCAACGAGACCCGCAGCCGCCTGCGTCGTCCGGTCCGTATCGTCGTCGACGCGATCAGCGGGCTGCCGTCGATCGTCGCCGGACTGTTCATCTACTCGGCGCTGATCCTGTCGAACCCGGTCGACAGCAAGCTGTTCAACTTCAACGGCCTGATGGCGAGCCTGGCCCTGTCGCTGGTGATGCTCCCGACGGTCACCCGCACCGTCGAGGTCGTGCTCCGGCTGGTCCCGGACGGCCTGCGCGAGGCCTCGCTCGCGCTGGGTGCCAGCCGCGCCCGGACGGTCTGGAGCGTGGTGCTGCCGACGGCCCGATCCGGGGTGACGACGGCGGTCGTGCTCGGGCTGGCCCGGATCGTGGGCGAGACCGCACCGCTGCTGTTCACCTCCTTCGGCAGCGACCTGCTCAACCGCAACCCCTTCGCAGGGGTCCAGGAGAGCCTGCCGCTGTTCGTCTTCCGCAATGTCAAGAGTGCCCAGCAGGCCGAGACCGACCGGGGTTACGTCGGTGCCGTCGTGCTGATCCTGGTCGTGCTTGTGCTGTTCGTCGCCGCCCGCCTGGTCGGCCGTGACCGCCCCTCACGTGGCGCGCGCCGCCGCATCCTCCGGAGGTCCGCATGACCGCCCAATCCGCCGATCCGCGCCCCCTGGCTCCGGTCGGTGATCGGCGTGAGCCAGTGCAGCTGGTCGGTGGGCCGCCCCCCGGGGCCTGCGCCCTGGAGGCCCGCGGCGTCTCGGCGTGGTTCGGTGAGCGGCTCGTCCTGCGTGATGTCGACCTGCTCATGCCGGCGCGGGAGGTGACCGCCCTGATCGGTCCCTCCGGCTGCGGCAAGTCGACGTTCCTGCGGATCCTCAACCGGATGCACGAGCTCGTGCCGAGCGCGAGCCTGGCCGGCGAGGTGCTGCTCGACGACGAGGACGTCTACGGCAACGGCCAGCGCCCGCAGAAGGTCCGATCCAGGATCGGCATGGTGTTCCAGAAGCCCAACCCGTTCCCGGCGTCCTCGATCCGGGACAACGTGCTGGCCGGGCTCAAGCTCGGTGGCATCAAGACCGACCGGCGGGCGGACCTGGTCGAGCAGAGCCTGACCCGCGCCGGGCTGTGGAAGGAGGTCCGGGACCGGCTGGACTCACCCGGCGGGGCGTTGTCCGGCGGTCAGCAGCAGCGGCTGTGCATCGCGCGCTCGCTCGCCGTACGCCCGAACGTCCTGCTGATGGACGAGCCCTGCTCGGCGCTCGACCCGACCTCGACCCGGCGCATCGAGGAGACCATCGCCGAGCTCGCGGACGAGGTCACCGTAGTGATTGTCACCCACAACATGCAGCAGGCGCAGCGGGTCTCCGACTCGTGCGCCTTCTTCCTGGCGGCGGAGAACGAGCCCGGGTACATCGTGGAGCACGGCCCGACGACCACGATGTTCCACAGCCCCGCCGACCCGCGCACCCTCGACTACGTCAGCGGACGGTTCGGATGAGGGCGCGGTCAGTACTCGTCCTGCTGCTGGCGTCGACGGCCCTGCTCGCGGTCGCGACCGGGCAACCGGCATCCGCCACCCCGACCAGTGCCCTCGGCTCAGGTTCCTCGTACGTCAACCTCGCCATGAACCAGTGGAAGTCGCAGGCGAACGCGGCGGGTATCCCGGTGCAGTACACGCCGACCGGTTCGCCGGCCGGCATGAGCCTCTACCAGGCGGGCAAGTCGGCGTTCGCCGGCACCGAGGCGGAGTTCCCCTCGCTGCAGATCAACGACGCCGACGTACCGCGGGGATTTCAGTACGTACCCGACGTCGCTGGAGCTACGGCGATCATGTACAACCTGCGCGAGAAGTCCGGGCAGAAGGTCGACTACCTGCACCTGGACCCGGCCACCGTCGCACGCATCTTCATCGGCACGATCACGAGGTGGTCCGACCCGGCCATCACCGCCACCAACAAGGGCATCGTGTTCCCCGACGAGCCCATCAAGGTCGTCCTGCGGGGCAGCAAGTCCGGGACGACCGCACTGTTCTATGACTTCATCGCCTCGACCCTGGGCCAGGAGTACGTCACCTGGTTCGAGGGCAACGGCTGCGGCAGCGCACGCATCCGTCCGGTGATCATCGAGTGCAGTAACCCGGCGGCCCTGAACAGCCGTCCGACGACGCTGTCGTTCGGCGACTCCCAGCAGATCGCCCAGTTCGTCGCCAACGACAACGTCGGGCAGTTCTCCATAGGCTTTGACGAGTTCGGCTACGCCAAGAGCGAGAAGGTGCCCACGGCGTGGGTGCGCAACGCTGCGGGCGCCTATGTCCTGCCGTATGCCGAGAACATCTCGGCGGCACTGGAGTCCGCGACGCTTCGCCCGGACCTGACGCAGGAGCTTTCGGGGGTGTACGCGAGCAGGAACGCCAAGGCCTACCCGATCTCGGCGTACTCCTACATCACGCTGCCCTGCGCGCCGAGCCCGGACCGCACCAGCTGCAAGGGGGCTTACAGCGACCCCGGGCAGACCGAGACGATGTCGGCGTTCCTGAGCTACATCGCCTGCGCAGGCCAGACGTCGATGGCGGCGCTCGGGTATTCGCCGCTGCCCCCCAACCTGTCGCAGGAGATGGCCAATGCCGTCGGGCGCCTCACCGCGCAGCCGGCCAAGGGGCTGACTGCCGGCACCTGCAGCAACCCGCGCTTCGCCGGCAGCCTGGGAGCCGGGGCGTCCAGTCCCTGTGACCCGTTCCTGTGCGCCGCCGCGGGCGGCGGCTCCGGCAGCTCCGGTGGCAGCGGTGGCGGTGGCGCGGCCACGACGCTGCGACCAGGGGCCAAGGTGCCCGGGGCTGCCGGTCCCGCCGCAGCAGCTCCTGCAGCGACGGCGGCGACCTCAGCCGCCGATGCCGCCGGCGCCGGTGGCGCTCCCGGCCTGGCCGGTTCCGACGCGGCAGCCATCGGCGGCGGGTCGGGGCCGGGCAGCTGGCGCAAGGCCTCACCGGTGGCCTTCGACGCGCCGCGGGTACCCGCCGGACCCGACGGCCGGGCACTGCTGCTGCTGGTCGGTGCGGTGCTGCTGCCCGTCCTGGGGCGCTGGTGGAAGTTGACACGATCGGGGGAACGGCGGCGGTTCCGTCAAGCGCAGCACGGCCAGGGCCGATTCAGGTAGGGCACTGCACCGCTGTCGCGGACCGCCCCGAGGCGGTCACGCCGCGGTTCCCGCCCCTGCCTGCCACGCCAAGGAATCCCCGTGAGCCCTCGCGCTGTCCTCGATTCTTCCCGTACCGGACCCAGTCGCCGCGCGGTGCTGCGTACCGCAGCTTTCGCCTCCGTCGCGGCCGTCGGTCTGACGGGCCTGCGGCCCGCCGCAGCGGTCGGCCGGACCACCGCGGTCGGCCGCGGCGCCGCTGCCGGCGCGACCGCGCCGCAGTGGAACGGCCACAAGCCTGGCCAGATCTATCTCGGTATGGCCGCTCAGGGAGCCGTGGCAGACGCCGTCGGCGCGACCGGCCCGGTCGGGCTGTCGCGGGAGTACTACTCGTGGGGTTCCGGGTCGGGTGAGATCCGTGACATCCAGGTCGAGCACGCCGCCGCGCGGCTGCCGTGGGTGTCCTTCCGGCCGCCGACCGAGCTGGCGGGTGCCTGGAGCGCCGTTGCTGCCGGCACCTACGACGACGATTTGCGCGCTCGGGCCCAGCGCTACGCCCAACTGACCAGGCCGGTCATTGTCACGTTCAGCCACGAGCCGCAGTGCGACGCCCAGATCGGCACCCCCGCACAGTTCGCGGCAGCCTGGGTACGTACGTACGACGTGATGAAGGCCGAGACCGGCCTGAAGAACGTCGTCGCCGTCCCGATCCTTGGTGAGTGGGCGTTCAACCCCTACAACAAGGGCCCGGATCCGCAGGAGTACCTCACCCCCGACCTGCTGGCCCGCTGCGACTTCCTCGGCGTCGACCTGTACCAGAACAGGTCCTGCCAGGGCTACGACATCCGGCTGGCCCGCATCCTCGCCTTCCTGGACAGCAGCGGCTTCTCGAACAAGATGGTGGGCCTCGGCGAGACCGGGGCCTGCAACACGTACTCCACCAAGATGACCGCCGCGCAGTGGTGGACATCGTGCTGGGGCTGGGCGGCCGCCCACACCGACCGGGTCGGTGCGATCAGCTACTTCAACAGCCTGGCCTTCAACAATTCGGGGAACAACTGGTTGCTCAGCGAGTCCAGCGAGAAGCTGGCCGCCTACCGGGCCAGCCTGGCGAGTCCGATCGCCTGCCGCCTCTGACGGCTGGTTTGATGGGCTGCTGCCTTCCCCGCCCCGAGGAGCCCGAATGCCTGCCGTCCTGCCCGCCCTGACCCGCCGGCGCCTGTTCGGCCTGGGTGCCGGAGCCGGGGCCGCCGCCCTTCTCGCAGCGTGCGGTGACAGCGGGAGCAGTCCGGCCGCCTCCGGCAGCGCCGCCGCCCCCGGTGAGCCGGTCACCATCAAGACCTGCGTGTACGCCAAGAACCACGCGTCGTCCGCGCTGTACTGGCAGCAGTTCGCCCCGAAGAACTGGACGATCAAGGTCATGCCCGTCACCGGGTCGGCGCAGATCCAGGACGCCCTCGAGTCCGGTCAGCTCGACTTCGGCCTGCTCGGGGCGTACACCACGGTCATCGCCGCGTCAGAGGGCAAGCTGACCTCCAAGATCGTGGGGATGATCGCCCGGCAGGGGATCGGCCTGATCGGGCGTGCCGGCAAGGTCGCCTCGGTCGCCGACCTCAAGGGCAAGAAGGTGGCCGTGCCGCCGCCGGGCGCCCAGGTGCTGATCCTCACCGAGCTGCTGCGAAACGCCGGGCTGTCGCTCGGCACCGATGTGACCGCCGTACCCCTGGGCTACGCCGACCACCCGGCGGCCCTGGAGCGGGGTGACGTCGACGCCTACATCGGCACCGAGCCGCTGTGTACGCAAAGCGTCGTCAGCGGCGTCGGCGTACGCCTCACGGAGGTTGCCAACACCCCCATCGGCGACTTCAACACCGCCAACTGGGCGTCCGGCAAGATCCTGCGTGAGCGCCCCGACGTGGTGAAGCAGGTGGCCCAGCTGCAGAAGCAGGCCGCGGAGTTCCTGACGCCCGGCGGCACCAACGACAAGGCCCGCTGGAAGGACCTGCTGGTCAACCAGTTCGGCTTCACGCAGCAGGTCTACGAGGCGGTGCTCGTCGACGTCGGCGCGGTCTGGAAGTTCGACAAGACCCGTGAGGCCCAGGTCACCGGCGCCGGCCGGCTGCTCAAGGCCGCTGGCGTGATCAAGACCGAGCCGGACTACGAGGGCCTGTACGCCCGCGAATATTGGAACATCTGAGACGTGGCGGGCGCGCTGCTCGACGACGTGCCGGTCGCCGTCCTGCCGGGGACGGCGGCCAGGCGACGCACCGGGCGCCCACGCCGGCTGCTCGGTGTCCTCGCGCCGCTGGCCCTGCTCGGCGCCTGGCAGGGCGTCTCGGCCGGCGGCCTGATCTCCACGCGGTTGCTGCCGGCCCCATCGACGGTGCTCACCTCGCTGCAGGAGTTCTTCTTCGGCGAGCGGCGACGTACGTTCGCCGGTGTCGTGCCGTACGCCGGCGCGGGCTTCGAACACCTCGGTGCCAGCCTGACCCGGTGTGGCGTCTCATGGCTGCTCGCCGTCGCGGTCGGCGTCAGCGTCGGTCTGCTGCTCGGGTTGTCGTCGCTGTGCCGGGACCTGCTGGACCCGGCGCTCAATGCGCTGCGGGCGGTGCCGCTGTTCGCGTGGCTTCCGCTGGTGCTCATCTGGTTCGGCATCGGCGAGGGCGCCGCTCGCGCCCTGATCTTCATCGGCGCGCTGTGGCCGGTGCTCGTCGCCACCGCCGACGCCACCGCGCGAGTTCCGCGTACGCACGTGGAGACTGCGCGGATGCTCGGGACGCCTCGGCGGGCGATGTGGCGTGCGGTCTACCTGCCGAGCGCGCTGCCCGAGGTGCTGACCGGGCTGCGGCTGTCCCTCACGCTGGCCTGGACCTGCGTGATCGTCGGCGAGCTGTCGGGCACCACGCTGGGCGTCGGCGCGATGATGAACGCCGCCCGGGAGACCGGCCGTACCGAACAGGTCGTCGTCGGGATCCTGGTGTTCGCCGCCGTCGGGCTGATGGCAGACCTGCTGCTGCGCGGGTCCAGTCGCCGGTGGGTGTGCTGGGCCGATCGATGAGCGCGCGTGCCGGCGGCACGCTGGCCGCCAGGGCGCTGTCGAAGTCGTTCAACGGTCTGGCCGTGCTCGACCGGGTCGATCTCCAGGCGCGCCCGGGGCAGGTGGTGTCGGTGCTTGGCCCGAGCGGCTGCGGGAAGTCCACCCTGCTGCGGCTGCTGGCCGGCTTCGAGACACCGACCTCCGGTGACGTGCTGCTCGACGGCGTCCCCGTCCGGGCGCCGTCACCCACCCGCGGGATGGTGGCGCAGGCCGGCGGGCTGTTCCCGTGGCTGTCGCTGCGGGACAACCTGGCGTACGGGCCGCGGGCGCTTGGCCGGCCGGGCGGCGAGGTGCGCGCGACAGTCGACGACCTGCTCGCCGCGACCGGCTTGCAGGGGTTCGCAGACGCCCTGCCGCGTGCACTGTCCGGCGGGATGCGGCAGCGCGCGGCGATCGCGCAGGTGCTGGCCAGCCGGCCACCGGTGCTGCTGCTCGACGAGCCGTTCGGCGCCCTCGACGCCCAGACCCGGCTGCGCATGCACGAGTGGCTGGGCGCGCTGCTCGCCGAACGGCCGACCACCACGCTGCTGGTGACGCACGACGTCGAGGAGGCGCTGCTGCTCGGTGACCGGCTGGTACTGCTGTCGGCCCGGCCCGCCCGGGTCGTCGACGAGGTGCCCGTGCCGTTCCCTCCGCACCGCGGCCGCGCCGTGCTTGCCGACCCGCACTTCGTACGGCTCAAGGCCGAGGTGCTCGAGCGCGTCCTCGCGGCCTGAGCGGATGGTGCCGGAGACCGTAGAAGGAGTCCCGGCCCCGTGGTCAGATCCGGCGGGCTCGCCTACCGCAGTCCCCACATCCGTGCCCAGCCGCCACCGAGGTGCTCGGCGGCACCGTCGCCTCCCGCGACGACCTCACCCGGGTGCTGAACCGGTGACGCCTGGCGGATAGCCTGCGCTCGTGTCACCGGACCGGGGTTGCCCATGAGCATCTACGCGTTGCTCGAGCTGACCCTGAAAGCTGAGTCCGTCGCCGACGCGCCCGCGGTGCTGCGCGAGACCCTGACGGCGACCCGGGCGTTCGACGGGTGCCTGGGCGTCGAGGTGCTGCTGGCTACTGACGACGAGACGCACGTCGCGCTGCTCGAGCAGTGGGACTCCGTGGAGAGCGACGCGGCCTACCGCGCCTGGCGGGCGACTCCGGCGGGTGCCTCGAGTCTGCGGACGATCCTGGCGGCTCCGCCGCGGCTGAGCAGGTACGACGTCGCGTCGGACATCTGAGCCATCACGGCTCGTTACCTACCCCCGGCGGACAGCGGCGTAGGACCGGCGCCCGCGGCTCGGCTACGCCTGGGTGGCGGTGCGGTCGTTCTCCACGCTGCGGCGCAGGGCAGCGTGCAGCGAGTTGGGGGTGAGGACGCCCAGGTACCGCTCGCTGTCCGGCTCGTACACGGCGACCCAGCCGGCGTCGTGCTGCAGCATCTCGGCCATCGCGGCCTTCAGGGTCGCGTCGGCCGGCACCGCGGCCGGCAGCCGCTGGAGCCGGTCGGCGACCGTGCCGTCGCCGGCCAGTCGGTCGGCCGAGACGTAGCCGTGCAGCCTGCCAGTGCTGTCGAGCACCAGCGCGAAGCCGTCGGGCAGTGCGCGGCGGGCGTCAGCAAGGCTGTCGCCCGGCGCGACGACCGACGGCGCATCCAGGTCGGCGGGGTCGATGCCGGTCACCGCGAGGCGGCGCAGGCCGCGGTCGGCGCCGACGAAGTCCGCGACGAACGGGGTCGCTGGACTGCCCAGTACGGCGGCCGGGGTGTCGTACTGCTCAAGAACGCCGCCCTGTCGGAAGACCGCGATCCGGTCGCCGAGACGGACCGCCTCGTCGATGTCGTGCGTCACGAACACGATGGTCTTGTGTACCGCGGCCTGCACCCGCAGGAACTCCGACTGCAGCCGGTCGCGGGCGATCGGGTCGATCGCCGAGAACGGCTCGTCCATCAGCAGCACCGGGGGGTCGGCGGCCAGCGCCCGGGCGACGCCGACGCGCTGGCGCTGACCGCCGGACAGCTGCGCCGGGTAGCGGTCGCGGTAGACGGCCGGGTCCAGGCCCACCAGCTCGAGCAGCTCGTCGGCCCGGGCCCGGGTGCGGCCGCGGTCCCAGCGCAGCAGCCGCGGGACGGTCGCCACGTTGTCGCCGACGGTGTGGTGCGGGAACAGACCGACCTGCTGGATGACGTAGCCGATCCGGCGGCGCAGCGCGACCGGGTCGACGCGGGTCACGTCGTCGCCGTCGAGCACGATACGGCCTGTTGTCGGCTCCACCAGCCGGTTGATCATCCTCATGATGGTGGTCTTTCCGCAGCCGGACGGGCCGACCAGGCAGACCAGCTCACCTCGCACGACCTGCAGGTCGAGGTGCTCGACGGCGACCGTGCCGTCGGCGTAGCGCTTGCTGACGCCCTCCATGCTGAGCATCGCCGGCTCACCGGCCGCGGCGGTAGCGTCCGCGCGCGACTCAGCAGCGTCCGTCACAGTCACCGGGTCCGTCACAGACCGAAGGGTAGGTGAGCGCGTGGTCGTGCTTGCCGCCACTGCGGCCTGCATCCGGGCCAACGACTGGTTCTGCCCGGCCTACCTGAGCCAGGACCGGGTGGCCATCGTCGCCGCGGTCCGCTCGCACGTCCTGCTGGCGGCCGAGGCGCTGGCGATCGCGCTGCTCGTCGCGGTGCCGCTGGCGCTGCTGGTACGGCGGTCGGCGGTCGGGCGGTTGCTCGCCCTCGGCATCGGCGGGATCGTGTACACCGTCCCGTCGCTTGCCCTGTTCGTGCTGCTCGGCCCCGTCTTCGGGTTCACCAGCAGCCTGCCGGTCGTCGTCGCGTTGGCCGCGTACGACGTGCAGGTGCTCCTGCGCCAGCTGCTGGTAGGGCTCGACGGGGTGCCGGCCGATGTCGTGGAGGCGGCCGTCGGCACGGGGCACTCCCGCAGCCGGCTGCTGGCGCGGGTCGAGCTGCCGCTCGCCCTGCCGGCGCTGGTGGCCGGGCTGCGGCTGGCCGCCGCGTCGACGATCGCGCTGGTCACCGTCGGTGCGGTGATCGGACACGGCGGGATCGGCACGCTGCTGTACGCCGGGTTCCAGACCGACTTCAAGGCCCAGCAGCTGACCAGCCTCGTCCTGGTCGTCCTGCTCGCGCTCGTCGTCGACCTGCTGCTGCAGCTGCTGCTGCGGGTCCTGACGCCCTGGCGCCGCGCGGTCGGGCGCACCGCGTGACCGCGCCGCCCATGGGCAGGTGGTCGTGAGCCTGCTCGGTGACACCGGCGGCTGGCTGGGCAACCTCGCGCACTACCGCGGGACCGACGGCGTGCCGCACCGGCTGCTGGAGCACCTCGCCCTGACCGGTGTCGCGGTCGCGGTCGCCGCCCTGGTCGCCCTGCCCGTGGGCCTGGCGCTCGGGCACCTACGTCGTGGCGGCACCGTGGTGACGGCGCTGTCCAACGCCAGCCGGGCCGTCCCGACGCTCGGCGTTCTCATCGTGTTCTCCGGGATCGCCGCCATCGGGATCGGCAACCGGGCGGCGGCGTTCGCGCTGGTGCTGTACGCCATCCCGCCGATCCTGGTCAACACCTTCGTCGGCGTCTCGGGCGTCGACCGGGACGTCGTCGAGGCCGCCCGCGGCATGGGGATGGGCGAGCTGCGGGTGCTGGTCAGCGTCGAGCTGCCGCTCGCCCTCGGCCTGGTCGTCGCCGGCCTACGCACCGCCGTGGTGCAGGTGATCGCCACCGCGACCCTCGCCGCGTACGTCGGCGGCGGCGGCCTCGGGACGTTCATCAACAACGGGTACGGCCTGCAGGACTACCCGCAAGTCCTCGGCGGAGCGGTGCTGGTGGCCGCCCTGGCCCTGGTCGCGGAGCTGGCGCTGTCGGGTGTGCAGCGCCTCGTCACGCCCGTCCCCTTGCGGGCAGGGCCTGTCAGAGCCGCGTGATTGGATGGGCAGAGCGGGTTCTTCCCGCCGGACACGCGCGCGGCAGCAGCCGCGCGGGACACAGAAGGCGAGCACATCATGCGCTCCTCACGTATCTCCCTGGTAGCCGCGACCGCGGCGCTGACCCTGGCCGGCTGCGGCAACTCGGGGAGCACGGCAGCATCGCCCTCGGGCTCGGCGTCCGCTGGCGGCCCGACGACGGTCTGCGCACCGGTCCCCGGCGACAAGCTGGTCGCGCTCACCGACGACCTCAATCTGCAGCACAGTGACAACATCATCCCAGTGGTGCGCACCGCCAAGATCAGCGATCCGCTGTCGACGGCGCTCAACAACGTTTCCGCGGCCCTGTCCCAGGATGCCCTCAACGGCCTGAACAAGGCGACCGACATCGATCGGGTGCAGCCCGCGCAGGCCGCCGAGGACTTCGTGAAGGCGCAGGGGCTCGCTGACGGACTGTCCGGCGGCAGCGGGCCGATCAAGGTCGTAGCCGCCAACTTCAGCGAGAATCAGACGCTGGCCAACGTCTACGCGGCCGTGCTCAAGGCCGCCGGCTTCGACGCGACCGTCGTGCAGCTCACCAACCGCGAGGTGTACGAGGCGGCGCTGGAGAAGGGCGACGTCGACGTCGTCGCGGAGTACGCCGCCACGCTGACCGACTTCCTGGACAAGAAGGCCGACCCGGCCAGTACCGGCGCTAAGAGCAGCGGCAACATCGACGTGACGGTGGCGGCCCTCACCGCGCTCGCCACCCCCCGCGGCCTCACCCCGCTGACGGCGGCCGAGGCGACCGACCAGAACGCGTTCGCCGTGACGCAGACCTTTGCCGACAAGTACGGCGTGACGACGCTGTCCGACCTCGCGACGGCCTGCGGAGGTGGCGTGACCCTGGGTGGGCCGCCGGAGTGCCCGCAGCGGCCGTTCTGCCAGGTGGGGCTGCAGGGCACGTACAAGCTCAAGGTCGCCGGCTTCACCGCCCTGGATGCCGGCGGTCCGCTGTCGAAGAACGCCCTGAAAACCGGGAAGGTCGCGCTCGCGCTGGTCTTCAGCTCCGACGCGAGCCTGGCTGCCGCCTGAGCTGTAGGGGAGGTAGCTGTGCGTGGACTGTTTCTGCCCGGCAACCGCGACGTCAGCCTGCGCGAGGTCCCCGATCCGGTCCCGGCGACCGGGCAGGTTGTCGTGGCGGTGCGCGCGTCGACCATCTGCGGCAGCGATCTGCGCGCCATCTACCGGGAGCACCTGGGCGCGGGACCGGAGGCCTACCAGGACGTGATCGGTGGCCATGAGCCGGCTGGCGAGGTCGTGCAGGTCGGCCCAGGGCCGGCCCGGTGGCGGGTGGGGGACCGGGTCGTCGTCTATCACATCAGCGGCTGCGGGCTGTGCGACGCGTGCCGTCGGGGATACCAGATCAGCTGCACCTCGCCCAGCCGGGCGGCGTACGGCTGGCAGCGCGACGGCGGCCACGCCGACCTGCTGCTCGCAGAGGAACGCGACCTGCTGCGCCTCCCTGACGACCTGACGTTCCTCGACGGGGCGTGCGTGGCCTGCGGCTTCGGGACGGCGTACGAAGCGCTGTGCCGAGTGGATGTCTCAGGCCGGGACCGGCTGCTCGTCACAGGGCTCGGCCCGGTCGGGCTGGCGACCGGTCTGCTCGGCCGGGCGATGGGCGCGACCGTCGTGGTGGGGACCGACCCCAGCCCGGAGCGGCGGCGGCTCGCGACCCTGCTGGGAGCCGTCGACCACGCGGTGGCCGGCACCGCCGACGAGCTGACCGGCCTGTTCGGTGACGGGGCCGAGGCGGCGGTGGACTGCTCGGGCAGCGGCGCCGGGCAGCTGACTGCGCTGCGGCACACCGGCCGCTGGGGTCGCGTCGCGTTCGTCGGGGAGGGTGGCCGGCTGACCGTCGACGTCAGCGACGTCGTCATCCACCGTCAGCTCACGCTGTTCGGGTCATGGGTCACCTCGACCGTACGGATGGCCGAGCTGCTCGACCGGCTGAGCCGCTGGGGCCTGCACCCGGAGCGCGTCGTGACGCACCGGTTCGCCCTGCAGGAGGCCGATCAGGCGTACCGGGTTGCCGATGCCGGGGTCGGCGGGAAGGTCGCCATCGTCTGGTGACGCCCGGATCAGGGGGTCGGACGACCTTGATCGATAGGGCCACCGCTCGGCGCAGGCCGATTGACATCGCCCGACCCGTCCCCCGCGTGCCCGACCTGGACGCCTCCGCGGGCCCGACCTCCATGCCACGGTGCGGCGACGCGTCAGCCAGCAGACGGTGCCGCGCCCACCTTGTTCGTGCCCCCGTCGATCAGCGCCCGGCACCAGGCGGGGCGGGTAAGTGGCAGGTCGTGTGCGGCCGTGGGGTGCGTGGCGCTGGAGATGGTGGGGTGTTCGGCGACCAGCCCGTCGACCCGGCCCGGCACCGGCACGGGATCGCGAGCGCCAGACGCGAACAGGACGGGGATGCGAGCCGCGATGAGGGCGGACAGCGCTGCGGGCCACGGGCTGCCCAGCACGATGGTCTGCATCGCGGACAGGTACGCCGGCCAGGTGTGCAGGACCCCGCGACGAGCGACCGTGACCGGGAGGTGTGGCTTGAGAGCGGTCGCGACCCAGCTGGCGGTCGCCCGGTGCCGGCACATCCAGCCGCAGGTGGCCCTGGCGAGGGGGGTGTCGAGTGCCATCGCGGCCTCGAACCGGCCCATGTCCCGCACGCGCGACAGGCCCTCGTCGGTGGACTCATACAGCGGTGCGCTCAGCGCGACGACCCGCTCGACCTCGGTGCGCCGGCGCGCCGCCCAGTGCAGCGCGAGGACCGCCCCCATCGAGTGGCCCACCACGGTCAGCGGCCCGGACAACCGAAGGGCAGCGGCCATCTCGTCGAGGGCATCGAGGTGCGCGTCCAACCCGTACCCCGACGTTGCCGATGCCTGGTAGGAGTCACCAAAGCCCAGCAGGTCGGGGACGATCAGGCGCCGGTCGTGCGCGAGGGCGTCGTAGGCCACCCCGAAGTAGTCTCCGCAGCCCACGATCCCGTGCAGGAGCACTGTCGCGGGAGCTCCGGTGCCCATCTGTCGTACGCGCAACCGCCCGGCGGTGGCGGTGGGCGCCGGAGAGCGACTCCAGTGCCTCACGGTCGGCGCGCTGATGTGGCGGGCGGCCCACAGGGCCGCGCCCACCGCCGGGACAGTCGCGGCAGTCAGGGACGGGCGCATGCGGTCCACACCCCTTGCGTCGGTGTCGTGGTGAGCGTGCCACGGCGCCGAGCCCGTCCCCTGCCGGAGCACGTTCTACCCATGGCGCGGGGCGTCGCGGGTGTGCCTTATCGGCGGGTGAACGTCTTGGGGTTGGCGTCATGCGCTGGGCCGGTGTGGTCCTGCTGCTCGTCCTTGCTCCCCATGCCGCCTCCGTGTCCCATGCCGCCCATCGAGCGCATCATGAAGAACATCATGGCCAGGCAGGCGAGGGGCCATAGCAGGAAGACCAGACCACCACCGACTGAGCCGGACAGGAACAGCACCGCACCGACCGCGACCAGACCGATCATGAGGTACGAGTACTTGTTGTGGTTCATGGCTGCAGCTCCCTGGTGTGGCGCGCGGAATCGGGCTTTGCAGGACCGGTCGGGCTCTGCGCCGGTTCCCTACTACCGACCGTAAGCGGCAGATGGTGACGGAGGTGGGGTCCAAGGTCCCTTGCGATGGACGGCACGACTGGTGGACGTGCGGTGTCGGCACGGCGGCCGGCAGCCCTGCAAGGTCCTCATGACCCGTTCTACGTTCCGAACGTCCTTGCCAGCCCCTCTGCCGGCCCGCCCGCAGAACGCCCTGAGGCGGCCCGAGGATGGGTCTCGAGTCCCGGTGCTTATCCCTTCGCGCGCCAATGACCGTCCGACGGCCGCTTGTCGGCGAACAGCGCGGGCGGCCAAGGCAACGCAGTGTCGGGAGATGCTCCCCGCACACGACGGGCAACAGCACGCGGTCGATGGACCAGTCGTGGCTCCGGCCGGCCGCGGTTTCGCCCTCCGGCGCGCGGTCAGTTGCTGTAGGAGACGGTGACCATCATCCCGCTCTCGGCGTGATAGATGTTGTGGCAGTGGGTGACCCACTGGCCGGGGTTGTCGGCGTCGAACTCGACGTCGACCTGTTGCATGGGCCGCACGATAACGGTGTCCTTACGGGGGCCGCCGTCGGCGACCGCGAAGGTGTGGCCGTGCAGGTGCATGGGGTGGAACATCATGGTGCGGTTGCTGTAGCGCAACCGGACCCGCTGGCCTTCGCTGACCGGCAGCGGTGTCGATTCCTTGAACGTCTTGCCGTTGATGGTCCACCGGTAGGAGCCCATGCCGCCACCGAGCGCGAGGTCGTGGGTGCGGTCGACCTTCCTCGGGTTCAACCTGGCGGCGTCGGCGGCGAAGAGTTCGGTGCCCAGCAGGACCTCGCGGTCGAGCTCGGCGGGCCGCGCGTCCGCCGAGGGCGTGGGGCCCGTGCCGGTACGCACCACGGTGAGCGTCTGACCGTTCTTGCCCTCTGCCGACGCGACGAGCGGGAAGGCGCCGTCGGACAGCACGACCTCCACGTCGAAGCGTTCCCCCATCCCGATGATGACCGCGTCGGTCGTTGACGGGACGACGGGGTAGCCGTCGCTGTGGGTGACGGTGAGGCGGTGGCCGCCGAGCGCGACCCTGAAGGCCGTGTCGGAGCCGGCGTTGATCAGGCGCAGTCGGGCGCGCTGCCCGGGTTTGCCGCTCAGGGTCTGTGGCGAGGCCGGTATGCGGCCGTTCGCCAGGTAGTGGGGGTAGGCGACGTCTCCGGCCCCGCCCAGCAGGGGCGAGGTCATGGTCTCGCCCGTACTGCCCATACCGCCGCCCATACCGCCGCCCATACCGCTGTTACTTCCTCCGGTACGGCCCAGGGCGGCCAGGACGTCGTCGGGGGAGCGGCCGGTTCCATCAACCCAATCGTCAAGCACGACGGTCCAGTCGGCGTCGTAGCGGCCGGGGTCGGCGGGGTCGTCGACGAGCAGCGCCCCGTACAGGCCGCGGTCGATCTGCATCCCTACATGCGGATGGTAGAAGTAGGTCCCCGGGTCGGGGACGGTAAATTCGTAGGCGTACCGGCTGCCGGGTGCGACGGGTGGTTGGGTGACGCCGGGGACGCCGTCCATGTCGTTGCGGAGCGCGATCCCGTGCCAGTGGATGCTGGTCGGGGCCGGTAGCTGGTTGTCCAGAGTGACCTTCAGCAGGTCGCCCGCGCGTGCCCGCAGCAGCGGCCCTGGCAGCACGTCGCCGTAGGCCCAGGTCTGGACCAGCGGGCCACCCAGGTCAAGCGTGGTGGGTTGGGCTGTCAGGTCCGCCGTGACGACGCGCTGCCCGGCGCCTCGGCGGGCAGCCTCAGCCCGGCGCACCGCGTCCGACACCGGGCCGATGGAGGTGGTGGCGTCGCGGCCGCAACCACCGAGAGCCAGCAGGCCGACGGCGCCCGCGGCACCGGACAGGACCTGACGCCGGGTGAGCGCGGGCCAGGCTGTCTGGCCGAGTGCGTGGCTGATCTGTCGGGTGGTGCCGGGCCGGGGCTGGCCGGTCGAGTCGTGGTGCAGCAAGGTGGACTCCTGTCAGGGTCACGCGGTGGGTGCCCGTTCGGGTGTGCGATGGGCACGTGGCCGGCGCACGGTGGTGCAGCTGCCTGCCGTCACGTCCTCCTCAGACGGCAACCCCCCGGCGGAACGGTCGTTGGCCACCAACGGGCTTGCTGGCATCGGAGGCGCTCGGCAATCGGCGAAGCAGTTCCTGTTCATCCGCTCTCCGGTCGCCAGGCGGCTGTCGTCCGCTGGAAACAGGCTCGCAGCCGCAGACGCCGGCCTCCAGAGTCGAAGGTCCCGTGCGCAAGGCGGCCTTCGACCCGCGTGAACGAGCCCGCTGAACGTTCCCCGGCTCATCTGGATGAGACCACTTCGGGCCTGTCTGGCCGGGCCGGGCTCTTGACCGAGCACAGGTCCCTTCGCCACCCCGGCCCGGACGACCTCCTCATGGCCCCCGCAGGCCCCTGCCGAGCACCGCAGAGCTGTCGGCGTCCAAGGCTCCGACGTTGTCCATGGCCGACCCGTGCGCCGTCTTCGTCCTCAGCGCCGACAGGTCCGGGATCGTTCGCTCGGGACCTGCGCCGAGGTGGCCACTGTTGATTGGACGGTCGGCAGCCCACTTGAGCAAGGCTGTGCCTCAGAGTTCGCGTCTCCCGAACCCCGGCATCGCCAATCCTGGTCGGTGTCGCCCCCTTGGTCAATGGGCGCTGCTCGCTGGCCGATCCCCGTCGGCCGCCCGGCAGGTCACCGCGCGCGAGGTTGACACGTTCCCTCTGGTGTGTGCAGAGTTCTTCGCTGAAGAACAGCCAGTCTGGAACGGAAGTGCTGCGGCCGCGCCGCGCCCCGGGAGCGAACCGCTCGACGCCGGACCACGCAGCGCCCGGACTTGCGAGCCCGTATGAGCGATCATCAGATGCTTCTCACCGTGCACCAGGCCGCGGTGCTCGGCGGTCGATGTCTCTCCGCCCGGCAGGTCGACCAACGGCGAGGATGGCCCGTCGCACGACCCGCCGGCGGCCCCGCCGCGTTCACGTCGGTGACCCTGATGGTCAAGCCCTTCCCGCGGAACTGACGGTGTGCTTTTCAGCAACTGCGAGCTTCACCGCCGGCACCGCCCTCACCGCGGTCGGGGTCGTCACCGTGAGCAGGTCCAGGGGGAAGGCCGAGTTGCCGTTGGCGTTGGTCCCACTGTTGTTCGGGGTCCAGCAGCTCACCGAAGGCGTCCTGTGGTTCAGTCTGAGCGGCACTCTGACGGGGCTGCAGTCTCCGGCCACCCACGTCTACTCGATGTTCTCCCACGTGCTCTGGCCGGTCTTCGTGCCGTTCGCGATCATGCTGGTCGAGACCAGCAGGCGACGGAGGTCAGTGCTCGGCGTCTTCCAGGTGATGGGGCTTGCGGTGGGCCTGTACCTGCTCTACTTCCTGGTCCGGTTCCCGGTCACCGCGACGATCCAGGAGCGGCACATCGTTTATGACTCCCCCCATTTCTACCTCGCGGGCGTCCTCGTGCTGTACCTGCTTGCGACCTGCGTCAGTGGCCTGTTCTCCAGCCACCGGTGCATCAACGTCTTCGGGGTTCTGGCCTTCGTGCTGGCCGTTGCCGCCTACCAGGTCTCGGTCACAACGTTCGTGTCCGTCTGGTGCTTCTTCGCGGCTGTCCTGAGCCTGCTCGTACTCGTCCACTTCAGTGGCCCCATGCAGGCGTGCCGGCCCGCCTCGGCGCCCTCTCGTACGCCGGCATCATCGTGACCGCGCAACGAGACAGCGCGCGCATCGGAGTGGTTCAGCCCTGCCGCTACCGGCCTACTCGGCTACCGGCAGGAGCTCGACCTGCGCCGGGGGCGCGGACCGGTGACGACACCGTCCTGCTCGAGGCCGCCACCACCCAGTCCCACGTACAGATAGCGCAGGCCGCCACGACACGCGCATCAGGAGCGCTGTCCGTCCGCCGTCGCCTCCTTGCGTCCAGGAAGACCTTCATCGACATCGACATCGACATCGACATCGAGGTCCGGAGAGCGGAGGGGACCGCCGTGGACAAGGTCGTCGTTGTCGCCACGTCAAGGGATCGCACCAACGGACAACAGGTGCTGTTCGGGCCACGGGAAGGGACGGGCTGGGTCGGCTTGCGCCGTCGATTCCTAGGACCAATGGCCCTAGCCGACCGGGGTGGCCTACAAGAGGCTGCAGCGAGTCCTCGACACCCGGCGTCGCGG
>JBKJQN010000052.1:0-15435 GCA_046593925.1 Mycobacteriales bacterium
CTCGAGACCCGGCTGCGCCCGTCGTACTTCCCGTTCACCGAGCCCAGCGCCGAGCTCGACGTGCAGTGCTTCGCGTGCCGGGGGGCGTCCGCCGAGCCTGGCGGCGAGCCGTGCCGGGTCTGCTCCAGCGAGGGCTGGATCGAGGTCGGCGGCTGCGGCATGGTCAGTCCCGCGGTGCTGGTGGCCTGCGGCGTCGACCCGGAGCGCTACAGCGGGTTCGCCTTCGGGATGGGGCTGGAGCGCACGCTGATGTTCCGGCACGGCATCACCGATATCCGGGACTTCTACGAGGGTGACCAGCGGTTCACCCTCGCCTTCGGCATGGAGGCCTGAGATGCGCGTCCCGGTGTCCTGGCTGCGCGAGCTGGTTCCCGGCCTGGTCGCCCCGGCTGCCGAGATCGGCAGGGCGCTGGTACGGGCCGGTCTGGAGGTCGAGCAGGTCCATCGGGTCGGCCACGACATGGCCGGCGTGGTCGTCGGGCAGGTGCTCGACGTCGAGGAGCTCCCCGGGTTCAAGAAGCCGATCCGCTACTGCCACGTGTCGATCGGCGCGCGCGAGCACGAGGTCGTCTGCGGTGCAACGAACTTCTCGCCGGGCGACCGGGTGGCGTTCGCGCTGCCCGGCGCGTTGCTGCCCGGCGGCTTCCGGATCGCGGCGCGCGCGACGTACGGCCACACCTCGGACGGGATGATCTGTTCCGCCGCCGAGATCGGGATGTCCGGTGACCCCGAAGGCATCCTCGTGCTCGACCCGGCGGCCCAGCTCGGCGCGGACGTCGTGGAGCTGCTGGGGCTGCGCGACGAGGTGCTCGACATCGCTGTCAACCCGGACCGCGGCTACGTGCTGTCGGTGCGTGGTGTGGCCCGCGAGACCGCGACGGCGTATCGGCTGGCGCTGCGCGACCCGGCGCTGCTCGAGGTGCCGGCCGCAACCGGCGGGCACCCGGTGCGGGTCGACGACCCGGCCGGCTGCGACCGGTTCGTGGCCCGCACGGTCACCGGCTTCGACGCGGCAGCCCCGTCACCGGCCTGGCTGCAGCGTCGCCTGGTCCTGGCCGGGATGCGCTCCATCAGCCTGGCCGTCGACATCACCAACTACGTCATGCTCGAGTTGGGGCAGCCGCTGCACGCCTACGACCGGGCCCGGCTGACCGGCGGGATCGTCGTACGGCGGGCGGCCGAGGGGGAGCGGCTGACCACCCTGGACGGCGCTGACCGGGCGCTGGACCCCGACGACCTGGTGATCGCGGACGACTCCGGGGCGATCGGCGTCGCCGGCGTGATGGGCGGCGCCTCCACGGAGGTGTCCGGCACGACCACTGACATGGTGGTGGAGGCCGCCCACTTCGCGCCGGTCGGCGTTGCGCGCAGCGCCCGGCGGCACCGGCTGCCCAGTGAGGCGAGCAAGCGCTTCGAGCGCGGCGTGGACAGGGCAATCGCCCCGGCCGCTGCCGAGGCCGCCGTCCGGCTGCTCGTCAGCCTCGGCGGGGCGAGCGCCGGCGGCGGCACCGACGTCGACACCCGGGGACCGCAGCCGGCCATCAGCTTCCCGCTGGACCTGCCCGGGCGGGTCGCCGGCCGGGCGTACGACCCGCAGGTGGTCCGCGCCCGGCTGGTCGACGTCGGCTGTGAGGTGGATGCGGACGACCCGGCCACCGTCACCCCGCCGACCTGGCGGCCCGATCTGCTGGCTCCGATCGACCTGGTCGAGGAGGTCGTCCGGCTGGAGGGCTACGACACGGTGCCGGTCCTGCTGCCCACCGCCCCGGCCGGCCGCGGGCTCACCGACGGGCAGCGGCTGCGGCGGGCCGCTTCCAGGGCGCTCGCGTCCGTCGGGCTGGTCGAGGTCACCAGCCAGCCGTTCGTCGCCCCCGAGCGGCTTGCCGAGCTCGGTGGTGCGCCCACCTCGCCGCGGCTGCTCAACCCGCTGTCGGAGGCCGAGGGGCTGCTGCGACCGGCGCTGCTGCCCGGCCTGGTGACCGCGGCGCTGCGCAACACAGGCCGCGGTCAGCCCGACGTCGCGCTGTACGAGATCGGGCAGGTCTTCGTCGGTGCGGGGTCGGCTGTCGCGGCGCCGCCCGCGGACCGCCGGCCGACCCCGGCAGAGCTGGCCGCGCTCGACAGCGCGCTGCCCGCGCAGCCCCGGCACGCCGGCGTCCTGCTGGCGGGCAACCGCGAGGGCCGGCCGGTCGACTGGGCGGACGCCGTCGAGGCCCTGGTCGGCCTCGGCCGGGTGCTCGGCGTAGAGCTGCGGCCCGGGCCCGGCACCGGGGGCGCCTTCCATCCGGGTCGCTGCGCGGAGCTTCGGCTGGGTGACGAGCCGGTCGGCCTGGCTGGTGAGCTGCACCCGCGGGTGGTCGCCGCGACCGGCCTGCCACCCCGTACTGTCGGCGGCGAGGTCGACCTCGACGTCCTGATCGCGGCGGCGGCGGCCCGCCCGCCTGCCCCGGCGCCACTGGTGTCGCACTACCCACCCGCGTCGGTCGACGTCGCCCTCGTGGTCGATGCGGCGACGCCCGCGGCAGACGTCGCCGCAGCGCTTCGTGACGGCGCCGGGCCGCTGCTGGAGGGGCTGCGGCTGTTCGACGTCTACGCCGGGCCGCAGGTCGGCGCGGGCCGCCGCTCGTTGGCCTTCGCGCTTCGGCTGCGCGCCCCGGACCGCACGCTGGCCGACACCGACGTGCTCGGCGCCCGCGACGCGGCCGTCGCCGAGGCGGGCCGGCGCACCGGCGCCGTACTGCGCGGCGGATGACCCGCCGGACCGCACTGGTGACCGGTGGCGGCCGGGGGCTGGGCCGCGACATCACCCTCGCGCTGGTGGCCCACGGTTGGGCCGTGGCCGTCACCGGCCGCGACCCGGCGAGCCTGGACGAGGTCGTCGCCGATGGCGCCGCACTCGCGCTGCCCGGTGACACCACCGACCGCCGGGCCGTACAGGAGGCGGTGCTGCGCGCCGAGGCCGGGCTGGGCCCGCTTGACCTGCTGGTCGCCAATGCGGGGCGCTTCGCCACGGGGGGCCCGCTGTGGGAGATCGACCCGGACGAGTGGTGGCGTGACGTCGAGGTCAACCTGCGTGGCGTGCAGCTCGCGCTCTGGGCCGCGCTGCCCGGCATGGTCGCCCGGGGGGCCGGTCGGGTGGTGGCCCTGGGCAGCGGCTTCGGCAATGCCGCCAGCCCGCACGGGTCCGGCTACGGGGTCGGCAAGACCGCCGTGCACCGGCTGGTCGAGTCGGTCGCCGCTGAGCTCGCCGGCACCGGCGTCGTCGCGCTGTCAGTGAGCCCCGGGCGGGCCCGTACCGACATGACCACCGACTTCCCGAGAGGCTTCACCGACGCGCACCCGGAGTACCTCGAGCCGCCGGCTGAGGGCTGGGCACCGGCCGAGGCCGTCGCGGGGCTCGTCGTGCGGGTCGGCGATGGCGAGCTGGACGAGCTGTCCGGCCGCTTCGTGCGTCCGGCCACGCGGGTGCCGGTCGAGCCCGGCCGCGACGCAGGAACGCTCCGGCTCGTCCCGTACGAGTAGCCATACAGTGGCGTGTATGATCGCCCGCATGGGGAGGACAGCGTCCGTGGCGGGTGCCAGCGGGTATACGGGTGGTGAGCTGCTCCGCCTGCTACTGGGCCACCCGGGGCTGACCCTCGGCCCGCTCGCCGCGGGCGCCGGCGCCGGGCAACCGGTGACCGACCTGCACCCGCAGCTCCCGCAGCTGGCCGGCCGCACCTTCGTCGAGACCGATGCCGCGGCGCTGGCCGACGCCGACGTGGTCTTCCTCGCCCTGCCGCACGGCCAGTCCGCGGCGCTCGCGGCGGCGCTGCCCGAGGGACTACCGGTCATCGACCTCGGTGCCGATCACCGGCTGGGGAGCGGCGCGGACTGGGAGCGCTTCTACGGCACCCCGTACGCCGGGAAATGGCCGTACGGCCTGCCCGAGCTGTTCCGCGACGAGCTCGCCGGCGCGACCCGGATCGCCGGGCCGGGCTGCAACGCGACCGCCATGACGCTGGCCCTCGGCCCACTGCTCGCGGCCGGCCTCGCCGAGCCGCTCGACCTGGTCACCCTGACCGCCAGCGGCACCAGCGGCGCGGGCCGGGCCCCGAACGCCGCACTGCTCGGCAGCGAGGTGATGGGCGACGCCGCCGCCTACCAGGTGGCGAGCCACCGGCACACCCCCGAGGTGCGGCAGAGCTTGCGGCTGCTCGCGGGCACCGAGGTGACGCTGACCTACACCCCGACCCTCGCCCCGATGCCACGGGGGATCCTGGCCACCTGCACCGCCCGCACCACCGCGACAGCCGACGCCCTGCGCGACGCGCTGCGCGCGCAGTACGACGCCGAGCCGTTCGTCCATGTGCTGCCGGCTGGCCGCTGGCCGCACACCGCCTCGACCGCCGGATCCAACGCCTGCCACCTTCAGGTCGCGGTCGACCGCGACAGCGGCCGGGCCGTCGTCGTCGCCGCCCTGGACAACCTCGGCAAGGGCGCCGCCGGGCAGGCTGTCCAGTGCGCCAACCTTGCACTCGGCCTGGACGAGACCGCAGGCCTGTCCGCCAGCGGGGTCGCACCGTGATCAGCAACGACGGCGTGACCGCGCCGAAGGGCTTCCGGGCCGCGGGCGTGACCGCGGGCCTGAAGGCCGGTGGCACTCCCGACCTTGCGCTGGTCGTGAATGACGGCCCACTGGTCGCCGCCGCAGGCGTCTTCACCGCCAACCGGGTCAAGGCCGCGCCGGTGCTCTGGTCGCAGCAGGTCCTCGCCGGCGGCGCCGTCGAGGCAGTCGTCCTGAACTCCGGGGGTGCCAACGCCTGCACCGGCCCCGACGGCTTCGCCGACACCCACCGCACCGCCGAAGCCGTTGCCGCGGCGCTCGGTACCGGCGCCGCGCGGGTGGCGGTCTGCTCGACCGGGCTGATCGGCGTACGTCTGCCGATGGACCGGCTGCTGCCCGGGATCGTCGCTGCGGTGGCAGCGCTCGACACCGGCGGTGGGGCCGCCGCAGCAGAGGCGATCCGCACCACGGACACCGTCGCCAAGACCGCGGTCGCGTACGCGGAGGGCCGGTCGGGTAGCGGCTGGTGCGCGGGCGGGATGGCCAAGGGCGCGGCGATGCTCGCCCCGTCGCTGGCGACCATGCTGGCGGTCGTGACCACCGACGCCGTCGCCGACAGCGCGACGCTGGCTGCCGTGCTGCGCACCGCCACCCGCGCCAGCTTCGACCGGGTCGACACCGACGGCTGCATGTCGACCAACGACACCGTGCTGCTGCTGGCCAGCGGCGCGAGCGGGCTGCAGCCGGCTGTCGAGGCGCTCACCGCAGTCGTCACCTCGGTGTGCGCCGACCTGGCGCGGCAGCTGGTCGCCGACGCCGAAGGCGCGTCGAAGGACATCGCGGTCGAGGTCGTCGGCGCTGCGAGCGGGGACGACGCGCTCGAGGCGGCCCGCGCGGTCGGCCGCAGCAACCTGCTCAAGTGCGCGCTGTCGGGTAACGACCCCAACTGGGGCCGGGTGCTGGCGGCCGTCGGCACCACGTCCGCGGCCTTCGATCCCGACCAGCTCGACGTCGCCATCAACGGCGTGCAGGTGTGCCGGGCCGGCGCGGCCGGCGACGACCGGGCTCTGGTCGACCTCACCGGACGGGAGGTCCACATCGTCGTCGACCTGCACGCCGGGCCGGCCTCGACCACCATCTGGACCAGCGACCTGACTGCGGCGTACGTCCATGAGAATTCTGCGTACTCCACATGACCTCTTCCGCATGAGCAGCGCACGCGGGCACGCAGCCCTGCCCAAGGCCGCCGCCCTCGTCGAGGCACTGCCGTGGCTCAAGGCGTTCTCCGGCCGCACCATCGTGGTGAAGTACGGCGGCAACGCGATGACCAGCCCGGAGCTGCAGCGGGCTTTCGCCGAGGATGTGGTGTTCCTGCGCTACGCCGGTGTCCAGGTCGTTGTCGTGCACGGCGGCGGGCCGCAGATCACTGCGCACCTGGACCGGCTCGGGGTCGACAGCGAGTTCCGCGGCGGCCTGCGGGTCACCGACGCCGACACGATGCAGGTGGTCCGGATGGTGCTGGTCGGCCAGGTCAACAGCGACGTCGTCGGGCTGATCAATGCGCACGGGCCGTTTGCCGTCGGGTTGTCCGGCGAGGACGCCCAGCTGCTGACGGCCGAGCGGCGCGATGCGGTCGTCGACGGCGAGCCGGTCGACGTGGGGCTGGTCGGCGAGGTCGTCGAGGTGCAGCCGCAGATCGTCCGGGCGCTGCTCGCCGAGGGCAAGGTCCCGGTCGTGGCGACGGTCGCGCGCGGCCTGGACGGCGAGGTCTACAACGTCAATGCCGACACCGCCGCGGCCGCCCTCGCGGTCGCCGTCGACGCCGAGAAGCTCGTGGTGCTGACCGACGTCGAGGGGCTGTTAGCCGACTGGGATCCGGCCACCGGCACCGGCGAGGCGATCAGCGAAATCACCGCCGATGCCCTCGCCGAGCTGCTTCCGACCCTGTCCAGCGGGATGGCGCCGAAGATGGAGGCCTGCCTGCGGGCGGTGCGCGGGGGCGTACCGCGCGCCCACGTCCTCGACGGCCGGGTCGCCCACAGCCTGCTGCTCGAGCTGTTCACCGACGAGGGCATCGGCACGATGGTCGTACCGGCATGAGCCGCACCAGCGACTGGCAGGCCCGGTGGGACGCCGCTCTGATGGCCAACTACGGCACGCCGAGCGTCGTGCTTGCCCGCGGCGAGGGCGCCACCGTCTGGGACGTCGACGGCCGCGAGTACCTCGACCTGTACGCCGGGATCGCCGTCAACGCGCTCGGCCACGCCCACCCCGCCATCCGCGAGGCCGTCGACCGGCAGCTCGCCGTCCTCGGCCACGTCAGCAACTTCGTCGTGACCGGACCGGTCGTGCTGCTCGCGGAGCGGCTCAAGGCGCTCACCGGCGCGGACCGGGTGTTGTTCACCAACTCCGGTGCGGAGGCCAACGAGGCCGCCCTGAAGATCGCCCGGCGGCTGCGGCCCGGCGGTGGCTTCGTCGCCTGCGAGGGCGCCTTCCACGGCCGGACGATGGGCGCGCTGGCCATCACCGGCCAGCCGGCCAAGCGGACGCCCTTCGAGCCACTGCCCGGTCCGGTCACCTTCGTCCCGTACGGCGACGCCGAGGCCCTTTCCGCCGCCGTCACCGAGCGGACGGCTTCCGTGGTGCTCGAGCCGGTGCTCGGCGAGGCCGGCGTCGTCGTACCGCCGGCCGGGTTTCTCGAAGCGGCCCGGGCCACCTGCGACCGGGCCGGCGCGCTGCTGCACCTGGACGAGGTGCAGGGCGGGATCGGCCGGGCCGGCGCCTGGCTGTCGTCCTACGTCGTCGCGCCCGGGGTGCACGGGGACGTCGTCACCCTCGCGAAGGGGCTCGGTGGCGGGCTGCCGATCGGCGCCGTGCTGGCCCGCGGCGCTGCTGCGACCGCTCTGCGGCCGGGTGACCACGGCACGACGTTCGGCGGCGGGCCGGTGGTCTGCGCCGCGGCGCTCGCCGTCCTGGACGTCATCGAGCGCGACGGCCTGCTCGACGCCGCCAGCAAGCTCGGGGAGCGGCTGCGCAGCGGCATCGAGGCGCTCGGTCACCCGCTGGTCGCGGGCGTCCGCGGTGCCGGGCTCTGGCTCGGGGTCGTGCTGACTGCACCGGTGGCGGTGCTGGTCGAGCAGCAGGCCCGCGCCGCAGGCTTTCTGCTGAACGCGCCCGGTCCCGACGTGCTGCGGCTCGCTCCGCCGCTGGTGCTCACCGAGGCCCAGGTCGAGGCGTTCCTGGCCGCCCTGCCCGGCATCCTGGACCGGGTGCTGGCCGGCCCACCGGCCCCGGATCCCAGTCAGCCGTGACCTCCACCCGCGGCCTGGACCTGATGATGCCCGACCTCGGCGGTGGCCGGGTCCTTGCCGAGGTGCGCGTCGACCCGACGCCCGCCGCCACCGCGGTCGTCGTCGTGACGGGCGAGGTTGACGAAGCCGTGAGGATGGGTCAGCTGCTCGGCGAGCGGTCCGTGTTCGTCAAACCATCCGTCGTCGCGGAGCTACTGCACCGCGTCGCAACCCTGACCGGAGGCCCACCCCTGTGACCCGCCACTTCGTCGCCGACGACGACCTGACACCCGCCGAGCAGGCTGCCGTGCTCGACCGCGCCGCCGCCTACAAGGCCGACCGGTACGCGACGCGGCACGTGCTCGCCGGGCGGGCGGTCGCCGTGGTCTTCGAAAAGCCCAGCACCCGCACCCGGTTGTCGTTCGAGGTCGGCATCGCCGAGCTGGGCGCCCACCCGGTCGTCATCGACGCCGCCACCACCCAGCTCGGCCGCGGCGAGACGATCGAGGACACCGCCCGGGTGCTCAGCCGGTACGTCTCGGCGATCGTCATCCGCACCTTCGGGCAGGACCGGATCACCGGGCTCGCCGCCGCCAGCGACGTCCCCGTCGTCAACGCCCTCACCGACGCCTACCACCCCTGCCAGGTGCTCGCCGATCTGCAGACGATCCGCGAGCGCAAGGGCCACACCGAAGATCTGGTACTCACCTACCTCGGCGACGGTGCCAACAACATGGCGCACAGCCTGCTGCTCGGCGGCGCGATGGCCGGCATGGACGTACGCATCGGAGCGCCGGCCGGTTATCTGCCCGACGCGGCCGTCGTCGAGCGGGCCCGGTCGTACGGCACGCAGGTGCTGGTCACCAGCGACCCGCGCGAGGCCGTCGATGGCGCCGACGTCCTGACCACCGACGTCTGGGTCTCGATGGGCATGCAGGGCGAGGCCGAGCGGCGTCGCGACCTGGCCCCGTACGCCCTCGACGAGGCGGCGCTGGCCGCGGCCGGCAAGGACGCCATGGTCCTGCACTGCCTGCCCGCCCACCGGGGCGAGGAGATCGCCGCCGCCGTCATCGACGGGCCGCAGTCGGCGGTGTGGGACGAGGCGGAGAACCGGCTGCACGCGCAGAAGGCGCTGCTGGCGTTCCTGCTGGAGCAGTCGTGAGCGCTCAGCCCGTCAGCACCGTCCCGCTCACCAAAGCAGCCCGCCAGGCCCGGGTCGCCGAGCTGCTGGCGGCCCGGGCGGTCGCCAGCCAGACCGAGCTGGGCCAGCTGCTCGCGGGCGCGGGCGTATCGGTGACCCAGGCGACCGTCAGCCGTGACCTCGAGGAGCTCGGGGCCGTCAAGGTCCGGACCACCGCCGGCATGGCGTACGCGCTGCCGCCCGAGGGCCAGCCGCGGGCGGGCACCAGCGAGGCCGTCGACGCCCGGCTCGGCAGGCTGCTCGAGGAGCTGCTGGTCTCGGCGGAGGCCACCGGCGGCCTGGTCGTGCTGCGGACGCCCCCCGGCGGCGCCCACCTGCTCGGTTCGGCGTTGGACCGCGCCGGGCTGCCCGAGGTCGCCGGCACCGTCGCCGGCGACGACACCGTCCTGCTCGTCCCCCGGACCCCGGCCACGCCGGTGGCCGGATCCCTCGCCATCCGCCTGCTGCGCCTCGCGGAGGGCCGACCCCTGGAAGGCAGTCAGCCATGACCGACCGCATCGTCCTGGCGTACAGCGGAGGGCTCGACACCTCCGTCGCCATCGGCTGGATCGCCGCCGAAACCGGCGCCGAGGTCGTCGCGGTGGCCGCCGACGTCGGCCAGGGCGGCGAGGACCTCGAGGTCATCAGGCAGCGCGCACTGGCCTGCGGCGCGGTCGAGGCCGTCGTCGCCGACGTGCGCGACGAGTACGCCGACGACTTCTGCCTGCCGGCTCTGCAAGCCAACGCGCTCTACATGGGCCGCTACCCGCTGGTGTCCGCGCTGTCCCGGCCGTTGATCGTCAAGCACCTGGTGAAGGCCGCCCGCGACCACGGCGCCTCGACCGTCGCGCACGGCTGCACCGGCAAGGGCAACGACCAGGTCCGCTTCGAGGTGGGCATCGGCGCGCTCGCCCCCGAGCTGCGCTGCATCGCGCCGGTCCGCGACTCCGGGATGACCCGCGACAAGGCGATCGCGTTCGCCCACGAGAAGGGCCTGCCCATCGACGTGGACAGGAAGTCGCCCTACTCCATCGACCAGAACGTGTGGGGCCGCGCGGTGGAGACCGGTTTCCTGGAGGACCCGTGGAACGCGCCGATCGAGGACGTCTACAGCTACACGCAGGAGCCCGGCACGGCCCCCGGTCCCGACGAGCTGACGCTCACCTTCACCGCGGGCCGCCCCACCGCCATCGACGGCCGGGCCGTGACGGTGCTGCAGGCGATCGAGGAGCTCAACCGCCGGGCCGGCAGGCAGGGCGTCGGGAGGCTCGACATGGTCGAGGACCGCCTGGTCGGCATCAAGAGCCGCGAGGTGTACGAGGTGCCCGGCGCGCAGGTCCTCATCACCGCGCACCAGGAGCTGGAGAACCTCACCGTCGAGCGCGACCTGGCCCGCTTCAAGCGCACCGTCGAGCAGCGCTGGGCCGAGCTGGTCTACGACGGCCTGTGGTTCAGCCCGCTCAAGCGCGCCCTCGACGAGTTCGTCCGCAGCTCGCAGGAGCACGTGACCGGGGAGATCCGGCTGACCCTGTCGCACGGGACCTGCACGGTCAGCGGCCGGCGCAGCGACGCCTCGCTGTACGACTTCGAGCTCGCCACGTACGACGCCGGCGACACGTTCGACCAGTCGCTCGCCAAGGGCTTCGTCGAGCTGTGGGGGATGCCCAGCAAGCTGGCCGCGGCCCGGGACATCCGGCTGCAGCAGCGGTGAGGGCCAGCCTGTGGGGCGGGCGGTTCGAGGGTGGGCCCGCCGAGGCCCTGGCTCGGCTGTCGGTGAGCGTGCACTTCGACTGGCGGCTCGCGCCGTACGACCTGCTGGGCAGCCGCGCACACGCCCGGGTGCTGCACCGCGCCGGACTGCTGACCGCCGACGAGCTGCCACGGATGCTGGGCGCGCTCGACGAGCTCGGCCACGAGGTCGCTGACGGGACGTTCGCACCGACGGTGGCTGACGAGGATGTGCACACCGCGCTGGAGCGTGGGCTGCTGGACAAGCTCGGCGGCCTCGGCGGAAAGCTGCGCGCCGGCCGGTCGCGCAACGACCAGGTCGCCACCGACCTGCGGCTGTACCTGCGCGACCACGTACGGCAGCTGGCCGGCCGGGTCACCGAGCTCGAGCAGGCCCTGCTCGGGCAGGCCGAAAGGCATCTCGACACCCCCGCGCCGGGCATGACGCACTTGCAGCACGCCCAGCCGGTGCTGTTCGCCCACCAGCTGCTCGCCCACGTGCAGCCGCTGGTCCGCGACGTCGCCCGGCTACGCGACTGGGACGCCCGTACGTCGGTCAGCCCGCTGGGCTCCGGGGCGCTGGCCGGCTCGTCGCTGCCGCTCGACCCGCTCGCGACGGCCGCAGAGCTCGGCTTTTCTGCGGCGGCCGCCAACTCGATGGACGCGGTGTCCGACCGAGACTTCGTCTGCGAGTTCCTGTTCTGCGCTGCACTTCTGGGTGTGCACCTGTCGCGCCTGGGAGAGGAGGTCGTGCTGTGGAACACCACCGAGTTCGGCTGGGTGACCCTCGACGACGCCTTCTCGACCGGCTCGTCGATCATGCCGCAGAAGAAGAACCCGGACATCGCCGAGCTGGCCCGCGGCAAGGCCGGCCGGCTGATCGGGCACGTCGCCGGTTCGCTGGCGATGCTCAAGGGCTTGCCGCTCACCTACGACCGCGACATGCAGGAGGCGCAGGAGCCGTGCTTCGATGCCGTCGAGACGTTGCTGCTCGTGCTGCCGGCGATGGCCGGCATGATCGCGACGATGACCGTGCACGCCGACGTCCTGGAACGCTCCGCACCACTGGGCTTTGCGCTTGCGACCGACGTGGCCGAGCAGCTCGTCAGGGACGGGGTTCCGTTCCGCGAGGCGCACGAGGCCGTAGGCCAGCTGGTGGTGTGGTGCACGGCCAACGGCAAGGACCTGGCCGAGGCGACCGATGCCGAGCTCGCGGCCGTCAGCCCGCACCTGTCACCGGACATCCGCGCCGTGCTGGATGTCCGCGGGGCGATCGCGAGCCGCTCGGCCTTCGGCGGCACCTCGCCCGACCGCGTCGCGGAGCAGCTCGCCGACCTGCGCGCCGAGCTGGTCACCCAGCAGCAGTGGTCGGCAGCCGCGCACTCCTGAGCGGACCGGTGCAGGACGTCGCACCGCGACTGCTCGGGGCGCTGCTGACCACCGGCGGCGTCACCGTGCGCCTCGTCGAGGTCGAGGCGTACGCAGGAGCAGACGACCCGGGCTCGCACGCCTTCCGGGGCCGGACACCCCGAACCGAGGTGATGTTCGGGCCGGCCGGCCACGCGTACGTCTACTTCACCTACGGCATGCACTGGTGCCTCAACGTCGTCACCGGTCCGGCCGGCACGGCCTCGGCGGTGCTGCTGCGTGCCGGCGAGGTGGTTGACGGGCTGGCTGCCGCCCGGGCGCGGCGCCCCGGGATTCACGACCGCGACCTGTGCCGCGGGCCCGCCCGGCTGACCCGGGCCCTGGGCCTGACTGGCGATGAGGGCGGCCTGGACCTGCTCGGGCCCTCCTCGCCCGTCCGGCTCGTGGTTGCGGCCGCGGCTGGGGCTCTGGTGCGCACCGGCCCGCGGGTCGGGGTCGCCGGAGCAGGCGCCGCGACACCGTGGCGGTACTGGCTCGACGGGGATCCGGCCGTGTCGCCGTACCGTCCGGCTGTGCCCCGTCGACGCCGCAGCGCATGACGTCGCCCTCGCGGCGCCTGGAGGGCCGCGTCGGCGTCGTGACCGGCGCCGGACGCGGGCTCGGCCGGGAGATCTCGCGGGCGTTGGCCGCCGACGGGATGGGGCTGCTGGTGCTGGCGCGCACCGGGACCGAGGTGCGGGCGCTTGCCGACGAGCTCGAGGCTGCGTACGGGGTCGCGGTTCTGCCTGCGGCCGTTGACGTGCGCGACGCCGGGGCCGTCGAGCGGGTCGTGGCACACGTGGAGCAACGGCTCGGCCCGGTCGACCTGCTCGTCAACGCCGCGGCCCGGATCGAGAGCACCGAGCTGCCGTTCTGGCAGGCCGATCCGGCCGAGCTGTGGGAGGTCATCGAGACCAACCTGCGCGGGCCGCTGCTGCTCACCCGGGCGCTGCTGCCGCAGTTGGTTGCCCGTCGGCACGGCCACGTCGTCAACCTGGCCAGTACGGCCCGGGCGGCGACGCGGACCGGCACGTACTCCGGGTACGCGGTCTCCAAGCGCGCTCTGACCGTGCTGACCGAGGTGCTCGCCGCGTCGCTGGCCGGTACCGGCGTCGTCGTGCTCGACGTACTGCCCGGCCTGGTCCGTACGTCGATGACCGCCGGCATGCCGGTCTGGCGCGACATTCCTGACGGCGGGTGGGATCCCGCGTCCGCCACCACAGAGGTCGTCGTCGACGTGGCCCTCGGCCTGCACGACGCGGCCGCCGGCGCCGTCCTCGACGCGCCTGCACTGGCCCGGCAGCGGGCCTCTGAGCACAGCGCCTGACCGATGACCGATGCGGTGCCGGCCAGCCCGTGCGGCACGATCGGGCGGTGACCGCGCCCGCCCTGCCGACCTACGACCTCCCGACGGCCGACCTCCCGACCGAGGCCCCGGTCCCCGACGTGTTGGCCGACCTGGAGTGGCGCGGCCTGCTGGCGCAGACGACCGACCGCGCGGCGCTGGTCGCCGACCTGGCCCGTGGCCCGATGACCCTGTACTGCGGCTTCGACCCGACCGCCGACAGCCTGCACATCGGCAATCTGGTGCCGTTGTTTGCCTTGCGCCGTTTCCAGCTCGGCGGCCACCGGCCGATCGCGCTCGCCGGCGGGGCGACCGGGTTCATCGGCGACCCGAGCGGGCGCTCGGATGAGCGGTCCCTGCTCGACGCCGACACGCTGGCCCGGCGCGTCGTGGGGCTGGTTGACCAGATGCGCCGCTTCCTGGACTTCGGGAACGGGCCGACCGACGCCGTGCTCGCCGACAACCTGGACTGGACGGCCCCACTGTCCGTCATCGACTTCCTGCGTGACGTCGGCAAGCATTTCCCGGTCAACCAGATGCTCGCCCGCGAGTCGGTGAGCGCCCGGCTCGAGGGCGGCGGCCTGTCGTTCACCGAGTTCAGCTACCAGCTGCTGCAGTCCCTGGACTTCGTCGAGCTGTACCGCCGGTACGGCTGCCGCCTGCAGGTCGGCGGCAACGACCAGTGGGGCAACATCACCGCTGGCCTCGACCTGCTGCGGCGCACCGAGGGCGCGTCCGCCCACGCGCTGTCGTTCCCGCTCGTCACCGACTCGGCGGGCAGCAAGCTTGGCAAGAGCACCGGTGGTGGCAACGTCTGGCTCGATCCCGCCAGGACATCGCCGTACGCGCTCTACCAGTTCCTCTTGAACGTCGACGACAGCGACGCGGGGACCTACCTGCGACTACTGACCTTTGTCGGCCGCGCCGACGTCGAGGCACTGGACGCCGCGACGGTCACCCGGCCGTCGGCACGCGCTGCCCAGCGCCGGCTCGCAGCCGAGCTGGTGGCCCTGGTGCACGGCGCCGCGGAGGTGCGGCGGGTACAGGCCGCGAGTGCAGCGCTGTTCGGCGGCGGGGACGTGCGGGCACTCGACCAGGCAACGCTGGCAGCCGCCCTGGCCGAGGCACCGTCGGTCCGCGTCGACGGCGAGCCGCCGTGCATCGTCGACCTGCTCGCCGACGGGTTGGGGCTCAGCCGGTCGGAGGCGCGTCGCGCTGTCCGCGACGGCGGTGCGTACCTCAACAACGTCAAGGTCACCGACGACGCAGTTCGCCCAGGGGAGACCGACTGGCTGCACGGGCGCTACCTCGTCCTGCGCCGCGGGCGTCGAAGCGTCGTCCTGGTCGAGAGGTCAGGGGCAGCCACGAGTGAGTGAGCGAGGAAACCGCCTACGGGCCGTCCGGCCCCGGCGCGGCCCCTCAGGGCGGTCACTCCATCGGCGCCGGCCTGCGGTCGCGCTCAGGGCCGGCCGCCTCGGCAGGCAGCACGTTGCCAGCACACGAGCCCGTGCCCTGGGCACTGCCGGTCACGAGGATCACCGCTACCGAGCCGACAAGCACGTACGGCGCAGGTGCGCCGCGGAGCAAGCAGGACGTTTGGAACCTGCCGCGGCTTGACTCCCAGCCCCAGGCCTCGTACCGTCTCCTCTCGCCCCGGGGGCCGGACGACGCCGCGACAGCGACGGAGGACGGGCTGGGGACACTCTTCCAGACACGCCGGAGACGGCCGATTTTCGTACTGGGCGGGTGGTGGAAGGCATCTCCGAGCTGAGGCAACATCGGTTTGACTCGGTTCGGGCCCGCCACGTAGGTTAGTTTGCTTCCCCGGATCGGGCCGTGAGGCTTGTGGTGGTGTGTGTCTGGTCTTTGAGAACTCAACAGCGTGCTGAAAGTCAGTGCCAAGTTTTTGGGTTCCTGCTGCCGTGTGGTGGTGGGGTCC
>JBKJQN010000102.1:0-71711 GCA_046593925.1 Mycobacteriales bacterium
GCGCCGACCTCGCCGATGAGCGCGCCCTCCTTGCCGGGGGGTTCGGGGACCAGGTCGGTGGCGCCTTCGGTGACGAGGTCGTCGGGCAGGGCACCGGCGGTCGGGTCGGTGTCGACGCTGATGATGACCGCGCCGACGTCGACGACGGTCCCGGCCGCGTGGTGCAGTCGCACGACGACGCCGGCGAACGGCGAGGGAACCTCGACCGCGGCCTTCGCGGTCTCGACCTCGACGATCGGCTGGTTGAGGGTGATGGTGTCGCCGGGGCTGACCATCCACTGCAGGATCTCGCCCTCGGTGAGGCCCTCGCCGAGGTCCGGGAGCTTGAAGTCCTTGACGCGGCTCATCAGTACCCCAGGCTGCGGTCGACGGCGTGCAGGACGCGGTCGAGATCGGGGAGGTACTCCTCCTCGACCCGCGACGGCGGGTAGGGCGTGTCGTAGCCGGTGACGCGCAGGACCGGCGCCTCCATCTCGTAGTAGAGCTCCTCGCTGACCCGGGCGGCGATCTCGGCGCCGAGCCCGACGAAAGAGGGCGCCTCGTGCACCACGATGAGCCGCTTGGTACGCCGCACCGAGGCCAGCACGGTCGGCAGGTCCAGCGGCGACAACGAGCGCAGGTCGACGACCTCGAGGTCGCGGCCCTGTTCGGCGGCAGCCGTCGCGGCGTCGAGGCAGGTGCGCACCATCGGCCCGTACGCCACCAGGGTCGCGTCGGTGCCCGGCCGCACGACGCGGGCCTGCCACAGCGGCCCGGGCTCAGCCGTCAGGTCGACCTCGCCCTTCTCCCAGTAGCGGCGCTTGGGCTCGAAGAACAGCACCGGGTCGTCGCTGGCGATCGCCTGCTGCAGCATCGCGTGACCATCGGCCGGGTTGCTGCAGGTCACGACCTTGAGGCCGGCGGTGTGTGCGAAGTAGGCCTCCGGACTCTCGCTGTGGTGCTCGACCGCGCCGATGCCGCCACCAAACGGCACCCGGATCGTCACCGGCATCCGGACCTGACCCCTGCTCCGGGCGTGGATCTTGGCAAGCTGGCTGACGATCTGGTCGTACGCCGGGTAGATGAAGCCGTCGAACTGGATCTCGCAGACCGGCCGGTAGCCGCGGATCGCGAGGCCGATCGCGGTGCCGACGATGCCGGACTCGGCGAGCGGGGTGTCGAAGACGCGGTCCTCGCCGAAGTCCTTCTGCAGCCCGTCGGTGACCCGGAAGACGCCGCCGAGCTTGCCGATGTCCTCGCCCATCAGCAGGACCTTGGGGTCGTTCTCCATCGCCGTACGCAGCGCCGTGTTGAGGGCCTTGGCGAGGGTCAGGACCGTCATGACGCGAAGCCCGCCAGGTAGCCGGCGAACTGCGCCCGCTGCTCCGCGAGCAATGGCGTCTGCTCCACATATACGTCGTCGAACATCGCCAGCGGGTCCGGGTCGGCCATCTCCAGACAGCCCTTGCGGATGCGGGCCGCGAGCGCGTCGGCGTCGGCCTCGAGCTGGCCGAAGAAGTCGCTGTCGACGAGCTGCTGTCGGTAGAGGAAGGACTTCATCCGCTCCAGCGGGTCCTTCAGCTTCCACGCCTCGAGCTCGCTGGACAGCCGGTAGCGGGTCGGGTCGTCGCTGGTGGTGTGGGCGCCCATCCGGTAGGTGAACGCCTCGATCAGGGTCGGGCCCTGGCCGCTGCGGGCGTGGTCCATCGCCTTGCGCGTCACCGCGTACGACGCGAGCACGTCGTTGCCGTCGACCCGTACACCCGGGAACCCGAAGCCGCGGGCCCGCTGGTAGAGCGGGATGCGGGTCTGGGTAGCCGTCGGGGTGCTGATGCCCCACTGGTTGTTCTGGCAGAAGAAGACGATCGGCGCGCCGTACACGCTGGCCCACACGAACGCCTCGTTGACGTCGCCCTGGCTGCTGGCGCCGTCCCCGAAGTAGGCGATGGCCGCCTCGCCGGTGTCCGGATCGCCGACCGCGCCGTCCTTCTGGATGCCCATGGCGTAGCCGGTGGCGTGCAGCGTCTGACTGCCGATCACGATCGTGTACAGGTTGAAGCGCTTCTCCTGCGGGTCCCAGCCGCCGTTGCTGGCGCCGCGGAACAGCCCGAGCAGCTTCAGCGGATCCACACCCTTGCACCAGGCGACGCCGTGCTCGCGGTAGGTCGGGAAGGCGAAGTCCTGCGGCCGCAGGGCCCGGCCGCTGCCGACCTGCGCGGCCTCCTGGCCGAGCAGCGCGGCCCAGATGCCGAGCTCGCCCTGACGCTGCAGGGCGGTGGCCTCGACATCGATCCGCCGCACCAGCACCAGGTCGCGGTAGAGCTCGCGGTACTGCTCGTCGCTCAGGTCCACGTCGTAGTCGGGGTGGTGCACCCGGTCGCCCTCGGGCGTCAGCAGCTGGACGAGCTCCGCGGTCGTGCTGTCGGCGGGGGTCACGCGGGCACTCCTGTCCTGCGCTTGGCACCGCATCCGGGGTCTCCGGCCGCGGCAGGGCGGTCCGGCCGTCGCTCCGGGCCGCGGGGTGAGCGGGCCGTAGCTGTGGCCAGGTGCCCATCGTGCCAGATCGCTGTGACTGCCGTCTCACGCCTACCATCAGTCCCCGTGCCCGTCCGCCCGCTCGTGCTCGCCTCGGCCTCCCCTGCCCGGCTCGGACTGCTGCGCGCCGCCGGCCTGGACCCGTCGGTGATCGTCAGCGGGATCGACGAGGACATCGCTGCCGACAGCCCGCGCGCGCTGGTGCACGAGCTGGCGGTACGCAAGGCCCGCGCCGTCACCCCGCCCGAGGGGGCGCTGGTCGTCGGCTGCGACTCGCTGCTCGAGCTGGACGGCGAGGCGCTCGGCAAGCCCGGCAGCGCGCAGGAGGCACTGGAGCGCTGGCAGCGGATGCGCGGGCGCACCGGCACCCTGCTGACGGGGCACTGCGTCATCGACACGGCGAACGGCCGCGAGGTGAGCGACGTCGCGGCCACCCGGGTGCGCTTCGGTCACCCCACCGATGCCGAGCTGAGGGCGTACGTCGCGACCGGGGAGCCACTGCAGGTGGCCGGCGGCTTCACTCTGGACGGCCGCTGCGCCCCGTACGTCGACGGGATCGACGGCGACCCGGGCACCGTCGTCGGCCTGTCGCTGCCGCTGCTGCGCCGGCTGCTCGGCCAGCTCGACATCGCCCTGCACGAGTTGTGGGTGGACGCGTGACGTCTCTGACGGTCGCGCCGCTGCGGATCGGGCCGCTCGTGGTCGACCCGCCGGTCGTGCTGGCGCCGATGGCGGGGGTCACCGACGCGGCGTACCGCCGGCTGTGTCGTTCGTACGGCGCCGGGTTGTACGTCAGCGAGATGGTGTCGGCGCGGGCGCTGGTCGAGCAGGACGTCAACAGCGCCAGGCGGATCTCCTGCGGCGAGGACGAGACCGTGCGCAGCGTGCAGCTGTACGGCGTCGACCCGCAGACGGTCGCGGCGGCCGTCCGGCTGCTGGTCGAGCAGGAGGGCGTGCACCACGTCGACCTCAACATGGGCTGCCCCTCTCCGAAGGTGACCCGGCGCGGTGGCGGGGCGGCCCTGCCGGTGCGCGCCGGACTGGTCGGCGCCATCGTGGCCGCTGCCGTCGGTGCCGCCGGGGCCGTCCCGGTGACGGTCAAGATGCGCACCGGGGTGGACGACGCGCACCTGACCTACCTCGAGGCGGGCCGCGCGGCGCGCGATGCCGGCGCCGCCGCGGTCGCCCTGCACGCCCGCACCGCCGAGCAGCTGTACTCGGGCGCTGCCGACTGGGCAGCCGTCGCGAGGCTCAAGGAGGCGCTCCCGGACCTGCCCGTGCTCGGCAACGGCGACGTCTGGGAGGCCGCGGACGCCCTGGCGATGCAGTCCCAGACCGGCTGCGACGGGGTCGTCGTCGGCCGGGGGTGCCTGGGCCGGCCGTGGCTGTTCCGCGACCTCGCCGACGCGTTCGCAGGCCGGGCCGTGCAGCCGCCCCCGTTGCTCGAGGAGGTCGTCCGGGTCATGCAGGAGCACGTACGGCTGCTGGTGGCGCACCGCGACTCGGAGAGGTACGGCACCCGCGACTTCCGCAAGCACGTCGGCTGGTACCTCACCGGCTACCCGGTGGGCGGCGTGAAGCGGCGCCAGCTGTCCGAGGTCGCGTCGATCGCCCAGGTCGACGACCTGCTGGGCGAGCTCGACCCAGCCATCGAGCTGCCGGCGGCCGCGCTGCGGATGCCGCGCGGGCACACCTACGGGCCCAAGGCGGTCGCGCTTCCCGAGGGCTGGCTGGCCTCGGGGGCCCAGACCGGCGTGCCCGAGGGCGCCGACGTCTGGACCTCCGGGGGCTGAGCTCCTGCTCACGGACCTCGTCGATGCCGTGACGGCAAGCTGGTTCCCAGCTGGTCGGGCACCTGTGGTCTGGTGCGCACGGTCGACCTCCGTGTCCTGACCCTCCTCGCCACCGGAGCGACCGCCGCCACCGCCGCGGGGCTGCTGCGCCAGCCGGTGCAGGTCGTCGTCCACGCGGGCGGGCTCGACGTCCTGGGATCCCCGGACGAGCGACAGAACCGGAGGGGCTCGGCCCGCTGTCCGACCACCTAGCGGTCGGCATGGGTGTCGGGGTGCTCGGACCCGCGCCCTCCGTCCACTCCGACCTGCCCAGACCCGGTTCGATCCGGCTGCCGACGGGGGCCCGCCGCCGAGCGGAGGAGGTCGGGATGCAGACCTCGACCTGGTCGGGCGGCGGCGGGGTTGGTGCCAGGTGTCGCGTCGACCGCGGGCTGCGGGCTGCGGGCTGATCGGGTCTGGTGCCGCCCGGTCATCAGGTGCGTCGGGCCCGTGCAGATCCTGCCCGCGGCCCATCGGGCGACCCGCGAACGTCGGCACCGGCAACGTCGCTGGCTTTCGCTCCCTCGCAGTCGACGCCGTCAACCCCTGGCAGGACCAGCAGCGGGCATGAGGACCGCAGCACCGTCAGCCCGGTCAGCCGTCAGCCGGTCAGCCGGTGCTCATGTCGACGAAGCGCGAGTAGTGCAGCTGGCTGGCCACGGTGATCGTCTGGGTCGGTCCGTTGCGGTGCTTGGCGACGATGAGGTCGGCCTCGCCGGCGCGCGGGCTCTCCTTCTCGAAGGCGTCCTCGCGGTAGAGCAGGATCACGATGTCGGCGTCCTGCTCGATCGAGCCCGACTCGCGCAGGTCGGACAGCTGCGGCTTCTTGTCGGTGCGCTGCTCGGGTCCGCGGTTGAGCTGGCTCATCGCGATCACCGGCACCTCGAGCTCCTTCGCGAGGAGCTTGAGGTTGCGGGAGAGCTCGCTCACCTCCTGCTGCCGACTCTCGGCCTTCTTGTTGCCAGTCATGAGCTGCATGTAATCGATGATCACCAACTTGAGGTCGTGGCGCTGCTTGAGGCGACGGGCCTTCGCCCGGATCTCCATCATCGACAGGTTCGGCGAGTCGTCGATGAACAGCGGCGCGTCGGCGACCTCCCCCATCCGGCGGGCCAGGCGGGCCCAGTCGTCGTCGCTCATCGTGCCGGTACGCATGTGGTGCAGCCCGATCCGGGCCTCCGCAGACAGCAGGCGCATCGTGATTTCTGTCTTGGTCATCTCGAGGGAGAAGATCGCACTGGTCATGCGGTGCTTGATGGAGCAGCTCCGGGCGATGTCCAGGCCGAGCGTCGACTTGCCGAGACCGGGACGGCCGGCGACCACGACCAGCTGACCGGGGTGCAGGCCGTTGGTCAGGGTGTCGAGGTCGGTGAAGCCGGTCGGCACACCTGTCATCGTGCCGGCCCGGCTGCTGATGGCCTCCATCTCGTCCATGGCCGGTTGCATCACGTCGCCCAGGACCGTGTAGTCCTCGCTGGTACGCCGCTCGGTGACGTCGTAGATCGCCTGCTGCGCCCGGTCGACGAGGTCGTCGACCTCACCCCCGCTGTCGGCGTAGCCGAGCTGCACGATCCGGGTGCCGGCCTCGACGAGGCGACGCAGGATCGCCCGCTCGGCAACGATGCGGGCGTAATAGCCGGCGTTGGCGGCCGTCGGCACGCTGGACAGCAGCGTGTGCAGGTAGGGCGCACCGCCGATGCGCCCGATCTCGCCGGTGCGGGTCAGCTCGCCCGCGACGGTTACCGCGTCGGCGGGCTCGCCGCGGCCGTAGAGGTCGAGCACCGTCTCGTAGATGGTCTGGTGCGCGGGGCGGTAAAAGTCGGTGGCCCGCACCACCTCCACAACATCTGCGATGGCGTCCTTGCTCAACAGCATGCCCCCGAGCACCGACTGCTCTGCGGCCACGTCCTGGGGCGGGGTGCGTTCGAACTCCGTCGACGGCGCCTGCCTCGGCAGCTCGACGACCCGCTCGCTCACCCGGACCGTCCTCTCCTCTGACCGCCGCTGCGCGTCGGTGCGGGCCCCTGTCTACAAGCCTTTCCGGCGATCGTCGGCGCGTCGCGGGGCAGCTCCCGGGTCACCCTGTGGACAGTGCTGTGCACCGGGTGTGGGCGCTGCGGCGCGTCGCTGTGGACACCTGCGGGGTCGGGTGGGGACGGCTGGCGGGGTGGCTGGCCGACACGCCCCACGACTTGCCCACATGGTGTGTACGAGCCTGTGGACAGAGAAATGTCGGCTCGTCGGGCGCCCGGCCACCCGGCGCAGCGCCAGAACGCTGCGTGCACAGCGGATAGACGGTCCGTGAGCAGCGTCATCCGGCCTGCGCCGCCACCGCCAGCCGGGCCCGCCCGGACCCGAGCACCTCGACGCAGGTCACACAGAGCCGCACCTTGCGGGTCACGAAGAACTCGGCAGCTGACCCGCAGGTCGCGCAATCCCGCTGCGCCAACGGTGCCGCGACCGCACGCGGGCGCAGCGGCAAACCCAGGGTCCGGCGGGCCTCGGCCGCCCAGTGGGCCCGCGACTGTTCCGAGGCCGGGACGTGCTCCGGCTCCTCACGAAGGGTCCGCTCGAGCGCGCGCGCCGCCCGCTCGCGCTCCCAGGCCTGCTGCGGGGCGTCCCGCCCGAGGAGCTCGCCGAGGAACGCCACGACCGTCAGGACGGGCTCGCCGCCGGCAGGCAGCGCCCCCACCCGGGCGGCGAGCTGTGCCGGCCGCCAGCCGCGCTCGATCAGCGGCCGGACGGCGGCCGCCACCTCCGGGGTGTCGAGGGCGCGCGCGGTGAGCGAGGGCAGCACCCCGAACACCTCGTCGTGCAGGCGCGCCCCGAGCCGGTCGCGGGGGGCTTCGAACAGTGGGGTCTGTGCCATGGGGGGAGCACACCACCGGGGTACGACAATCCGTGGCGACGCACCCGGCTTGTGGACAGGGCCCCAGCCATGGGGGGCCACCTCCGCTGCGCCAAAACAACGCAGAACACTGCCACAGTGCACCCTCGAAGCAGAGTGCACCCACGAAGGGGGAGTGCGCTGACGAAGGGGGAGTGCGCTGACGAAGGGAAGCGGTGGCGCGAGCGGCCATCCGCCCGAGCGGCCATCCGCACCGGCAGCTCGACAGCACCGGCAGCTCGACCGCGGCGGACGGGGGCCGGGCCGGCGAACGGGCTGGGGCTACTTCGCAGCGACGACGTCGACGGTCAGGGTGGCCTCGACCTCGGGGTGCACCTTGACGGTGACGCTGTGGGTACCCAGAGACTTGATCGGCGACGCGATGGTGAGCAGGCGCCGGTCGAGCTTGGGGCCGCCGGCAGTGACGACCGCGGTCACGATGTCGCTGGTGGTCACCGACCCGAACAACCGGCCACCGTCTCCAGAGCGGGCCGGCAGCACCACCTTGAGGCTGCCGAGCTGACCCTTGATCTCGCTTGCGTGACCCAGGTCGCGCACCTCACGGACCTCGCGCGCACGCCGGATCGTCGCGATCTGCTTGTCGGCGCCGCGGGTCCACCGCTGGGCGTACCCGCCGGGCACCAGGAAGTTCCGGCCGTAGCCGTCCTTGACCTCGACGACGTCGCCGGGGGCACCGAGCCCCGCCACGTCCTGATTGAGGATGAGCTTCACGGCCTCGTCACCTTGCCGTAGAGGTGTAGGGCAGCAGCGCCATCTCTCGGCTGTTCTTCACCGCGACGGCAACGTCACGCTGGTGCTGGCTGCAGTTACCGCTGACCCGCCGGGCGCGGATCTTCCCGCGGTCGGAGATGTACTTGCGCAACAGGCCGGTGTCCTTGTAGTCGACGTAGGTCACCTTGTCCTTGCAGAACTGGCAGACCTTCTTCTTGAGCTTGCGGGGCGGTGGCTTGGCCATCGGTGTCTCTCCTGGTCAGGGAAGGTTTAGAAGGGGGGCTCGTCGGACCAGCCGCCGCCACCACCCGCGGGCGCGCTGGCCCACGGGTCGTCGGAGGCACCCGAAGAGGAACTGCTGGAGCGGGACGCACCGCCACCGCCGCCACCACCGCCGCCGTTGCTACCGCCGCCGAAGCCGCCACCGCCACTGCGCGAGGCCTTGGTGACCTTGGCGGTGGCCCACTTCAGTGAGGGGCCGACCTCTTCGACATCGAGCTCGTAGACGGTGCGCTTCTCGCCTTCCTTCGTCTCGAAGGACCGCTGCTTCAGGCGGCCCTGGACGATGACGCCCATGCCCCGCTGCAGCGTCTCCGCGACGTTCTCGGCGGCCTGGCGCCAGACGGAGCAGCGCAGGAACAACGCCTCCCCGTCCTTCCACTCATTGGAGTTCTTGTCGAAACTGCGGGGCGTGGACGCGACGGTGAAGTTCGCGACCGCGGCCCCGCTGGGGGTGAAGCGCAGCTCCGGGTCGGCGGTGAGATTGCCGACCACGGTGATGACGGTGTCGCCTGCCATTGCAGATCTCCTTGGGCCCTTCCCGCCTGTGCGGGAGTCGTCGGTGTGGATGCGTGCGAACGGGTGCGCACCTGCTGGGGAAGGGTGGTGACGGGGTACGACGCTTGCGCTGGACTAGCGGATGTCGGGGCGCAGGACCTTGGTCCGCAGGATCGACTCGTTCAGGTTGAGCTGGCGGTCCAGCTCCTTCATGACGGCCGGCTCGGCATTGAGGTCGACGACGGCGTAGATGCCTTCGGGCTTCTTGTCGATCTCGAACGCCAACCGGCGCCGGCCCCAGACATCCACCTTCTCCACCGTGCCGCCGCCATTGCGGATGACGTTGAGGAACGTGTCGAGCGAGGGAGCGATGGTGCGCTCCTCGAGGTCGGGATCCAGGATGACCATGAGCTCGTAGTGACGCAAGTGACCCACCTCCTCCTGTGGACTCATCGGCCACCGACGGTCGGTGGCAGGAGGGTGTTCGCGTCAGCGGACCTGCCGACGCTACCAGCGGCGTCGGCGGGTACGTCGGGCTCGGCGAGCAGCGCACGGACCAGCAGCGACCCGGAGCCGAGCAGCGCGACGACGGCGAGCGCCACGGGCAGACCGTACCGCCGTGGCGTCGACGGCTGGGGCAGCCCGCCGACCGCGGACACCACGTCGGGGGCCGTGAAGTGCCTCGCCACCGCGGCCTGCGACGGGGCGGCGGCGCCGGCACCCACCGCGGCGAACAAGGACAGCGCCACCCAGACCCGTCGCTCACGCGCGGGACGGGTGCGGGCCGAGGTCACCCGCGCATCCTCGCAGCAGGGCGTCGTACGGTGGCCTGGTGCTGCGCATCGGTGCCCATGTCGGCGAGGCCGACCTGCTGGGCGGGGCGACGGCCCGGGGGGCCGACCTCGTACAGACCTTCTTCGGTGACCCGCAGGACTGGAAGGCGCCGGTAGTACCGCCAGGCGTGCAGGCGCTCGCCGCGGCGGACGTCGACCTGTACGTGCACGCGCCGTACATCGTGAACGTGGCCTCGACGAACAACCGGATCCGGGTGCCGTCCCGCAAGATCCTGGCCCAGCACGCCACCGCCGCCGCTGCTGCCGGCGCGGTGGGGCTGATCGTGCACGGCGGCCACGTCACCAAGACCGACGACCCCGAGGTGGGCGTGCAGAACTGGGTGAAGGCCTTCGAGCGGATGGCCTGCCCGCTGCCGGTGCTGGTGGAGAACACCGCCGGCGGCGAGTTCGCGATGGCCCGGCGCTTCGAGTCCCTCGCCAGGTTGTGGGACGGCATCGGCGGCTTCGACGGCGTCGGCTTCTGCCTGGACACCTGCCACGCCCATGCCGGCGGCGAGGACCTGCTCGACGTCGTCGAACGGGCGAAGGCGATCACCGGCCGCATCGACCTGGTGCACTGCAACGACTCCCGGGACGGGTTCGGCTCCGGGGCTGACCGGCACGCCAACCTCGGCGACGGCCGGATCGACCCGCAGCTGATCCTGGCTGTCGTGCAGGCGGCGGGCGCGCCGGTCGTGGTGGAGACGCCCGGCGGGGTGGCCGGCCAGGGTGCCGATGTGGCCTGGCTGCGGGCGCAGCTGCCAGCCTGAGCCGACGCGCCGGGCCACGTCAGCCCGCGGCGCTCAGCGCGCGGGCGGGGGCCCGGTCGGGGGCGCCGGAAAGGACCCCGCCCGCGGGGTCATCCACCCCGTCGGCGCGGACGACGTCGGCCGCCGGGCGGAGGACATCACGGACGACTGCCGCCACCAGGGCAAGCAGCGCCAGGTCCCGCACGACGACCGCGGACAGGAACCAGGCCACGTCGATGCCTTTGCTGGCCTGGATGCCGGCGCCCGTCGGCAGGCCGACGAAGAAGTAGAACCGGGCGAACAGCAACCCTGCTTCGGCGGCCTGCCAGGCCAGGAACGGCCGCCAGCGGGGCCGGGCGAGGGCGGCCAGTGGCAGCAGCCACAAGACGTACTGGGGGCTCCAGACCTTGTTGAACAGCAGGAAGCCGGCGACGGCAAGGAAGAGCAGCTGGGGGAGCCGGGGGCGCCGGGGGGCGCGCAGGGCGAGCAGCACGACGAGCCCGGCCGACAGCAGCGTGCCGACCGCGACGGACATGTTGAGCCGGCCCACCCCCGAGCCCGGCGGCCCGAGCACCAGGCCGGCGAACGCGTCGTACGTCCCGCGCAGCGGGCCGGGCAAGCCGCCGCGGGTGCGCTGCAGCGCGTAGTGCAGGGAGTCCCAGTCGGCTGGACGCTGGGCGTTGAGCTCGACGAAGCGGTACACGGCGTTGACCCCCTCGACCGGCCGTCCGAGGGCTTCGCCGAGGGTGTGCGGTGCCAGCGCACCGATCCCGTCGGTGCCGAAGCGCGACAACGGGCTGCCGGCGACGGCGACCTGCCGGCCGTCGAGTTCGGCGTAAGACGGGCTCGCGAGGTAGACCGGCAGGGTGACGGCGACCGCGGTGGCGACCAGCGCCAGCGCCGTCGCCAGGCCGGCGCGCAGCCGGTCGGCCCGCCAGCACAGCGCCAGCAGCGGGAGCAGGAACACCACCGGGTACAGCTTGGTCGCGGTGGCGAGGCCGAGCAGCACACCGGCGAGCACCGGGTGGCGGCGGGCCCACGCGAGCAGGCCGAGCCCGGCGAGCGCGACGGCGATCAGGTCCCAGTTGGTGGTGGCGTGCAGCAGCAGCCCGGGCGCGACAGCAACGAGGGCGGCGTCCCACAGCCGCCGCCGGCCGGCCAGTCGCGCCGTGGTGACCACCACGGCGACGGCGCAGCCGGTCAGCAGCACCCAGGTCAGGTCGAAGAAGCTCCGCGCCCGGGCACCGGCGAGCGCGCTGTCGAGCGAGCTCTGCGCCGCCCTGAGCCTGGCTGGGTCGCCCGGTCCCTCTGCCCGGGCCGCCGCGAGCTGGTCCTGCGCACCCGCGACCCGGCCACCGGGCAGCGCCCGGGCGACGTCGTCGGACACCGAGGCGACCAGCGCCATCGCGCCACCGATGAGCACCGGGTACTCGACAGGGTGGTCGAGGTAGGGCGTCGCGCCCTGGTCGAGCTGCTCGCTGTAGTACAGCGCGAGGACGTCGGTGTAGCAGGCCCGGGTGTACTGGTACTCCTGGCTCCAGTCGTGCACACGGCACGGCGCCTTCTGCCAGAAACCCAGTGCACTGGTGAGAAGCGCGAGCAGAACCAGACACCGCAGCGGCGAGAGCCGGCGGCGCTCCCCGAGCCTGGCCCGGGTACCAGGCGGGCCACCGAGCGCGGTGACGGCGCCGGCGACGAGCGGGTCGCCGGCCGAGGGCAGGGTGCGCGGCGTCGGGAGCGTCACGCTCAGCCCCCCGGTGGGGCGCCCGCCACACCCGCCGGCCCAGGTGTCGCGGCGGGTTTCGTCGCAGGTGGCGTCGTCGTGGGTGGTGTTCGCCTGGGCGACCGGCTGGGGCTCGGGGTCGGCGACGGCGAGCCGGTCGGCGTGGGAGTCGCGGTGGCTGACGGCACGGGACTGCGCGTCGGGCTCGGCATCACCGTCTGGGTCGGGCTCGGCGGGGTGGTGGTGGGGGCGGCGCTGCCCTGGTTGCGGCCGACGCCGGCGCGCGGCGGCAACCGCTGGACGGGCTGCCCGGCCAGCGCCGCGTCCATGAAGGCCTTCCACACCGGCGCGCTGAAGGTGCCGCCGCTGGACTCCCGTCCACCGGTACCGGCGACCGAGCGGGCGGGATCGCCGTAGCCGAACCACACCGCGGTGCTCAGCTGCGGCGTGAACCCGCAGAACCACACGTTGTTGCTCTTGTCGGTGGTACCGGTCTTGCCGGCCGCTGGACGTCCCCCCGCGAGCCGGGCCCGTGTCCCGGTGCCCGAGGTGATCACCTGCTGCATGGCGTACGTGGCATCGGCCGAGACGTTGGCAGCAAATGCCCGGCTCGTCACCGGCTTCGCGGTGAACTCGGTACGGCCACCGCGCTCGACCTTTCCGACGACGTACGGCGTCGCGCGGATGCCCTGCGCAGCGAACGTGGCGTAGCCGACGGCCTGGTCGGTGACGTGCACCTCGTACTGCCCGAGCGCGATGCCGGCCTCGGCGCGGCCTGTCGTCGGGCTGGCGAGCCGCACGTCGGCCGGGATGCCGGCGGCGTGCGCCGTGTCGGCGACCTTGGCCGGCCCCACGTCGACCGCGAGCCGGAAATAGACGGTGTTCAGGCTCTGCGCGAGCGCGGTCGAGAGGTCGGCCCGGCCACCCTGCTCATCGCCGGCGTTGTTGACGACCTGCCCGGAGATCGTCTGGGGACTGTCGCCGTCGTACGTGGTGGACAGCGAGATGCCCTGCTGCAGGGCGGTGGCCAGCACGTACGGCTTCATCGAAGAGCCTGGCTGGTGGGCGACGGCCCCGCCCGGTGCTATCCCGCCCGCATAGTCCAGCCCGGCGCCGTTCGCACCGCCGTAGTAGGCGCGGACAGCGCCGTCGCCGGGGACCACCGCCACGAGGGCACCCTGCAGCGCGGTATCGCCCTTGTCGCCCTTGTCGACGACCTGGACAGCTTTGACAGCGGCATCCTGCGCGCGCTTGTCGATCGTCGTGGTCACCGTGAGCCCGCCGGAGTTCACCACGTCCTCCGCAAAGCCATCGCGCAGCAGCTCATCCTGGACCGCGTCGACGATGTGCCCGGTGGGGCCGGACAGGTCTGCGCCGACGGTGCCCGTGCCGGGCGCGACCACCTTCGGGTACACCATCGCCGCCCGCCGGCCGGCGTCGAGCCAGTGCTGCGACACCATGCCGTCCAACACGTACGTCCAGCGACCGCTCGCCAGGTCCGGGTGCTTGGCGGGGTCGTAGCCGGACGGCGAGCGGATGCTCGAGGCCAGGACGGCGCCCTGCTCAGGCGTGAGCGTCGCGGCGTTCGCGCCCGACCCGAAGTAGGCCTTGCTCGCCGCCTGGATGCCGTAGGCGCCGCGGCCGAAGTAGATCGTGTTGAGGTAGTCCTCCAGAATCTGCTCCTTGCTGCGCTGCCGCGTCATCTTCAGCGAGATGAACAATTCCTTGACCTTGCGCGTGTAGGTGCGGTCGGCGGTCAGGTAGGCGTTCTTGGCGTACTGCTGCGTGATCGTCGAGCCGCCCTGCTGCACCGAGCCGCCGCCCCGCACGTTGGTGAAAAGCGCGCGCAGGATGCCGCGCGGGCTGATCCCGGGCTCGCTGTAGAAGCCGCGGTCCTCCGCGGCGAGCACCGCTTTCTGGGCCGGCTCGCTGACCTGCGACAGCGGGACCAGCTCGCGGTTGGTGCCGAGCCGGGCCAGCTCCTCGCCACCGGCGTACCGGATGACCGTCGCCTGGGCCTGGGACACGGCGCTGGCCGGGGGGACGGTGGTCAGGACGTAGCCGAGCACGAACAGCAGCAGCAGGCCGAGCAGCGTCGACGGGATAGCTACCAGGACGATCTTCTTCCAGGGCAGCGAGCGGAGACGTCTCACGGTGCCAGTGTGGCGCAGCCGGGTGAAGCCCCCGTGTGGCGACGCACGCTGTACACGTGGCTGTTGCGCCAAGGCCCCCTGACACGTACTCTTCGTCATCCCAGCGCGATGTATCGCCGTGATACATCGGTGCGTCACCAACCGGCCGGACGGAGGTCCTACGTGCTCGAGCTCGCGGTCCTCGGCCTGCTGCACGAGGCGCCCCTGCACGGCTACGAGCTGCGTCAGCGGCTCAAGGCCACCCTCGGGACGTTCCGGGCGTTCTCCTACGGCTCGCTCTACCCGACCCTGCGCCGGATGCGCGAGGACGGCTGGATCGCCGAGGACGAAGGTGACGCCGAGGTGGTGGCCGGCGCCCCCGCCCTCACCGGCCGCCGGGGCAAGGTCGTCTACAAGCTGACGGCCGATGGCAAAGAGCGCTTCACCGAGCTGCTCGGCGAGGCCGGCCCCTCGGCCTGGGAGGACGAGACGTTCGGCGTGCACTTCGCGTTCTTCAGCCAGACCGACCCCGCGGTGCGGGTACGCATCCTGGAGGGCCGGCGCTCACGGCTCGAGGAGCGCCGCGAGGGCGTACGCACATCGCTGACGCGTACCCGCGCCCGGCTGGACCGCTACACCCTGCAGCTGCAGGAGCACGGGCTCGAGTCCGTCGAGCGCGAGGTCCGGTGGCTCACCGAGCTGATCGAGACCGAACGCCGCGGCGGACCGCCTGCCCCGCCCACCCACTGACCCCGCACCATTCACCCCCGAACAGGAAGAGGACCGCTCGCATGGGTTCCGTCCGTGTAGCCATCGTCGGCGTCGGCAACTGCGCCGCGTCGCTCGTCCAGGGCGTCGAGTACTACCGCGACGCCGACCCCGCCGCCCGCGTCCCCGGGCTCATGCACGTTGAGCTCGGCGGCTACCACGTCCGCGACGTCGAGTTCGTCGCGGCATTCGACGTGGACGCCAAGAAGGTCGGCCGCGACCTCTCCGAGGCGATCTTCGCCAGCGAGAACAATACAATCAAGATTGCCGACGTACCGCCGACGGACATCACGGTGCAGCGCGGCACCACCCTCGACGGGCTCGGCAAGTACTACCGGGAGACGATCGAGGAGAGCGACGAGACTCCGGTCGACGTCGTCCAGGCCCTGCGCGACTCGCGCGCCGACGTGCTGGTCTGCTACCTGCCGGTCGGCTCCGAGGCGGCGGCGAAGTTCTACGCCCAGTGCGCCATCGACGCCAAGGTCGCGTTCGTCAACGCCCTCCCGGTGTTCATCGCCGGGACCCCCGCGTGGGCTGAGAAGTTCCGCGCCGCCGGCGTGCCGATCATTGGCGACGACATCAAGAGCCAGGTCGGCGCCACGATCACCCACCGGGTGATGGCGAAGCTGTTCGAGGACCGCGGCGTGATCCTGGACCGCACCTACCAGCTCAACGTGGGCGGCAACATGGACTTCAAGAACATGCTCGAGCGCGACCGTCTGGAGTCCAAGAAGATCAGCAAGACCCAGGCCGTGACCTCGAACATGGAGCACGACATGGGCGCCCGCAACGTCCACATCGGGCCGTCGGACTACGTCCAGTGGCTCGACGACCGCAAGTGGGCCTTCGTCCGGCTCGAGGGCCGGGCCTTCGGTGACGTCCCGCTGACCCTGGAGTACAAGCTCGAGGTCTGGGACAGCCCCAACAGCGCCGGCGTCATCATCGATGCGGTGCGCTGCGCCAAGATTGCGCTCGACCGCGGCGAGGGCGGCCCGGTCGACCCGGCCAGCACCTACTTCATGAAGTCGCCGCCGGTGCAGGTGCGCGACGACCTGGCGCGGCCGGCCCTCGAGGCCTGGATCCGCGGCGAGACGCTCGGCAACGTCGTCGAGGACGAGGTCGCTGCCGAGACCGCCTGACCGCCGCGACAGCCCGGCCCCGGCGGGCCGGGCTGTCGCGTCCTACCTACGCTGACGTGATGACACAGGACACTGCGGCGCTGCGCGACGTGGTGTCCGTGCCGGACTTCCGGCGGCTGCTGCGGGTGCGGCTCCTCGGCCAGTTCGGCGACGGCCTGTTCCAGGCGGCGCTTTTCGCGGCGGTGTTCTTCAACCCCGAGCGGGCGACGTCCGCCACGCAGGCGGCGAGCAGCTTCGCCGTGCTGCTGCTGCCGTACAGCTTCGTCGGGCCGTTCGCCGGGGTCTTCCTGGACCGTTGGCGACGCCAGCGCGTGCTCGTGGTGGCCAACATCAGCCGGGCGCTGCTCGTCGCGGTGTTCGCGGCGCTGCTGGCCGGGCTGGGCGCGACCTCCCTGCCGGTGCAGGTGCTCGCGCTGGTCGTCGTGTCGGTGAACCGGTTCGTGCTTTCCGGCTTGTCGGCGTCGCTGCCGCATGTCGTCGACCCGGGCCGGCTGGTGATCGCCAACTCACTGGCCGGCACCCTCGGCGGCGGCGTCGCGATCCTGGGCGGGGGGGCCGCCGTCGCGCTGCGCCGGGTGTTCGGCGAGGGCGACCTCGGGGCGAGCCGCAGCGCCCTGGTCGCCTGCGGGCTCTACGTCGTCACCGCCCTGCTCGCCCGGACCATCGGCCGGGACCTGCTCGGGCCCGACCAGCGCCCGCTCGGGCACTGGAGGGAGGCGCTCGCCGGCGTGTTGACCGGGGTGGTGGAAGGCGCCCGGCATGTGCGCTCGCACGGGCCGGCCGCGCGCGGGCTCGCGGCGATCAGCGCCCACCGGTTCTTCTACGGGCTGTCCTTCGTCGCGACCCTGCTGCTCTATACCGAGACCGGGGCGATCGGCCGCGGGGTCGGCGGGCTGGCCGAGGTCGTGATCGCCTCCGGCCTCGGTGGGTTGCTGGCCGCGGTGGTCACCCCCCGGGCCACCCGCGCGATGGGCACACAGCGCTGGATCACGCTGGTGTTCGCGACCGCCGCGGTCGTCGAGGTCGTCTTCGGCGTGCCGTACACCCACCGGGCGTTCCTGGTCGCCGCGGCGTTCCTGGGCTTCGCGGCGCAGGCCAGCAAGATCTGCGTCGACACCCTGCTGCAGGAGAGCGTGGACGACGTCTACCGCGGGCGGGTCTTCTCCTTCTACGACACGACCTTCAACGCCAGCTTCGTCTCCGCGGCCGGCCTGGCGGCGCTGCTGCTGCCCGACAACGGCAAGAGCTACCTCGTCATCGGCGTCGTCGCGGGTGGGTACGCACTGACGGCGCTGGTGTACGGCACGGCGAGTTCGCGGCGTACCGGCAGCGACCCGGCACCGGCCGTTCCCGGCGCGGTCGCGGACTGAGCGCCTCCGCGCCGGTCGTTCCCGTGCGGTCGCCTCCCCTTCGGCAGTGCCCTTACGGGGCCCTGTTCGGTGGCCTCTCGGGAGGGGGACGCCGGCGGCCCGGCAGGTCCTGGGACGCCGCCCAGGCCAGCAGCTCGGTGACGGCGCGGTCGTGGCCGAGCGGGCCGTGCTCCATCCGCAGGTCGAGCAGGTGCGCGAGCGCGAGCCCGACCGGCCGCGACGGGGGCAGGCCGAGCAGCTCCATGACCTGCTCACCGGACAGGTCGGGCCGGATCCGGTCCAGCTCCTCCTGCTGGCGCAGCCGGGCGATCCGCGCCTCGAGGTCGTCGTACGCCAGTGACAGGGCGGCGGCGCGGCGGCGGTTGCGGGTGGTGCAGTCCGAGCGGGTCAACCGGTGCAGCCGCTCCAGCTGCGGCCCCGCGTCGGTGACGTACCGGCGTACGGCGGCGTCGGTCCACGGCGAGGTGCCCGGCTGGCCGTAGCCGTGGAAGCGCAGGTGCATGGCCGTCAGCAGGGTGACCGCCTCAACGACCTCCTTGCCGTATGTCAATGCCTGCAGCCGCTTGCGGGCCAACTTGGCGCCGACGACCTCGTGGTGGTGGAAGGACACCCCGCCGCCGGGCTCGTGCCGCCGGGTCCTGGGCTTACCGATGTCATGCAGGAGCGCAGCCAGCCGCAGCACCAGGTCCGGGCCGTCGGTCTCTAGCCGGGCGGCCCGCTCGAGGACCTGCAGGGTGTGCTCGTACACGTCCTTGTGCTGGTGGTGCTCGTCGATCTCCAGCCGTAGCGCGGGCAGCTCAGGCAGCACGTACGCAGCCAGCCCGGTGTCCACCAGGAGCTCGAGCCCGCGCCGCGGGTGCGCCCCGAGCAGCAGCTTGGACAGCTCCTCCTTGACCCGCTCCCGGGTGATGATCGCCAGGCGGTCGGCAATCGCGGTGATCGCCTCGATGGCCGCCGGGTCGACGGCGAAGCCGAGCTGGCTGGCGAACCGCGCGACGCGCAGCATCCGCAGTGGGTCGTCGGAGAAGGAGTCCTGCGGGCGGCCCGGGGTGCGCAGCAGCCCCACGGCAAGGTCGTCGAGGCCGCCGAACGGGTCGACGAAGGCGTCCGGGGCCCGCCAGTCTGGCAGCGCCACCGCCATTGCATTGACCGTGAGGTCGCGTCGGCGCAGGTCGTCGACCAGCGAGTCGCCGTACGCGACGGCCGGGTTCCGCGAGCCGGGGTCGTACGCCTCGGCCCGGTAGGTCGTGACCTCGAGCTTGAAGCCACGCCGGGACATCCCGACCGTGCCGAAGGCGATGCCGGTGTCCCAGGTCGCGTCCGCCCAACCCTCGGCCAGCGTCAGCACCTGCTCCGGCCGGGCGCCGGTGGTCAGGTCCAGGTCGTCGCCGAGCCGGCCGAGCAGCGCGTCGCGCACCGAGCCGCCGACCAGGTGCAGGCAGTGGCCGGCGGCGGCGAAACGCTGGCCGAGCTCGCCGGCCACCGGAGCAGCGCGCAGCAGCTCGCGCACGGCGTTCTGCTGCAGCTCGGACAGGCCCATCCACAGCAGGCTAGGAGACGCGCGCGTCCTCGCTGAGACCGTGCAAGCCTGCGGCCGTGCAGGTCGTCGTACGCAGCGCCGACGGTCAGTGCGACCTCGATGTCGAGCTGCGCCACCCGCAGGCAACCCTCGGCGACCTGGCCCGCGCGGCCGGCGCGGAGCTCGGCGACGGTCCGGTGGTCGTCGGCGGTCGGCGGCTACCCGCGAGCTGTCCGGTCGCGCAGGCCGGGCTTGCCGAGGGCGGGCTGGTCGAGCTCGACGCTGCGGGGGCGTTCGTCCCGCAGCCGCCGGCCGCCGCGTACGAGGTTGTCGCCACCGCCGGGCTCAACGCTGGCGGTCGCTGGCCGCTCGCCGGCACGGTGCTCGTCGGCCGGGGCGCCACGGCAGACGTCCACCTCACCGACCCGGCAGTCTCGCGCGAGCACTGCACGCTGGCGCTGAACGTCGACCCCCGCACCGGGCACCGGCTGCTGGTGGCAGACGTCGGCGCCCGCAACGCGGTCGTCGTAGGTGAACAGGTGCTTCGCCGGGGCGAGTCGGCGGCGGCCGACCCCGGCTGCGCCGTAAGGCTCGGTCCGGTCGATCTGCAGGTACGGCTGAGCGACGACAGCGACCGGCCGCTTGGCCTGGACGTACGGCGGCAGGTGGGACCGGCCGGGACGGTGGCCTTCAACCGGCCGCCACGACCGGCCCGGCCCCTCCCGGAGCCGCCGCTCGCCCTGCCCGAGGAGCCCGCCGAGCGCCGGACCGAGCCGTTCAGCGTCGCCGCGCTGGTCGGTCCGCTGGTGCTCGCGGCCGTGCTGGTGCTGGTCACCGGCGACCCGCGCTTCGCACTGTTCAGCGCCCTGAGCCCGGTGCTCGGCGTCGGCACCTGGTACGAGTCGCGCCGCCGCCATCGGCGTGGCAGCCACCGCGACCGGATCCGCTACGACGGCGAGCTCGCGCTGCTGGCCGGGCAGCTGAGCGGCGGCGCCGAGCGGGAGCGGGCCCGGCTGCGCGGGCTCGCACCGGACCCGGCTGAGGTGCTGCGCCGGGCCGCGCTGCCCAGCACCCGGCTCTGGGAGCGCCGGCCCGGGTCCGAGGACATCCTGCGGCTGTCCGCCGGCGTCGCCGACCAGTCATGGCGGCCACCGCTGCCGGACCACACCCGGCCGGCCGTCGCCGTCGCCGTCGCCGCACTACTCAATACAGGCCGCCTCGTCGGCGCACCCGTGGTCCTCGACCTGTCAGGCGGGGGCGTCGTCGGGATCGTCGGCGACCGGCCGGCCGCACTCGCGGTGGCCCGATCGCTGCTCTGCGCGGCAGCCGTCGGATCCGGGCCGGCCGACCTGACGGTCGGCGTGTTCGCCGACCCCGGCCGGGCCGCGGCCTGGGAGTGGTGCAAATGGCTACCGCACACCCGCTCGACCGAGCCCGGGGTCGAGCGCTGGTTGTCGGCCGAGCCGGCCTCCAGCGACGCCCTGCTGCGCGCCCTGGCCCGCGGCGGTGCGCCGGGCACGGTGCTCGTCGTGCTCGACACCGCCGTGCTCACCACCGGCAAGAACGCCCCGGCGCGCGACCTGCTGGCGCTCGCGCGCACCCCCGCCGCGGGTGTTCCACCGGTCGCCGGCGTCGTCGTTGCAGCGACGGAGGACGCGCTGCCGGCCGCCTGCAACCAAGTGCTGACCGTGCGCGCCGACGGCAGCGCCACCCTGCTGCGCCTGGCCGACGGCGGCCGGGTCGACGGGATCCTCGCGGCCGGCCTGTCGACGGACCGCGCCCTGACCTGCGCCCGCGACCTGGCCCGCTTCGAGGACCCGGAGCTCGCGGTCGCCGGGGCCGGCCTGCCCGCCGGCGTCCGGCTGCTGCCACTTCTCGAGCTCGACACCGCGGACGGTGAGGTCGACGTCGGTGCGGTCCGGGCCCGCTGGCGAGCCGGCGGCGGCGACCCCGGGCTGCTGGCCCCGCTGGGAGTCACCGAGCAGGGCGTCTTCGTGCTGGACCTGGTCCGCGACGGCGCGCACGGCCTGGTCGGCGGAACGACCGGTTCGGGCAAGAGCGAGCTGCTGCGCAGCCTGGTGGCCGCACTGGCGGTGCACGCGGACTCCGACCACCTGACCTTCGTACTGATCGACTACAAGGGCGGAGCGGCCTTCGACGCCTGCGCGCGGCTCCCGCACGTCGTCGGGCTCGTCACCGACCTCGACGAGCAGCTCGGCGCCCGCGCGCTGCAGGCACTGGACGCCGAGCTGCACCACCGTGAGCGCACGCTGCGGATCGCCGGAGCCGACAACCTGCGCGAGTACCTCGCCCTGGGAGCGGTCGAGCCGCTGCCGCGCCTGGTCGTGGTCATCGACGAGTTTGCGACGCTGGCCAAGGAGCTGCCGGGCTTCGTCGCGTCCCTGGTCGGCATCGCCCAGCGCGGCCGCACGCTCGGGGTGCACCTGCTGCTGGCGACCCAACGCCCCTCCGGCGCCGTCAACGACAACATCAAGGCCAACACCAACCTGAGGGTGGCGCTGCGGGTGCAGGACGGCGCCGACTCGACCGACGTGATCGGTACGCCAGCCGCGGCGCTGATCAGCCGGGACCGGCCCGGCCGGGCGTACGTCCGGCTCGGGCCCGGCGAGGTGGTGCCGATCCAGACCGCGCTGGTGAGCTGCGTCAGCGAGCAGGGCTCGGACGCCGGGGTCGACACGGCACCCTTCGTCTTCGGGCCGCGCAGCCGGGCGTCGCGCGGCGCCGTCGGTGGCGGTGCGCCGGTGGGCACCGGCCGACCCGACCTCGCCCGCCTGGTCGACGCGCTGGTCGCCGCGCACTGCGCGGACGGCCGGCCCGCACCGCGGCGGCCGTGGCCCGAGCCGCTGCCGCCGGTGCTCGACCTCGCCGGCCTGTGGGCCACCGCACCAGACCCGGCGGTCGCCGTGGTCGCCCTCGCCGACGAGCCCGCGGCGCAGGCGCAGCGCGCCGTCGGCTGGAACCTCGCCGAAGGCGGCCTGCTGCTGCTCGGCGTCGCCGGCAGCGGTACGACGACGACCCTGCTCGCGCTGGCTCTCTCGCTGGCCGGGCGCTGCTCACCGGACGAGCTTGAGCTGTACGCCTTCGACTTCGGGGTCGGCGACCTGGCCGCGCTGGAGGCGCTGCCGCACACCGGTGCGGTCATACCTGCCGGCGACCGGGAGCGCCAGGTCCGGCTGCTGCGCCGGCTGCGCGGGGAGCTCGACCGGCGGCGGGCGCCGGCCGCCGATCTGCCCCGGACGGGCGCCGCCCTGCCCCGCATCGTCGTGCTGCTCGACAACCTTGCGGCGATGCGCGCGCAGTACGACGACATCGAGGGCCTGGAGCTGATGGACCTGCTCGCGCGGGTGCACGCCGACGGCCCGGAGGTCGGGATCTCCGTCGCAATCACGGCGGACCGGCCCGGCGCCGTGCCGCTGCCGCTGTCGTCGGTGACGACCCAGAAGTGGCTGTTCCGGCTCGCCGACGCCTTCGACTACTCGGCAGTGGGGCTGTCCCGCAGCGACCTGCCCGCGCCGGTCCCCGGACGTGCCGTCCTGACTCCGAGTCGATTCCAGGCGCAGATCGGCCTGCCGGCGCCGGGGCTGGTGGCCGAGGTCGCAGCCCGCTGGGCCGGGGTGCCGCGTCGCGCCGAGCCCGTTGGCGTGCTGCCGTCGCGGGTGTCGTACGCCGACCTGGGGCGGGCAGTGGAGCGGCGCGGCGTCGTGTGGTCGGTGCCGCTGGGCATCACCGAGGCCGACCTGTCGGTCGCGGAGCTGGCCCTGTACGAGGGCGACGCGGTGCTGGTGGCCGGGCCGGCGCGCAGCGGTAAGTCCGGCGTGCTGTGGACCCTGGCCCAGGCGCTGAGCGAGGGCGGCATGCAGGTGCTGGCGACCGGCGGCCGCCGGTCGCCGCTGGCCGGCTGCCCCGCGGTGCACAGGTGGGTGGCCGCCGGGGAGCTGGCTGAGGCAGCGAGGCAGCTGCGGCACCCGGCCAGGCCGACGGTGCTCCTGGTCGACGACGCCGAAGGCGTCGACGACGGACAGGGAGCACTCGACGCACTGGTCGCGTCGCCGGTTCCCGACCTGCACGTGGTGGCGGCCGGGCGGCCCGACGCGCTGCGGACCGCGTACGGGCACTGGACGGCGGGGGTGCGCCGAAGCGGCACGGGCCTGCTGCTGCGGCCAGCGATCGACGTCGACGGGGACCTGCTCGGGGCGTCGTTGCCGCGCCGCGCCCCGGTGGCCCTCACGGTGGGCCGCGGCTACCTCGTGAGCGACGGCGCAGTGACCCTCGTGCAGGCCGCGACGCCACCCGGATCCTGAGGGTCGTCCACAGTGTCCCTGAGCCTGCTCACGCTCACGGTGCCCTGGTTGTCCACAGTGCCGCACCGCTGTCCACAACCGCCTCGGCGGCCGCCACCCAGCTGCCGGGACCGCCTTACGTTGCCAGTTGCACCCACCCTTCGCACCCCAGGAGCACCCCGTGTCAGCACGCGTCCTGTCCACCGAGCAGGCCAAGACCGCCATCGTCGCGGTCCAGGCGATCATCAACGGCGGCCTTGCGGAACAGATCAGCAAGCTCGACGCCCAGGGCAAGGTGCTGTCCAACCCGGACGTCTGGGATGGCCAGCTCGCCACCCAGTTCCGCGACAGCACCTGGCCACAGACCAAGAGCGCACTGGACCGGGCCCGCACCGAGCTGGACCAGCTGCGAGAACAGCTACAGAAGATTGCGAGCAACATCATGACTGCTGGCGGCAACGCCTGACCCGGCTTCGCCAGCAGCCCCAGTGGGTATCTTTCACCCGTGAAAGGCGCGCTGGATGTCCACCGCGAGCTACTCGCCCGTGACGTGACCCACGAGGTCGTCCGGCTGAGCGAGCTGGTGACGACGGCGGACGGGCTGCCCCGGGCGCTCGGGGTCGGCGCGAGTTCGTGCCTCGCGGTCCGCTGCTACGTCACCGACCTCGGTGTCGTCGCCGTGCTCGTGCACGCCGGTGTGGTGCCGGACCCCAACGCGGTGCTCGTCGCCCTCGAGGCACACACGCTGCGTCCGGCGACGGCCGACGAGGTCAACGTGGCCACCGACTACGCGGCCGGCTTGGTCAGCCCGCTCTGCCTGCCACCGGACGTCACACTGCTCGCCGACGCCGCGCTCCAGGGCACGGATGTCCTGTACTGCCCACTGGGCGAGGGGGGCGTCGCGCTCGGCATCCGCACCCGCGACCTGCTCGAGGTCACCGGAGCGCAGGTCGCCCGGCTGTCGGCGCTGCCGCAGCCGCACCCCGACGCCCGGCCGTGGGGCGGCGGCGCACGTGTCGTCGACCTCGACGCCCGCGGCGGTGCACGGCGCATGCCCCGCCGCTCCGTCGGCTGACCCGGCTCGGCCCGCCGACCAGACAATGACACCTGCCGGCGCCAGTCCCCCGCTGTCCCGCCGCTAGGGCCTTGCCGCCGTACGCTGGGCGCCGTGTCCTCACCCCCCCCGTCGCCGCCTCTCCGGCGGTCGTTGAGGCGGGTGGACGAGACCAGTGCGGGCGGCCTCATCCTCGATCGGCTCGGCCCGGGGGCGTCCGCGGCGCTGATCGGACGCCTGGACCGCCGGAGCCGGCTGCTCTGGTCGCTGCCCAAGGGCCACGTCGAAGCCGGCGAGGCAGAGCATGAGACGGCTGTGCGCGAGGTCTTCGAGGAGACCGGCGTGCGCGGCCGCGTGGTCGGCAAGCTCGGCGTCATCGACTTCTGGTTCGTTGCCGAGGGGCGCCGGGTCCACAAGACCGTCCATCACTTCCTGCTGGTCGCCGCCGACCCGATCGGCGGCCTGGCGCTCAGCGACGAAGACGTCGAGGTCAGCGAGGTCGCCTGGGTACCGCTGCCCGAGGTCGGTGGGCGCCTGGCGTACGCCGACGAGAGGCGGCTGCTCGACCGCGTGCCCGACCTGCTGGCCGACAGCGCATGAGACGGGCTGCCCGGCAACGACCGGCCGGCCGCCCCAGCCGGTTCGGCCTCGCGCTGGCGGCCCTCGTCGCGGCCCTGGGCCCGCTGCTGGTCGCGGCGCCGGCACGCGCCCAGGCCGTCCCGGACGCCGGCCCCTCCGTCGGCCGGACCGTCGCCGGCCCGCTGACGGTGACCGTGACGGACCTGCGCCCGCGGGCCCCCCAGCCCGGCGGCGACCTGCAGGTCGTCGGAGCCCTCACCAACGCCGGAACCGTCACACTGCACGACCTGCAGCTGCGGGTCCACGTAGCCGGGCGGCTGGCGACCCGCGGCGAGCTGCGCCAGTCCGACGCGCAACAACCGGCCTGGCGCGAGCCACGTCACGTCGAGCCGCTGGCCGACATCCCGCCGGGGGGCCGACTCGCCCTGGATCTGCGGATGCCCGTGGACGACCTGCGGCTGGGCATGAACGGCGTCTACCCGCTGCAGATCGAGGTGCGTGGGCTGCGTGGGTCGCAGGCCCGCGCACAGCTCGGCCAGGTGGCGACCTACCTGCCCTGGTTCGGCGGAACGACCGTCGACCCGCTGCGCATCGCCTGGCTGTGGCCGCTCGTGGACCAGCCGCGGCGCGGTCCCCGCGAGACGATGCTGGACGAGGTACTGGCAACCTCGCTGTCACCGGACGGCCGGCTGGGCCACAGCCTGGCGGCGTCGCGCGCCGCCGAGTCGGGTAGCTGCCCGGCAGCCGCCGAGCCGCCGGCCGCGCGCGCCGCCGCGACCACCACGTCGCCTGGGCCATGCCGTCCGGCGACAGTGACATACGCCGTCGACCCGGCGCTGCTGTTCGACGCGGAGGCGATGACCCGCGACTACGCCGTGCAGGCGGCGGGCGGGGCCACCGTCCCGGGCGTCGGCAGCGCGGCAGCCACCTCCTGGCTCACCTCGCTGCGGGCCGGGGCCGGGGCCGGCGGGGTCGTCGCCCTGCCGTTCGCCGACCCCGATGTCGTCGCGCTGACCCGCGGGTCCACCGGGCTCGCCGCCGACGTGGCCACGGCCCGCACCCTCGGTGTCACCGTGACCCGGGACGTTCTGGGCGTCGACGCGCTGCAGACCGTGTCCTTCCCGCCACCAGGACGGCTGTCCGACGCGGCCTTCGATGCGTTGACGACCGGGTCGACCCGGGCCGTCGTGCTGGGTGACGACGCCGTGACGCCCGTGGCGGCGAACAGCCGCAGCACGCCCGGGGCCCGGGTGGCGCTGCCCCCGAGCACGACGTCGGGCGCGGTCACCGGCCTGGTCGTCGACCGCGGGCTGTCCGACCTGCTGGTCCCCGGACAGCCGCAGGACGCCCGGCTCGCCGAGCAGCGCTGGCTGGTGGAGACCGCGATGATCTCGGCCGAGCTGCCCAACCGCGGCCGCACCCTGCTCGTCACCCCACCGCGCCGGGGTCAGTTCGACCCGGCGGTCGTGGGCGCCGCGCTCGCCGACAGCGGCCGGGTCCCCTGGATGTGCCCGGTCCGGCTCTCCGACGTCGTCGCGGCCGCCGAGAGCTGTCCCGGAGCCACCGTCGCACCGTCCTACGTCCCGGACCGGACGGCCGACCTCGCCCAGACCGACCCGCACGGCGCCGCACTGCCCGCCGACCTGCTCGGCCGGGTGGCGCAGGTGCGTGCAGCAGCGACCCAGCTCACCGGCAGCGTGATCAAGGGTGGCACCGAACAGACCCAGAACACCAGGGCGCGGATGCAGCGGGCTTGGCTGCGGGGCGAGTCCAGCGCCTGGCGGGACGACCGCGCCGCCGGGGCGCAACTGATCGGCTTGGCGTCCGCAGACGTCGAGGAGCTGCGCTCCAAAGTGTCGGTGCTGACCGGCCAGATCACCCTGACGAGCAACAACGGCCGGGTGTCGGTGGCCGTCGTCAACGAGCTGGACCAACCCGTGACCGTTGCCGTCCGCCTGCGCGCCCCCGCCGACGCGCGGCTGTCCAAGGCCCAGACAGACGTGCTCGAAGTGCCGGCGCGCACCAGCCTGCCGGTACAGGTCGACGCGCACACCCTCACCAGCGGCCGGTTCGTCGTCAAGGCACAGCTCCTCGATCGCGACGGGGAGCCCTTCCGCGAGCCGCAGGAGCTGGTCGTACGGTCGACCCGCTACGGCACGGTGGCCCTCGCGGTGACCGGCTTGGGCGCGGCGGTGCTCCTGATCGCCGCCGGGATCCGGCTCGCCCGCCGGGCACTGCGACGGCCGGCCAGGGCGTGAGCACGCTGCAGAGCTCGACCCGCACGATGGCGTTCGGCACGATCGCCTCCCGCGGCACTGGCTTCCTGCGCACCGCGGTCGTCGCCGGCGTGCTCGGCTTCGGCGGCGTCGGCGACGCCTTCAACCTCGCCAATACCGCGCCGAACATCATCTACGACCTGCTGCTCGGGGGCGTCCTGTCCAGCGTGGTCGTGCCGCTGCTCGTCCGGGCCGCCAAGCAGGACGGCGACGCCGGCGAGGCGTACGCGCAGCGGCTGCTCTCCCTGACGGTGCTGGTGCTCGGCGCGGCCTCGCTGCTGCTCGTGGTGTTCGCCCCCGTGCTGGTCGCGGTGTACGCCGGGTCAGGCACCGACCCGGCGACCCGTGACCTCGCGATCCTGTTCGCGCGATTCTTCCTGCCACAGGTGTTGTTCTACGGCGCCGGCGCGGTGATGGGCGCCTACCTGAACACCCGCGGGCGGTTCGGGCCGCCGATGTGGGCACCGGTGCTCAACAACGTCGTCGTCATCGTCACCGGTGGGGTGTTCGCGCTGCTGCCCGGGCCCGGCCCGCTGGACCCCGGCACGATCACCAGCACCCAGGTCACGGTGCTCGGGATCGGTGTGACGCTGGGCATCGTCGCCCAGACGGCCGCCCTGGTCCCGGCGCTGCGGGCCACCGGCTTCCGTTTCCTACCGCGGCTGGACCTGCGCGGCACGGGGCTGTCGGCGGCAGGCCGGCTCGCCGGCTGGGTCGTCCTGTACGTCGTCGCCAACCAGATCGCGTACTTCGTGCTGGTGCGGCTGGCCCTCACCGCGGGCCGGCACGCGCCGGGCCGGGGCTACTCGCCGTTCGTCAACGCGTTCCTGCTCTGGCAGCTGCCACACGCCGTTGTCGCCGTCAGCGTCATCACCGCCCTGTTGCCGCAGCTGAGCCGGGCCGCGGCGGACGGCCGCCACCGCGAGCTGACCACCGCACTGTCGCGGGGCCTGCGCCTCACCCTTGCGGTGCTGGTACCCGCCGCGGTCGCGTACGCCGTCCTCGGCCGGTCGATCGCGACCCTGGTCTTCGCGCACGGCAACGTGTCCGTACCGGACGCGCGCTTCGTGGGCGTCCTGCTCGGGGTGCTCGCCGTCGGCCTTGTCCCGTTCAGCGTCTACCAGCTGCAGCTACGCGGCTTCTACGCCCTGCAGGACACCCGCACCCCCACCCTCATCAACATTGGCGTGAACGTCACGATGGTGGTCGTCGACCTGGTGCTGTTCGCCCTGCTGCCCGACGAGCTGCGGGTGGTCGGCCTCGCGGCCGGCCAGTCGGCGTCGTTCGTCGTCGGCCAGGTCGTCGGTGCGAGGGTGCTGCGCCGGCGGACCGGCACGCCCGACGACCCACTGGTGGTTCGCACCGCGGTGCGGTGCCTGGCGGCGAGCCTGCCGCCGGCCGCCCTCGCCCTTGCTCTCGGCGCTGCGGTCGCCCGCACCCTCGGCACCGGAGCAGTCGGCGCGCTCGTCACCGTCACCGTCGGCGGCCCGCTGCTGCTGGTCGGCTACGTCCTGCTTGTTCGCCGGATGCGGGTCCCGGAGGTCGACGAGGCGGTCCGGCCGCTGCTCGCCCGGCTCGGCCGCTGAGGCCGGGCACTCAAGATCAACCTGGCCGGCGCCGATGCCGCCGTGGTGAGGGTGGCCGGAGAGCGCGAGCGCGGCGACGTCATCCTGGGCTGGCTCACCCGGCTGGTGGTGGTGCTCTCGCTGGTCGCGGTGGTCGGCTACGACGGCATCAGCCTGCTGGCGTCGCGGCTGCGGGTGGCAGACAGCGCGACCAGGGCGGCGCTCGCGGCATCGGAGGCCTGGCCGCCGGGACGCGTACCCAGCACCGCCGCGCAGACCTCGTTTGACGCAGCCCAGGCGACCCTTCACCCCGGTGACCGGGTAGACGCGCCGAGCTTCACGGTGACCGGCACGGGCACGGTCGACCTGACCGTCGAGTCGACCGCCTCGACCCTGCTTCTGCGCCGGATCGGCCCGCTGCGCCACCTCGCGTACGTCCAGGCGCACGGCCACGCGGCCGGCCGCTGAGGCGTTTCCACCTGTCAGTGACCCTGACTGCGCGCAGGCGCCACTACGCTTGAGGTACCCGGTCGGCGCCCGTCGGTGGTGCCGGCGCCAGGAACGGGAGGTCGCGCGTGTCGCCCGGTCCGACCTCCCCGACACCGACCCCCGCCCGCGGCGACAGCGAGCGGGTTGCTCTCGCCCCGCAGCCGGCTGACGAAGCCCCGCTCGTCGGTGTCGGCGAGGTGCTGGCCCAGCGATACCGGCTGGAGCGCCCGATGTCCGTACCGGCCGGCTCGGCGTCGGTGCTCTGGCGGGCCCACGACGAGGTGCTGGCCCGGCCGGTCGCCGTCAAGCTGCTGCCCGCCCGGGACCGGCGGGCGACCGGCTTCCTGGAGGCCGCCACCCGTGCAGGCATGGTCCAGGCCCGGCCGCTGACCCGGGTCTACGACGCCGCGGTCGAGCCGCGCTCGAGCCGCCCGTCGTTGACGTACGTCATCAGGGAGTGGGTCGAGGGCCAGGACCTGACTGCCCTGCTGGCCGGTGGCCCGCTGGAGCCGGCGGAGGCCGTCGACCTGGCCGTGCAGGGCGCCGAGGCGCTCGTCGAGCTGCACGCCGCCGGCGCCGTGCACGGCGCCCTGCACCCCGGCAACGCACTGGTCACGGCCGACGGCCGGCTGCGGCTCACCGACAGCGGTGTCTCCGCGGTGCTGCGCGACGGCGCTCCAGGACCGGCCGATGACGTACGCGCGCTCGGGACACTGCTGTACGCCATGCTGACGGCCCGCTGGCCCGAGGACACGCTCGACCAGCCCGCCCGCGGGCTGCCGGGCGCGCCCAGGAACGAGCACGGCGTGTGCAGTCCCCGGCAGGTCCGGGCCGGCCTGTCGCGAGCGCTCGACGGCGTCGTGGTCCGCACGCTGCACCCGGAGCGACCCGGCGGCCTGCCGCCACTGACCGACGCTCCCGCCCTGCTGGCGGCCCTCGAGGCGGTCGCCCGTGCCGTTCACCGCGACGCGCAGCCGCAGGCTCCGCAGGGCCCGGGGCGGCTGCGGCGGGCCGCGCCGTGGGTAGCGGTCGCCGCGGTGCTGCTGCTGGTCGGGGTCATCGCGTACTCCCTGGGGCTGTCCGTCGGCGAGGTGCCGCCGGTCGACCAGGGGCTGGGTCGGGCGTCGACCTCCGGCGCCCCTGCGGCCCTGGGCGCACCCGGCCCGATCGACCTCACGTCGGTCCCGGTGCGCGACTTCGACCCGTACGCGCGGCCGCCGCAGGAGCAACCCGACCAGGTCGTCAACGCCCACGACGGCGAGCCGTCCACCTCCTGGGCGACCGACCTGTACCGCACGGACCAGTTCGGTGGCCTCAAGCCCGGCGTCGGGCTGCTGGTCGACCTCGGCGTGCCGACCGCGCTCGCCGAGGTCGACGTCGACCTCACCAGGGCCGGGGCCGACCTCGAGCTGCGGGCCGCCGACGCGGTCGGCGCGGACGAGAAATCGCTGCCCGTCGTCGCCCGTGACGCAAACCGGAAGGGTGTCGCGACCCTGGCGGTGCCGCAGGGCACGACCGCCCGTTACTGGCTGGTCTGGATCACCAGGCTGCCGCCGGACGGCGGACAGTTCCGGGCCGGGATCAACGAGCTGCGCTTCGTACGGCGCTGAGTGTGCCCGGCGACCGACGCAGCGGGGCGCGATGATCGCCGACGACGCACGCGACCGCGACCTGCTGGCAGCCCACCTGCGCGGCGACCCGGAGGCGTTCGGCGCCCTCGCCGGCCTGCACCGCGACCGGCTGTACGCCGTCGCGGTGCGCACCCTCGGCGGCTCACCGCAGGCCCGCGACGAGGCCGCGGACGCCGTGCAGGACGCCTTGCTGTCGGCGTACCGCGCGGCCGGGTCCTACCGCGGGCAGGCGCAGGTCAGCACCTGGCTGCACCGGATCGTGGTCAACGCCTGCCTGGACGGTCTGCGCCGGCGCGCGGCCCGGCCCACTGTGCCGTTGCCCGACCGCGAGCCGGCCGATCCCCGCGACAAGCTCGACGAGTCCGAGACGGCCGCCGACGTGCAGGCGGCGCTGGCCGCGCTGCCCGTCGACCAGCGCGCCGCGATCGTGCTGGTCGACCTGGCGGGCTGGCCGGTGGAGCAGGCCGCCGACGTGCTGGGCGTCCCGGTCGGGACGGTCAAGAGCCGCTGCTCGCGCGGCCGGGCCCGGCTGGCCGTCGCGCTCGGTCACCTGCGGAACCCCGAGGCGGCGGCGGCCGTCCCACAGGGCGTCGACCCGCCCCGCGGAGGGGACCACCCGCCGGCCGGAGGAGGAACGTGAACGGCCACCTAGATCTCGACGGGCTCGCTGACGTGCTCGCCGGCGAGGGCGCCGACACCGAGATGAGCCACCTGGCGGGCTGCCCGCGGTGCAGCGCGGCGCTGGTGGACCTCGAGGCGGCCCAGGCGCCCGTCCGGGCCGCGCTCGCCGCACTCCCGACACCCGAGGTACCTGCCGACCTCGCCGCCCGGCTCGATGCAGCGCTGTTACGGGCCCACGAGCGCTCTGATGTCGTACGGCTGCCCCAGCGCGTCGTACGCCGGCACCGGGTGTTCGCGGTCGCTGCCGGAGCCGTCGTGATGCTGGGCCTCGGCGGGCTCGCTGCCAGCCTGAGCCGGTCGGCAGACACCACGGCGACGACCAGCGCCGGCAGCCGCGCCGGGCCCGAGGCTGCGGCGGTCCCGGTCGTGCCGACCAGCAGCACCGGCACCGACTACGCGCCCCCTGACGCGCTCGCCGGCGCCCTGCCGGCCCTACTCCGCGGATCCGGCCCGCGGGCGGTTCCGGCTACGGGCGACGCGCTCGTCCGCCTGCACGACCCGGCCGAGCTCGCCGGCTGCCTGCTCGCGCTGGCCGGCCCGACGTCGGGGGGCGCCCCGCTGGCCCTGGACTACGCCCGGTACGCCGGGGCACCCGCCCTCGTCGTGGTGCTGCCAGCCGCCGCCGCCGGCAAGGTTGACGTCTTTGTCGTCGGCGCCGGCTGCCGCGCGGGGGCCGACCAGACGCTGCTGTTCACCCGGCTCGCCAAACCGTCCTGACCCGGAAGAGCGCACCCGCCCTGGGTGTTGTGCCCGCGGGGCAGTGTGACCCCGTGACGTCGACGAAAGGACAGCTGTGAGCCTGACCGCCACTCCGGACGAGGTGCGCGAGGCCGTCGTCATCGGCTCGGGGCCCTCGGGCTACACCGCGGCGATCTACCTGGCCAGGGCCGGGTTGCGCCCGCTGGTGTTCGAAGGCTCCGTGACGGCGGGCGGGGCGCTGATGACCACGACCGACGTCGAGAACTACCCCGGCTTCCCCGACGGGGTGATGGGCCCCGAGCTGATGGACAACCTGCGCAAGCAGGCCGAGCGCTTCGGTGCGGAGCTGGTCACCGACGACGTGACCGAGGTCGACCTGGCCGGTGACGTCAAGATCGTCAAGGTCGGCGAGACCGTGTACGGCGCCCGTACCGTCGTGCTGGCGATGGGGTCGGCGTACCGCGTCCTGGGCATCCCCGGCGAGGCGCGGCTGTCCGGTCGAGGGGTGTCCTGGTGCGCGACCTGCGACGGCTTCTTCTTCCGCGACCAGGAGATCGTCGTGGTGGGCGGCGGCGACAGCGCGCTCGAGGAGGCCACCTTCCTCACCCGGTTCGCCAGCAGGGTCTACCTCGTGCACCGTCGCGACACTTTGCGGGCCAGCAAGATCATGCAGGACCGGGCGCTCGGCAACGACAAGATCGTCCCGATCTGGGACACCGAGGTGCTGGAGGCGCTCGGAGCGGACCGGCTCGAGGGCGTCCAGCTTCGCAACCTCAAGACCGGCGAGCAGAGCACGCTGGCCGTCACCGGGCTGTTCATCGCCGTCGGGCACGACCCGCGCTCGGAGCTGGTCAAGGGCCAGGTCGAGATCGATGACCAGGGATATGTGGTCGTCCAGGCGCTGCACTCGACCGGGACGGATATGCCCGGCGTGTTCGCGGCCGGCGACCTCGTCGACCACACCTACCGCCAGGCGGTCACCGCGGCTGGGACCGGCTGCGCGGCGGCGCTGGACGCCGAGCGCTACCTGGCCGCCACCGAGGGGCCGGTGCACAGCGGTGCTGGCTGGGCCACCGGCGTCCCGTCAGCCCCGCCGGACGAGCCCTTCGACCGCGGCCACGGCGCCCTGCCCACCCCGTAGCGCTGGGGAATCGCGGGCCCCGACGACCGGTTCAACAGAATGCACCCCCCGAGACCCCGAGGAGCACCCCATGGGCGCCAACACCAAGATCACGACAGACGCCACGTTCGCCGCCGACGTACTGCAGAGCGACAAGCCTGTCCTCGTTGACTTCTGGGCAGAGTGGTGCGGCCCGTGCAAGATGGTTGCCCCCGTGCTCGAAGAGATCGCCGGCGAGAACGCGGACAAGATCAGTGTGGTCAAGCTCAACATCGACGAGAACCCGGCGGCTGCCCGGGACTACCAGATCATGAGCATCCCGACGATGGCCGTCTTCCAGGGCGGCAAGATCGTCAAGTCGATTGTCGGGGCGAAGCCGAAGGCAGCCATCCTGCGCGACCTCGAGGCCTACCTGTAGGCCAGGTCGCCCTCAGCACCGCGCGACACGCCGGCCGGCCCCCTACGGGCCGGCCGGTTGCGCGTCCAGGCCGTCCTAGACTCGGGCCACCCGCCGAACCGAACCGGAGGACCCCCGAGTGCTGGTGTACCGCCGTGGCGACACCGGACCCGCCGTGGCCGAGATCCAGGCCACCCTGCGCCAGCTCGGCCTGCTCGAGGTTGACGAGGCCGGCTTCGGCTGCGCGACCGACCGGGCCGTGCGCGCCTTCCAGCAGCAGCGCGGCGTGAGCGTGGACGGCATGGTCGGCCTGGAGACCTACCGGGCCCTGGCGGCCGCCCGCTGGCGGCTCGGTGACCGACTGCTCTCACTGGCCAGCAACCCCTACGTCGGCGACGACGTTGCAGGGCTGCAGGAGCGCCTGCTGCAGCTCGGCTTCGATGCCGGGCGCGTCGACGGGGTTTTCGGAGTGCGTACGCAGACCGCCCTTCGCGGCTTCCAGCGCGAGTACGGCATGGTCGCCGACGGCGCATGCGGCATGGCCACGCTGCGGGCGCTCAAGCAGCTCGGCCAGCTGGTGACCGGCGGCCGCCCGCACGCGCTGCGCGAGACCGAGCAGCTGCACCGCTCGGGTAGCTCACTCGCCGGCAAGACGATCGTCCTGGACCCCGGCCACGGCGGCGCCGAACGGGGAGCCACCGGCCACGGTCTGGAGGAGGCCGCGGTGGTCGAGGACCTCGCCGCGCGCATCGAGGGCCGGCTTACCGCGGTCGGCGTACGCGCGCTGCTGACCCGGCCGTCCTCAGCCTGCCCGACCGAGTCCGAGCGGGCCGCGTACGCCAACCGCTCGGGCGCCGACCTGGTCGTCTCGCTGCACGTCGACCGGGCCCCGAGCCCGCACCCGCACGGCGTCGCGACCTACCACTTCGGCACTGGCAACGGCGTCGCGTCGACCGTCGGCGAGGAGCTTGCCTCCCTGGTGCTGCGCGAGATCACGGCCCGTACCGATCTGCTGGACTGCGGGGCGCACGGCAAGACCTGGGAGCTGCTGCGGCTGACCCGGATGCCCGCGCTGCGCCTGGAGCTGGGTCACCTCAGTCACCCCGGCGACGCCGCCCGGCTCGCCGACCCCGCCTTCCGCGACACCGTCGCCGAGGCGGTGCTGGTCGGCGTGCAGCGGCTGTACCTGCCCGCCGACCTCGACCCACCCACCGGCGCCCTGCGGATCCCCGACCTGTCGATGCTGTAGGTCTCCGGTGCCGGGCTTCTCGCGCTACGGGCGCCCGGGCGCCCGGGTCCGGACCACTTGGACCGCCAGGACCGGGGTGGATCCGGCGGCCCCGCCGGCCGGCCGGCTCCTTAGTCGACCCACCAGGAGGTACCGGTGCTGACCGAGGCAGCCGCCAGCGAACTGGGTGGCCTGGACGACCCGCTGCTGCCCATCTGGCTGACCGCCCTCCGCCACCCCGACGCCCTGCGTCGCAGCCACCGGCCAGCCCACGTCACCGCATCGGCACTGGTGCTCGAACCGACCGGCAGCGCCGTGCTGCTGGTGCTGCACGGCAAGGTCGGTCTGTGGCTCCAACCGGGCGGCCACGTCGAGGACGACGACCCGTCGCTGGCAGCCGCCGCGCTGCGTGAAGCCACCGAGGAGACCGGCGTCGCCGGCCTGGTGGTCGACCCGCGGCCGCTGCTGCTCGATCGGCACCCCGCGCCCTGCGGCGCCGAGCACCACCTGGACGTGCAGTTCCTCGTACGCGCGCCCAGCCGCGCCGCCCCGGTCGTCAGCCAGGAGTCCCTGGACGTGCGCTGGTGGCCAGTCGACGCACTCCCGCGGCAACGCGTCGACCTCGCGCCGCTGGTCACCGCCGCCCTCGGCCGACCGGACCGAGGCCGAGCTGCCTGTCTCCCGACTCAGCCGCAGGAGGCGCGCTGATCCTGCAGCGCCAGTTGCGCGGACGCATCCAGCTCCACTGGCACAGCGGCGCCGTCGATGACAGCCTCGAGCCCTCCGGCCGCTCCGGGGCCCGCCCCCTGCCCGGCGCAGGACGCGGGCACCTCGACCGCGAAGGAGGTGACGCTGTCGATCCCCGGTACCCCCGCGAAGACCGGCAGGGCCTGCTCGGGAACGACCACCGGACGACCCGCGAACAGCACCCGCTCAACCCGGTGCACCCGCCCCGCCGCGCGGGTCCGCACACCCAGCATCAGCCGTACGACACCCGGCGGACGTACCCCCAGACTCAGCAGACCGGTAACCACCAGTGGACGGCACGCACGCTCCGCCGCTACCCGAGCCGGACCGACCGGCAGCTCAGCACGCAGCTCAAGCGGCGCCGCACCAGCCACGAAACGGACGAGCACGGACCCCTCCAGAGGCGCGAGCGGACCCTCCGGACCGCACTGCGCCCGCAGGTCGCCGACGACGTGGCCGCTGCCGGTGCCCAGCAGCGCCTCGCCGGCCTCCGTACCCGTCCCGCCGTCCGCCCCGGGCGCGGCGCCCCGCAGGCGCAGCGGGGCCCCCTCCTGCGCGCCGGTCATCAGCAGCTGCGCGTCGACGAGACGGGCCGGCGGGCCGGCGTTCACGACCTCGACGTCCAGGTGCAGACCGTCGTCGAGCGAGACCGCACCGATCGTCGCCCGGACGGTCGTGCGCTGGGTCGTTGCGAGGTCGCGCCGCTCGCCGACGAGGGACGCCACGACGACCACGACCAGCAGCAGCACGGCGCCGGCCAGCAGCGGCGACCGCACCGGCCCGGCGTCGTTCCGCCCGAGCGGCGGCCCCCACTGCGGCGGCCCGACCCCGACGAGGCGCACCTGTGGGCGTGGCGGCTGCGAGGCCACCCGCTCCGCGATGACCTGGTAGGCCGGGGTGCGCACGGTCTCACACCGGGCGTAGCTGCGGATCCGGCGACATCGAGCCCAGCAACCGCTCGAGCGCGACCTCGACGTCCTCGCGCCAGGACACGGCCGTCTTCAGCTCCAGGCGCAGCCGTGGCCACCGGTGATGCGCGCGGACGGTCTTGAAACCGACCGAGCGAAGGTGCTCGGCGGGCAGCACGCAGGCGGCGGACTCCCAGCGCTCATCGCCGAACGCCTCGATCGCGCGCACGCCACGGCGGGTCAGGTCCTTCGCCACGCCCTGCAGCAGCATCCGGCCCAGCCCCCCGCCCTGGAAGTCCGGGAGCACGTGCCCGGTCATCAAAAGCACCGCGTCAGGGCTGACCGGAGAGGTCGGGAAGGCGACCGCCCGTGGGACGTACGCCGGCGGTGCGTACAGCACGTACCCGGCCGGCACCCCGTCGACATACATAATCTTGCCGCAGGACCCCCACTCCAGCAGGGTTGCCGAGACCCACGACTCCTTCTCGAACCGGGTGTCGCCGGCCTCCAGCGCGCGGTCCATCGCGACCGGGTCGAGCTCCCAGAACACGCACGCCCGACAGCGCGACGGCAGGTCGTCAAGGTTGTCGAGCGTGACGTTGACGGCGCGCCGGCTCACGGCGCACCCCTCGGGCGTACGACGGCTGCCGTCACCGAAGTCGTCGGCGCGCGCAGCAGACCGGCCACCCAGCCGCCCAGCACGCCGGCCAGCACACCGAGCCCGCCGACGGCAGCCGTACGACGCCACGGGTGGGCAGGACGGGTGGCTCGCACCACCGCAGGGTAGGCCGCAGCGCCACACGGTGGAAAGTGTCCGCGCCGGTAGCCTGCAGGTATGGCAGCGGGATCGACGACGGACACCGGGTCGGCAGGGGTCACCCTCGACGCGTTCACCAGCCGCTACGCCGCCCGTACCGCTGGGATGACCGCCTCGGAGATCCGTGCGTTGTTCGCCGTGGCGAGCCGCCCCGAGGTCGTCTCGCTCGCCGGCGGCATGCCGTTCACCGCTGCGCTTCCGCTCGATGTCGTTGGCAAGCTGCTCAGCGACCTGCTCGCCACCCGCGGCGCCGCGGCGCTGCAGTACAGCTCCGGGCAGGGCGACCCGCTTCTGCGCGAGCTGATCTGCGAGGTGATGGCGCTGGAGGGCGTCCACGCCAGCCCCGACGACGTGGTCGTCACGGTCGGCAGCCAGCAGGCCCTGGACCTGGTGACCCGGATCTTCATCGACCCGGGGGACATCGTGCTGGCCGAGGCGCCGAGCTACGTCGGCGCACTCGGCACCTTCGCCAGCTACCAGGCCGAGGTGCGGCACGTCCCGATGGACGCGGACGGCCTGCAGCCCGAGGCGCTGCGCGCGGCCATCACGGCGGCCGGCGGTCGGGCGAAGTTCCTGTACACGATCCCCAACTTTCACAACCCGGCCGGCACCTCCCTGTCTGAGCCGCGGCGTGACGAAATCCTGGCGATCTGCCAGCAGGCCGGCCTGCTGGTGCTCGAGGACAACCCGTACGGGCTGCTGGGCTTCGACGGTCCGCCGGTCCGGGCGATCCGGGCCCGCGGCGGTGTCGACGACGTCGTCTACCTCGGCTCGTTCAGCAAGACGTTCGCGCCCGGTCTACGGGTCGGCTGGGTGCTCGCGCCGCACGCCGTACGCGAGAAGCTGGTGCTGGCCAGCGAGGCGTCGGTGCTCTGCCCGCCCGCGCTCAACCAGATGGCGGTCGTGGAGTACCTGTCCACCCAGGACTGGCAGGGCCAGGTCGGGGTCTTCCGGCAGATCTACCGGGAGCGGCGCGACGCGATGCTCGACGCGCTCACCCAGCTGATGCCGCGGGGCACGACCTGGACGCACCCGACCGGCGGCTTCTACGTCTGGACGACGTTGCCGACGGGCCTGGACGCGAAGGTGATGCAGCCTCGCGCGATCACGGCGCGGGTCGCGTACGTACCCGGGATCGGCTTCTACGCCGACGGCCAGGGCGCTCGCGAGCTGAGGCTGTCCTACTGCTTCCCCGAGCCCGACCGCATCCGCGAGGGCGTGCGGCGCCTCGCCGGCGTGGTCGAGGCCGAGCTGGAGCTGCTCGAGACCTTCGGCCCGACCGCGGTGCACCGGGCGCCGGCCGGCGTGCAGACCCCCGCGCCGGACATGGCGTGAGGGCGCTGGTCCTGGCGGGCGGGCTGTCGCACGAGCGGGACGTCTCGCTGCGGTCCGGGCGCCGGATCGGCGACGCGCTACGGGGCGCCGGGGTGGCTTCCGACGTCCGGGACGCGGACGCCTCGCTGCTCAGCACTCTGCCGGGGTACGACGTCGTGCTGGTCGCGCTGCATGGCGGCTCCGGCGAGGACGGCTCGGTACGCGAGGTGCTCGAGCTGGCCCGGGTCCCCTACGTCGGCGCGACGCCGGGGGGCTGCCGGCTGGCGTGGGACAAGCCCAACGCCAAGTCGATCGCCCGTCGGGCCGGGGTGGCCACACCGCACGCGGTGGTGCTGCCGCACGCCACCTTCCAGGAGCTCGGCGCAGTTGCGCTGCTGCAGTGCGTCGTCGACCACCTCGGGATGCCGCTGATGGTCAAGCCGGCCCGCGGCGGCTCGGCGCTCGGGGCGACGGCGGTCCACGAGCCGGACTGCCTGCCCGCGGCGATGGTTGCCTGCTACGGATACGGCGAAGCGGCCCTGGTCGAGCAGTTCGTCGTCGGTACCGAGGTGGCCGTGACGGTCGTCGAGACCGGTGGCGAGGCGCGGGCGCTGCCCGCGGTCGAGGTGCGCCCGCTTTCGGGGGTGTATGACTATGCGGCGCGCTACACGGCCGGTCAGACGGAGTACTTCGCGCCCGCCCGCCTCGAGGCCGACGTCGCCCGGGCCGTGGCGGCGGCCGCCGTTGCCGTGCACCGCGCGCTGGGCCTGCGCGACCTGTCCCGCATCGACCTGGTCGTCTCCGCCGACGGGGTGCCGCACTTCCTGGAGGCCAACACCGCACCGGGGATGACCGAGACCTCGCTGCTGCCGATGGCGGTGCAGGCCGCCGGCCTGTCGGTCGGCGAGCTGCTGCACGAGCTGGCTGCGCAGGCCGTCGCGCGCTAGGCAGGCGTCTGGTCAGGCCGGCGGGGCGTCCAGCATCGCGACGATCCGGTCGAGATCGTCGCGCGAGCCGAACTCGATGGTGACCTTGCCTTTGGCCCGGCCCATGTCCACCTTGACGCGGGTCTCGAACCGGTCGGACAGCCGGTCGGCGAGCTCCACCAGGGCGGGCTGCACGGCGCGCCTGCCGCGTCGTACCGGGGCGTCCGGGGCGTCACCCGGGGACTGGGTCAGCGCGACCGCCTCCTCCACGGCCCGCACGCTCATCCCCTCCGCGACGACCCGGGTCGCCATGGCCTCCTGCGCCGCGGCGCCCGGCAGCCCCAGGATCGCGCGGGCGTGGCCGGCCGACAGCACCCCGGCAGCGACGCGGCGCTGCACCGCCCCCGGCAGCTGCAGCAGCCGGATCGTGTTGGTGATCTGCGGCCGGGACCGACCGATCCGGCTCGCCAGCTGCTCGTGCGTGGCACCGAACTCGTGCAGCAGCTGCTGGTAGGCCGCGGCCTCTTCCAGCGGGTTCAGCTGCTCGCGGTGCAGGTTCTCCAGCAGTGCGTCGCGCAGCATGTCGTCGTCGCTGGTGTCCCGCACGATGGCGGCGACGGTGCTGCGGCCGGCCTCCCGGGAGGCCCGCCAGCGCCGCTCACCCATCACCAGCTCATAGCGTGCGGTGCCGTCGACCGCCGCGGAGATCTCCCGTACGACCACCGGCTGGAGCAGGCCGACCTCGCGGATGCTCGTGACGAGCTCGGCGAGCGCCTCCTCGTCGAAGTGCTGCCGAGGCTGGAGCGGGTTGGGGGTGATCGCATCGAGCGGCAGCTCGGCGAACCTCGCGGCGGCGACCTGGGCGGCCACCACCGGCCCGGGCACCCCGACCGGAGCGGCCGCTATCAGCGCGCCCAGCCCCCGCCCGAGACCTCCCCGCGGTGTGCTCACTGCGCCTCCTCCGGCCGAGCCCCGCGCTCAGCGATCTGCTGTGCCGCCTCGACGTACGCCCGGGCTCCCCGCGAGCCCGGGTCGTACGCCACCACGCTCTTGCCGTAGCTCGGCGCCTCGCTGACCCGCACGCTGCGCGGAATCACGGTGTCGAGGACGACATCACCGAAGTGCTTGCGCACCTCCGCGGCAACCTGGTCGGCCAGCCTGGTGCGAGCGTCGTGCATGGTGAGCAGGATGGTCGACAGCGACAGGCCGGGATTGAGGTGCATCTTGACCATCTCGATGGTGCTGAGAAGCTGCCGGACGCCCTCCAGCGCGTAGTACTCGCATTGGATCGGGATCAGCAGCTCGCGGGCGGCGACCATCGCGTTCAAGGTCAGCAGCCCCAGACTCGGCGGGCAGTCGATCAGCACGTACTCCAGGTCAGCGCCGGGCCCGGCGGTGTACGCCTCGAGCGCGCGCTGCAGCCGCCACTCGCGGGCGACGGCCGGTACCAGCTCGATCTCCGCGCCGGCGAGGTCGATCGTGGCCGGGACGCACCAGCAGCCGTCCACGCCGCCGGCGGGCTGTACGACATCGGCGAGGGCGGTGCCTTCGATGAGGACGTCGTAGACGTTCGGTACGCCGCTGTGGTGCTCGACGCCCAGGCCTGTGCTGGCGTTGCCCTGCGGGTCCAGGTCCACGACGAGCACCTTCGCGCCGTGCAGCGCGAGCGCGACCGCCAGGTTCACGGTGCTCGTGGTCTTGCCGACCCCACCCTTCTGGTTCGCCACACCCAGCGTCCGGCGGGCTCGCGGCCGCGGGAACGGCAGCCGCTCCCGGGTCCGTGAGCGGACCGCCGCCGCAGCCGCCGCGGCGATCGGCGTACCGACGTCGGACCCGCTGTCGGGCAGCACCTGGTCATCGACCATCAGACCCCGGATGCACCGGCCGGCCTCGTCCTGGACCGACGGCGCCGACGGCGGCGACGGCGCCGGGTCCGCCCGCAGTGGCCAGCCCAGGCCACTGCGGCCGTCCGGGGTGGCCGTCGGGTGTGGCTGCGGCCAGCCGAGCCCGCTCACCTGCGCGCCCTCGGGCCGCCGGGCCGCGGAGCCGGCGGGCCGGCGTCGGTGCGCTCGACGACGACGACTCGCGCCAGCGTCGAGAGCTCCGCGCAGCCGACCTGCTCGACCCGGGCCCGGGTCCCGCCGAGCCGGCGCAGCGCGGCACTACCGGCCGCCAGCTCGCTGCTGGCGCGTTCCCCCTTAAGGGCCAGCAGCCGACCGCCCGGGTGCAGCAGCGGCAGCGCCCATGCAGCCAGGCGGTCCAGCGGCGCCACCGCGCGGGCGGTGACGACATCCACCGAGGTCGTGCCGGCCAGGTCCTCGGCACGGGCCCGTCGCACCTCGACGTTGGGTAGGCCGAGCGCCTCGACGACCTCGGACAGGAAGGCCGACCTGCGCATCAGCGGCTCCACGAGGAGCACCTGCACCGCAGGCCGCTGGGCGGCCAGCACGATCCCCGGCAGGCCGGCACCCGAGCCGAGGTCGACCACGACGTCGCCGTCGACAATCAGGTCGGCCAGCCCGGCGCAGTTCAGCAGATGCCGCTCCCAGAGCCGGAGTGCCTCGCGTGGCCCGAGCAGCCCGCGCTCGATGCCTGGCCCCGCGAGCAGCGCTGCGTAGGCCTGCAGGGTCGGCAGCCGGGCACCGAAGACCTCGCCCGCGATCGGAGGTACCGGCGGCAGGCCGTCGAGCAGGTCGGTCACGCCCCGGCGGGCAGCAGCACGACGCGGCGCTCGGGCTCCACGCCCTCGGATTCGCTGACGACCCCGTCGACCCCTGCGACCGCGTCGTGGACGATCTTGCGCTCAAAGGGCGTCATCGGCGCGAGTGACACCGGCTCACCCGAGGAAAGCACCCGCTCAGCCGCACGTACCCCGGTCTGCGAAAGTTCGGTCTTGCGTCGGGCCCGCCAGCCGCCGATGTCCAGCATCAGGCGGCTGCGCACCCCCGTCTGCTGCACCACCGCGAGGCGGGTGAGCTCCTGCAGGGCGTCGAGCACCGTACCGCCAGGACCGACGAGGGCCTCGAGGCCCTCGCCGACGATGGCGACGACAGCCCGGCTGTTCTCGACATCCATGTCGATGTCGCCGTCGACGTCGGCAATGTCGAGCAGGCGTTCGAGATAGTCGCCGGCGATGTCGCCCTCCTGCACCAGCAGCTGCTGCTGGGAGACGGCCGCCCCGCCGTCGGACGTGGGAGCGGCATCGGGCGTCACCTCGATGACAGCATCCGGAGCGGCTGCGTCCGGGGCGGCATTGACGCCGGGAGCAGAACTATCGGCGGCCTGGGTGTCGGTCACGGGGTCCTTCTGGAGTGGGGCACGCCGGTGGTCGCGACGACCGTGGCGGACGGGGGTGGTTCCGGCTTGCCGGCGGCGGTCAGTGCCGGCCGCCAGGTCGCCCCTTCTTCTTCCGGCTGCCCTGCGGGCGCCGCGCGGTGGTCTCGGTGTTTCCAGCCTGTCCGGCGCCGCTCTGGCTGACACTTCCGGCGCCGCTGATCGGGCGGCTTCCGGCGGAGCGCGGCCCCCCGGGCGGGTCTGCCACGACCGTACCCGGACGGGATGCCGGGGTGTTGGCCCCCTTGGAAGGACGCTTGGCGAGGTCGACAGCCGGCTCGCTCACACCTTTGGGGCCGGCCGCCGGCAAGCCGGTCGTCGGCGGCGGCATCCGGGCGATCACGTACCGCTGCTGACCCATGGACCAGATGTTGGTCGTAAGCCAGTAGAGCAGGACGCCGATCGGGAAGTTGAAGCCGAACACCGCGAAGGACAGCGGCAGCACGTACAGCATAATCTTCTGTACCGACTGCTGGGTCGGGTCGGTCACGGTGGCGCGGGCCATCATCTGGCGCTGCGTCCAGAACGTCGTCGCGCCCATGGTCACCAGCATGATCACGGCAACGATCTTGACGACACTCAGCGTGCCGCCGAGACCGTTGACGAAATCGGCGGTGCTGGTGAACGCCGAGGACAGCGGCGCGCCGAAGACCTTGGCCCGGCCGCCCTCGGTGAGATCCTGGCCGGTGAGGCCGAACCGCGCGGACGAGCCGGGCTTGAACTCCCGGATGACGCTGAACAACGCGAAGAACACCGGCAGCTGAAGCAGCAGCGGCAGACACCCGGAGATCGGGTTGGCGTTGTTGTCCTTATAAAGTTTCATCATCTCGGTGTTGAGCGTCTCGCGATCGCCCTTGTGCTGTTTCTGGAGCTCCTTGATGCGGGGCGCAAGCTCCTGCATGCGGCGTTGCGACTTGATCTGCTTGACGAACAGCGGGAACAGCAGCAGCCGGACGAACACCGTCAGCAGCACGATCGACAGGCCCCACGCCGGGCCGCTCGACGGCTCCAGGAAGGTCGACAGCCCACCGTGAATGCCCTTGAGCACCTGAGCCACGGGCGTGCCGATGACATCGATGACGCTCACGAGGGGGCTCCCAGATCGGCGGCGGTGCTAGGGGGTGCGCGGTGTCGGGCGACGCTGTGCGGACGGATCGAGGGCGGGCTGCCCCCAGCATCGTCCCTGACGACTCGCCGTGCTGCGCTTCCCGGTACCCGCAACCGGCCGCAGGTGGACGGGACAGGGTCGTGGCCTCCCGGGTTAAACGGCTGGCAGCGCACCAGCCGACGCAGTGCCAGCCAGCCGCCGCGCGCTGCACCGTGCTGTTCCAGGGCGCGCAGGGCGTAGGCGCTGCAGGTGGGGACGAAGCGGCAGTGTGCGGGCATCAACGGCGAGACAAGCAGGCGATAGGCGCGGACCGGCGCCGCGAGCAGCCGGCCGGCCGGGCTCATCGGGGCACCCGCGGCCGGGTGGCCGCAGCGAGCGCCCGGTCGAGGTCGACAGCTAGCGAGGCGCTGCTGGCGGTGCCGGCCGACGCCCCGGCCCGGATGACCAGCATCGAACCGGCCGGCAGCGCGGACACCCGGCTGCGCAGCAAGTGGCGAAGGCGGCGCGCGGTCCGCGAGCGAACCACCGAACCACCCACGCCCTTACCCACGATCAAGCCGGCCCGAGCCGGGACCGGGGCGCCGTTGCCCAAGTCTGTACCGCTCGCCGAGGGGTCGACGCCGAGTACATGGACGGTGAGCAGCGGCCTGGACGCGCGCCGTCCGCGACGCACGGCGAGACCGAAGTCGGCTGCACGCCGCAGCCGGTGCTCGGGGGAGAGCACGTGTGCCGACGTCACGACTGCCTGGTCCCGCCGCCCGGTCAGGCCGACAGCTCCGTGCGGCCCTTGCGCCGACGGGCGGCCAGGATTGCTCGGCCCGCGCGGGTCTGCATCCGCAGCCGAAAACCGTGGGTCTTCGCCCGTCGGCGGTTGTTCGGCTGGAAGGTGCGCTTGCTCACTGCGGTTCTCCTGGCGATGGGAGCCGCCCGACCCGCGGGGGCGAGACGGCGGCGCGGCGTGTTGTCCCGAAGCGGCGTGGTGTGCTGGCGCGAAGCTGGCCAGCGACAGCAAGGACTCGATGAGCCTACGGACGGCTCAGGGCGAGGTCAAACACGCTCGCGACCACCTGCCGCCAAGCGGCCTCGTCAGCCTGTGGACAACCCTTGCCGGGCGGGTGTCGGTGCTGTTAGCGTCGAATCCGCTTCTCCCCGCAAGGCGCGGCGCGGGGCGCGGCCCTGTTGTAGCTCCGGATGATCCCGCACGCAGGGCGCACCCGCCGTGCTGCGGCTCCCACCACCACCATGTGCAATGGTCTAACCACTGCATGTGACCGCTCATGCACACTGCAGAAGGCGTGTGGCCCACGAACGCACGTGGCTCAGGGCCGTACCGACCTCTCCTTGATCGTCCGAGCGGGCCCGGCCTAGCCGCCCGGGGCGTTGTGTCCACAGACTGTGGACACGGATGTGGACTACTGCCCTGCCGTCCGGCTGCCTGACCCGACGTGCGCCTCGCGCCGGCCCCCGGTTGGGCCTGCAGGCCCAGCGACCGCTACGTGACGACAAGGACCTGCGTGAACGACACCGGCGCTCCCCCTCCCGACCAGCCGGAGGCCGGTCCTGTCGAGAAAGGCCCGTGGGGGCTCGAGCTCGAGGCCGTCTGGGCGCAGGCCGTCGACGGACTCAGACAGGACGCCCTGTCGCCCCAGCATCGCGCCTGGGTCGGTCTGACCCGGCCGCTTGGCCTGGTTGAGGACACCGCGCTGCTCGCGGCCCCCAACGAGTTCGCCAAGGATGTGCTTGACAGTCGGCTGCGGCCGCTGATCGCCAGCGCGTTGTCCGCGGCCTACGGACGCGACATCCGGGTGGCCATCACGGTGCAGCCCGTACCGGAGCAGGACCCGGCTTACGGACAACAGGGGCGGCCGGACACCGGCGGTTACAACCGTGAGGCCGTGCCCGACGAGCGCGAGCAGCTGGACAACGGCCATACGTTGCCGGGCACCGGCCGGGACGCCGTCCGCGGCCGCAGCGAAGCGGAGCCGCCCCGCCTGAATCCGAAGTACACGTTCGAGACCTTCGTGATCGGGGCGAGCAACCGCTTCGCGCACGCGGCTGCCGTCGCGGTCGCCGAGGCACCGGCCAAGGCGTACAACCCGCTGTTCATCTACGGCGAGAGCGGGCTGGGCAAGACCCACCTGCTGCACGCGATCGGGCATTACGGCGTGCACCTTTTTGCCGGCGCCCGGGTGCGCTACGTGAGCACGGAAGAGTTCACCAACGACTTCATCAACAGTCTGCGGGACGACAAGGCGCAGGCCTTCCAGCGCCGGTATCGCGATGTCGACATCCTGCTCGTCGACGACATCCAGTTCCTGGAGAACAAGGAGCGCACCCAGGAGGAGTTCTTCCACACCTTCAACACCCTGCACAACGCCAGCAAGCAGATCGTCATCAGCTCCGACCGGCCGCCCAAGGCGCTGTCGACGCTCGAGGACCGCCTCCGCACCCGGTTCGAGTGGGGCCTGATCACCGACGTCCAACCGCCCGACCTCGAGACCCGCATCGCCATCCTGCGCAAGAAGGCCCAGCAGGACCGCTTGATGGCGCCTCCGGAGGTGCTCGAGTTCATCGCCAGCAAGATTGCCACAAATATCCGCGAGCTCGAAGGAGCGCTCATTCGGGTCACGGCCTTCGCCAGCCTCAACCGCCAGGGTGTCGACCTCGCCCTCGCCGAGATCGTGCTCCGGGACCTGATCCCCACCGCCGGCGGTGGGGAGATCACCGGCGCCACCATCATGGCGGCCACGGCGGAGTACTTCGGGTTGACGATGGAGGACCTGTGCGGGTCGTCCCGGTCGCGGGTCCTGGTCGCCGGCCGGCAGATCGCGATGTACCTGTGCCGCGAGCTCACCGACCTGTCGCTGCCCAAGATCGGCGCGATGTTCGGCGGCCGCGACCACACGACCGTCATCCACGCCAACCGGAAGATCAGCGGTCTGATGACCGAGCGACGGGCGACGTACAACCAGGTGTCGGAGCTGACCCAACGGATCAAGACCCGGTCGCGCGCATGAGCTTGTCCGGTTCACCACTGTCCGTGACTACCGTCACAGTCTGTCCCCACAACCTGGGGACAACCCTGTGGACAACTCGCGTGGTGCCGGGGACGACTGGTGGACACGGGACGACGGTGTCCAGGCTGTCCACCGTCGTCCACCGACCCATGGGCAGAGCCTCCACAGGGTGCACACAGCACAACACCGCACCTGAACTGCCCTCGGACCGTTCCTCCACAGACCGGCGCAGGCCTACGACGACGAACCGTCCCTCTCTGGAAGAACCCAGAACAACCACAGACGCTGTGGACCGACCCGGGCTGGCTAGGGTGCCGGGTCCGTCCCGGTCCGTCGGGAGACACCTTCGGAAGGTATCCGCATGCACTTGAGGGTCGAGCGCGACGCGCTGGCGGATGCCGTTGTCTGGACGGCCCGGTCGCTGCCGGCCCGACCGCCGATGCAGGTTCTGCTGGGGCTGCTCCTCGAGGCGGGCGACGAGGGCTTGTCGGTCTCGGGATTCGACTACGAGGTCAGCTCGCGTGTGACGGTCGCTGCGCAGACCGGTGAGGCCGGCCGGGTCCTCGTGCCGGGTCGTCTGCTGTCGGACATCGTGCGGGCGCTCCCAGCCGCCCCGGTCGAGCTCCGTCTGGACGGTGGCCGGGTGGTGCTCACCTGCGGCGCGGCCCGGTTCACTCTGCCGACGATGCAGGTGGACGACTACCCGTCCCTGCCGGACATGCCGGCGACCGCCGGCACGCTGGAGAGCGACGTGTTCGCTGCCGCCGTGCAGCAGGTGGCGCTGGCCGCTGGCCGCGACGACACGCTGCCCGTCCTGACCGGGGTCCGGATGGAGATCGACGGAGAGACGCTGACCCTGGCCGCGACCGACCGCTACCGCCTGGCGGTGCGCACGCTGTCGTGGCGGCCGGCGACACCGGGTCTCTCGACGACCGCACTGGTGCCGGCACGGACGCTGGCCGACGTCGCCAAGGCGCTGACCGGGGGCCCGGAGGTCACGGTCGCCCTGGCCACCGGCAGCGCCGGCGAGGGGATGGTCGGCTTCGAGGGCGCGGGCCGACGTACGACGTCGCGGCTGCTCGAGGGGGAATTCCCCAAGTACCGCTCGCTGCTGCCGAGCGAGAGCTCGGCGGTCGCCGAGGTGCCGACCGCGCCCTTCGTCGAGGCCGTCAAGCGGGTGGCCCTCGTCGCGGAGCGCAACACGCCCGTCCGGCTCGGCTTCAGCGCCGCCGGCCTGGTGCTCGAGGCCGGCGGCAGCGACCAGGCACAGGCCTCCGAGCAGGTGGCGTGCTCGTGGGAGGGCGAGGCGATGCAGATCGCCTTCAACCCGGTCTTCCTGCTCGACGGTTTGTCCGCCGTCGACTCCGACGCCACGACGCTGTCGTTCACCGGCTCGACCCGACCGGCGGTGCTCACCGGCAAGCGGCAGCCGGACGCGGTCCCGGGAGAGGTCGCGGACTACCGCTACCTGCTGATGCCCGTACGCCTGTCCGGTTGACCCTGCGTACTGGTGGTGCCCGCAGGCACCTGGCAGGGTGACAGGGCGCCGCAAGACACCGCGGCAAGGAGTCGACCTGGAGGCCCACGTGGCGAAGTTGGGGATGATCGGGCTAGGCCGGATGGGCGGCAACATGGCCGAACGGCTTCGCCGGGCAGGTCACGAGGTCGTCGGCTATGACCGGGACCCGGGCGTCCGAGACGTCGACGACCTGCCGGCGCTGGTGGCCGCCCTCGAGCCGCCGCGGGTGGTGTGGGTGATGGTGCCGGCCGGCCAGCCGACCTACGACACGGTCGACACCCTCGGCGGACTGCTCGACCCGGGCGACGTGGTCGTCGACGGTGGCAACTCGCGGTACACCGACGACCAGCGGCACAGCGCCGACCTCGAGCCCAAGGGCATCGGCTTCGTCGACGCGGGGGTGTCAGGCGGTGTGTGGGGCCTGACGGAGGGCTACGCGCTGATGGTCGGTGGTGGCGCGGCCGAGGTTGCCAAGGTCCAGCCGTTCTTCGACGCCCTGAAGCCCGAGGGCGACGGCGGTTTCGTGCACGCCGGCGAGGTCGGTGCCGGGCACTTCGCGAAGATGGTGCACAACGGCATCGAGTACGGCCTGATGCAGGCCTATGCCGAGGGCTGGGAGCTGATGGAGGCCACCGACGTCGTCACCGACGTGCCCGCGGTCATCGCCAGCTGGCAGAAGGGCACGGTGATCAGGTCCTGGCTGCTCGACCTGATGGTCAACGCGCTCACCCAGGACGCCCACCTCGAACAGCTGCGCGGCTACGCGCAGGACTCCGGTGAGGGGCGCTGGACGGTGCAGGCCGCCGTCGACCACGCTGTCCCGCTGCCGGTCATCACGGCCGCGCTGTACGCCAGGTTCGCCTCCCGGCAGGACGACTCCCCGGCGATGAAGGTCGTCGCGGCGCTGCGCAACCAGTTCGGCGGGCACGCCGTCACCGCTGCAGCCGGGTCGGTCGACAAGGGCGCCGATGCCCCCGGCGCCGACACCGGGGAGCCGGCCGACCCTAGTCACAGCGCCCAGCGCGGCACCCCCGGCACGCCACCCGGCTGACATGCACGTCTCCCACCTGTCGCTGGCCGACTTCCGGTCGTGGTCCGCGCTCGATCTGGAGCTCAGCAGAGGGCCGACGGCGCTGGTGGGGCCGAACGGCCAGGGCAAGACCAACATCGTCGAGGCGCTGGGGTACGTCGCGACGCTGGGCTCGCACCGGGTGGCCGTCGACGCGCCGCTGGTGCGGGCCGGTGCCGAGCGCGCGGTGGTGCGGGCCCGCATCGAACGGGCCGACCGCAGCACGCTCGTTGAGCTGGAGCTCAATCCGGGGCGCGCCAACCGGGCCCGGGTCAACCGGGCGCCGGTCCCGCGGGCCCGGGAGGTGCTGGGACTGCTGCGCACGGTCCTGTTCGCCCCCGAGGACCTCGCGCTGGTGCGCGGCGACCCGGCTGAGCGCAGGCGGTTCCTGGACGAGCTGCTCGTACTGCGGGCCCCCCGTTTCGCCGGGGTCCGCACCGACTACGACCGCGTGCTGAAGCAGCGAAACGCGCTGCTGAAAACCGCTTTCCTGGCTCGTCGCTCGGGTGCCGGCGACATGCGCACGCTCGATGTCTGGGACGCGCACCTGGCCCGGTCGGGTGCCGAGCTGCTCGCCGGTCGGCTGGCGCTGGTCCAGGCACTGTCCCCGCATGTCGCGAAGGCGTACGCCGAGGTGGCCGGCGGCCCTGGTGAGCCGACCCTGGTGTACCGCTGCTCGCTCGGCGCGGCGATGCCCGAGGTGCTGCCCGACCGGGGCGAACGGGAGGTGCTGGCGCAAGCGCTGCTGGCTGAGCTGGAGCGGCTGCGCCAGCAGGAGGTCGACCGCGGTGTGTCGCTGGTCGGGCCGCACCGCGACGACCTGGTGCTCGGCCTCGGCGAGCTCCCGGTACGCGGGTACGCCTCGCACGGTGAGTCCTGGTCGTTCGCGCTGGCCCTTCGGCTGGCCAGCTACCAGTTGCTGCGGGGGGAGACCGGCACGGCCGAGGGTGACGGCGAGCCGGTGCTGGTGCTCGACGACGTCTTCGCCGAGCTCGACGTCGGCCGTCGTGAGCGGCTCGCGTCCCTGGTCAGCGGCGCCGAGCAGGTGCTGGTCACAGCCGCCGTCGCCGCCGACGTGCCCGAGCAGCTGCTCGGCGGGCGCTACGACATCGCCGGCGGGGTCGCCACCCGTGTCGGCTGAGGAACCCGGCCCCCTACCGGTGAACGGCCCCCGACCGGCGGTCGGCGGCGCGGCCGAGGAGCTGTCCGAGCCGGATGCCGGCGCGGCGCCGGCGCCGTCGGGGGCCGACCTCGCCCGGGCCGCGCTCGCGCAGGCCAAGGCCCGCGCGAGGGAGCGCGGCCTCTCGCCGCGCAGCGGCCGGGGCAGGCCGGCTCCACGTCCCGGCTCCGCCGGAGATGCGCGTGACCCGGTGTTGTTCGGTGCGGCAATCCAGCGGCTGGTTGCCGAGCGGGGTTGGGAGGGCACCGCCAGCGCCGGCCGCGTCGTCGGCGAGTGGGACTCCCTCGTCGGTGTCGAGATTGCCGACCACTGCCGACCCGCCTCGCTGCTCGGCGGAGAGCTGGTCCTGGTGGCCGAGTCGTCAGCGTGGGCGACCCAGCTCAGGCTCCTGGCGGTCACCCTGATAGCCCGCCTCACCGCCCAGGTCGGACCGGGCGTCGTCACCCGGGTGGTCGTGCGCGGCCCCGCGCAGCCCGATTGGCGCCGGGGACCACGTCGCGTCCAGGGCCGGGGTCCCCGCGACACGTACGGCTGACCGGCTTTGCGACCGGCGTACCCCGTTGTCCATGGGGGGGACCACGCCGGATGGGGTTCGACGCGCCAGACGGCCATCCTGGCGCCTTATCGGACCAGTCGCGCTACTGGGCGCAGTACACTGGATGAAGCACCCGTGCGGGAGGGCCGCCGTCCGGTGGCTGTACCACCCGCGCCCGGAGCAGACCGCCCGCGCCGACGCGGGAGAGTGGAGCAGCCACGCATGACCGACCTGAAGCCGAGTTACGGCGCCTCATCGATCACCGTCCTCGAGGGTCTCGAGGCGGTGCGCAAGCGGCCCGGCATGTACATCGGCTCGACGGGGGAGCGCGGCCTGCACCACCTGGTCACCGAGGTCGTCGACAACGCCGTTGACGAGGCGCTCGCCGGCTACTGCGACACCGTGTCGGTCGTGCTGCTCGCGGACGGCGGTGTGCGGGTGGAGGACAACGGTCGAGGCATCCCCGTCGGCATGCATCCCACCGAGGGCCGGCCTGCGGTGGAGGTGGTCCTGACCACCTTGCACGCCGGGGGCAAGTTCGACGGCGAGAGCTACGCGGTGTCCGGCGGTCTGCACGGGGTCGGAGCGGCGGTGGTCAACGCGCTCTCGACCCGGCTCGACGTGGAGATCCGCCGCGAAGGCCACGTCTGGACCCAGAGCTACCTGCACTCGTCGCCCGGTCCACTGATGCGGGGCGTGGCGACCGAGCAGACCGGCACGATCGTCACCTTCTGGGCCGACGAGGAGATCTTCACCGAGACGACGTCCTACTCCCGCGAAACCCTGCATCGCCGCCTGCAGGAGATGGCGTTTCTGAACAAGGGGCTGTCGATCACGCTCCGGGACGAGCGGGGCGAGGAGGTGGTGGAGGCGGTGTTCCACTACCCGGGCGGCCTGGAGGACTACGTCCGGCACCTCAACAACAGCAAGAGCCCGGTGCACCCGGGCGTGATCGGCTTCACCGACGAGACCAGCGTGGGAATGCGGATGACCGTCGAGGTCGCCATGCAGTGGAACGACTCCTATAGCGAGTCGGTCTACACCTTCGCCAACACGATCAACACCCATGAGGGCGGTACGCACGAGGAGGGCTTCCGGGCGGCACTGACCAAGACCTTCAACGACTGGGCGCGCAGCAAGGGCCACCTGAAGGAGAAAGAGACCAACCTCGAAGGCTCCGACATCCGCGAGGGACTCACCGCCATCGTCAGCCTGAAGCTGGCGGACCCGCAGTTCGAGGGTCAGACGAAGACCAAGCTCGGCAACTCCGAGGCGAAGTCTTTTGTGCAGCGGGCCACGGGCGAGTGGTTGCGAGACTGGTTCGACCGCAATCCGGCCGAGGGCAGGATGATCGTGCAGAAGGCGACCCAGGCCGCCCGGGCGCGGCTGGCAGCGCGGCAGGCCCGCGACCTGACCCGCCGCAAAGGTCTGCTTGAGTCCTCCTCTCTGCCGGGCAAGCTGGCCGACTGCCAGTCGACCGATCCTCGCGAGTCCGAGCTTTACGTCGTGGAGGGCGACTCGGCCGGCGGCTCGGCGAAGGCCTGCCGCGACTCGAAGTTTCAAGCCATCCTGCCTATCCGCGGGAAGATCCTGAACGTCGAGAAGGCCCGGATCGACCGGGTGCTGAAGAACAACGAGGTGCAGGCGATGATCACCGCGCTGGGCACCGGTATCCATGAGGAGTTCGACGCAAGCAAGCTGCGGTACCACAAGGTGGTGCTGATGGCCGACGCCGACGTGGATGGCCAGCACATCACCACGCTGATGCTCACGCTGCTGTTCCGCTTCATGCGGCCGCTGGTGGAGCTCGGCCACGTCTACCTCGCCCAGCCGCCGCTGTACAAGATCAAATGGAACGGCGGCGATGTGATGTACGCCTACTCCGACCGTGAGCGCGACGGCCTGATCGAGGCCGGCCAGGCGGCCGGCAAGAAGCTCCCCAAGACCGGCGAGGCCGTCCAGCGCTACAAGGGGCTCGGCGAGATGAACGCCGACGAACTCTGGTCGACCACCATGGACCCGGCCAGACGCATCTTGCTGCAGGTCACCCTTGACGACGCCGCCACCGCGGACGACCTGTTCACCGTGCTGATGGGTGAGGACGTCGAGGCCCGTCGGCAGTTCATCCAACGCAACGCCAAGGACGTCCGCTTCCTCGACATCTAGCGCCTCTGTTCCACGTGGAACAGTCCCACTTCGAGCAGCAGCCCTGACCCGAGAGGCCCTCCGTGGTCGACGTCCTTCCTCCGCCCCCGCCCGGCGATCGCATCGAGCTGCGCGGCATCGAGGTCGAGATGCAGCGCTCCTACCTCGACTACGCGATGTCGGTGATCGTCGGGCGAGCCCTGCCGGACGTCCGTGACGGTCTCAAGCCGGTTCACCGCCGAGTGCTGTACGCAATGTATGACGGCGGCTACCGGCCGGACCGCGGCTACTTCAAGTGCGCCCGCGTGGTCCGCGACGTGATGGGCAACTACCACCCGCACGGGGACGCCTCGATCTACGACGCCCTGGTGCGGCTGGCCCAGCCCTGGTCACTGCGCTATCCGCTGGTGGACGGCAATGGCAACTTCGGCTCCCCCGGCAACGATCCGCCTGCAGCGCAGCGCTATACCGAGTGTCGGCTGCAGCAGCTCGCGATGGAGATGCTGCGTGACATCGACCAGGAGACTGTCGACTTCGCCGCCAACTACGACGGGCGCTCGCTCGAACCGAGCGTCCTGCCCAGTCGAATCCCCAACCTGCTGGTCAACGGGTCTGCGGGGATCGCGGTCGGGATGGCGACCAACATCCCGCCACATAACCTGCGGGAGGTTGCGGCCGGCGTTCTCTGGGCGCTGCAGCACCCGGAGGCCAGCTCGGAGGAGCTGCTCGACGCTCTGTTGGAGCGTGTCCAGGGCCCGGACTTCCCGACCGGCGCGCTGATCGTGGGTAGGCAGGGGATTGCTGAGGCGTACCGCACCGGTCGCGGCTCGATCACCATGCGCGCGGTGGTCGAGGTTGACGAGGACGCCAAGGGCCGGACGATCCTGGTGGCCACTGAGCTGCCGTACCAGGTGAACCCGGACAACCTGGCCCTGTCGATCGCGGAGCTCGTCAAGGAGGGCCGGGTCAACGGCATCGCCGACGTCCGGGATGAGGGCAGTCAGCGCACCGGCCAGCGACTGGTCGTGGTCCTCAAGCGCGACGCGGTCGCGAAGGTCGTGCTGAACAACCTCTACAAACACACCCAGCTGCAGTACACCTTCGGCGCCAACATGCTCTCGATCGTCGACGGGGTCCCGCGCACGCTGCGGCTGGACGAGATGGTGCGGTTCTACGTCGACCACCAGGTCGACGTCATCGTGCGGCGCACCCGCTACCGGCTGCGCAAGGCCGAGGAACGCGCGCACGTCCTGCGCGGTTACGGCAAGGCGCTCGACCGGCTCGACGACGTCATCGCGCTGATCCGCGGCTCGGACTCCGCGGACGCCGCCCGTGAGGGCCTGATGGCGCTGCTGGAGATCGACGAAGTCCAGGCACTCGCGATCCTGGACATGCAGCTGCGGCGCCTGGCCGCCCTGGAGCGCCAGCGCATCCTGGACGAGCTGGCCGAGCGTGAGGCCGAGATCACGGACCTGACGGCGATCCTGGCCGACCCGGTGCGGCAGCGCTCCATCATCGGCGACGAGCTCGCCGAGGCCGTGGACCGGTTCGGTGACCAGCGCCGGACCCGGATCATCCCCTTCGAGGGCGACATGAGCGCCGAGGACCTCATCGCCCAGGAGGACGTGGTCGTCACGGTCACCCGCGGCGGCTATGCCAAGCGTACAAAGACCGAGCTGTACCGCTCGCAGCGCCGGGGCGGCAAGGGCGTCCGCGGGGCCGCCCTGAAGCAGGACGACATCGTCGAGCACTTCTTCGTGACGACCACGCACCACTGGATCCTGTTCTTCACGAACAAGGGGCGGGTGTACCGGGCGAAGGCGCATGAGCTGCCCGAGACGGCTCGCGACGCGCGCGGCGCGCACATCGCGAACGTCCTGGCGTTCCAGCCTGACGAGCACATCGCCCAGGTGATGGACATCCGCGACTACGGGGTCGCGCCGTACCTGGTGCTGGCGACGCGCGACGGGCTGGTCAAGAAGACTGCCCTGCGCGAGTACGACAATGGGCGCTCCAGTGGGCTCATCGCGATCAATCTGCGCGGCGAGGACGAGCTGATCGCGGCAGCGCTGATCAGCGCCGAGGACGACCTGCTGCTGGTCAGTGCCCAGGCCCAGTCGATCCGGTTCCAGGCTGATGACGAGGCGCTACGGCCGATGGGCCGGGCGACGTCCGGGGTGATGGGCATCCGCCTGCGGGGCAACGACCGGTTGCTGGCCATGGTGGTCGCCGACGACCTCGAGGCGGCGCTGATGGTCGTCACCGACGGCGGCTTCGGCAAGCGCACCTCACTCGCGGACTACAAGCGCCAGAATCGTGGCGGCAGCGGCGTCCTCACCGCCGCCATTGCGGAGAAGCGCGGCCAGCTCGTCGGCGCGCTGGTCGTCCGTGACGGTGACGAGGTGTTCGCCGTGACGAGCTCGGGGGTGGTCATCCGGGTGCCGGTCGCCGGGCTGCGCCTGCTGTCCCGGGCGACCGGTGGGGTCAAGCTCATCTCGCTGGAGGCCGGCGCGACCGTCGTCTCGGTGGCCCGTAACGGCGAGGCGGAGGCCGAGGTGGAACAGGCGCTCGAGAGCGCCGAGTCGGCGCCCGCCGACGTGGTCGCGGCTGAGGCGGTCGGTCCCGACGCGGACGGACCCATCGTCCTGCTTTCGGACGCCGGCGAGCTGGTGGAGCAGACTGCTGCGGGGCAGATCGAACCAGACGGCTTCGGCGTGCTCGATGACGAGTCCGACGCCGGTACCACCGGCACCGACCCGACGGACGGGGACACCGCATGAGCGAGGACCGCAGCCCGACCACCACGGCGGCAGCGGACGAGGACGCCGTGCCACCCGGGCGCGCCGAGCCCTCGGCCGGCCGGAACGCAGCCGCCCACGAGCCCACGACAGCTCGGACCGCCATCGTCCCCGATTCTGTCCCGACCCTGGCTGCGGGTGGCGGACGCCCCCCGGCACCGGTTCGCCCGACCCGCTACGACCCCCGACCGCCCGCACCTCGGCCGGGGGCCAACAAGCGCCGGGCGCGGCTCTCGCTGAGTCGGATCGACCCCTGGTCGGTGTTCGTCCTGGCCCTGCTGGTCTCGATGTTCCTCGGGGTGGTGCTGCTGGTTGCCGTCCTGGTGCTGTACTCCCTGCTCGACTCGATGGGGGTGCTGGCCTCGCTGGACACCTTCGCGCGTGACCTCCAGATCATCAGCGCCGGCCAGTCGGTGCTGGGCCTGGGGCGGGTGATGTTCTTCGCCGCGGTCATTGCCGCCGTCGATGTCGTCCTACTGACGGTGTTGGCGACGCTCTCGGCGTTCCTGTACAACCTGTGCGCGAGCCTGACCGGGGGCGTCGAGGTGGCCTTGGCCGAGCGCGACTGATGGCCGGCGGCGGCCGCGGGTCGTCGTGGCATGGCTGGTAGTGTCCGGGCCGCCGCAACGTCCCACCCGCGGGCCTGTAGCTCAGCTGGTTAGAGCGCATCCCTGATAAGGATGAGGCCGGAGGTTCAAGTCCTCCCAGGCCCACCCCCGTATCCGCCCGCCTGCTCCGGAGGACCCCGTGCGCCGACCCGTCTTCCTGGTGGCGTTGCTAGCTGCCCTGCTGGTGTTGCGCCGCCGGGCCACCGCCTCGCGCGCGGAGCGTGACCTGTGGACCGAAGCGGGGGTCGCGCCCGACCTGCGGTGACCGCCCGACCCGTGATGACCTGGCGACCGTTCGGTTCCAAGGGGACGTAGCTCAAGTGGCAGAGCACCGCCTTTGCAAGGCGGGGGTTGGGGGTTCGAGTCCCCCCGTCTCCACCCCTCACCAGGTCGTGCCGTGAACCGGAGCGCCGCTCCCCTGTCGCGCGGGGGTTCCACGTGAAACAGCGCGATCAGGCCGAGGCTGGCCCTTCACGGCCGGTGTCGATGACGGCGCGTAGGTGCTCAGGCTCCTGGGCGTCGGGCGCGTCCCGGCCGACCAACCGTCGTACCGTCAGAGCGACGGCCGCACCGGCTGTTGCCCCCAGGACGGCGGCCCCGACGGCCCAGGGCCATCGCCGGACCGGGGCCTGTACGGCGAGCAGGGCGGCGGCCCGGTCGCGGCCGTCCTCCACCACCCCCTCGAGCGCGTCGGCCCACTCCCGTACGAGCGCGCCTGCATCCTGGCCGGCCGTGGTCGCGGCGACCCGGTCCCGGACCTGGCTGTAGCCCTCGGTCAGGGTGCCGACAGCCCGTTCGGCCTGTTGACCCACCTGCTCGGCGGCGGTGCCCAGAGCCGCGCCGACCATGGCGCCCACCTCGGCGCCGGTCCGCGCCCCGCGCCCCGCTACGTGCTCGTCGGTGCTCACGTCCTGCTGCACGATCTGCTCCACTCGCTACGAGCCGGCTCGGCCGGCGGTCTGCGCTTCCTCCGGAGCCTGCCATGACGCGCGGCCGGACGGCCTCGTGGGAGGATGGCGGTCGGAGCCAGACCCTGTGCTGGCCGCGCTCAGGTCGTTGCGGGCGCGTACACCGATCACCACGCCTCGACGGGAGCCCCTGTGGCCACCTCCCTGTTCGCCACCCTGCAGACCAGCTCCGGACCGGTCCGGGTTGAGCTCTACCCCAACCACGCCCCCAAGACGGTCCAGAACTTCGTCGGGCTCGCCGACGGCACGGGTCCCTGGAAGGACCCGCGTACCGGCAAGGACGGCGTCGGCCCGCTGTACGCCGGCACCGTGTTCCACCGGGTCATCCGCGGGTTCATGATCCAGGGTGGTGATCCCCTGGGCACTGGCACCGGCGGCCCGGGCTACCAGTTCAAGGACGAGTTCCACCCCGAGCTGGCCTTCAACGAGCCGTACCTGCTGGCGATGGCGAACGCCGGCCCGGGTACCAACGGCTCGCAGTTCTTCATCACCGTCGGTGCGACCCCGCACCTGAACCGCAAGCACACCATCTTCGGCAAGGTGGTCGACCAGGCTTCCCGCGACGTCGTGGACGCGATCGCCACGACGCCCACGGCGCGCGGTGACCGGCCCGCACAGGATGTCGTCATCAGTGCCATCGAGATCGAGCAGGTCGAGTCCTGACCCTGCCGTCCTCGGCCGGGCCGGCTGCTCCGCCCCGCTGCTACCGGCACCCCGACCGGGAGACCTACGTCCGGTGCACGCGGTGTGAGCGGCCGATCTGCCCAGAGTGCATGATCGCGGCCTCGGTGGGCTTCCAGTGCCCGGACGACGTGCGGGCCGGCCAGCAGGGCGTCCGGCAGGCCCGCACGACCTTCGGGGGCCGGCTGGGCGCGGACAGCAGCCGGGTCACGATGGTGCTGGTCGTCCTCAACGTCGCGGTCTACCTGCTGCAGCTGGTCCGACCGGGCGTCGACCTGGCTGTCCAGTACGGCAACTTGGCGCTGGCTGATGACGGATCCGGTCAACTGATCGGGGTCGCTGACGGCCAGCCCTATCGCCTACTTACCGCGGCCTTTCTGCACGCCGGGCTGTTCCACCTGTTCAGCAACATGTTTGTGCTGATCATGATCGGCCCGCAGCTGGAGGCCGCCCTCGGCCGGGTCCGCTACCTGACCCTGTACGTCCTGGCGGCGCTCGGCGGGTCCACGCTGTCCTTCATCGTCTCGAACCCGGCTCAGATCGGGGTCGGTGCGTCCGGGGCGATCTTCGGGCTCTTCGGGGCCTTCTACGTCGTCGTACGCAAGCTCGGCGGACAGACCCGGCCGGTGCTGGTGCTTCTGGGGATCAACCTGATCATCACCTTCAGCGTGCCGATCATCGATTGGCGGGCGCACATCGGCGGCCTGGTCACCGGCGCAGTGGTGGCGTCCGCCTTTGCCTACTCGCCGAGCGGCCCGCGTCGCGGCCTGGTGCAGGCTGGCGCATGTCTGGGTGTGGCGGCGGCACTAGTCGCCGCGGTAGCGCTGCGTACTCAAGCGCTGCAGGGCTAGCAGGTCTGCCAGCACGTCGGCGGGCGGGCGGCCCAGCCGCAGTCGGGACAACACGACCACGGCGTCGCTCAGGTCTATCTCGAGCACCGGCGTCCGACGGTCGGTGACGACGCGGACCCGGTCGACCCGGTCCCAGGGCACCCGCAGCCGGCGCAGCCCGGTGACGACGTCGAGGCCGCGGCTGTCGGCCAGCAGAACCGGGCGCAGGAGCAGATCGCGGAGGGCCAGTCCGGCCAGCACGAACGCGGCCGGGAGCGCGAGCAGCCGCCCGGCCGGGTCGGCCAACACTCCCAGCATGGTCAGCAACCCGGCACCGGACAGCACCCCGGCGGCGGCCAGGCGGGACGGGCCGGCGGTGAGCACACCCCCGAGGCTAGGGCGGCAACGAACGGGTAGCGTCTGCAAACCATCGTTCACATCCACGTTCTGGAGGCTTCCGTGCGCGACGCGGTCATCGTCGAGGCAGTCCGTACGCCCACCGGCAAGCGCCACGGCGGCCTTGCCGGCACGCACCCGGCAGACCTGTCCGCGCACGTCCTGCGCGCCCTCGCCGAGCGCAGCGGCATCGACCCAGCGCTGGTCGACGACGTGATCTGGGGATGCGTGTCCCAGGTCGGGGAGCAGACCTTCGACATCGCCAGGACTTCGGTGCTGTCCGCCGGCTGGCCGGAGTCGGTGCCCGGCACAACCGTCGACCGGCAGTGCGGGTCGTCTCAGCAGGCCTTGCACTTCGCCGCGGCCGGCGTCATTGCCGGTCACTACGACCTGGCCGTCGCCGGTGGTGTCGAGTCGATGTCCCGGGTACCGATGGGCTCCGCGATGATAGGTAACCCGCTGGGTGAGGGCTATCGGGCCCGTTACGGCGACGACTTCCCGAACCAGGGCCTCGGCGCCGAGCAGATCGCCGCACAGTGGGGATTTTCGCGGCAGCGCCTCGACGAGTTCGCGCTGGCCAGCCACGAGAAGGCCGCGGCCGCCACCGACAGCGGCGCGTTCGCCGGGCAGATCGCCCCGCTCACCACGGGAGCCGGGGTGGTCTCGGTCGACGAGGGGATCCGCCGGGGAGGCACACTCGAAACCATCGGCGCGCTCAAGCCGGCGTTCCTGCCGGACGGCGTCGTCACCGCCGCGAACGCCTCACAGATCTCCGACGGCGCCGCAGCCTTGCTGGTGACGACCAGTGAGCGCGCCGCTGAGCTCGGGCTGACGCCGCTGGTGCGCGTGCACACCGCCGTGGTTGTCGGCAGCGAGCCGATGCCGATGCTCACCGGCCCGATACCGGCGACCCGCAAGGCCCTGCAGCGGTCCGGCCTGCGGATCGACGAGATCGGGGCCTTCGAGGTCAACGAAGCCTTTGCGAGCGTGCCGCTGGCCTGGCTGGCCGAGCTGGGCGCGTCGGAGAAGGTCCTCAACCCGCTCGGCGGCGCTATCGCGCTGGGCCACCCCCTCGGCGGCTCAGGCGCCAGGCTGCTCACCACCCTGGTCCACCACATGCGTGACAACAGCATCCGGTACGGGCTGCAGACCATGTGCGAGGGCGGCGGGCAGGCCAACGCCACGATCCTCGAGCTGCTCTGAGCGGAGTGGCAGTTGTCCACAGTGTGGACAACTGCTGGGGAGAACTACAGTCGTGTCACTCGAATGGCCCAGCGCCCTGGTCACGCAGCGCCCTGGTCACCGACCGCCTGGTCACTCAGCGCCACTGCGTCGACAGCACGAAGCCGAGCACGATGAACCCGAAGCCGACCGCAAGGTTGCCGTTGCCGAGGCCGCCGACCAGCGGCATGTTGCCCTGCGTCACATAGAAGACGACCAGCCAGACGATGCCGATGGCGAACAGCGTCAGCATCAGCGGGGCCAGCCAGACCGGACTCGGGCCCTTCTTGCGCCTGGCGCCCGGAGCAGGCGTAGGCGTGTAGACCGCCTTCTTCCGCTTCTTGGACTCCGGCACTGCAGCCTCCCTGGCTTGGGCCGCCGAGGTGGCGGGTGCGGGCTAGCGTAAGGGCCATACCTGCTGGCAGAGCCTCCGGAGACCGCGTGCCGCACGACCGTCGTGTCCGGCGGCTGCCAGCGCTGCTCGTCGCCATGACCGCAGCCGGGGCCGGCCTGCTGTTCGCGACCAGTGCAAGCACCGCTGGCGGGACCGACCTGCGGGCCGGGCGCCGACTGCAGCTCGGCGAGCTGATCGCCCGGGAGCGCGCGGAGGTCGCGCGCCAGGACAGCGTCGCGGCCGACCTGCGCACGCAGGTGCAGCGGGTCACCGCCGTCGCGGCCACGCGAGACGGCCGCGTCGCGCAGGAGAAGGCCACAGGCGACGCGCTGGCCTTGGCCGCGGGCACGGTGGCCGTCGTCGGGCCCGCCCTCACCGTGAGCCTGGACGACGCACCGGCGGGCACGGTGTCCTCGCAGCCGGACGATTTGGTGGTCCATCAGCAGGACGTCCAGGCTGTCGTCAACGCGCTGTGGGCGGGTGGCGCGGAGGCGATGACGCTGATGGGTCAGCGGGTGATCTCGACCAGCGCGGTGCGGTGTGTCGGCAACACGGTGGTTCTGCACGGCCAGGTGTACGGGCCGCCGTTCGTCGTCACGGCGGTCGGCGACGGCAGCGCGATGCGTGCAGCGCTGGCCCGCGAGCCGGGTATCGACCTGTTCCGGCGTTATGTCGACGCCTTCGGTCTGGGCTATGCCGTCACGGCGCAGGACGCGGTGACCCTGCCGGCGTACGACGGGCCGCTGGAGCTGAGTTCGGTCGCCGGCGGCCCGAAGTGACGCCCGACCCTCGCGACTGAGCGCCGCCGTACCGTGTCGAGGTGACCCGCATCCTGGTCGTGGACAACTACGACAGCTTCGTGTTCAACCTCGTGCAGTACCTCGGTCAGCTCGGCGCGGAGTGCGTGGTGCGGCGCAACGACGAACCCGGGGTGCTGGACGTGCGCGGCGCCGACGGCGTGCTGCTGTCGCCCGGGCCAGGCACCCCGCAGGATGCCGGCGCGTCCGTCGAACTCGTCCTGCTGTGCGAGCAGGCCGGTGTGCCGCTGCTCGGGGTCTGCCTCGGCCACCAGGCGATCGCGGTGGCGTACGGGGCGACGGTGGGCCCGGCCCCCGAGCTGCTGCACGGGCGCACCAGCGAAGTGCACCATAAGGGTGCCGGTGTGTTCCACGAGCTGCCGCGGCCGTTCACGGCAACGCGGTACCACTCACTCGCCGTCGACGAGGCCACGGTGCCGGCTGAGCTGCAGGTCACCGCACACACCGCGAGCGGGGTTGTGATGGGGCTCCGGCACCGCGATGCACCCGTCGAGGGCGTCCAGTTCCATCCGGAATCAGTCCTGACGCAGGGCGGCCACCTGCTGCTGGGTTCGTGGCTCCGGCAGTGCGGCGACTCGGGCGCGGCTGCCCTCGCGCCGGCCCTGTCACGGGCGGTCGAGGACCGCCGGCTCGCCGTCCTGAGCTGAGCGGTCCGCTGACAGGCTCACGGCGGCGGGCTGGACGTCGACGGAGGCGGTGAGCTCAGCGTCGGGTTCGGGGTGCCGGACGGTGACGGCGTCACGGTCGGGCTGGGGCTGGGGCTGGGGCTGGGTGACGGTGGGGGTGGTGGTGGCGGAGTCTGCGAGACGACGATGGTCACCGTGCTTCCGCGCAGCGCTGTGCCGCTGACCGGGTCCTGCGACAGCACGATGCCCGGGGTGCCGGGGTCGTCCCGCAGGCGCACACCGACGCTGAACCCGGCAGCTCGCAACTGCTGGACAGCCTGCTCCTGTGGCAGCCGTACGACGAGCGGAACCTCGACCTGGCCGGTCGAGACGACCAGCGTGACCTTCTGCCCCGTCGGCAGCTGCGTGCCGGCCGGTGGAATCACCTCCAGCACCTGGTCCGGCGCGAGATTGCCGCCACGCCCGATGACGTCGCCGAGCGCGAGTTTCGCCTGCCCAAGCTGCGCCTCGGCCTCCTTGCGCGACTGGCCGACCAGGGACGGAACGAGGGTCATCTCGACGCCCTTGCTGACGACCAGGTCGACCCGGCTGCCGGTACGGAGCAGGATCCCGCCGACCGGTGACTGCTCGACGACCTGGTCGACCGGAACGTCCAGGAAGACCTGCCGGACAGCGCCGACGGTCAGCCCGGCCTCTGCCAGCCGGATCTGGGCGTTCGGCTGTGACAGTCCCACCACCGCCGGGGCCTCGATCAGCCCGGTGTCGCGCGACAGCGCGCCTTTGACCGCCAGGCCGACACCGGCGGCGATCGCCAGCAGCAGCACGGCGAACAGCGCGTACACCAGGCGCCGGCGGCGGCGGACCGGGTTGTCGACGCGTGCGCTGCCGTCGGGCAGCACGGTCGAGGCCACCAGGAGCACCGGGGTGGCCTCGACCTGCTCGCCGGCGGCCGCGCGCAGCAGATCGGCGCGCATCAGGGCGGCGCTCTGATAGCGGTTGGCGGGGTTCTTGGCCATCGCCTTCAGCACGACAGCGTCGAGGGCGGCGTCCAGGGCCTCATCGACCTGGGAGGGCGGCACCGGGTCTTCGCGGACGTGCTGGTAGGCCACGGCCACCGGGCTCTCGCCGATGAAAGGCGGCCGGCCGGTGAGCAGCTCGTACAGGAGACAGCCCGTTGAATACAGGTCGCTGCGGGCGTCGACGTGCTCGCCGCGGGCCTGCTCGGGCGACAGGTACGCCGCGGTCCCCAGCACGTTGGCGGTCTGCGTCATCGTCTGGCTGCTGCCGGCGGCCGCCCGCGCGATGCCGAAGTCCATCACCTTGACCTCGCCGGCCGGGGTGAGCATGACGTTGGCCGGCTTGATGTCGCGGTGCACGATGTCTGCCTCGTGTGCGACCTCGAGTGCGGAGCAGACGTCGGCGACGATCTCGAGGGCACGGACGGGCAACAGCGGACCCTCATCGCGCAGGACGTCGCGCAGCGTGCGCCCGAGCACGTGCTCCATGACGATCCAGGGCACCCCCCGGGTGCCGTCGACGGTGTCCTCGCCGGTGTCGTACACCGACACGATGCAGCGGGCGTTCAGCGACGCGGCGGCCTGCGCCTCCCGGCGGAAGCGCTGCTGGAAGCTGGGGTCGCGGGCCAGGTCGGCCCGCAGGACCTTGACCGCGACCCGGCGGCCGAGCCGGGTGTCGGTACCGAGGAACACCTCGGCCATGCCACCGACACCGAGCGTGCCCGCCAGTTCGTAGCGGTCGCCCAGCAGGCGCGGCGGCGCGGTCACCTCCTACGTCCGGACTTGCCGCTGCCCTTGCCCGGGTCACCGCCGGCCCCGCCGTCGGCCGGTCCGAGCGGCGCGGCAGGTGCGACTGACGAGGGCTGTGCGGTCGCGGGGGGGTCGGGCGGCCCGGCACTGACCAGCAGTGTGACGGGGGCACCGCGGTCCACCGCGGTGCCCCCGGCCGGGTCGGTGCCGACCAGGGCGCCGGCGGGCACGGCCGCCGAGGTGACCGTGCGCAGCCGCGCCGCGAGCCCGGCGGCCCGTACCGCGTCCTGCGCGGGCTGCAGCGAGCCACCCGCGGACAGCCGCGGTACGACGGTCGGACTGGGCGCGAGGCAGGCCCGGGCGCCGACGGCCACGACAACGACGCCCAGCAGCGTGGCGGCGAGCCGGGCGGCCCGTCGGTGCCGAGCGACGGGCAGCGTGGCCACCGGGGTCAGCGGGGTCAGCGCCGTGGCAGGGTCGCAGAGCGCCAGCGCCGCCCTTCCCATCGCACCCGCACTGTCGGGCCGGTCGGCCGGGTCCTTGGCCAGCGCTGCCTGGACGAGCTCGCGGACCCCGGACGGGACGTGGTCCGGCAGCGCGGGGGGCGGTTCGTGCAGGTGGGCGAGGCTGATGGCGACCGGGTTGTCGCCCGGGAACGGTCGCTGCCCCGACAGGCACTCGAAAGCCACGACGCCGAGCGAGTAGAGGTCACTGGCCCCGGTCACCGGCCTGCCGAGCGCCTGCTCCGGCGACAGGTAGTACGCGGTGCCGACGACCGTGCCGGTCCGGGTCAGCGGCGTCGCTCCTGCGGCGTACGCGATCCCGAAGTCGGTGACCTTGACGACGCCGTCCGGGCGCAGCAGCAGGTTGCCGGGCTTGATGTCGCGGTGCACGACCCCGCCGTCGTGGGCGGCCTGCAGGGCGAAGGCGGTCTGCCCGATGACATCCAGGGTTGTCGGTACGTCCAGTGGGCCGCGGCGCAGCCGGTCCGACAGCGGCTCGCCGTCGACCAGCTCCATGACCAGCCAGGCGGTCCGGCCGGCCGGGCCGTCCTGCTCGCCGTAGTCGTAGACCGAGGCGATCCCGGTGTGCGACAGGCCGGCGGCGTGCCGGGCCTCGGCCCGGAAGCGCTCCCGGAAGTCCTCGTCGTCGGCGTGCTCGGCCTTCAGCATCTTGACCGCGACGGGGCGGTCCAGGACCAGGTCGCGGGCCCGCCAGACCTCGCCCATCCCGCCGGTCGCGATCCGTCCCTCGACCCGGTACCGCCCGGCCAGCAGGTCCTGCCCGAGCTGCGTCACCGGCCGAGCACCGCACGCATCACGGCCTTGGCGATGGGGGCCGCGACCTTCCCGCCGGTCGCCTCCGAGCCGGCGTCACCGCCGTTCTCGACGATGACCGCGACCGCGACCTGCGGGTCTTCGGCCGGTGCGAAGGCGATGAACCAGGCGTGCGGGGCGGCGCCAGGGGCGTTCTGGGCGGTCCCCGTCTTGCCGGCGACCCGAACGCCAGGGATCTGCGCAGACGTCCCGGTGCCGTTCGCGACGACGGCCTCCATCATGGCGCGGAGCTGGTCGGCGACCGCGCGCGGCACGGCCTGGCGGTAGGTCTTGGGCTGCGCCAGCGAGAGCCGGGTGAGGTCCGGCGCCTGCACCTCGCGGACCAGGTAGGGCTGCATAACGGTGCCGCCGTCGGCCACGCCGGCCGCGACCATCGCCATCTGCAGGGGGGTGACCCGCACGTCGCGTTGGCCGATCGCCGACTGTGCGAGCGACGGCGGGTCGAGCGACCCGGGGATCATGCTGGCCGCCACCGGCTCGGGTACGGCGAGCGAGCTGTCACCGAATCCGAAGGCCGCCGCCTGCGCGCGCAGCCGGTCTTCCCCGACGGTGAGGCCGAGCTGCGCGAATGCGGTGTTGCACGAGATCCGCAGCGCGTCGGCGAGCGAGATGGTCGTACCGTTCCCGCAGCTCTCCCCCCCGAAGTTGCGCAGCGTCGCACTGGTCTGCGGCAGGGTCAGCACGGTCGGCGAGGGGATCTGCGTATCCGGGGTGACCCCGGCCTGCAGGGCCGCAGCCGCGGTGATGACCTTGAACGTCGAGCCCGGCGGGTAGGTCTGCGACAGCGCCCGGTCCAGTAGCGGGTCACCGGCGGTCGGGGCGAGCAGCCCGGCGCGGTAGGCGCGGATGGCCGCGGGGTCGAACGAGCTCAGCAACCCGGGGTCGTACGTCGGGGCGCTGGCGAGCGCTAGGATCGCCCCGGTCCGCGGGTCGAGGGCGACGACGGCGCCGCGCTTGCCCTTGAGCCCGTCGTACGCGGCCTGCTGGGCGGCCTGCTGCAAGGTCACCACGACGTCCCCGCCGCGTGGCACCCGGCCGGTGAGGGTGTCGGACAGCCGCTTGACGAACAGCCTGGGGTCCTCCCCCGACAGCACCCGGTCCTCGGTGTCCTCGAGCCCGTCCTGGCCGTAGATGAGCGAGTAGTAGCCGGTGACGTGCGCGTACAGGTCCTTGCCGGGGTAGGTGCGCAGGTACTTGAGCCGCCCCGGCGTCTCGACACTGCGCGCGATCAGCGGCCGGCCCGCACCGGCCAGTGCGATGGAGCCGCGCTCCTTCTCGTAGTTGCGCACGATGACCCGGGCGTTGCGCTTGTTGTCGCGGTAGTCGGAGGCCTTAACGACCTGCCGGTAGTTGATGTTGACCAGCAGCAGCCCGAACATCACGAGGCAGGCAACGGCGACCCGGCGCAGCGGCCCGTTCACCGGCGTACGACCTGGGTGGGGGCGTCCTCGAGGGCCGCGCGGACCAGACCGGGCGACACCGGGGCGGGCGCCGGCCGGCGGGCGGCGTCGCTGATCCGCAGCAGCACCGCCACGAGTACCCAGTTGGAGACCACCGAGGAGCCGCCGTAGGACAGCCACGGGAGCGTGACCCCGGTGAGTGGGATCAGGCCGGTGACGCCGCCCGCGATGACGAAGACCTGCAGCGCGAGCGCGAACGACAGGCCGGTCGCCAGCAGCTTGCCGAACGAGTCGCGGCAGCCCAGGCCGGCTCGCAGCCCGCGTTCGACGATCAGCCCGAACAGCAGCAGGATCGCCATCACGCCCACCAGGCCGAGCTCTTCGCCGAAGCTGGCCAGGATGAAGTCGGTCTTGGCGAACGGCACGGACTGCGGGCTGCCCTGGCCCAGGCCGGTGCCCGTCAGGCCGCCGGTACCGAAGCCGAACAGCGACTGCACCAGCTGGTAGCCCTTGTTGTCGGGGTCGGCGAAGGGGTGCAGCCACACGTCGACCCGCAGCCGGACGTGCCCGAACAGCAGATAGGCGACGTACGCCCCGACAGCGAACAACGCGAGCCCGATCAGCAGCCAGGAGGTGCGCTCGGTCGCGACGTACAACATAACGATGAAGATCCCGAAGAACAGCAGCGAGCTGCCGAGATCCTTCTCCAGGACCAGCACCGACAGGCTGGCCGCCCAGGCGAGCAGCACCGGGCCGAGGTCGCGTGGCCGCGGCAGGTCCAGGCCCGCGACCCGCCGGGAGGCCAGCGACAGCACATCGCGCTTGGCGACCAGGTAGCTGGCGAAGAAGACCAGCAGCGCGAGCTTGGCCAGCTCGCTGGGCTGGACCTGCATCGGGCCGACCCGCACCCACAGCCGGGCGCCGTTGATGGTGCGCCCGACGACCGGCAGGACGGGCAGCAGCAGCAGGGCGAGGCCGAGTGCCGCGCAGGTGTAGGCGTAACGGGCGAGCCGGGTGTGGTCGCGTACGACGACCAGCACGGCGACGAACAGCGCGATGCCCAGCGCCGTCCAGATCAGCTGCAGCGGGGCGTCCGGGCGCGGCGCCACCCGGCTGGCGAGCCGGGCCCGCTCCGCCTCGGCGAAGTCCAGCCGCCGCACCATGACCAGCCCGAGCCCGTTGAGCAGGGCAACGCAGGGGACGATCAACGGGTCGGCGTACGGCGCGACCCACCGCACGACCAGGTGCGCGAGCAGGAACAGGGCGCCCAGGCCGACGCCGTAGCCCAGCGTGCCGGCGGACACCCGGCCGTCGACGGCCAGCCCGACGGCGGTGTACGCCAGCACGACGATGCCGAGCGCGAACGCGAGCAGCGCCAGCTCGGTGCCGCGCCGCGTGGCGGGCCCAGGCGCCAGCGCACCTCGCGGCAGGGCCGTCGGTGCGGTCACGGGCCAGGTACCCCGGTCGGGGTGGGGCCGGTCGGGGTGGGGCCGGTCGGTGGCCCGGAGGGGACGCCCTTGGTCAGGCCGGGCGCGGACCTGCTGCCGGCGAGGGGTGAGGCCGGACAGTCGGCATCCCCGGCCGGCGGGGCGGTGACGACCGGGCTCGGGACGCTCGGGGCAGGTGGGGCTTCGGGTGTCGGGTCGCTGGTGGGCGTCGGGTCGCGGGTGGGCGCGCCCGGCGTAGGCGTTGCACTGGGCGTGGGGGTAGCGGGCGTGGGGGTAGCGGGCGTGGGGGTGGTGGGTGGTGCGCATACCGCCCGGTCGCGCAGGACGGCGACGATCCGGCGGGCGTCGGCCCGGCCGTCGGCGTGGATACCGCGCTCGACCTTGATCCGGTCGAGTTCGCTGAGCCCGCCGGTCTGCACGCCGGTGCGCTCCTGTATGGAGGAGAGGTCGACCCCGGCGACGGAGCCGGTGAGGCCGCGGTACACGTTGACCTGCCGACCGTCGCTGCCGACATACCACTGCGACCGCACGTATGCCCAGCCGGTGCCGACGCCACCGGCCAGCAGCGCGAGGACGGCGATCGTCAGCACAGCGGTGCGGCGCAGGTGCCGGGTGGTGCGGGCCGCCGGCTCTAGAGCGGGGACGGGTGCGGGGGGTGCGGCGGCGGCCCGGCCGGCGGCGGCCCGTCCGGCGGCGCCCGAAGCGAGGTGCGGCGGCGGGGCTTGGGGTGACTCGGCAGCGGCGCCGGCGACCACCGGCACTCCACTCGACTCGCCGTCGACGACGTCGGCGACGATCACGGTGATGTTGTCCGGTCCGCCACCGCGCAGCGCGAGCTCGACCAACCGCTCGGCGGCGGCCTGCGGGTCGGCATGGCCGAGTGCCTCCTGCAGGTTCTCGCGGCCGACGGGCCCGGTGAGCCCGTCGCTGCACAGCAGGTAGCGGTCGCCGACCAGGGCCTCGCGCATGGACAGGTCGAACTGCACGTCGTCCCGGCCGTCGAGAGCCCGCAGGATCATGTTGCGCTGCGGGTGGGAGCCGGCCTGCTCGGCGGTGATCCGGCCCTCGTCGACCAGGCTCTGTACAAACGTGTCGTCGTGGGTGATCTGGGCGAGGACGCCGTCGCGCAGCAGGTAGCAGCGGGAGTCCCCGATATGCAGCAGCCCGAGGCGGTTGCCGGTGAACAGCAGGGTCGTGAGCGTGGTGCCCATCCCGTCCAGGGCTGCGTCGCCGTCGACCATGTCGCGCAGATGCGCGTTGGCGCCGACGGCGGCCTGGCGCAAGGCCGCCAGCAGGTCGGCGCCGGGGGCGTCCTCGTCGAGGGCGGCGAGCGAAGCGATGGCGACGGCGCTGGCGACCTCACCCGCAGCGTGCCCGCCCATCCCGTCGGCGACCGCGAGCAGCCGGGGACCGGCGTAGACGCTGTCCTCGTTGCCGGTACGCAGAAGCCCGACGTGCGACAGGGCGGCGTAGCGCAGGGCCAGGGTCACCCGGCCGCCTGGCTCATCGCCGCAGCTCAAGGACGGTCTTGCCGATCCTGATGGGCTGGCCGAGCGGTACCGGAGTCGGGCGGACGACCTTGGCGGCGCCGAGGTAGGTGCCGTTGGTCGAGCCGAGGTCCTCGACGAGCCACGCCCCGTCGCCGGGGCTGAGCCGCGCGTGGTGGCTGCTGGCGTAGTCATCGGTCAGGACCAGGGTCGACTCGTCGGCCCGGCCCATCGTCACCGGGCTGTCGCCCAGCGTCAGGGCGGTTCCGGCGAGCGGGCCCTCGGTGACGACCAGCCGCCGCGCCGTGCTCCGCCGGCTCGCGGTGGCAGCCGGCGGGGCGTTCGCCGGGCGGGCGGCGGCCGGTCGGTTGGTGGGTCTGCCGTACAGGTCGGCGCGGACGGTGCGCACCGCGGCGATGACGAACAGCCAGAGCACCAGCAGCAGGCCGTACTTCACCAGCGAGACGACGAGTGCGCTTGCCACTAGGCGTCCTGCCGGAACACCAGCGAGCTGGCGCCGACCCCGATCCGGTCGCCGTCTCGAAGCCTTCCCTCCAGCACCTTGCGGCCGTTCAAGGTCGTGCCGTTCGTTGACGCCAGGTCGACCAGGACGACCTCGTCGCCGAGCCGCCGCAGCTCGGCGTGCAGCCGCGAGACGCCGGTGTCGCTCAGGCGTACGTCGGCCTCCGAGCTGCGGCCGATCCGGGTCACCTCGGTCGACAGCTCGATGCGGTGCTCGCCGCCGTCGCTCGGCACCAGCAGGTAGGGCTGCCCGGTGTGGTCGTCCGGCCCGGGCGGCGGGCGGACAGCGGGGGCGGCCGCGACGGGCTGCAGGACGGCGCTGCGCACCCTGAAGACCCCCGTGCCGAGCGTCCCGGTGCGCTCGAAGCGGACGGCCACCGGGCCGACGAAGGACCAGCCCTGCTCCTGTGCGTGCTCCGAGACCATCGCCGCGAGCTCGCGGCGCAGCGGCGCGTCGTACTCCTCGAGCCGGGCCGTGTCGGTGCTGCCGAGCTCGACGACGAAGTCGTTGGGGACCAGCAGCCGGCCTTGACCGACGATCATCTTCTTGTTCTCGGCCTCGCGCTGCAGGGCGGCGGCGACCTCGACGGGCTGCACCACGCCCCCGAAGACCTTGGCGAAGGCGCCCTCGACGAGGCCCCCGAGCCGTCGCTCGAAGCGCTGCAACACACCCACCCGGCACCCCTTCCTCTCGGTCCGGTGATCGTATCCGCGTACCGTCGCGGCCCCGCCTGCTAGGTTGTTCACTGCACTCGGGCGAGTGGCGGAATGGCAGACGCGCACGGTTCAGGTCCGTGT
>JBKJQN010000089.1:0-33171 GCA_046593925.1 Mycobacteriales bacterium
GTCGTGCTGACCGAGGCGATGAACTCCCACGACGTGGGCCGGGGCCGGGGTGGGCTCGCCGCGGCCCTGGGCCGGGTCACCGGCGAGCTGGTGGTCGCCGCCGTCGACTCCGACCGGCTCTACCCGCCGCGGCTCGCCGACGAGATCGTGGCCCTGCGCCCCGGGGCACGCCCGGTGCAGACCGTCACCTCGCCGTACGGGCACGACGGGTTCCTCATCGAGACCCACCAGGTCGGGGCGATCGTCCGGGCGGCGCTGCCGAGCGTCTCCCGCTCGCCGGTGCCCTGACCCGACCTGACCTGACCTGCCCCGACCTGACCCGACCCGACCCGCGCCGCTGCGACCCGGTCTCAGGCCGACAGGTCACGCACCAGGTCACGCAGCCGCGACCACTCCGCGGCCAGTGCCGGGTGCAGCTGGCGGGCGGCCACGTCGTCCAGGGCCACCCAGTCCACGGCGTCGGACTCGCCGTTGGCGACCACGGCCCCGGCACTGGCCGGGGCCGTCGCCACGACGTAGGTGTACGACCAGCTGCCGTGGTCGACGCGGTGCTCGACCACGTCGACCACCGCTGCGGTGTCGACGCCGTTCTCCTCGCGGGCCTCACGTCGGGCGGCCTGGCTGGTGGTCTCGTGGCTGTCACGCGCACCGCCGGGCAACCCCCAGGTGCCGCCCTGGTGGGTCCAGGCCGAGCGCAGCTGCAGGAGCACCTCGGCGCCGCGGTCACCGGGGCGCAGCAGCAGCAACCCGGCCGCGCCGTGGCGGCCCCAGTGCCGGTGCCCGCAGTCGCACTCGACCCACCCGTTGCCGTCGTTGACGGTCTCGCGGTGGGGCGGGTGGTCGGTGACCCGCACCACGTCCAGCACACCGGGCCAGCCGGCCCGGGTGAAGGCAGCGCGCTGACGCTGGGCCCCGTTGCCGTCGGTCAGGACGCGGCGCACCCCGTCCAGCACCGGCTGCAGGTCACCGGTGACCTCCAGCCCGGGGCGTGCGGCGTCGACCAGCGCCCCGAGGACCTCAGCGGCCGGGCGGGTGCCGTGCAGCCGGGGGTCGACGAGCTCGCCGTCCAGCCCGTACCGCGCCGCCCGCCACATCGCGGCGCGCAGCGCGTGCTGGGGCACCTGCAGCCGGGACGGCGCGTCGACGCCGTGGGCCGCGTGGTCGACCAGCGCCGTCGCCGCCAGTCCGCGCACCAGCCGGGTGTAGACCGCCGCGTCCTCGGCGTCGGCCTGCACGTCGGCGACCCGCACCTCCACGGTCGGGAACCGGGTCGCGAGCCGCACGTCCCAGTACACGTAGCTGGCGTCGTCGACGACGCCGGTGGCCACCAGCTCGGCGACCGAGCGGTGCCACTGCGCCGCGTCGTGGGTAGGCGGCGGGGGGCCGGCGACGGGCCAGCGCTGCCAGTGCACCTGACGGTAGGACGCGAACCCGGTGTCCTCACCGAGCCAGTACGGCGAGTTCGCGGTCAGCGCCAGCAGCGTCGGCAGCCACGGCCGGACGGTGTCGGCGACGGCCACCCGGGCGTCGTCGTCCACGTCCTGGACGCCGACCTCGGGGCCGGCCACCCCGACGTGCACGTGCATGCCGGCGATCAGCTGCTGCGGCACCAGCCCGGCCGCCCGCTGCCGCAACGCGGCATAGCGCTCGTCGTCGGCGACCTGCTGCTGCGCCGCCTCGCCCAGCACCGGGGTCCCGGACGCGACCAGCGCCAGCCCCCGACCGGCCGCGGCCGCAGCCACGGCCGCGCGCAGCCGCGAGGCCCGCGCGACGACCTCGTCGACGTCGGCGCTGACTGTCGTCACCGTCTCGACCTGCGAGAGGGTGAGCTCGAGGACCACGGTGCCGTCCTGCGCGTCGACGACCGACGCCGCCTGCACCTCGGGGGCCCGGCTGCACAGCCGTCCGGTGCCTGCCTCGACGACGTGCAGCTCCTCCTCGACACCGAGGGTGGGGCCGCCCGCACTGGTCGACGAGTGCCCTGACACGGGCAGGAGTCTGACACGTCGCGCGCACGGCCCGCTGCGGCGGCGCGAAGCCGCGTGGGCGCGCGGGGGCGGCGGGTCGACTAGCCTCGAGCCGCGTCGGCTTCGGTCGGCGATGCGGCGCCGAGGCACGTCAGCCCCAACGAAGGAGCACCACCGATGGCCGTTGTCGTGGGTTTCGTCCCGACCAACGAGGGGCGGGCGGCGCTGCGCCGGGCGGCGGAGGAGGCTCGCACGCGTGGCACGCGCCTGGTCGTCATCAACTCCAACCGCGGTGGCAAGGACCTCACCACGGCGGACGCCGAGCGGTACGACAGCGAGCTGGCCACGGTGCGCCGCGAGCTGAGCGAGGCCGGGATCCAGCACGAGGTGCGCCAGCTGGTGCGCGGCCAGGAACCGGCCGAGGACCTGATCGCCGTCGCCGAGGAGGTGGGGGCCGAGGTGATCGTCATCGGCCTGCGTCGCCGGACCCCGGTGGGCAAGCTCATCCTGGGCTCGCACGCGCAGCGCATCCTGCTCGACGCGCCGTGCCCGGTGCTGGCCGTCAAGGCCGACCCGGCCGCCGAGCCGCGCTGACGACCGCCGGGCGCGACCACCCGAGCGCCCGGACGGTCGTGCTCGGCGGGGTCCTGGCGCTACAATGGTAGAAGCTTCGCGGCCAACGGCCCGATCGTCACGGGCATGTTCCGCGGCCTGCTGCGGTTGACCCGGGCAGCGACGCTCCAGTCCTCCCGGCCGCGATCGTCCTGCTGGTCGCCGGCCCACCGGTCACCGCACCCCCACGACGAAAGGCGTTCCGTGTCGTCGGACTCCACCACCCGCACCACCACCTTCGAGCCCTCGACGGACGCCGCGGCGGTCGCCGCCGCGACGTCGGCGGTCGCGGCCACCGCGACGACGCGCAAGGTCGAGGCCACCGCCCCGGCCGCACCGGCTGCACCTGCCAAGAAGGTGGCGGCCAAGCGCGCGCCGGCGAAGAAGGCCGCCGTCAAGGCCGTGCCCGCGCCGGCTGCCGCGGACGCACCCCCTGCCGCCAAGCGCCCGGCCGTGAAGAAGGCGGCCCGGCCCGCGGCCGGGCCCACCGGCACCTCGGACGCCGCTGAGGTCGACGAGCCGGAGGAGGCCGACCCGGTCCCCGTCGTCCCCGATGCGGAGGTCACCGAGGAGACCGGCTTCGTCATCACCGACGACGACGACGACGCCCCCGCCCAGCAGGTCGCGACCGCCGGCGCCACCGCCGACCCGGTCAAGGACTACCTCAAGCAGATCGGCAAGGTGGCGCTGCTGAACGCCGAGCAGGAGGTCGACCTCGCGAAGCGCATCGAGGCGGGCCTGTTCGCGGCGGAGAAGCTGACCGGTGGTCAGGTGCTGTCGGCGGCGCTGCGGCGCGACCTCGTCGCCCTGCAGTGGGACGGCGCGATCGCCAAGCGCCAGCTGGTGGAGGCCAACCTGCGCCTGGTGGTCAGCATCGCCAAGCGCTACGTCGGCCGCGGCATGCTGTTCCTGGACCTCATCCAGGAGGGCAACCTCGGGCTGATCCGGGCGGTCGAGAAGTTCGACTACACCAAAGGCTTCAAGTTCTCGACGTACGCGACGTGGTGGATCCGCCAGGCCATCACACGGGCGATCGCCGACCAGGCCCGCACCATCCGGATCCCCGTGCACATGGTCGAGACGATCAACAAGCTGGTACGCCTCCAGCGCCAGATGCTGCAGGAGCTCGGCCGGGAGGCGACGCCCGAGGAGCTCGGGGCGGCACTGGAGCTGACGCCGCACAAGGTGCTGGAGATCCAGAAGCTGGCGCAGGAGCCGGTCTCGCTCGACACGCCGATCGGCACCGAGGAGGACTCCCACCTCGGCGACTTCATCGAGGACAGCGATGCGGTCGTCCCGCCCGACGCCGCCTCCTTCATCTTGTTGCAGGAGCAGCTGGAGACAGTGCTGCACAGCCTCTCGGAGCGGGAGCAGCGGGTCATCGCGCTGCGCTTCGGGTTGCAGGACGGTCATCCGCGCACCCTGGAGGAGGTCGGCCGCGAGTTCGGCGTCACCCGCGAGCGCATCCGGCAGATCGAGAGCAAGACGTTGTCCAAGCTCCGGCACCCGTCACGATCGGACAAGCTGCGCGACTACCTGGACGAGTAGCGCGCCTACGCTCGCTGCATGCAGCTGCGTCGACGCGCCGTCCCTCCGGCGGTGAAGGCGCTCCGGCTGCCGACCGGCGAGCGGCGCACCGCATGGGGCCTGACCGTCGCCGGCGAGCCCGTCGTGGCCACCGATCTGGCGCTGCTGCTCCCGGGCGAGCTGCGGCTGGAGTGGTCGCAGGTCGAGCGCGCAACCTGGCTGCCGCCCCGGCTGACGGTGCTCGAAGTCGCCGATGTGGAGGGCACCGGAGCGCGGCACGTGCTCGACCTCGACGATCCCGGCGATCTGCCGCAGTCCGTACGGACCCGCGTCACCGGCAGCGTCGCGTGGTCCAGCCACGAGAAGCTGGCGCCCACCGGCGGCGTGCGGGTCGTCGGCCGCCGCATCCCGGGGTCGGAGGTACTGCATTGGCAGCTGGTCTTCGATGCGGGTACCGACCGCGACGATCCGCTGGTACGCGCGCAGGCCGACGCCCTGCTCGAGCGGGCCCGCCGCTCCATCGGCTGACCGGCACCGACCGGGATCGCTCACCGGCGAGGCGGCCGGAGGAATCCGCCGGTGCCCGCAGCAGCCGCAGCACCGCCGCCTCGGTCGCACCCTGCACGGCCGGCTGGCCGAACACCGTGTCGAGGCCGAGGCGGGGGAGCTCGTCGACCACCGTGACGCCGTTCCGGTAGCGGTCGATGACGCGTGGGTCGATGGAGGACGCCCGGCAGACGGCCAGGGAATTGCCTACACCGTGGCCTTCCAGGTCCGGAAGTCCTTCGCGGTGCAGTCGCCGCCGGTCACCTCACGGAGGTGCTCGTGCCCGCGCCGAATCGTCGCCAGGACGTATGTCTCGTCGGCTTCCATATCCGGCGGCAACACCCACGACCCGCCCCGGCCTGCCCTTACCGGTCGGTCTCCAGGTGCATGGCGCTCTCTTCGGCGCTGTACCCGCCGAGGTCGGTGCCACGATCGCTGGCGATCAACTCGGATTCGGTGTCTGGGCGACTGCCCTCGTCGGGCGTGACGAGCCGACCGACGCCTTGGCCGGCACGCTCGTCCAACGGGGTGTCGCTGCCCTCGGACTCGTCCGCGTCACGGTCGGCAGCGTCGAGCACCTCCGGCTCCTCACGGGCGAGCCGGCCGTCCAGCGGCTCCCCGTCGTGCTCCTCAGCCGCGGTCGTGCCGAAGTCGTCCACCGCCGTAGCGGTGTCGTGCGGCGGCTCCGCGCCGTACGCCGAGTCGTCGTCGCCACTGGCGTCCTGGCCCTGGGTGGTCTCGCCGGGGTCCGGGATGCCTTCGGCCTCGAAGTCGGACGGTCGCTCGGGGATGCGGGAAGTCATCGGTGTCCTCTCGAGATCCGGCGTGTCGAGCTAGACGACGTCGGGCGCGGAGCCGCTCGCCGAAGCGCCGACGATCGGTCCGCTCGCGACGGGGTGGCCGCTGAGGTCAACGACGACGTCGTCGCTATGGGTCGTGGCGGGCGCCGACGAGGAGGAGGTCTTGTCGCCGATGGCCTCAACCGTGTCGTTGACCGTCGCCTTGGCCCGGTCGGCTGCGGCCGAGGCGGTAGAACTGATGTTGCTGGTGAAGTCCTGCACGGTCGGCCGGCCCATCAGCTCCCGGACCTTGCCCTCGATCTGTCGGTAGCGCTCCTTGCCGGCCTTCGCCCCGAGCACGTAGCCGGCGCCGAAACCGACGGCGAGAGTGAGTTTGCGGATCACGATGTCCTCCTGGTGGGGGATGGTGGCGGGTCGATCTCGACGGTCCCTACCCCTCGCCGTGGCTCCCGCACCTGGTCGGGTCCGGGCTGCGCGGTGCGCTACTCTGGCGGCCCGCCGGGTGACCGGCGCCCTTCCCGCGTAGCTCAATTGGCAGAGCATGCGACTGTTAATCGCAGGGTTCCTGGTTCGAGTCCAGGCGCGGGAGCAGATGCGCCGGCTGACGGCCAGCAGACGCCGTCCTGTGGTGCTGTCGAGGTCCTGGCAACCTGCTCTGCGCTGAGCCTTCGCCTGACCGGTTCACGCCCACCGTAAAGGCTGGGTTGGTCAGTCGGCAGGGCCCTCCCAGGGAATGGGTGGCGCGCCGTCGATCTGGCGGGCGAACTCCCGCAGGTACCAGGCGCGGAACCGGCGCTGGTCTTCGGGCGCGACCAGGGTCATCAGCTCGTCGCCCCGGAGGCAGTGCACGTCGGCCGCGTCGAGCAGTTCGAGCAACCGCTCGCAGGCCGGGCCGGTCCCCGCCGGCACCCGGTAGGTGAAGTCATGGACCCGATGGCCGGCCTCCACAGCGGACTCGAACTCCGCCTCCTGCTTAGCGCTCGCACCGGCGTAGCGCGCGTGCAGCTCGGCCATCACCCCGAGCAGCGCGACGGAGATGGGCCGCTCGGAGCTTCCGGCGCTCGAACCGAGCTGAAGCAGCGTGAACTCGCGCATCAGCTCAGCGGTGTGCTGGGCGGAGCGGTCCCACAGCCGCACCGGTGCGCCGAGCACCCGCACCGTGAACAGCTCTTCGGAGCTTGGTTCGGCGGGCGGGTCCGGGATCGTGACCATGGCATCGGGCCGGGCACCGTCGAGTGGGCCTGGCGTCATGTCACCAGGCCGCCTCGAGATCGACACCGAACAGGGCCAACGCCTCGGCCGCCGCGGTCTGCCGGTCCTGCTCCCCGATCCGCTTGCTGACGGTGAACCAGACAGACTTGCCGCCCGGACGGACGGCGTCACTGCCTTCGGTCCCCGAGGTCACGCTGAGGATGCGCAGCAGCCGCAGGCCCCGGCCGGTGGAGCTGGCGTGGTTGATCCGGCGCTGTCGCGGCAGCGCCGGGCTGCCGTCCGTCACGCTGACGCGCACGTACCGGTCCGCGTCGGCGATGCCGAGCAGCAGGTCCGTACCTGCGTGCAGCACGGCGTTGGTGACCAGCTCCGACACCAGCATGCGGACGGTCTCCTGGGCGTCCTCGTCCGCACCCAGCGTCTCCACCGTCCGCACGGCAAAGCGCCGGGCGTCGGCGACCACGTGCACGGAGGGCGACAGCCGCAGAAACCCGACCTCCAGCCGGGTAGCGGTACCCGGTACGTCCGACACGCGGCCCGCCTCCCCGCTCTGCAGGCCCACTGACTGGCGGGCCACGTTCCCACCGCATCTGATCACAGCCCGACGAGGATACCGGGGCCCCGCCAGGTGCCGCGATCGGGTGGGATCGGGGAGCACCCTGCGTGGGCAGGGGGCAGGGATGCGGCTACAGCTGGAGCACGAGCGGGTTCTCACTTTCGACGACGGGTCACCGGTACGCGGTGCGTCCGCGCTTGCCCCGCTCGGCAGTGGCTGGCTGGTCGTGCAGGACGACGCCACCTCGGCGGCCTGGCTCAGGGAGGGTGCCGTCCGGCGGCTGCAGGTGCTGCCCGGCGTCGACGGGCTCGACGAGGCCTCCGGGGACCTCGAGGCGGCCTGCGGCCTGCCCCTGGAGGACGGACCCGGAGCGCTACTGCTGGGCTCCGGATCCTCCACCCGACATCGACGGGGGGTGCTCGTCCACGGCGGCGCCGAGCCGGCTGTCGAGGTGGGCGGGCTCGGCGGCTTGTACGCGGCCGTCGCGCAGGCGCTCGAGCTGCCCGAGGCGTCGCTCGACCTGCAGGGCGTCGCTCGAAACGGCGGCGTCCTGCGCTGGTTCCAGCGTGGGAGCGGGGCGCAGCTGTCGAACGGCAGTGTCGACGTCGACGTGGCCGGGCTCGTCGCTGCGTTGCGCGGGCGCCTCGACCCTGCCGTCGTACCGCTGCGCGCCGCCCGCCGGTACGACCTCGGCGAGGTCGGCGGCGTGGCACTGGGTGCGACCGACGCGGTAGCGCTGCCCGGCGGCCGTGTGCTGTTGAGTGCGGTGGCGCAGGTGACCCCGAACTCCCGGTTCGGCGGCCCGGTCGTCGGCGCTGCCCTCGCCCTGCTGGACGGTGGCGGGCTGGTCGACATCACCGAGCTGCCGCGGGTTGGCGGCGCCGCGCGTAAGGTGGAGGGGCTCGGGGTTCTGGAGCTGCTGCCCGACGGGGCGCGCCTGCTCGCGGTCGTCGACGCCGACGACCCGCTCGAACCGTCGCTCGCCCTGACCCTGCGGGCCTGGTGGGACCGCCCGTCGCCGTGAATCTTGCGTGTCCTGGACAACGGGCCAGCTGTACCTCGTTCCGTGGCGGGTGCTGATGGGCAGATCGACAGCCAAGGGGCCGAACGCAGCGGATCGCTGGGCCGCTCGACGGCTCATGCCTCCAGCGGGGCGTGCCGACGATGTAGAGGTGGCCTGGACCGTGCCTGTGAGCACCCGCGCCGACGCGCGGGCCGCCTCCCTGCGGCGGTTGCACGGTCTGGTGCGCTCCGTCAACGACGACCTCGACCTCGACCGCACCCTCGCCACGGTGTGCCGTGGTGTCGTCGAGGGACTGGGCTTCCGTGTCGCCGTCGTCAACCTGACGCTCGCGGACGGCGATCTTCAGGTGGTGGCCTGCGAGGGTGACGCGGACGCCAGGGCTGCCCTGCTCGGGCAGCGGGGCCGTCGCGCGGAGTGGGACCTTTGGATGGGCCGGTGCACCGTCGTCGGCGACCTGCTGGTGGACTACTGCCACCCCCACTCCCACGCCGAGAACGACGTGCCGACCTGGGTCCCGGCTGAGCCCGCCCTGGATGTCGAGGGCGCGTGGGATCCCGAGGACGCCCTGCTCGCACCCCTGCACACCCCGCGGTCGGGCCTGCTCGGCGTGATCAGTGTCGACCTTCCCGTCGACGGGTTGCGACCGGGGCCCGACCAGCTCGAGCTCTTGGAGATGTACGCCGCCCAGGCCAGCATCGCGCTGGAGAATGCCCAGCTGCACAGCAACTTGAAGGCCCGTGACCGCGACCGCGACCGGATGCTGGGCCGGCTCTCGGCGGTGGTCGACAGCGCCCCGGTCGGCATCGTCGAGCTCGACCTCGAGGGCCGGGTGCAGCTGTGGAACGCCGCCGCCGAGCGGATCTTCGGCTGGACGGCAGCCGAGGTGATGGGGGCACGCAACCCGGTGGCCAGCGGCGAGTCGTACGCGGCCCAGCTTCGCGAGCTGCGAGCCGGCGCGCCGCTGAGTCGCGTCGAGGTGTCACGGCCGCGAAAGGACGGCGCTGCCGTCGATGTCGAGATGACGTCGTGCGCCCTGCGGGATGCGGACGGGCAGGTCTACGGCTACCTCGGGGTGTACGTGGATGTCACCGACCGCCTGCTGCTCGAGAAGGAGCTGCGTACCGCCGCCTTCACCGACCCGCTGACCGGCCTGGCCAACCGGGCCCGCTTCACCGCGACCCTCGCGGCGAGCGGTGGGGGCGCCAGCGTCGTGCTGCTCGACCTGGACGGCTTCAAGGCCGTCAACGACACCCTCGGCCACCCGGCCGGCGACCGGGTTCTGGTCGAGGTGGCGCGCCGCCTGCGGGTGGTCTGCCGCGATGACGACCTGGTCGCCCGGCTCGGGGGCGACGAGTTCGTCGTGCTGCTCGCCCGGTCGCACCGGGCGCCCGATGCTGAGGCCTCCGCGGAGGCCCTGTCGCGTCGCCTCGTCGAGGTCCTTGCCGAGCCCTTCGAGGTCGGCGGCCACGTCGTTGCCCTCGGCGCGAGCGTCGGGTTGGCCCACGCCGAACAGCTGGTGGGTGGCGAGGAGGCCGGCGACGCGCTGCTGCGGGACGCCGACGTCGCCATGTACGCCGCCAAGGCCGCGGGCAAAGGTCGGGCCCGGGTCTTCGAGCCCGAGCTGCGTGAGGCCGTGGTGGAGCGGGTCGACCTCGCCCACGACCTGCGCCTCGCGCTCGCTGGCGACGAGCTGTTCCTGCGCTGGCAGCCGGTCGCCGAGGTACGCACCGGGCGGGTCGTCGGGCTGGAGGCCGTGGTGCGCTGGCAGCACCCGCAGCGCGGCGAGCTGCTCCCCGGGGCGTTCCTGGGGCTGGCCGAGGAGATCGGGCTGGTGGTGCCGATCGGCGAGCGGATGCTCGCGCAGGCCTGCTCCACACTGCGCGGCTGGCAGCGGCTGCCCGGCCAGGAGGGACTCAGCGGGTCTGTCAACCTCTCGGCGGCGCAGCTGCACGCCCCGGGGGTGGTCGACGGCGTTCGGGAGGTACTACGTGCCTCCGGCATGACGCCATCCACGCTGGTGCTCGAGGTCACCGAGGCCGTCTGGCTCCGCGACGGTGAGCAGGCCGTCACCGTCCTGCAGCGGCTGCACGAGCTCGGTGTAGGACTGGTCGTCGACGACTTCGGTGCCGGCTCCTCCTCGCTGCCCTACCTCCGGCGGCTGCCCGTCGACGTCGTCAAGCTCGACCGATCGCTGGTGGCGCACGCCAGCACCGACCCCGAGGCCCTCGCGCTGCTCGGCGCGGTCATAGCACTGACCCGCCGGCTCGGCCTGCCCGCCTTGGCGGCGGGCGTCGAGACAACCGGGCAGTGGGACGTGCTGCGACAGCTCGGCTGCCCGCTGGCACAGGGTTCGCTGATTGCTGAGCCGCTGTGCGCCAGCCAGGTACCGGCCATGCTCGCGGTGGGCTACCCGGTCGGTGCCTTACCCGGAGCGTCCGGACGAACCGGCTGAGCCGGCGCCGGCGCCGACGTCGGCGGTGCGGTGCGGTCAGGCGACCCGGCGGGCGCCGACGAAGTTGCCGTACATGCCGACCGGGTCGAAGCGCACCACCGACTGGCTGTTGGGGCTGCTGATCACCGTGCCGTTACCGATGTAGATGCCGACGTGGCCGGGCCCGCTGTAGGAGAAGATCAGGTCGCCCGGGATCAGCGCGCCGCCGCTGATCGGGATCCCGTAGCCGTACTGCGCCGCCGCATTGTGTGGCAGGCCGACACCGACGGAGGCGTACGCCGCCATCGTCAGTCCCGAGCAGTCGTAGGCGCTGGGTCCCGCGGCTCCGTAGACGTAGGGCTTGCCGAGCTGGCCTCGAGCGAAGGCGACGGCGAGGGAGCTGGCGAGGCGGGAGACGCCGCCGGCGGTGTAGGTGTTCCAGACGGCAGCCCCGCCTGCGTAGGTGACGATGTTGCCGTCGCTCTGCGCCAGCAGTGTGGTGGCGCCGCGCCCCGCGGTGCCCGTGTACCAGACGGGTGACCCTCCGGCGGTGTACAGCACGAGGTTCCCGTCGGTCTGGCTGATCAGCTTGGTGCCACCGCGGCCGGCCGTGCCGGCCGTCCACAGGGCGCGGCCGCCGCCGTACTCGACGACGTTTCCGTCGGTCTGCATGCACAGCTGGAAGGCTCCGCCCGGGCTGGTCAGGCACTGGTCGGAGACCAGGCCGGCACCGGGGGCAAGGGATGAGCCGATGGACGTGACGGCCGCGGCCTCGGGGACCTGGACGGACTGCGTCAGGGCGGTGAACGTGCTGGTGGCGATCACGGCTGCCAGCACGCCGGTATGGCGCTTACGGAGCTTGGGCACTGGTCCTCCATGGGTCCCGGCGCGCGACGGGGCGCGGGTTGCGGGGCAACGTAGGCGCAGCGCGGGCTGGAACGCGATTCGGACACTGATCACATCGGTATCACGAGCCGATCCCGGACCCGATTCAGGTGTGTTCTTCATCACACCCGAGCCGGGCTGACGGTGGTGCGCTGCCCGCCTGCCCGACAACTGTCACAGCAGTTCAGAGGCTTTATCCGCAGCAGACATCGATGACCGTAGACGGCCACCGTCCATGGCCACATCTCGAGCGGTCGTGACCAGGGCCGAAAAATGCGGAGCCGGCCGCAGCCGGGACCCGCGGGCCGTCCGGGTCAGCAACTCGAGCCGCTATCCGGCCGACCGGCAAGCACGACACCCACACGGGGACGTGAGCCCGCGTTTCCGGATGATGTCCGGGCCAACCTCGAGGGGCGCTGACAGTCGCCGACGTTGCCGCGGTTGGCGCTCAAGGGCCCGGGCGCGGCGTCGATGCCTACCTGGGGGGCGACGAAGGGACGGGCTGGTGAAGGGTGTGGTCTTCAACATCCTTGAGGACGTGGTGACCGCGGAGTCGGGCGAGCACGGGTGGGATGACCTGCTCGACCGGGCAGGGGTCGACGCCGGCTACACGGCCATCGGCAACTATGCGGATGCCGAGTTCGTACGGCTGCTGCACGCCCGGGCCAGCGGCACGGCCACCGACCCGGACGCTGAGCTGCGCCGTTTCGGGCTCGCCGGGATGCGGCGGCTGGTCGAGCTGTACCCCGACTTCTTCACTCCGCACCTGACGACCATCCCCTTCCTGCTCACCCTCAACGACATCATTCACCCGGCGGTGCGCTGTCTCTACCCCGGCGCAGACGTACCCGTCTTCGACTTCGCCCCGGTGCCGCGTCGGCCAGATGGCGGGCTGGTGGTCGGCTACCGGTCACGGCGTCGGCTCTGCCACCTCGCGGCGGGCTTCATCGAGGGGGTGGCCTCGCACTACGGCGAGCAGGTCGTCCTGGGCCACGAGCAGTGCATGCATCACGGAGCCCCGGAGTGCGTGATCGTGTGCGCATTCAGTCGTGTCGACGTCGGTGGGTGAACCCGCGGGCGGGTGCCCGGACTGCGCGCGGATGCGGGCCCGCGTCGCCCGGGAGCACCGTGCCCGGCTGGAGGCCGAGACGATCGCAGAGCGGTATGCCCGGGACGCCCTCCACGACCCGCTGACCGGGCTGGCTAACCGCGGGCTGCTGCTCGACCGGCTCGAGTTCGCCTTGGCCCGAGCTGGGCGGTCGGGTGGCCGGGTCGGGGTGCTCTTCCTGGACCTGGACGGCTTCAAGACGATCAACGACGACCACGGGCACGGTGTGGGTGACCGGCTGCTGGTGGAGGTGGCCAACCGGCTCAAGGGCGTGGTCCGCTCGTCCGACCTGGTGGCTCGCCTGGGCGGCGATGAGTTCGTGCTGCTGTGCGAGGACGCCGACGACGAGGTCGAGCTCACCGAGCTGGCGGCGCGCGTCGCGACCGCGGCCGCCGCGCCCTGGGTGCTCGGCGGCCAGCCGGTCTCGGTCACGACCAGCGTCGGCGTCCGGCTCGCCGTCGGCGGCGAGCGAGCCGACGTGGTCCTGCGCGACGCCGACACCGCCATGTACGCGGCCAAGACCTCCGGCGGCTCGCGATGGGTGGTCTTCGACCGGGTGATCGGTACCCGTGCGGTGGCCCGGGCGGAGCTGGAGGCGGACCTGCGGCAGGCCCTGGCGCTGGCGCAGTTCACCGTCTGCTACCAGCCAGTGCTCAATCTCGAGACGGGCCAGGTGACCGGCGCCGAGGCCCTGGTGCGGTGGCGGCACCCGTCGAGGGGCCTGGTCATGCCGGACGAGTTCATCCTGGTTGCCGAGGAGAGCGGCCTGATCAGAGTGCTGGGCGCCCAGGTACTGCAGATGGCCTGCCGGCAGGCGGTCGCCTGGGGCTTTTCGCAGACAGGTCGCGTGATGCACGTCAACACGACGGCGATCGAGCTTTCCGCGCATGGTTTCCCGGCTGCCGTCGCCACCACGCTGCTGACCGCTGGTCTGCCGTCCAGCAACCTCTGCCTCGAGATCACCGAGCGGCAGCTCGTGGACGAGCACCCCCTGGTCCAGAGCAACCTCGCGGAGCTGCGGCGCACCGGTGTAGCGCTGGCGATCGACGACTTCGGCACCGAGTTTGCCTCCTTCAGCTACCTGCGCCGACTGCCCGTCGACGTGCTGAAGATCGACCGGTCCTTCGTCACGCACGTCGCGGAGACGGACCGGGACGCCGCCGTGGTCGCGGGCATCGTCGCCATGGCCCGCGCTCTGGGCATCCGGACCGTGGCCGAGGGGGTCGAGACGGCAGAACAGGCCGGCGTCCTGCTCGGGGCCGGCGTCGACGAGGCGCAGGGCTGGCTGTTCGGGCGACCGTGCGGACCGGACGACTGGGACCCGGCCTGGCTCGAGCCGTGCGCAGCGGGCGGTGACGCGCAGGTGCCCCGGACACGATCGTCCGGGGCACCTGCGCTTGCGCGGCCCTAGGTCAGAGGCCGGTCGTGAACGTCCACACCGTCTGGGCGAGTGGGGCGCCCGCCGAGTCCCTGATGGGTGTGGCCGTGCCACCGACGAGCACCCGGAACAGCTTGCCCGCGGGAAGCGTGGCGTTCGGGTTCAGCACGGCGATCCCCGTCACCGGGTCGTAGGTCACGACCGCGGTGAAGAAGTTGCCGTTCGAGACCCGCTGAAGCCGCACCGTCGCCGTGCTGACACCCGTGACCAGCTCGCTGAAGGTCATCGAGATGTTGCCGGCCCTGGGTACTCCGACGGCACCGGCGGCCGGGGTGAGCGCGGTGACGGTCGGGGGCGCGTTGCCCGCTCCGGTCGTGAAGCTCCACGTGGCGGTGACCGACTGGCCGGCCCCGTCGACGATGCCGGGCAGCAGCCTGGCCGTGTACGTCGTGTTGGCGGTCAGGTTGTTGGTCGGGTTCAGCGTCGCCACCTGGGTGGTGGCGTCGTACGTGACCGTGCGGCCGACGAGGGCCCCGTTGGCCGCGCTGCCGAGGCGCAGCGTGAACCGTGGCCCGGTGACGCCGGTGACGGGCGCACTGAACGTCGCCGTGATGTTGCCGACCGGGTCGACGCCGGTGGCGCCGGTGGCCGGTGAGAGCGTCACCGCCGTACCGGCCGGTGCGACCGGGGTCACCGTGTTCGACGCGTCGGACAGCGCCCCTGCACCTAACTCGTTCACTGCGCGCACCTGGAAGGTGTACGCGGCGCCGTTGGTCAGGCCCGTCACGGGTGTGCTGGCCGCCGTGATCGACGCGGTGACGGGCGCGGGCACGAGCGCCCCCGGGGTCGTCGACCCGCTGACGACCTCGTACCGCAGCAGCGGGCTGCTGCCCGCGGGCTGGACCAGTGGCGTCCAGCTCACGGTGGCCGAGGCGTTTCCGGCCACCGCAGTCGGGGTGGCCATCGTGGCCGGGAGTGCGAGGGTCAGGGTCTGGTCGGAGAACTGCAGCTTCTCGACGTTGCGCACCGTGTCGATGCCGTCGGTGGCTGCGCCACGGGCGTGGCTGACGGTCAGGCCGTCCGCCGTCGTGACGATGTCGTACTCGGCGCGGGCACCCGAGAACAGGGCCGTGTCGATGCCGGTGTCGGCGGTAGGCGTGAGCACCTCGCGGACCGCGACGATGTTGCCGGGGTTGACCTTGCCCGCGAAGACGTCCTGCTGGAGCGTCGGCCCGGTGAGGTTGCCGGCGCCGTCGCGCAGGTACTGGCTGGTCATGGCGCTCTGCCCGGGGCCCTCGACGGAGGCGGAGCCGATCTCGGTGGCCGGGTTGCTCGCGTCCCGCACGCTGAGCCGGACGCTGAGGTAGCGGTCACCGTCGATGATGTCGTTGGCGCCGCGACCTTCGATCAGGTCGCTGCCGGCGCCGCCGAGCAGGATGTTGCCGGCGCCCCACACATTCGGGCCGGTGAGGATCGGGCAGTTCTTGGATGCCGACTGCGCGACCACGGTGGCCAGCGGGACGTCCAGCGGCGGCACCAGGGCGTCGAGGCCGGAGATCCGGTCCAGACCCGCCTGGTCGAGCACGTCGCAGCCGATGAATCCGGCTCCGCCGACCTGCGACGGGACGAGGGCGTCGCCGCGCAGGGTGTCGTCGAACTTCCAGCCGGACAGCGCCTCGACCTCGTTGAACTTGTCGCGGACACCGACCTGAAGGGTGCCCAGCGGCGGGATCGGGAGTGCGAGGTCCATGTCCTGTGCCTGCGGCTCGCCCTGGCCGATCTCCCAGTCGAAGCCCGAGGCGCCGGCGACCTTCTCGATGCCGGAGCCACCGAGACCGATGTCGTCGCCGCCCTCCATGTCGTAGTCGTCGTCGCCGCCCTGGCCGATCAGGATGTCGGAGCCGGGCAGTTGCGAGTCGTCCAGGAAGAACAAGTTGCCGCTGTCACCGAACGCGGCGTCCAGGCTCTGGCCGAGGTAGACGAAGTCGTCCCCGGCGCCGGCGAAGGTCGTGTTGGCGTTGGCCCCGCCGTTGGTGAAGTCCTTGCCCTCACCGGCCATGATGATGTCCAGGCCCGGACCGGCGTCGATCGCGTCGTTGCCGGGGCCGCCCTTCGGGACGTCGTCGCCGGCGAGGTCGGTGATGATGTCGTCACCTTCGCCGCCGAGCGCGACGTCGGCTCCGCCGCCGCCCTCGATGACGTCGTTGCCGAGGCCACCCCAGAACGTGTCGTTGTCGTTGCCACCGCGGATACGGTCCACGCCGGGCGTGCCGTTGTAGACGCTCTGCCCGTTGATCCCGGGCTTGTCGACGCTGTTGACAGCGCGGTACTGGATGGTGCCGTCCGGCTGGCGCAGGAGCAGGGCCGTCTCGTCGCAGGCTGTCGACGGGTCGTTGGCCACCGTGTTGCCGAAGCTGGTGAAGCCGGCGGGAGTGCCGTTCAGGTTGGCCAGCTGGAACTTGCAGTCGGCTGTGGCGAACGCGTCAGCCTTGAGCGTGTTGACGTCGGTGTTGCGTGACATCAGCTCGGCGAACGAGTTGCCCTCCAGCTGCGTGCGCAGGTTCATCCCCGGCGTACGGGCCAGGTAGTACAGCCGGTCGCCGTTCTGCAGGTCGGTCAGCTGGTTCTCGAACACGTAGTTGAACGTGGTGCCCAAGAGGCCTCCGAACGGCGTGGTCCTCTCGGCCAGGCCGCCCATCCAGAGGTCGATATTGTCGATGCCCGTGATCGACGTGGTGCCGGTGTTCGCCCAGACGCCGGTGCTGTTCATGAACGACGCCTGGTCAAGGGGCACGTTCACGTCGCCCAGGACCGGGTTGGCGAGGTCCCTGGCAGCAGCCCGCTTCGCGGCCAGCGTCGTGGCTCCGGTGACGGTCGGGTGCTTGCCGTACGCGGCCACGAAGTTGACCAGCGACTCGGGGTGCTTGATGTTCTCACCGAAGTCGACCCAGCTCCGGTACGGGGTCAGCTGGCCGTCGTTGGTCCGGTTGAACACGTCGCGACGCAGGACGTTCAAGGGCGGCACACCCTCGGACCGGGCCCGCGTCATGTTGATCGTCGGCAGGTCCAGGGGCAGCCCCAGCAGGTTGTTGCGCAGGGTGTCGGTCACGAACTCGTCGAGCTCGTTGCCGATCTGGTCCGACATCCCCATGATGATGCTGCCGGCCGCCTCGGCGGACGTCAGTGTCCCTGCGCTGCCACCGTCGGTGTAGGACGGGGGGTTCAGGAAGCCCTTGAGCAACGGGATGTCGTTGCCGGAGCCGTTCAGGTTTCTGCGGGAGATCGTCTCGGTCAGCATGGAGTGGCCGAAGCGGTAGACCGCATGCGCGAACTCGGCGCGGACGGCCGGGTTCAAGTCGGTCTGCGTGAAGGCGAACGGCTGGAAGGGATTGATCGCCGGCTGGATCTTGCGGGCGAACTCCTCGAAGACCAGGTGCTGGTACTCCATCTCGGTCACGAACCGCGCCACCTGGAAGATGCGCTCGCCGTAGGTGAAGGTCGACGCGTGCGCCGCGGGGTTCGCCGGGTCGTCCACGTCCCGGTACGACGCCAGCAGGGCCGCGTTGCCCGGGGCCGCGAGGGTGGTCTCGATGTCCCCGACCAGGCGGTCGTGCTCGGAGTGGAACACCTGGTGGATCGCGGTCAGGCCGATGTTCTCGTTGACCCGGCCGTCACCGGCGATGAAGTGGACGTCCAGCATCTCGTCGTCGTAGGTACCTGTCGGCTGCGCCGCGAAGTTCGCCGAGGCCGTGGTGTCGGCGTCCGGCACGAGCCCGGGCTTGGGCTCCGCGTTGTGCGCGATGTCGGTGAGGAAGGGCGTGTCGAAGTGCAGCGCGTCCGAGGGCACGGGGACCGGTGCGGCGGTGTTTCCCTCGACCAGGCCGCTGTTCGCCGTCACGTACTGCGGCAATCCGCGCAGCGGGCCGGGGACGAAGTTGCCGTAGGCGTCGACAGCCAGCATCGGGACGTCCAGGACATCCTTGTCGAGCAGCTGGAGCCCCAGCAGGGCTGCGGCCTGGGCCTTGGTGGTCATCCAGGTGGCCATCCCGGTGTCCTGGCCGGCCGGCGCGCCGGCCGGCAGCGTGCCGCCCAGCAGCCTGCCGGTGGCGACCGGTCGACCGGCGGTGTCGTTCACGTACTCACGCAGGAACGCCTGATGGGAGGCGTGCGAGGTGTAGGTCTGGCTCTGGTCGACCCACGGCGAGTCGGTGTTCTTCGCGTCGTGGACGTCGTCGGCTGTGCCCTGGATCCCATCCGGACCGGGCTGGTTCTTTGCCCGGGAGAGCACCATGAACCGCAGGTTCGGGGAGAGGTCGTCGGCGTTGCCGAAGATGTGGTCCTTGCCGGCCACCAGTGGGTCGTCGTCCTTGAGCGGCACGAAGACCGTGCCGCCGCCGCCCTTCACGGTCTGGTCGATGCCATGGTCGAAGAACTGGCCGAACAGCGTGAACAGCGAGTTGTACGGCGGGGAGAGCCCGACGTCGGTCGTCACGTTGGGGATGAACAGCGTCTCGAACTTGGGGGTGCAGTCCAACGGTGCCGCGGCGACGGGGGGCTGGGCCAACGGGTCGGGCTCGGTGGTGCACGGCACCACACCCGGGTTGCCCTGCGTCCTCACCGGGAAGCCGGCTGCCGCGATGGCCGCCGGGTTCGTGGACGTCTGGTCCACGATCAGGTTGCTGATGTTGCGGGGCTCGGTGTCGAAGACGTTCCCCGCGGTCTGCTCGTACGACGTCTGTCCGGACGGACCGAAGCCGGGCGGTACGGGACCCGCGCCCTGGAAGACCGGCGTCGCCAGCCGCGGGAACAGCTGGTCCGCGGCGCCGTTCTGCTCCTGGCCCGCCACGAGGTTGTTGCACGAGCCGTCGACGGTGCGCAGCCCCAAGGACAGCAGCGGGCTCGGCAGCTGGTTGGGGCCGGTGCCGAGCAGTGAGCCGCACGGTCCGGTAGCCAACGTGGTGGTGGCCGTGTGCGCCTCGGCGATCTTGATCTGCTTCAGGATGAAGGACAGGTCCGACGGGGTGACCGTGAACCCCTGCCCGATCACTGGCGCTGCGTTCGCGGACAGCAGGAGTGCGGCGGGTAATCCCGCCGACCCCAGTGCCAGCGCCGTAGCGACCGCGATGGTCGCTCTCGTCTTGCGCATCTCGACTCCCACTACTGGGCGGTGCCCCCACCGCCGCCGCGACTGCGGCACCGGGCTGCGCACGGCTGGACCGGGCGAGCGGGGCGGACGCTAGGGACGCGTCGTGAAAGATCTGCAAACACCGGACGGGGTCCGGGGGTACCCGGAACGCCTACTCAGCCGGGTGTCCCACTACATGGCAAGGCTGCCACCTGCGCTTTGACGCTGGTGTTGCGGTGCCCGCCGAGGATCGCTGTCGGAGTCGGCAGGGCGACCCGCAGAGACCGTCGAGGAGGAGCCATGGCAGTGCAGACGAACCCCCGGGCTGAGGGTGACGCATCATGATCTCGCGACGTGACGTCCTGCGGCTGGGCGCCGTCGGGGCCGGTGCCGTCGCGGTCGGGGGCGTGGACCTGGCGTCCGGCCTGGCCGCGGACCCGCCGCCGGTGGTCAGCAAGCTGCTACCCGCCAACACCCCCGTGCCGTACGCCCGGCGCTTCCAGCGGCCCCCGGTTCTGCTGCCCTATGACCAGACCCCCGACGCCTTGGGCGCCGTGGACAGGTACAGCCTGACCCAACGCTTCGGTGCCGCTGACATCGTGCCCGGCCTGAAGACCACGGTCGCCGGCTACAACGGCATCTTCCCGGCGCCGACGATCTCGGTGCCGGTCGGGACCCGCACCGAGCTGCGGATCCGCAACGCCATGGGCGGGCCGGTGCTGCACGGTGGCGACTTCACCACCGTGACGCACCTGCACGGCTCGGCGTCGCTGCCGCAATATGACGGGTACGCCAACGACCGGACGAAGCCGGGCTACGTCAAGACCTACAGGTACCCGAACTGGCAGAACGCCAGAAGCCTCTGGTACCACGACCATGATCACCTGAATACGGCGACCAACGTCTACTCCGGGCTCGCCGGCTTCTACGCCCTGCACGACAGTTACGAGCAGAGCCAGCTGCCCCAGGGTGAGTTCGACGTCCCGCTGATGGTCTCCGACGCCCTGTTCAACGCCGACGGCAGCATCATGTATGCCGACAACGACCGGCATGGGCTCTGGGGCGACGTCCTCCTGGTCAACGGGGTGCCCTGGCCGACGATGAAGGTCAAGCGCCGGGTCTACCGGTTCAGGGTCCTGGTCGCCTCGATCTCGCGCTCCTACCGCTTCGCCCTCAGTACCGGCGAGCCGTTCTACGTCGTCGGTACCGACGGCGGCATGACCCCGACGGTGCAGGCGGTGTCGTCGTGGCGGCAGGGGACTGCCGAGCGGTACGAGGTGCTCATCGACTTCCGCAGGTACAAGGTCGGTCAGCGGGTGGACCTGCGCAACCTCAGCAATAAAAACAACATCGACTTTGCCAACACCGGCAAGGTCATGCGCTTCCAGGTCGTCGACAGCAGTCAGCCGGCCGACACCTACCGCATTCCCAGCACGCTGGACCGGGGGCCGCAGGACTGGGCCGACCGGGGCGCGATCGACCCCATGCTGCTGACGCGGGACATGGTCACGGCGCGCCGCCAGCTGGTCGTCCGCCGAACGGGCGGCCTGTGGACCATCAACGGGGAGACGTGGGACGACGTCGAGCGCAGCGGCTTCATGCAGGTGGATGACCGGCAGAGCCAGCCGTACGACATCGAGGAGTGGGAGATCACCAACCTCTCGGGCGGCTGGTTCCATCCGGTGCACATCCACCTGATCGACGCCAAAATCATCGCCCGCAACACCAACAACGGGAAGCCGTTCGCCTGGGAGAGCGGGCCGAAGGACGTCTTCTACGCCGGCGAGAACGAGTCGATCACCGTGCTGCTGCAGATGACGACCGGTGGGCACCAGGGTGGCCGCTACATGGTGCACTGCCACAACCTGGTGCACGAGGACCACGACATGATGGTCCAGTTCGCGGTCGGGAACCCGGTCGACAACGATCCGGTGACCGCCGACCCGCCCTATCTGGACAGCTCCGCGCCCGACCCGTGGCCGGTGCGCTACGAGCCCGGCTACCCAATGGGCACTTGACATGCTGCAGCGCCGTGTGCTGCCCCACAGCTGGCCCGAGCGGGGCTGCCTGGTCTTGGCAGCTGCTGCCGCAGTCGTCCTGGTGGCGGGCTACGCGACCGGCACGGGAAGTCCGGTGCCGCCCGGGTCCGGACCGGTGGGCAGCAGCGCCGTCGGCAACGGTCGACCGCTCGTGACGCACGACGGGTTGATGGTGCGCCGGTGTCAGGCGGTCGCCATCTACCCCGCCGCGCGGGGGAGCGGTGCTGCCGTGCGACGTGCCCTGCACGCCGAAGCGGCCGCAGCCGACCTCGCCCTGCGCGACCTGCCGGCCGACGTGCTCGCCGCGGCCACCCTCGAGGCGGGGGTGCCGGAGGTGGTGGCCTGCCTGCCCGCGGACCGGGGCCCGGCCGACGCCGACCGACTGCTCGCCGTCACGCTGCCGGGCGCCGACCATCGGGCGGCCGAGCCGGTGCTCATCCATGACCTGGCATTCGCCGTGCACCCGCGCAGCTCGACCGTCGCGGTGCTGGCCGACGCCCTCGACCGGGAGGGCATCCTGGCCGATGCGCTCGGCGCCTACCAGCTGGACGGCTCGGGGCCTGGGGGCGACCTCGTGGTCGGCTACACCGGCCCGCTGCTGAGCGACAGCGAGATCGACTCGCTGCGCGAGGCGATCGCACGACCTGCCGGCACCACGGCTGCCGAGGTGCGGGTCGGGCCGCGGTCTGTCGAGGGGGTGGGGGTCGAGCTCTCGCAGGAGCCGGCAGCTGCCGAGGTCAACAGGACGGCTGCCCCGCCCGGCCACCTGCATTGAGCGCCTCGACCGCTGTCACCTCTGGGAACGCGTAGCCCTGGGTGGGCGTCGAGGATCAGGACACCGCGAGGAGCGGCGGCGTGCCCCCCCAGGCCCTGAGCCGCTGCTCCTCGCGGGGTCGCTGCCCAGGTCCCTGTCGATGCGCAGCCTCGGTCGGGGTGGGCCACGGCGACAACCGTGAGATCGTCGATGCCGATCAAGTCTCGTGGGTTGCACGTGAACAGCGGGAGGTCGATCGCGGCGATCAGGACGTCGAAGTCGCCCAGCCGTGCCCTGCGACCGGCGGGCCGCAGCGACCCCGCTACGCGGCCGAAGGCTCGCGCCGCGGTGGCGTCGACGGGCAGTGGGTCGAAGGCCGCCTTGGCTTACAGAAGCCGCACCTGGCGGGAGCCATGTTCGGCAGGGTCGTCAGTGACCAAGGGCCTGACCGACAACTCAGCGAGCGTCATCGACGTGATCATCGGCTTGGCAGGCAGGTCCGTGGGGCGTCGCCGCCCGAGCATCGGTGAGACCGTGCTCCTTCGGCTGCGGACCAGCCGCCCGACCGGCGTCCGGTCGCCGCCATGAGGCGGGCAGCGATCAATGGTCGCTCCGGTGTCGCGGCGCTCGGTACGCGGCTGGCCGAGCTCGCCGGGCCAACCCGTTGCGGGTGCCCGGCGCAATGCTGGTGTCGGCAGCCGATGCTCAGTGCCTGCTGTTGGGTCACGACGTCGGGAGAGCTGGAAGGCCGGGCGGGCGTCCGCTGGGGGTCTGGCGGCCGTCGCCCTGGCCCGCCGACAGGTGAACCGCTTGGTCAGGGCTCAGGTGATCACGACGGGGCTATGGTCAGCCCCCACCGCGGGGTGATCGGGTCCCCGGCAGCGATGGTCGAGCCCGGGGCAGGAGCCTTCGATGTCGAGCAACGGTCAGCAGGCCGGCACCACGACGGCCTCCCGGCTGACCACCTGGCATCAGGAGCTGTTCACAGCTGTCGGCCGTTGGCAGTGGTTGCACGCTCTGAACGACCGGGTGTCCGGTGTGGTGGAGCCGCTGTACGACCGGTACAGGGACAATCTGGCCGTTGAGCTCATGCACGGCGGCCGCTGGGTCGGGCACTCCGTGCACGCGGCGCTCAGCGATCTGCCGATCGGTTTCTGGTCGGGCACGGTGGTCCTCGACCTGCTCGGCAAGGACGTCCCGACCGCCGGCACCCGGCTGGACCCCGCGGCGACGCTGAGCGCGGCCGGCCTGCTGGCTGCGGTGGCCACGGTCGCGACCGGTGTCACCGACTGGAGCGTCAGCGACGGTGAGGACCGCAGGGTCGGCCTGTTCCACGGCTTGCTGAACGTGGCAGGCGTGACCCTGCAGGGCGCCTCGCTGGCCGCCCGGCTGGGCGGGCACCGCAGCTCGGCGCGTGCGCTCAGCGCCACCAGCCTGACCGTCACGGCAGCATCGGGCTTCGTCGGGGGACACCTGGTGCAGGGCAGGGCTGTCATGGTCAACCGCGTCGCGACCACCACCGGACCGGGCCGCTGGGTCCGGGCCATCGCAGAGGCTGACCTGCCGGACGACACGCCGACCGGGGTCGAGGTCGAAGGCAGGCAGGTCCTGCTGCACCGCAACGACCAGGAGATACATGCGCTGGACAATCTCTGCAGTCACGCGGGTGGCTTGCTGAGCCGCGGCGAAGTGATCGACTGCGCCGTCGAGTGCCCACTGCACGGGTCCCGCTTCGACCTGCGCGACGGTCGCATCGTCCGTGGACCTGCCCATCACCCGCAGCCGGTCCTCCCGACCCGGATTCGAAACGGCTGGATCGAGGTTCGGGGCTCCCTGCCCCGATCCAAGCGCGCGAAGACCTGAGGAGCAACACCATGGCGTGGAAAGCGATCGCTGATGTGGATCAGCTCGAAGAGGGCGACATGATGCTCGTCCAGATGGGCGAGCCGGTCTGCGTCGTCCGCCTTTCCGAGGACGAGGTGGCGGCCGTGCACAACACCTGCACCCATCAGCAGCAGCCGCTGAATGAGGGCTACCTGCAGGACGACGACACCCTCATCTGCCCTGCGCACAACTCCCGTTTCGACCTCCGGACGGGCGAGCCGCTCGGCGTACCGGCCGTCGCCCCGATCCCCGTCTATGCGTGCAAGATCGAGGATGGGGCCATCTGGGTGGACATGGAGCAGCAGCTCAACGACGCGGCGATCCCGCACAAGCCCTTTCACTGAGCAGCGGGTCGCTCGGGACCCGCCAGGCCGAACCCGCACGGCGCTGGTCCCCGAGGAACCGACGCACCGGCCGTGAGACCAGGGTCATCACCACGATGTCGACCCGGCCGATCGCGCGCAGCAACCGGTGCCCGCTGACGGTACGGATGTCCTCGCACCGCGCATCGGACGTGGCGTCCAGCCCGCTGCGAGGATCAGGCCCGATCTCCACGAAAGGCGGGAGATCGTGCCGGATTCTGGTCAGCGGCAGCACGGCAACGGTCGGCGCCTGTCGGTTCCCTCGTCCGAGGACACGACGAGCGCCGGTCGCACCCGGGCTTGCTCCCGACCCAGGGGTTCGCCGAGGTCGAGCGGCCACACGTCCCCGCGCCGGGCCTCAGTCACGGCCGAGGCCGTCGTGGCGCGAGCGCTCCCGGGTCGGGTCCTCCCGCAGTGCCCGCGGGTGTCGGGCGAGGGCCTCTCGGGTCTGTCGCCGGAACTCCGCCGTCTCCAGCGCGTCGTTCACGACCTCGCCGATCGAGGTCCCGCGCGCAATGGCGAGTGCCGCCGCCCGCGCGCGGGTCTGTTCGGACACCCGGCCGCGGTCGTGGGCGAGGTCCGTGAGGCGCCGCCCGGCCGGGTGCCCGGGCGTACGTCCTTGGGGGGATATCGAATGATCGACATGCCGGTCGGCGACCCGCTGCCCTCGGATCTGCTGATGGCACCTACGACCGCCGCCGCCGCAACAGCGTGTGAGCATCTCGATGGTCACGAGGATGGCGGCGCGACATGCTTGAGGACGTTCACTGCGTCGGCGGGCCGCTCTGTACCGGGCCAATCGTCAGCAGGGTGACGTCGGGGCTGGTGCTCGCACAACTGGTGCCTGCCTGGCCGACGAAAGCCGCGTCGGTCTGGCCGGGTGGGTAGATGCGGTACCCGGTCGTCGCGGTCGGCTGACACGCCGCAGTGTCCTGTGCCTGGTAGGACACGATGCGCAGCGTCGCGTGGGCCTGGGCTCCCGGGGCCAGGGTCACCAGCGCGGGCGTGCCGTCCCGCTTCGCGGCTGCCCCGACCTGGTGCCCGTCGGAGCCCGCGACGTAGGACACGCCCGGAAACCCGTTCAACGTGCACCTGTTGGCGCCCCGGTTCGTCAGCAGCACCGCCGTGATGGTCGACCCGGCAGCCCCTCCGCTCCCACCACCGACCGCGACCGTGAGCTGCGAGGTCGTACAGGACGAGGCACCTGAGCCTGTCGGGACTGGCGACGACGCTGATGGGGGCGCAGGGGCAGCGGACGAAGGACTGCTCTGCGGCGAGCCCGGCGTCGTCGCGCTCGCCGGGGACGAGGCCCGCGGCGATGAAATGCCGCTGCCGGTGCTGCCTCCCGATGCGCTGCACCCCATGGCGGACACCATGATCGACATCCCCAGAGCCGTTCTGACAGATGCCTTCGACACTCGTCCTCCTGGTGATGCAGAGCGGAGACGCCGCCCCTGTGCTCTTAGACGCGCGGCGACGCAGACTGGTTGTGCGGCAGCTCAGGCCGGCCACGTCAGGGGGCCGCGTGCATTGGGCCTGGTACGACCGGCGCGGTCCGGCGGTGGAGCTGTACGTGTTCGGCGAGCTGGGCGACCGTCAGCCCGGCCCGGACGGCTGGTGGTCGACGGGCCGTACGTCAGCGTGGTCAGCAAGCCGGGCCTGGGCAGGTCGCGGCAAATCTCTGCGGCGACGCAGACACTCGCTCACCGTGCTCAGGACGCGGTGACCCTGAGCGCCGCGTGAAGTCCTCCTGCTCGAGCGCAGGATCCGCCAGCCGAGCCGCTCCAGGTCATTGCGCTGGTCCCGGCCGCGCCGATAGGCAAGTCGGCAGATCCATGCTCCGGCGCGCCGATGGCGAGCGCGGACCGCGCGACTCGCAGCGCGCTCGGCGACGCTACCGACGTCCACGACCTCACCCGGGCTGTCGACGACGGCGCCACTTCCGCATCCTCAACGACTCACGGCTGGCGAGGGTCTCGGACCCGGAGCGTGAGCGTGGCAAGGTGCCCAGCAGCGGCGCTGCTGACTCGATCAACATCTCATCAACGCGGCGTACCGGCCTCGCCTGGCCTCCGGGCCGGCCCGCGGGCATGGCCAGTCACGGCGGGGAGGACCCCACAACGCTGAGCAGGCGGACGGTGCAGCACGCGTAGGCGGCAGCTCCCACGTCGGAAGCTGATGTGCCTGCTGACCGGACGACAGCTGGCGGCCCTGGGGTCTGCCACGCGGCGTCCAACGCAAAGATCGCCCTTCTCGCCAGGCCGGGATCGTCCTCGCCGAGCGCCAGGGCAGCGCTGTGTCTGACCCGCGCGGCCGTGACCATGTCGCCGGGGAGTCGCCGAGCCCCGGCCGGACTGCGCCGAGCCGCCCTGGCCCCCATGCGCGCCGTCGGCCGCACCCAGACCGGACGGTCGACCGGGGTTACCTAGGCTGGCGACATGCTCCGGGCTCGGGTCGCGGATGTACATGTACTTGCATCGGCCATGCCGCACGTCACCGTGCAACGAGGGCCGAGCGGCAACGTCGCTTACCAGGTCGGCGGGAAGTCCTTCGTCTTCTTCCGCACCCCTCGGCCTGACGCGCAGGATCCGGAGACCGGAGAGCGCTACGACGATGTCATCGTCTTCTGGGTGCCGTCCGAGTCCGACAAGCAGGCTCTCGTCCAGCACCAGGCCTCACCGTTCTTCACCACAGAACATTTCGACGGCCACCCTTCGGTACTCGTTCGGGCCAGCCGGCTCGGCGAGCTGACGCTCCAGGAGCTGAGGGAGCTGGTTCAGGAGGCGTGGTCCGCCCGGACGACGAACCAGCGGCGGGCCGTGTGGCGCACAACGCAGCAACGCTGACGGCCGGAGGGGCGCCGCATTTCCGGCGGACCACTCACAGGTCCTTTGGACGGGATGGGGGACGTCGTGGCGGAGGACGACTTCGCCGACCACGGCGAGGCGATCGCATGGGCCATCGCCGACGACGGTCCGGCCGACGAGGTGCAACGGGTGGAGTACCTCGTCGGCCCGAGGGCGACTGGCGCTGGGCCGGAGCCTTGCAGGCTGAGCCCTGAGGCGTCTGCCGACGAGCCCGTCGGTCCACCTGGGCTGTCAGTCGAGGAGGTCGAGGTACTCACGTCTCGCCTCATCGCATGGATCAACAGCTCGCTGCCGCTGTCGAAGCGCAGGACGACGACCTCCAGCAGCCGACCTGAGGAGTCGAAGCCGAGACGGAGCTGCCGTGCCGGGCTGTCGTCATCCAGGTCGCTGAGGAAGACGGGATGCTCGGCGGCATGGACGGCGTCGTCGGGAGCGATGCCGTGCCGCTGTGCTGAGGCATGGACCCTGACCCGACGTAGGCGCGGATCGCTTCCCTGATCGCCGCTGAGCGGCTCAGATGATCACGCTCGGCGCGCTCAGCCAGGGCGGCCAACAGGGTCTTGTCCAGGCGCACGGGGACGACCTGGCCGGGCCCGTCGCCGGCCGGTTTGCGTCCGCGCCCGCGAAGGCGGTCGACGTCGTAGCCCTGCTCCGCCTCATCGGCCCAGCGGTCGATGTCCTGCTCGGTGACGGGCTTGCCCTTGACTGTCTCCACACGAAAAGCGTTATACGGAAATCGGAGTTGGTCGAGACCTCCGCGCGGGTCGCCGCTTCTGCCGCCGCGCGCCTACCCGTTGAAACTCACGGGCGCCATGTGGTCATGTTAGTCTGACCAACATGACCACACACAACGTGGCGGACGCCAAGGCGCACCTGTCGCAACTGCTCGAAGCGGCTCTGAAGGGCGAGGATGTCATCGTCGCGCGGGCCGGCAAGCCCCTGGTCCGGCTCGTGCCGGTGAACACGCCCGCCGCCCGCGTCCTGGGGTTTCTCGACCTGCCCTCGCCCGATGAGCGCTTCGAGCCGCTCGACGAGAACGAACTCGCTGCCTGGTCGTGACGATCCTGCTGCTGGACACCCACGCCTACGTATGGGCGCTCACCGACCCGGACCGACTGTCCCGCCGCGCCCGTACCGCGATAGAGGCACCGAGCAACGCCCTGCTCGTCTCGGCCGCGACCGCCTGGGAGATGGCGATCAAGCACCGCGCCGGCAAGTGGCCGGAAGCCGAAATCCTGCTGGCCCAGCACGGCGACCTTACGAGCAGACTCGGCGCCCAGTCGCTCGACATCTCCGCCGCCGATGCGATCCGCGCGGGGAGCCTCGACTGGGACCACGCCGATCCATTCGACCGGATGCTGGCCGCCCAGTCCCTGCACCACCTCGCCGCGCTGGTGACCCGCGACGCAGCGTTCAGCCAGCTTCGCGGACTGGCCGTCATCTGGTGACGACGCGGACGGCTTGAACTGCTGGGGTAATCCGCGTTGGCCTGCGCCTTCGGTCGATGTCGGCCGGGGAGGACGAACCTCATCCATCGTGAGGACGCCGTCATCTCGTGCGGCTTCGGGCTGCGGTCCTGGCATCGTCTGGATCTCAAGTTCCGGGCGGTCGTCGACGATGACGGCGCCGTGAAGAAGTCACTGGTAGGCCTGGCCATCTTGGCCCTGACGGCTGCTGCCATGTACTTCGTCGCGCTGCCCGCCTGGCGAGAGCACGAGAACAACCAGTGGGAGATGGCCGGAGAGCGCGCCCTCGATCGCGTCGTCCTTCCTGGGTCATTTCGTGCCTTCACCACGTCGACGAGCGGTCATCTCACCCTGTCCTGCGGCGACGTGTCAGTCCACAAGTGCCTTGAGACCGAAGGTGACCCACGGGACAACGTCGCCGCCGTGCGAGGAGCCCTCAGCACTGTGGGCATCCCCAGCGAATCCTGCGAGAAGGAGCCGCTGGAGAGCACTCCTGATCGCTGCTCGCTCGTCGTTCAGGTTGCTGGGAGCAGGCTCGTCGCCTTCCTCTTTGCTCGACCAGCTTCGGGGGGTCGACCTCTGGCGCATTTCAGCGGAACCTACGTTCAGATCTTCGTGGTCGCGCGGGCGGACTCGCCCTTGGCTTGGGCGACAGGGCGCTAGGCCGAAGACGGCTCATCGGCGCCCGCAGACCGGGCGGACGAACCTGGTCAATCGTAAGAGCATCCCCTCGTACGGAAGACGCGCCGTGGCGCCGAGACATCAACAGCCGAACGCATGGGTGCGGAGCTCGACTCGACGACTCATTCCAACTCAAGGCTGGGCTGGCCGCGCGCTCTCGACGAGCACGCCCTGCTGCATCTGGCCACAGGGTCTGTCTGCTGACGGCGAAGTGTCGGCGCTAGGCCGCACTGAGTGCGAACAATCGGACTATCCGAGGCTCAACACCAAATGTGTCGTTCGAAGAGTCGACGCTCCAACGAGTGACTCGAGTTCGATGCGCGTGTATTCGTCGCTCGGCACTAGCTCGCGGGCGAAACCGGCGCGTGTTTCGGTCTCAAAAGGATTTGATCCCGTCGATTGTACGGAATCGTTGTCTGTGTCCCCACAACTCGTGTCGCCGTGGGACACGCAAACCCACAGGTCTCTGTAAAGAGGCTCACTCGATTCGACCAGCGCCTCCGTAGCGACGAGGGCGCGGGAGTATTGCGGAACTCGACGGGAGACCGAAGTACCGTCGATTGGACCTGACAGATAATCCTCCGTGGCCTCGAACGAGTGAGGCGCACCATTGGGCTTCGGAGCCAGTGTGACCGACCGCCCACTACCCGACAGCGGCAGACTAATCGAGCCGCTGCCGTCGCCGAAGAGGTAGAGACGGTACCTGCCCGAGAGGTGACCCTTTCCTCTGGCGCCCAGCATCTGAACGCCGAACTCATCACCGCTGAAGGCTAGATGCCGCGCCGCGAGGGCACCCCACGAAGGTCCACGACGATCAAGGGGGACGAGATAGAACCCGATGTACGACCCGGTCGTCTTGGCACTAATTGAGGCGACCGTCAGTTCAATCTCGAATGTCGGCAAGATGACGACACTGCGGCCCTGAGTCCCGCGGACGGACATCACACGCGCGGGGCTTGCCCCGGCAGGCACAGCCCCGACGAGGACTGCGGCCAACACAGCTAGCAGCAGTCCCCGCCGGGGTGCACGCGATCTCATCTCAGCAGGTTACTTGAGGTTACCGACAGCGATGTCGCTGCTGATCCGGGCGTAGACGGCCGCAGCCGTGGCTGGCTTCATAAGGGGTGAGAATAACGACTACTGAGCAACCTCGTCCTGCTCTGCGTTCCACCTCGTCAGCGACTCTTCTCGGTCTCTCAGGCGCCCTAGCGGACGGTGGTGTCCGTGGCGAGGATCTGCTCGCGGAGGATGTCGCCGTGTCCGGCGTGGCGGGCCAGCTCCTCGATCATGTGCAGGTAGATCCAGCGCAGCGACACCTCGCCGAGCCGGCGATGAGCTGCCCGGTCATCCAGCGCGAAGCCGGCGGCGATCGCCTCGGCGTTCGCCCACGCGCTGCGGTAGTCCGCGACGACTGACGCGATGGTGTCGTCCTCCGTCAGGACGAAGGTGTCGTCGATGCCTTCGGGCAGGCCGAGCTCTTCGCGCGTGCGCCCGGCCAGCGAGACGTCAAACCACACCCGCTCGACGAAGGTCGCGTGCTTGACGAGCCCGAGCAGCGTCGTCAGCGACGGCACGAGCGACCGACGAGCTTGCTCCTCGGTGAGGCCGTCGAGGAGCTGGGCGACCTCGCCCCGCGTGTCGTGGAGGAACGCCTCGAGCTGATCCCGCTCTTCGCCGGTCAGCTCCGACTCGGAGCGGTACACCTCTGCCATCTCTCGGGAGCGTACTGACCGTGATCAGCCCGCAGACGCACAGCCGATGACCGCTAGGCGCGCAGCGCGCGCCAGCCGATCACGCCGACCACGGTGCCGAGGGCGAGGGAGACGACGATGAGGACGCCGTGGACGACGTAGAACGCCGTCGCCCGGGAGTCGTCCTTGGCGATGTTGCGCGCGAACATGAGCCAGATGACCCAGCTCCACACGCCGAAGGCGACGAGGAAGCGGGCGGAGCCGGTCGAGATCTGCGACATGAGTCGACGATATCCGGCGATCTCTCTCGATCCAGATCCGGCTCATCGGAGCCGCACGACCCCGGCGCGCCAGGGATGCACGCTAGCGTCTGGCGTCATGCCCAGCCCGTTCATCGAGATCGAGGTCGCCACCCCGACCGGACCGCGCACCGTCAAGGTGACGAATCCGGACAAGGTGTACTTCAACGCGCTCGGCGAGGCCGGCGGCACGAAGCGGCATCTGGTCGAGTACTACCTCTCGGTCGGCGACGGCATCGTCCGCGCGCTCAAGGAGCGGCCGACGGTGCTGAAGCGGCACCCGGATGGCGCCGAGGGCGAGGCGATCTACCAGAAGCGCGCCCCGGAGCACCGTCCCGACTGGATCGAGACGGCGCTCGTCGAGTTTCCCAGCGGGCGACATGCCAACGAGCTGTGCCCCGTCGATGTCGCGCATGTCGCCTGGGCCGCCAACCTCGGCACGCTCGACTTCCATCCCTGGCCCTCGCGGCGAGGCGACACCGAGCACCCCGACGAGCTGCGGATCGACCTCGACCCCCAGCCGGGCACCGACTACGACGACGTCCTCGCGGTCGCCGCCGTCGTACACGAGCTCTTCGACGAGCTCGGCTACGTGTCGTTTCCCAAGACGTCGGGCTCGAAGGGGCTGCACGTCTACCTGCGGATCGCGCCGCGCTACACGTTTCTGCAGTGCCGCCGCGCTGCGCTCGCGGTGGCACGTGAGGTCGAGCGGCGAATCCCCGACGCGGCGACGAGCGCATGGTGGAAGGAGGAGCGGGGCGAGCGGGTGTTCCTCGACTACAACCGCATGGCGCGCGACCAGACGATCGCGAGCGCCTACAGCGTGCGAGCGAAGAGGGAAGCGACCGTCTCCGCGCCGCTGACGTGGGAGGAGGTCCCCGACGCGCGCATCCCCGACTTCACCATCGCCACGATGCCGGCGCGCTTCGCCGAGCTCGGCGATGTGCACGCGTCGATCGACGACGTGGCGCAGGACCTCGAGCCGCTGCTCGAGCTGGTCCAGCGGCACGAGAAGGACCTGGGTCTGGCTGACGCGGCGTACCCGCCCCAGTTCCCGAAGATGGAAGGGGAGCCCAAGCGCGTCCAGCCCAGCCGGGCCAAGAAGGTCGTCCCGGAAGGGTCATGAGCGAGGCGATCAGCACCGAGCGGCTGCGGCTGCGCCCCTGGCGGGCCGCGGACCTGGACGACTACTTCGACATCTACTCGCGCCCCGAGGTCATGCGCTACCTCGGCAACCCGCCGCAGGTCATCACCTCGCGCGAGGAGGCGGCCGCACGCCTCGCGCTCCGAGCGGCTCCCGACCCGCAGGGCCCGCCGTACGGCGTGTGGGCCGTCTGCCCGATCGACCTCGGGGACCGGCCGGTCGGCTCGGTGCTGCTGCGCCAGCTGCCGTGGTCGGAGTCCGTGCGTCCGCAGCCGGCCACGCCCGACGTGGAGATCGGCTGGCACCTGCACCCTGACGCGTGGGGCCAGGGCTTCGCGACAGAAGCTGCGACAGCGATGGTCGAGCGCGCGTCAGCTCACGGCATCGACATTGTGCACGCCGTGATCTACCCGGCGAACGAGCCGTCGCGGAAGGTGTGCCAGCGCCTCGGGATGACCTACGCCGGCCGCACCGACCGCTACTACGCGTCGAGCTCGACGTGTTCCAGTCTGCTGAGTGATTCTCGAACCACTAGCTGCCGAAGACGTCGGCGAGCAGCGCCGGGACCGGGACCTCGAGCTGGTCGAAGGTGCACGACGCTGGGTCGCGGTCGTCACGCCAGCGCACGAACTGCGCCGTGTGACGCAGTCGCGTGCCCTCCATGTGGTCGTAGGCGACCTCGAGGACCCGCTCGGGACGCAGCAGCTCGAACGACAGGTCCTTGTTCGCGCTCCAGCGCGACGCCCCGCCTGGCATCTTGCCCTGGCCGACCTGCTGGAGCGCGAACAAGGACCTGTCGTTCGAGCTGCTGCG
>JBKJQN010000016.1:0-17035 GCA_046593925.1 Mycobacteriales bacterium
CCTGGTCTCGCAGGCCACGGGCTGGGACGTCGTCCCCCCGACGGTCATGCGCGAGGGGCCGTTCGGCACCGGCATGTGCCAGCTCTGGGTCGACGTCGACGACACCGTCGACCTCGCCGTCCTGGCCCGCAGTGACCACCCCGACCTGCGCCGGATGGCCGTGTTCGACGCGGTCGTCAACAACGCCGACCGCAAGGGCGGCCACCTGCTGCCGACCACCGATGGACGGGTGTACGGGGTGGACCACGGCATCTGCTTCTCGGCGGAGGACAAGCTGCGCACCCTGCTCTGGCAGTGGCGCGGTGACGCGCTGACCGACGAGGCCGTGGAGGTCCTGTCGCGGCTGCGGGCCGAGCTGGAGGGCCCGCTCGGTGACGGGCTGCACGACCTGTTGACCCGGCGTGAGGTACGGCGCACGGTCGAGCGGGTGGACGCGCTGCTCGCCAGCCGGCGGCATCCGCAGCCGTCGAGGGACTGGCCGGCCATCCCCTGGCCGCCGTTCTGAGGACCCGCCCCAGACGCCCCTAGCCAAGCGCTCTGCTGGCCAAGCGTCCCCCTAGGCTCGCGGCCATGCAGTCCTGGCCCTCGACCCCGGTCCCCGTCCTGCAGGGGGAGCCCGGTCCACTGCACCTGACCGACGCCGCCCGCGGGCTCGTCCCGGTCGCGCCCAGGGGCGTGGCCCGGCTCTATGTCTGCGGGATCACGCCGTACGACGCCACGCACCTCGGGCACGCAGCGACGTACCTCGCGTTCGACACGCTGGTGCGGGTGTGGCTCGACGCGGGCCTGCACGTCGACTACGTCCAGAACGTCACCGACATCGACGACCCACTGCTGGAGCGGGCCGCCCGCGACGGCGAGGACTGGACGGTCGTCGCGCAGCGTGAGACGGCGCTGTTCCGGGAGGACATGGCCGGGCTCCGGGTGCTGCCACCCACGCACTTCGTCGGCGCCGTCGAGGCGATGGACGAGATCTCCGCGATGGTGCAGCGGCTGCTGGACGCGGGTGCGGCGTACCGCGTCGACGACGACGTGTACTTCCCGGTGTCCAGCGCGGCGCACTTCGGCGAGGTCGCCGGCTACCCGCACGAGGTGATGATGCGGCTGGCTGCCGATCGGGGCGGCGACCCGGAGCGGCCGGGCAAGAAGGATCCGCTGGACCCGCTGCTGTGGCGCGCAGAGCGGCCGGGCGAGCCGGCCTGGAACTCCTCGCTGGGACGCGGCCGGCCGGGGTGGCACGTCGAGTGCACCGCGATCTCGGTGAACCGGCTCGGCCCGCGCGTCGATGTGCTGGGCGGCGGCTCGGACCTGGCCTTCCCGCACCATGAGATGTCGGCGGCGCACGGCGAGGTCGCGACGGGTGCCTGGCCGTACGCCACGGCGTCGGTGCACGCCGGGATGATCGGGCTGGCCGGCGAGAAGATGAGCAAGTCGCGTGGCAACCTGGTTTTCGTGTCGGGGCTCCGGCGGGCCGGCACCGACCCCGGCGCGCTGCGGATCGCCCTGCTGTCCCAGCACTACCGCTCTGACCGCGAGTGGACCGACGCCATGCTGCGCGAGGGGGAGGGTCGGCTGGCCCGCTGGGGCGAGGGCGTCCGGCGCAGTGCGGGGCCGTCCGGGACGGCCCTGCTCGCGCAGGTTCGCGCGGCACTTGCGGACGACCTCGACGCGCCCGCCGCGCTGGCCGCGGTCGATGCCTGGGCCTCGGCCCAGGGCGACGACGAGGCGGCGCCCGCGCTAGTCCGCGACACCGTCGATGCGCTGCTTGGCGTCTCCCTGGCCTGACGCTCAGGCCGGCGGGTCGCCCTCGCCGCGTCGCAGGTAGCGCTCGAACTCCTTCGCGATGGCCTCGCCGGAGGCTTCCGGCAGGTCCGTCGCCGGCTCGCGTTCCTCGAGTGCCGCGATGTATTCCGCGATGTCGTTGTCCTCTGCGGCGAGCTCGTCCACCGATCGCTCCCAGGCCCGGGCCTTGTCGGGCAGGTCACCGAGCGGCACCGGGATGTCGAGCAGGTCCTCGACCCTGCGTAGCAGCGCGATCGTCGCCTTCGGGCAGGGCGGCATCGAGACGTAGTGCGGCACGGCCGCCCAGAAGGACAGCGCCGGGACACCGCTGGCGGTGCAGGCGTCCTGGAACACCCCGACGATGCCGGTCGGCCCCTCGTAGCGGCTGCGCTCCAGGCCGAGCGCCGCTGCGGTGTCGGGGTCGGACGCGGTGCCGTTCACCGGCACCGGGCGGGTGTGCGGGCTGTCGGCGAGCAGCGCGCCGAGCGTGACGACGGTACGCACACCCAGCTGGGCGGTGACCGCGAGCAGCTCCTGGCAGAACCCGCGCCAGCGCATGTTGGGTTCGAGGCCGCGGACCAGCACGACATCGCGGCTCGCACCCGGCGGGCGGCACACCGAGAACCGGGTCGTCGGCCAGGTGATCCGCCGGGTCGTACCGTCGACAAGGGACACGGTGGGCCGGTTCACCTGGAAGTCGTAGTAGTCGTCCGGGTCGACCTCGACGACTGCCCGTGCCCGCCAGACGTCCTCCAGGTGCTCGACCGCGCCGGTGGCCGCGTCACCGGCGTCGTTCCAGCCCTCGAAGGCGGCGACCAGGACCGGGTCGTGCAGGGGAGCCAGGCCGTCCGGGCGGCGCGGCAGACTCACGCCGAGACCTCCTCGACGGCGGCGCGGATCAGCCCGGCGACCAGTGCCGGCCACTGCAGCGGTACGTCGTGCACGGCGCCGGCCCAACGCTGCAGGCGCGGTCGGGCCAGGACAGCTGCCGCGTGCTCCAGGGCGGCTGCCTTGCGGGCCCCCCACGGGTCGCCGCCGATCTGCTCGGCTGCCACCAGCCACGCCGGGCAGGCAATCTCCGGCAGCCACCCGGCCGGGTCGGTGTCGAGCAGGTCGTCGACGATCGCCATATGGGTGGCGAACGGCAGTCGGGCCCGCGCCAGCCCGTCCGGTCCTTCCTCGAAGATCGCCAGCACGGCGGCCTCTACGGCAGGACTCCACCACGTCCCGAGTGGCCCCTGCGCCAGCCGCTCACGCAGCTCGGCGACTGGCAGCGCGGTGCGGGGCGGCTGCATCCGGGTGCGTATCTCCGCGCGGTCTGTGCCCGGCTCCACATGCATGCCGAAGCCGCCGTCGACGGCGACGACGGCCAGCACCCGCTCGGGCGACTCGGCCGCGAGCCGCAGAGCGGTCGACGCGCCCCACGAGTGCCCGACCACGACAGCCCGCGAGAACCCGAGCGCGTCCAGAGCGGTGAGCGCGTCGCGGGCGACAGTCGCCCCGTCGTAGGGACCGGCTGGCCGGTCGCTGTCGCCGTGGCCCCGCTGATCCAGGGCCAGTACCGGCAGCCCGGCCAGCCGGGGCGCGACAAGGTCCCAGAACCGGCGCGTAGAGGCCAAGCCGTGCAGCAGCAGTACCGGTACGCCGGCTCCCGGCCACCGAGTGGCACGCAGCCGGACGTCCACGCCGGGCAGGTCGACGTCGATGCCACCCGAGACGGGTGGGTGCTGTCCGAGGGGGGTGCTCACCCCTGCTGCTTCGCCCCGCGCCCGGTCGTATGGACGATGAGCACGTCGCACTTTGCCCGGTGGCTGATGTTGGCGGGCACAGACCCGAGGACGCGGCCCGCCAGGCTGTTGAGCCCCCGGTTGCCGATCACGACAAGATCCACGCCGCGTTCCGCTACGAGCTCGATGAGCGCGTCGACCGCGTCACCCTCGACGGCTTTGCGCTCGGTGTTCGTGGCTCCCAGTGCGGCCGCCCGGTCGGCCGCGTCGCGCAGCACATCCTCGGCCGGCGTCGACCCGGACACCTGGTAGGCCTCCCCTCCCAGCACCTGCTGCGCGTCGCGTACCTCGCGCTCCGACATTGGCCGGTAGGCGCAGGCCAGCACCAGCGCGGCACCGGCGTCGCGGGCGATGATGGCGGCCCGGTCGACCGCCCGGAACGACGAGTCGGACCCGTCGGTGCCGACGAGCACGGTTGAGTACGGCGAGCTGCTCACGGGGCTCCCTGCAGGCGTGTCGGGGCCGTGCGGTGCACGGTCGCGGCACGGTACCGCTGCCGGCCCGGACGCCGGGGACACGCGCGCCGCAGCGCTGGGACGGCTGCGGTGCCATCGAGACGAACGCCTTCGGGTCAAACTGGGCTGGCCTCGACGAGTGCGGCATTGCCGAACGGATCACCGTGACGGCGCTCGCGGGCGCCCGGATCGCTCGTGAAACGGCCGAGAGCGCACCGGCACCGACGGCAGCAGGGCCTTCCGCGAGGCGATGCTTCCCGGCGACTGGAAGCAGGTCGTTGACATCGGCCGCGAGGGGCCCACATGATCGACCTGTGGGGCCCGACGACGGCGGGGGGCCGTGCTGTTGCGGTGCGGACTGCCCTGACATCGAGGACCAGCTCCCACTCGAGTTGCTGCTCGTCGGGCGTCGCAATCGGGGGTGGATCTGTCCGAGGAGCACCGGCTGCCGCCGGAGCCGCCACCTCGGCGATCGGGTTGCCCCACCCGGAGGCCAGATATCTAGCCGCACGCTGACCCACCGCGGCGAAGCGCCCATTCGGATACACCCGAACGGGCGAAAGAACTTGAGAGACACCTGACGGGGGCACGTTCCGTGACTACGGTGGCCCGGTGACGCTGAGGGACGAGGAGGCCATGCTGCGGCCCAAGACGCCGACGGCCAAGCCCGTCGTCACCGACCGCGGCCTGCGCTCACGTGGCTCGCTGCGGCCGTCCCGGGTCCGCCAGCTGCTGCGGTCCTCCTCGGTCCTCGACTCCGGCGAGGCCACGCTCGCGCTCCTCGAGGGGATGGCCGAGCCCCCGGTCTCGAGGGCCGTCGACGAGCAGCAGCTACCCGCGCGGACGGCCACCCGGTGGCAACGAAAGCTGGTCCGCACGCTCGTCCTGCTCGATATCGTCGCCGCGACCATCGGTGCCAGCGTCGCCCTGCTCGTGCGCTTCGGCGGTCACGCCCCGAACATCTACCTCGGGGCAACATTGCTGTTCCCGCCGGTCTGGCTGATCACCTGCGCCTCGACTCGGTCCTACGAGCTGCGCTTCCTCGGGACCGGCAGCGAGGAGTTCCGACGGGTCTTCGACGCCGGCCTGCGGCTACTGGCCGCGGTGGCGCTGTTCAGCCTTGCGTCCAAGGTTGAGCTGGCGCGGCTGTACGTGCTGATCGTCTTCCCCACCACCGTCGTGCTCGGGCTCCTGCTGCGCTACGCCGCCCGGCAGTGGCTGCACCGCCTGCGCGCCAAGGGCCGCTGCCTGCACCGGGTGGTCGTCGTCGGCCGCGAGCGCTCCTGCGCCGAGCTGGTCCGGCAGCTGCAGCGAGAGCCGTACGCCGGCTTCTCCGTCGTCGGGGCCTGCGTCGACCGCAGCCAGGGGCCTTGCGTCGAAGGCGTCCCCGTCGTCGGGACCTCCTCCACCGTCATCCAGGCGCTCAAGCAGACCGAGGCCGACACGGTGGCGGTCGGTGCCTGGTCGGACTTCAACCAGGCCGACCTGCGCCGGCTGTCCTGGGAGCTGGAGGGCTCCGGGATCTCGCTGGTCGTGGCGCCCTCCCTCACCGACATCGCCGGGCCGCGGATCCACATCCGGCCGGTCGCCGGGCTGCCACTGCTGCATGTCGAGCAGCCCGAGTTCAGCGGTGGTCGCCGGCTGCTCAAGGGCAGCACCGACCGTTTGCTGGCGCTGCTGGTCCTGCTCATCGCCAGCCCCGTGCTGCTCTGTCTCGCGCTCGGCGTGCGGGTCTCCAGCCGCGGCGGTGCGCTGTTCCGGCAGACCCGGGTCGGCGTCGACGGCCGTACCTTCACGATGTTCAAGTTCCGGAGCATGTATTCCGACGCCGAGGCCCGGCTGGCCGAGCTGGAGAACCAGAACCAGAACGCCGACGGGCTGCTGTTCAAGATGCGTGACGATCCCCGGGTCACACCGATCGGCCGGTGGCTGCGCCGGTTCTCCCTGGACGAGGTACCGCAGCTGCTCAACGTCGTCACCGGCGACATGTCCCTGGTCGGGCCGCGTCCGCCGCTGCCACGCGAGGTGGCTCAGTACGGCGAGGACGTCCGCCGCAGGCTGCTCGTCCGGCCCGGTCTGACCGGTCTGTGGCAGATCAGCGGGCGGTCGGACCTGTCGTGGGAGGAGTCCGTACGGCTCGACCTGCACTACGTCGAGAACTGGAGCCTGGCCCTCGACGCGATGATCGTGTGGAAGACGGCCTTCGCCGTCCTGCGACGACGCGGGGCCTACTAGCCGCCTGGCAGAATGGCGCGTGCCCGCCCTGCTGCCGTCCGCCGTGCTGTTCGACATGGACGGGTTGCTCGTCGACACCGAACCCCTCTGGACCGTCGCCGAGGTCGAGCTTGCCGACCGGCTGGGTGGCAGCTGGACGCCCGAGATCAAGGTCGCCGTGGTGGGCACCCGGATCGAGACGGCCGTCCCGGTCATCCTGACCCTGCTCGGGCGGCTGCCGACGCCCGAGCTGGTGGCTCAGACCACGACCGATCTGCTCCGGCGGATGGTCGAGCTGTTCGGCGGCGAGCTGACTGCGCTGCCCGGCGCCCTGGACCTGCTCGGGGAGCTGCAGCGCGCCGGCGTACCGGTGGGGCTGGTCTCCTCGTCCTACCGGGTGCTGGTCGACGCTGTCGTCAACCGCCTCGGACTGTCCTTCGACCTGACGCTGGCCGGCGACGAGGTACGGCACGCCAAGCCGCACCCCGAGCCGTACGCGACCGCATGCACCCGGCTGGGCGCCGACCCTCGGCGGGCCGTGGTCCTCGAGGACAGCCCAGCCGGCATCGCGAGCGGTGCGGCGGCGGGGTGCGCGGTCGTCGCGGTGCCGAGCGTGGCAGGCGTCCACCCCGAGGCCGGTCCGCGGCGGCTGGTCCTGACCAGCCTCGCCGAACTCGATCTGGCGGCCCTGGGCGCCCTCTGACGAGTTTGCGGGTCAGTCGAAGATATCGGGGTTGTCGCGGCTGATGCGGTCCCAGATCGGCTGGAACTGGAACCAGCCGGCCAGTTCGAAGCCGACCTGGCCGCGCGTCTGGTTGGCTTCCTCGTGCCCGATGCGGCGAGGTGTGCCGGCGGCGTAGGCCATCAGCTGGCTCTGCGCGGTGCGCTCCAGAGTGAGGAACCACCAGGCGGCGCTGTCGACGCTCTCACCGACGGTGAGCATGCCGTGGTTGGACAGAATGACGGCTTTGTGATCTCCAAGGGCTGCCCCGATGCGCTTGCCCTCCGCCGGGTCCAGGACCACCCCGGAGTAGGTGTCGTACTTGCCGATGTCCTCATAGAAGGCGCAGGAGTCCTGGGTCAGCGGCTCCACCGTCATCTCCATTGCCGACAGGGTCTTGCCGTACGGACCGTGGGCGTGTGCAGCGGCAAGGATGTCCGGGCGGGCGGCGTGCACGGCGCAGTGGATGGCTACGGCGGCGCCGTTGACGGCACGGTCACCCTCGATGACCTCACCGGCCTCGTCGACGCGGATCAGGTCGCTGCTGCGGATCATCGAGAAGTGCATGCCAAACGGGTTGACCCAGAACGTCTCCGGCTCGCCGGGGTCGCGAACCGTGATGTGGCCCGCCACGCCTTCGTCCAGCCCGGCGCGGCTGAACATCCGGAAGGCCCCGGCCAGCCTGGCCTTGCGGTGCGCCCGCTCCTGCTCGACGGTCTCGAAGGTCGGGGGCAGCGGCAGCTGCAGCTGCCTGTTGCGCCCGTTGGGCGCGGCCGCATCGACGGCAGCCGTCACCAGCTCGTCCGCGTGCGCTGCGGCGCGGTCCTCGGTCGTCGTCACGGTGCCTCCAGGTCGTCGGGGGTTTCGTCGCCCAGTGTGCACCCGCTCACCCCGTCGCGATGGCCTGCAGGAGGTCCAGCCGGGCCGCCCGACGGGCCGGGACCACAGCGGCGACGACACCTGCGACCCCCGCGAAGGCGGCCAGTGCAGGGATCAGGCGGTGGCGCGTTGGTCGGGCACCGACGGCCCGGACGGCGCGGCTGCCGCGGACCGGTCGCGGCGGGAAGACGCGTCGGGGCCGGGGACAACCTCCGGGAACGGCGGCATCGTGCCGCCGAAGGACGGGCAGAGCGCCTGGTGGTCACACCAGTCGCAGAGCTTGCTGGGGCTGGGGCGGAAGTCGCGGTCCTGCGTGGCCCGCTCGATCGCCGACCACAGGGCAAGCAGCTTGCGCTCGGTCGCCAGCAGGTCGGCCTCGTCGGGCGAATAGCGCAGCATCTGGCGGTCACTGAGGTACATCAGCTGCAGCAGGGTCGGCACGACTGCCGTGGTACGCCACAGCACCAGCGCGTAGAACTTCATCTGGAACAGCGCCTTGCTCTCGAAGTCCTCGCGCGGCGACCGACCGGTCTTGTAGTCGACGACGCGGACGGCGCCGCTGGGCGCGACATCCACCCGGTCGACAATCCCGCGGAGCCGCAGTCCGTTCGACAGGACGACCTGGACGTGTTCCTCGCGACGGGCTGGCTCGAGCCGACGGGGGTCCTCCAGGCTGAAGTACGCCTCGAGCAGGTCGCGAGCCGAGTCGAGCCAGCTGCCGAGCGCGGCCTCGTCGTCGAACAGCCCGGCCACCTCGGGCTCGGCCTCGACCAGCCGGTCCCACTCCGGCCGCAACAGCGACGCGGCAGCCGCGACGGTGCGCTCTGCGGCCGGCAGGTCGAACAGCCGCTCGAGCACGGCGTGCACCACGGTGCCCCGGGTCGCGGCCGACGACGGCGCCTGCGGCAACCGGTCGATGGTGCGGTAGCGGAACAGCAGGGGGCAGGTCATGAAGTCGCCGGCGCGCGAGGGCGACAGGGAGCCCAGGACGGGTAGGTCGACGTCGACGGTGGTCATGTCGGAGACGCTACGTGCGCCCTCCGACAAGACGAGGCAGGCGCACCGTCGGTGCTTGGAAGGGCGTCGCCGGGACGGCAACGAGGCGCCGCTGCCCACCCGCGCCCAGCGCGCTCAAGGCCATTGCACGTCCGCGGGCAGCCGGTCCACCGACAGCGGCCCGCCGGCCTCACGGCGGGCCCACACCATCACCCGTAGGGTCGGCCGGTGGCCGACTCCGCACCCTCGGGAAGACGCGTCCTGCGGGTCGGGAGCGTGCTCGGGGTACCCGTCGAGCTGTCGCCGTCGTGGTTCCTGCTGGCCGCCATCGTCGTCATCTCGTACGGCCCGGTGCTCGCCCGCAACGGCGACCCGGGCCGCGGCTACCTGGCCGCCGCGGCTTTCGCCGTCCTGCTCCTGCTGAGCGTCCTGCTGCACGAGGTCGGGCACTGCGTCGCGGCACGGCTGCTGCGGCTGCGCGTCAAGCGCATCACCGTGTCCTTCCTCGCCGGCCTGACCGAGGTCACCGACCCGCCACCGACGCCGGCCCGCGCCTTCGCCGTCTCCGGCGCCGGCCCCCTGGTGTCCGTCCTGCTGACCGGGGTCGGCTTCACCGCGACCCGAGCGTTGCCCCATGGCACCGACGTCCGGGCAGTTGTGGTCCTGTTCGCACTCAGCAACGCCGGGCTCGCGGTGTTCAACCTGCTCCCCGGCCTGCCCCTGGACGGCGGCGGGATGCTGCGGGCGCTGGTCTGGAAGCTCACCGGCAAGGCCTCGATGGGCACCGTCGTCGCCGCACAGGCGGGCCGGGTGCTCGCGATCGTCGTGGTGCCCCTGACGGTGTTCGTCGTCGTCCCGGCGATCGGTGCCCGGCAGAGCCTGGTCGGGGTGGTCACCAGCGTGCTGATCGCGGGCTTCCTGTACGGCGGGGCGACGGCCTCGCTGCGCGCGGCTCGCGTCGAGCGCCGGCTGCACGGGCTCGGCGCGGCTGTGCTCGCCCGGCCTGCGCTCGCGGTACCGGCCGCCCTGCCGCTGGCGGAGGCGCTGCGCCGCGCGCACGACGCCGGCCTGCACGCGATCGTGGTCGTCGACGAGACCGGCCTGCCCAGAGCCGTGGTGAGTGAGGCCGCCGTCGCCGCCGTACCCCTGCACCGGCGTCCGTGGATCGCGGTCGGTGACCTCGCCAGGCCGCTCGAGGCCGGCTTGCTGCTCGACCCGGGGCTGTCCGGTGCCGGACTGGTGGACGCCGTCCGTCGTACGCCCGCGTCGGAGTACGTGGTCCGCGGCCCGGAGCCACGGGTGCTCGTCGCCGCCGACCTGGCCGGTGTCGCGAGCGGGGCACCGCAAGCCGTCGCCTAGGCTCGCCTGCTCGTGGCCACCCCTGGACGTACGAGCCCCAGCACTGGCGCCTCGCGGCGGCGCGGACCCCTGCAGGACGGCGACCAGGTGCAGCTGACCGACCCGAAGGGCCGGATGCACACCATCACCCTCGAGGCGGGCAAGCAGTTCCACACCCACAAGGGCATCCTGGAGCACGACATCCTGCTCGGCGGCCCGGAGGGCGTCGTCGTGACGATCGGGACGACGGCCTACCTCGCGCTTCGGCCGCTGCTGTCGGACTTCGTCCTGTCGATGCCCCGCGGCGCGCAGGTGGTCTACCCCAAGGATGCCGGTCAGGTCGTCCAGATGGCCGACATCTTCCCGGGGGCGCAGGTCATCGAGGCCGGCGTCGGCAGCGGGGCGCTGTCGATGTCGCTGCTGCGGGCCGTCGGCGACGCCGGCCGGCTGTCGTCGTACGAACGACGTGCGGACTTCGCCGAGATCGCCCAGCGCAACGTCGAGCGGTTCTTCGGCGGTCCGCACCCGGCCTGGTCGGTGACCGTCGGCGACCTGCAGGACAGCCTGATCGAGACCGGCGTCGACCGCGTCGTGCTCGACATGCTCGCGCCCTGGGAGACCCTCGACGCGGTGGCCGGCGCCCTGCGGCCGGGCGGGCTGGTCTGCTGCTACGTGGCCACCACCACGCAGCTGTCGACCACCGTCGAGGCGCTGCGTGCGCACGGGGCCTTCACCGAGCCGCAGTCGTGGGAGTCGCTGGTCCGCGGGTGGCACGTCGAGGGTCTCGCCGTCCGCCCCGAGCACCGGATGGTCGGCCACACCGGCTTCCTGTGCACCAGCCGGCGGCTCGCAGACGGCGTCGAGCCGCCACTTCGCCGCCGCCGCCCGAGCAAGGGCGGGTACGGCGAGCCGGCTGCGACGGGCCCCACGGCGCAGGGTGCGCTCCCGGCGGCGCAGCCCGACGCCGACCCGGCCGGCCGGCCCGCGCCATTCCGGCCGGCGCTGCCCTGAGCCCGCACGCCGCCACGATCGGGGGACGACCGGTGTGGTCAGGCCGCGCTGCGCTTGCCTCGTACATAGGATGCGCTGAGACCCGGAGGTGAGGCACGTGGCAGGACGCGGCAACGCCGGCGAGGACGGTCGGGCGGGCGAGCTGGTGGCCCAGGTGAGCTTCCTCGAGGAGGAGGTGGCGGTCCTGCGCCGCAAGCTGGCTGACTCGCCGCGGCAGGTGCGCGCGCTCGAACAGCGGCTCGGCGAGGTGCAGGCCACGCTGTCGGGGACCGTCGGGCAGAACGACCGGCTGGTCGGCACGCTGCGGGAGGCCCGCGACCAGATCGTCGCCCTCAAGGAGGAGGTCGAGCGCCTGGCCCAGCCGCCGAGTGGCTACGGCACCTTCCTGTCGGCGCACGACGACGGCACCATCGACATCTTCACCGGCGGCCGCAAGCTGCGGGTCGCGGTCTCGCCCGACCTCGACAGCGGCGCGATGCTGCGCGGCCAGGAGGTCATGCTCAACGAGGCGATGAACGTCGTACGTGCGCTCGCCTTCGAGAAGCAGGGCGAGGTCGTGATGCTCAAGGAGCTGCTGGCACCGGCCGAAGGGGACGGCACCCGGCGCGCACTGGTCCTCAACCACACCGATGAGGAGCGCGTAGTGATGGTCGCCGACTCCCTCGCCGACCAGCCGATCAAGGCAGGTGACTCGCTGCTGCTGGAGAGCCGCAGCGGCTGGGTGTACGAGCGGATCCCCAAGAGCGAGGTCGAGGAGCTCGTGCTGGAGGAGGTCCCCGACATCGACTACAGCGACATCGGTGGCCTCGCGGGCCAGATCGAGCAGATCCGCGACGCGGTGGAGCTGCCGTTCCTGCACAAAGACCTGTTCAAGGAGCACCAGTTGCGGCCGCCGAAGGGTGTGTTGCTGTACGGCCCGCCCGGCTGCGGCAAGACCCTGATCGCCAAAGCGGTCGCCAACAGCCTGGCGAAGAAGGTCGCGGAGGTCACCGGCAAGCCTGAGGGCCGTTCGTTCTTCCTCAACATCAAGGGCCCGGAGCTGCTCAACAAGTACGTCGGCGAGACCGAGCGGCACATCCGGCTGATCTTCCAGCGGGCCCGCGAGAAGGCCTCCGAGGGCACCCCGGTCATCGTCTTCTTCGACGAGATGGACTCGATCTTCCGGACCCGCGGTTCCGGGGTGTCCTCCGATGTCGAGACCACGATCGTCCCGCAGCTGCTCAGCGAGATCGACGGCGTGGAGAGCTTGGAGAACGTCATCGTCATCGGCGCCTCCAACCGCGAGGACATGATCGACCCGGCAATCCTGCGGCCCGGTCGGCTCGACGTGAAAATCAAGATTGAACGGCCCGACGCCGAGGCGGCCCGCGACATCTTCGGCAAGTACATCCGCACCGACCTGCCGCTGCACGAGGAGGACGTCGCCGACAACGACGGCTCCCGCGAGGCCACCGTCGCGGCGATGATCCAGCGCGTGGTCGAGCGGATCTACACCGAAGCCGAGGAGAACCGCTTCCTGGAGGTCACCTACGCCAACGGTGACAAGGAGGTCCTGTACTTCAAGGACTTCAACTCCGGCGCAATGATCGAGAACATCGTGGCGCGGGCCAAGAAGATGGCGATCAAGGACTTCCTGGAGACCGGCGGCAAAGGCCTGCGCCTGCAGCACCTCATGACGGCGTGCATCGATGAGTTCAAGGAGAACGAGGACCTGCCCAACACCACGAACCCCGACGACTGGGCCCGTATCTCGGGTAAGAAGGGCGAGCGGATCGTGTACATCCGGACGCTCGTCACCAGCACGAAGGGGTCCGAGACGGGCCGCTCGATCGACACGGTCGCCAACACCGGCCAGTACCTCTAGCGGGACCGTCCGTCTGCGGGTCGCGTACGCACGACCTAGGCTCGCTGCATGGGCGTGCGGCGGGTCATGGGCGTGGAGACCGAGTACGGCGTATCCGTGCCGGACGAGCCGTCGACCAACGCGATGGTGGCCTGCAGCCAGGTCGTCAACGGCTACGTCGGCGGGCAGGCCTCCCGCGACCGGCGCACCCGGTGGGACTTCGAGGAGGAGAACCCGCTGCGCGACGCCCGCGGGTTCGAGGTCGGCGTCGGGAGCAGCGACCACTACGGCGGCGAGCCCGAGGACGACCTGGGCCTGGCCAACGCGATTCTCACCAACGGCGCCCGGCTGTACGTCGACCACGCACACCCGGAGTACTCCTCGCCCGAGGTGACCTCACCGCGCGACGCGGTCCTCTGGGACAAGGCGGGGGAGCGGGTCATGGCGCTTGCCGCGGAGCGCGCGCTCACCGTGCCCGGCACCGCGCGGATCCAGCTGTACAAGAACAACACCGACGGCAAGGGCGCCTCGTACGGCACGCACGAGAACTACCTGGTCGCCCGCCAGACGCCCTTCGGAGAGCTGGTCCGGCACCTCACGCCGTTCTTCGTCTCGCGGCAGGTCTTCGCGGGCGCCGGGCGGGTCGGCATCGGGCAGGACGGCCGCGGTCAGGGCTTCCAGCTCTCCCAGCGGGCCGACTTCTTTGAGGTCGAGGTGGGGCTGGAGACCACCCTGAAGCGGCCGATCATCAACACTCGGGACGAGCCGCACGCCGACCCCGAGAAGTACCGCCGGCTGCACGTCATCATTGGCGACGCCAATCTTGCGGAGGTTGCGACCTACCTCAAGGTTGGCACGACGTCGCTGGTGTTGGCCATGGTGGAGGCCCGCTGGTTCACCGACAGCGGCATCGACCTCGGGGTGGACGGCCCCGTGACGGCGCTGCGGCAGGTGTCCCACGACCCGACTCTGCGGGCGCCGCTGACGCTCCGCGACGGCCGGCGGATGACGGCCGTGCAGCTGCAGATGGAGTTCTACGAACAAGCCCGCAAGTTCGTCGAGGACCGCTGGGGGGCGGACGCCGACGAGCAGACGCTGGACGTCTTGGCGCGGTGGGAGTCGGTGCTCGGCCGGCTCGAGAGCGACCCGATGTCGCTGGCCGGCGAGCTTGACTGGGTCGCCAAGCTCAGCCTGCTGGAGAGCTACCGCGACCGCGACGGGCTGGGCTGGGAGGCCGCCAAGCTGCACCTGGTCGACCTGCAGTACAGCGACGTCCGGCTTGAGCGCGGCCTGTACAACCGGCTGGTCGCACGGGGCCGCATGACCACACTGGTTACCGAGGCCGACGTCCAGCGCGCGGTGCTGGCACCGCCCGAGGACACCCGCGCATACTTCCGGGGTCGATGCCTGGAGAAGTACCCGAACGCTGTCGCCGCGGCCTCCTGGGACTCGGTGATCTTCGATGTGGGCCGCGATTCCCTGCAGCGCGTGCCGACCCTGGAGCCGCTGCGTGGCACCCGGGCACATGTCGGAGCGCTCCTCGACGAGTGCGACAGCGCCCTCGAGCTGCTCGAACGACTCGGTGGCCGGCGCTAACTCGGCGCTGCCAGCCGCGCGAGGACGGCCCGGGCCCGCTCCGCGGCGCGGACCACCTCGCCCGAGGTCGGCTCGGCGAGGGCGGCCTCGACGGTCGCGGCCACCTCGGCGCTGGCCGCAGCCCGGGTGCTCCGACCGCCTGGGCCGCCCGCTCGGGCCTGCTTGACCGCGGCGGCGGCGGCCGCCGTGAGGTCCTCGGGTGCAGGGCGTACAGGTCCATCGCGGCAGCGTCGCTCAGGGGGGCAGGGCGGCACGCCGACGGCCAAGGTGGCTCGTCCTGACCCGGACGGCCGTTGGTCGGGCGTAGTTTTTCCAGCAGGCAACGACGCAGCACCTCGAGGAGCAGCCATGGCGACCAGGGACACCGGTGGGCAGGACCGTACGACCAAGCGGTCCGACGACGTCGAGGAGGTCGCGGACGAGACGACCTCCGACGTCCAGGAGCGCGTCGGAAAGCTGACCGATGACGTCGACTCGCTGCTGGACGAGATTGATGACGTGCTCGAGGAGAATGCGGAGGACTTTGTCAGATCGTACGTACAGAAGGGTGGTCAATGACCCTGTGGCTCACCCGCTCTTGCATTCCGCCACGCTGCCGGGGACGGTCGGCAGTCCGGATGGCCCGGCTCACGGCCGCGGAGAACCCCTGAGAGCGCAGCCGCGGCAGAGCGGCGCCGGCCAGGCCGCCCCGCGCGCGCATCGCCTGTTCACGGGCGCCGGCACCGCGCGGCCCGCCACGGTTCGTGGCGGTCGGCTTGCCTCTGTAGGGTTCGGGTAGAGCGCTGCGGGGCTCGGCATGGCGACCTCCCCCCAGACACCCACCGGCACCGCAACGTCACCTGGAGAACAAGGCATGCCGCACGACGCAGGTCTGCACGGGCGGCTCCCCGCGCACTTCACCGCGCCCGGCAGCTCGTCGTTCACCGACTTTCTCGGGCAGGCCGCCCCCGACCTGTTGCCCTCGCGGCGAGAGCTCCCGGCGGGCATGGTCGACGCCCCGCACGGCACGACCATCGTGGCGGTCACGCACTCGACCGGCGTGCTGATGGCCGGGGACCGGCGGGCGACGATGGGTAACGTGATCGCGCAGCGTGACATCGAGAAGGTCTTCCCGGCCGACGATCACTCGTGCGTCGGCATCGCCGGCACCGCCGGCCTCGCGGTGGAGATGGTCCGGTTGTTCCAGGTCGAGCTCGAGCACTACGAGAAGCTCGAGGGTGCGCCGATGAGCCTGGAGGGCAAGGCCAACCGGCTCTCCACCCTCATCCGCGGCAACCTCGGCCTGGCGATGCAGGGCTTGGCCGTCGTACCTCTGCTCGCCGGCTACGACGTCGTGGAGGGCATCGGCCGGATCTTCTCCTACGACGTCACGGGAGGGCGGTACGAGGAGCACAGCTTCCACTCCGTCGGCTCCGGGTCGGTGTTCGCGCGTAGCGCTCTGAAGAAGCGCTACCGCGACGACGTGACCGAGGCCGATGCTGTACGGCTGGCCGTCGACGCGCTCTACGACGCCGCAGACGACGACTCTGCGACCGGCGGCCCGGACCTGACCCGGAAGATCTGGCCGGTCGTCATGAGCGTGTCCGACGAGGGCTTGCGCCGGCTCGGCGACGACGAGGTCGGCGCGGTGGTGCGGTCCGTGGTCGACGACCGGATGAGCAACCCCGGCGGCTGAGCCGCAGCCCTCCGCCAGCCCGAACCCCGCCAGAGGAGTCCCGTCCGCCGTGTCGATGCCGTTCTACGTCAGCCCCGAGCAGCTCATGAAGGACCGGAGCGACTTCGCCCGCAAAGGCATCGCCCGCGGGCGCTCGGTGCTGGTCATCACCTACGCCGACGGGATTCTGTTCGTCGGCGAGAACCCCTCGCGCGCCCTGCACAAGGTGAGCGAGATCTACGACCGCATCGCCTTCGCTGCCGCCGGTAAGTACAACGAGTTCGAGAATCTACGCCTTGCCGGCGTGCGCTACGCAGACCTGCGTGGCTACCAGTACGACCGCAGCGACGTCACCAGCCGCGGTCTGACCAACGCCTACGCCCAGACCCTCGGGACGATCTTCACCGAGTCCGGCAAGCCGTACGAGGTGGAGCTCGTCGTCGCCGAGGTCGGCCGGACCGCCGAGGAGGACCAGCTCTACCGGCTGACCTACGACGGGTCGGTCGGCGAGGAGCACGGCTTCGTGGTGATGGGCGGCAACAGCGAGCCGATCTCCACCTTCGTCAAGGAACGCCACGACCCCACCGCCCCGTTGGACGTGGTGCTGCAGCTGGCCGTGCAGGCCCTGTCCACCGCCCCCGACGGCACCACCCGCACGCTGGTCGCCGGCGACCTCGAGGCCGCCGTGCTGGACCGCACCCGGCCCCGCCGGGCGTTCCAGCGGCTGGTCGACTCCCGGCTCGAGCGCCTGCTCGGACC
>JBKJQN010000035.1:0-46894 GCA_046593925.1 Mycobacteriales bacterium
CGATGACGTCCTGGTCGATGACGTCATCGAGGTCGGCTCGGAACGTCGCACGGTCGATCCGGACACCCCCGGGCGCCAGGGCCGCCAGCTCCTCCCGGGAGATGAAGGTCCGGCGGCTGGCTCTGAGGGGTCGGAGCTCGGCAACCGGTTCGCCGTTGCGGGTGACGATGAACGTCTCACCGGCCCGCACAGCCTCGATCACCTTCGCGTTCTCGTTGCGCAGTTCACGCTGCGCGATCGTCCTGGTCATGGGGCGACCGTAGCAAGGTGTGCGACGTCGAGCTACGCCGGAAGACGAGGGAACTGCCCGGATGTGCCCAGGTCCGATGTGCCGCCGGCGTCAGAACTCATCTCCCCCGAGCCGGGCGAGCAGGTCACGGGATTGGACCTGGTGCGCGAGCCGGGCGCTGAGCGGGCGCAGGTGCTCGTCGCCGACGTGGTGGCCGAGCGAGTCGTTGCTCTGCCCGAACCGGTCCAGGCGAAGCACGCCGGTCATCGACGCCGCCACGTCCTGCTCGAGCGCGGCGAACAGGGCCCGCCGGTTCGGCAGGCTGGTGAGGTCGTCGGTGCTGGCCAGCTCGTGGCTGCCGGCCAGGGCGTGGACCTCGCGGAGGACCAGCGAGAGCCGGGCCGCGACAGCCAGCAGGGTCGCCGCCGACAGCAGCACTGCCAGCCCGGGGGCCGCCTTGTCATGGTTGGCAAGCAGGACGGCGACGGCCAGAGTGCACCCCGGCGGCACCAGCACGGGCCACCCGGCCGGGCACCGGGCGACGGTCGGCCGCAGGGGGCGCCAACTCGCCGGGCCACCAGGACGACGGTGCCGGGCCAGAGCACGTCCAGCCAGGTCCCCTCGACATAGCTGCCGCGGGTGACCTCGAACAGGGACAGCGTCTCCGCGACCGCGGGGTAGCCCGCACCGAGCAGTAGCGGAGCGCCGGCCCAGCACCGCCAGCGCCGCCACGGTCACGGCCGGCAGCACGAGATCCGCCAGCGGGTAGGTCAACCCGACGACGATCGCGGCGGCCGATCCTCCTGCCGAGGCGCTGATCGGACCGGACGCCGCCGCACTGGCTGCAGCGGCGAGGGCTGGTCCGGCGCTTGCGCCGTCCAGCCACACGAACGCCGGCAGCTGCCTCAGCTCGGAGCGCAGGAGCAGCACCAGGGAGCTGTCGGCGAGCGGGCAGGCCTGCCCGCATGGCTTTCGTCTTCACGTCATCGGAGGCGGTCACGCCGGACTGAACCGGCGGTGACGCCGACCGCGGGGAGCGGGTGGGCACGTAGGGTCCGGGCGTGCGCATCCCGTTCTCCTCCTCACCGAGCTCGAGCGTCGGGGTCGAGTGGGAGCTGGAGCTCGTCGACCGGGAGAGCAGACACCTGCGCGGTGGCGCCAGCGAGATCCTGGAGGAGCTGTCGCCAGGCCGCGAGCACCCCAAGGCCAAGCACGAGCTGCTCGAGTCGACCATCGAGGTCATCACAAGCGTCTGCACGACGGTCGGGGAGGCCGAGGCGGACCTCGCCGCCACGATCGCGGCGCTGACGCCGCTCGTCGAAGCGCGGGGGCTCGGCCTGATGTGCTCTGGCACCCACCCGTGTACCGACTGGAAGACCCAGCAGATCAGCCCCGACCCCCGCTACGCCAAGCTGATCGACGACATGCAGTGGCTTGCGCGGCGGCTGCAGATCTTCGGGGTGCACGTGCATGTGGGGGTGCGCTCGCCGGACAAGGCGATCGCCATCGTCAACGCCCTGTCCGGTTACATCCCGCACCTGCTCGCGCTGTCGGCCTCCTCGCCGTACTGGGTCGGCACCGACACCGGGCTCGCCTCGGCCCGCTCGAAGGTCTTCGAGGGGCTGCCGACGGCGGGCCTTCCGTACCAGCTGTCGGGCTGGCCGGCGTTCGAGGAGTACATGGAGACGTTGATCTCCACCGGCACGATTGCCTCCATCAAGGAGGTGTGGTGGGACATCCGGCCGCACCCGACGTACGGGACCGTCGAGCTGCGGATCTGCGACGGCCTGCCGACGCTGTACGAGGTGGGCATGGTCGCGGCGGTCTCGCAGTGCCTCGTCGAGAGGTTCGACCGGGAGATCGACAAGGGGTACACGCTGCCGATGCCGAAGGGCTGGGTGGTGCGCGAGAACAAGTGGCGGGCCGCCCGGCACGGGCTGGATGCGGAGCTGATCACCGAGGACGGGCACGTACGGCCGATGCGCGACGGGCTCGCCGACCTTGTGCACGAGCTCCGCCCGACCGCGCTGCGGCTGGGTTGCGAGGCCGAGCTCGACCGGGTGACGAGCGTGCTGGCGGGCGGGGCGTCGTATCAGCGCCAGCGGGCGGTCGCGGCTGCAAGCGGTGGTGACCTGACCGCCGTCGTCGACAGCCTGCTGCGGGAGTTCGCCGACGGCCGGCCGGGCGGCGCCGGGTGAGCGTGGCGGACAGCTGGCTCGCCGTGCATGGCGAGGACCTGGTTGCGCTGCGCCGCGACCTGCACGCCCACCCCGAGCTCGGCCGGCAGGAGCACCGCACGACCGCGCTGCTCTGGGAGCGGCTCGATGCCGCCGGGCTCGCACCAAAGGTGCTGGCCGCCGGCACGGGGGTGGTCTGCGAGCTCGGCGACGGTGACGGCCCGGTGGTCGGCCTGCGCGCCGACATCGACGCGCTGCCCCTGCAGGACGACAAGGACGTGCCCTACCGCTCCCGTACGCAGGGGGTCTGCCACGCCTGCGGCCACGACGTGCACACCGCGGTCGTGCTCGGTGCCGGCCTGGCGCTCGCCGGCGTACAGCTGCCCGGCCGGGTCCGGCTGCTGTTCCAGCCGGCCGAGGAGCTGATGCCGGGCGGCGCGCTCGACGTGATCGCCGAGGGGGGTACGGAGGGGCTGTCGACGCTGTTCGCGCTGCACTGCGACCCGTCGCTGGAGGTCGGCCGGATCGGGCTCAAGACCGGCCCGCTGACGGCCGCCGCCGACCTCGTCCGGGTGCGGCTGACCGGCCCCGGCGGGCACACCTCGCGGCCGCACAACACGGTCGACCTGGTGCACGCGCTCGCGACCGTCGCGACCGGGCTGCCCGACGCGCTCAGCCGCCTGGTCGACCCGCGGGCCGGGCTGTGCCTGGTCTGGGGCCACGTCTCGGCCGGCACCGCGTCCAACGCCATCCCGCGCGAGGGGGTGTTGCGGGGCACGCTGCGGGTGCTCGACAAGGGCGCCTGGGAGGCCGCCCCGCAGCTGGTACGACGGCTCGTCGAGGGACTGGCCGCGCCGTACGGCGCGATCGCCGACGTGACGTATGAGCGAGGCGTGCCGCCGGTGGTCAACCAGCCCGCCGCGACCGCGCTGCTTTCGCAGGCCGCGACGACGGCGCTCGGCAGGGGCGCGGTGGTGCCGACCCTGCAGTCGCTCGGCGGCGAGGACTTCGCCTGGTACCTGGACCGGGTGCCCGGTGCGATGGCCCGGCTCGGGGTGCGCGTCCCCGGCAGCGACCGGCCGCACGACCTGCACCAGAGCGGCTTCGACGTCGACGAGGACGCCATCGGCGTCGGTGTGCAGGTGCTCGTGGCGGCGGCGCAGGCCGCCCTGTCCGCGTGACGACGGCTGCCTGGCGGACCTGGACGGCGCTCGGCCTGGTCTACGTCGTGTGGGGCTCGACCTACCTCGCGATCCGGTACGTCGTGGACAGCCTGCCGGCGCTGCTCACAGCGAGCGCGCGCTTCCTGGTGGCCTCCGCGCTGGTCGTGGTCTTCCTGCTGCTCCGCCGGGGCCTGGCCGCCTTCCGGTCGACGCCGCGGCAGCTCGTGAACGCGGCCGCGATCGGGGTGCTGCTGCTGTGCGGCGGCAACGGCGGGGTGACGCTGGCCGAGCAGGCCCACCTGCCGTCCGGGCTCGCCGCGCTGCTGGTCGCCGGGGTGCCGCTGTGGGTCGTCGTCCTGCGGGCGACCGGCCGCGACCGGCCGACCCCGGTCACCGTCGCGGGCGTTCTGCTCGGCTTCGTCGGCCTCGCCGTGCTGCTGCTGCCCGGCGCCCGGCCCGACGGCGTTCGGCTCGGGGCGGTGCTGCTGGTGATCGGCAGCAGCGTGCTGTGGGCGGTCGGGTCGTGGACGGCGAGCCGGGTGTCGCTGCCCGCGGACCCGCTGGTCACCACCGTCGTCGAGATGCTCGGCGGCGCGGTCGCGCTGGCAGCGCTGGGCTTCGCGCGTGGTGAGTCTGCGCGGCTCACGGACGTACGGACGCCGTCGGTGCTGGCGTTCGCCTACCTCGTCGTGTTCGGCTCGATCGTGGCGTTCACCGCGTACTCCTGGCTGCTCGGGCACGCACCGATCAGCTGGGTATCGACGTACGCCTACGTCAACCCGGTCGTCGCCGTGCTGCTCGGTGCGGCGTTCGTCGGTGAGCGGGTCACCTCGACGACGCTGGTCGGCGGTGGGGTGACGCTGCTGGCCGTCGCCGTCGTCGTCGCTGAGGAGGGGCGCCGCAGGCGTGCTCTGCCGCCGGACGTCTCCGTCGACGCCCCGCTGCACCAGGCCGGCGCCCGGCGCTGAGCCCGACAGCTTCAGCGCCGCCCGTGCGGAGGCGACGGACCGCCAGCAAGCTCCTCGACAAAGTCTTCCAGCGGGCCGTCGCTCCCGACGGGCAGCGCGGGGCTGACCCCGAAACTCGCGTCGGGCCGAGCACGTGCTCACCTCCGCAGATCACCTCCCGGATCACACCGGAGCTGCGAACCAGCGCAGCGGCAGAAGCAGAGAGGCAGGGCAGGCGCGTCTCGGACGTGGTCCGGAAAGCCCTTGAGCGCTCCCTGAGCTCATCAACGCGGGGACAGCTACGCGCCGACGGAGCGACAGGGGCGGGTACGCAACTCGATGACGTAGTCGGCGGGGGCGCCGGCATCCTCGGCGGCCTGCGCCAGCACCCCCAGGTAGCGAGCGGACGGCAGGCCACCCTCGTAGCCGTCCAGCACATATCCCCAGGCCACCTGGGAGGCCTCCAGGGTGTGCACCCGCACCTTGACCTTGCGGTACAGCCCGGTGTCGGCGCCCTCCCAGGCATCCAGCGCCCGGCCGTCGGCGTCGGTGAGGTCGTACACCCCGACGTACACATGCTCGCCGGGCGCCTCGACCAGGGTCGCGAGGGCGCCCTCCCAGCCGAGCTCCTCGCCGCCGAAGGTGAGCCGCCAGCCCTCTATCCAGCCGGTCCCGAGGGCGGGCGAGTGCGGGCAGCGCTGCTTCATCTGCGCCGGGTCCAGGTTGCTGCCGTAGGCGGCGTAGATCGCCATGTCGCAGACCTTACGAGACGTGCGGCAGGCACCTCCAGCGCGGGGCGACAATGGACAGGTGACACGTATCGCGATCATCGGTGGCGGCCCGGCCGGCTACGAGGCGGCCCTGGTGGCCGTCCAGCTCGAGGCGCAGGTGACCCTCGTCGACCGTGACGGGATCGGCGGCCAGTGCGTGCTGGCCGACTGCGTCCCGTCCAAGACCCTGATCGCGACCAGTGAGGCGATGACGTCGTTCTCGCATGCCGACCGGGTGGGTATCAGCACGCACGGCGACGTCTCGACGCGGCTGAGCGACGTGAACGCCCGGGTGAAGGCGCTGGCCCTCGCGCAGTCCCGCGACATCGCCGCCGCGCTGTCGCGCCAGGGCGTCGAGCTCGTGCACGGCCGGGCCACGCTGACCGCGCCCGGCAAGGTCGAGGTGACCGGCGACGACGGCGGCACCCAGGTGCTCGCCGCCGAAGCGGTCCTCATCGCGACCGGCGCCCGGCCGCGCGTCGTACCGGGCGCGGAGACCGACGGCGAGCGGGTCCTGGACTGGCGCCAGCTGTACGACCTGCCCGAGCTCCCGGAGCACCTGGTCGTCGTCGGCAGCGGCGTGACCGGCGCGGAGTTCGCCGGCGCGTACGACGCGATGGGCTCGCAGGTCACGCTTGTCTCCAGCCGCGATCGGGTGCTGCCCGGCGAGGACGGCGACGCCGCCGAGCTGCTGCAGACCATCTTCGAGCGACGCGGCATGGCGATCCGGCGCGGCCGGGCGGCCGGCGTGACCCGGACGGCCGACGGGGTACGCGTCGCGCTCACCGACGGCACCGCGGTGGACGGCAGCCACTGCCTGATGACCGTCGGCTCGGTCCCCAACACCGGCGGTCTCGGGCTGGCGGACGTCGGAGTACGGCTGACCGACGCCGGCTTTGTCGAGGTCGACCGGGTGTCGCGTACCTCCGTCCCCGGCGTGTACGCCGCCGGCGACTGCACCGGGGTGCTGATGCTCGCGTCGGTCGCGGCCATGCAGGGTCGGATCGCGATGTGGCACGCACTGGGAGAAGCCGTCCAGCCGCTGCGCCTGCGTACCGTGTCGGCCAACGTCTTCACCGACCCGCAGGTCGCCTCCGTCGGCGTCACGCAGAGCCAGGTCGAGTCCGGCGAGGTCGCGGCCAGCGCCGTCACCCTGCCGCTGGCGACCAACGCCCGGGCCAAGATGCAGGGCATCACGGATGGCTTCGTGAAGTTCTTCTGCCGGCCCGGCAGCGGCACCGTCCTCGGCGGTGTCGTCGTCGCCCCGACGGCGAGCGAGCTGATCATGCCGATCTCCATGGCAGTACAGCACGGCCTGACGGTTGACCAGATCGCGCACACCTTCGCGATCTACCCGTCGCTGTCCGGGTCGGTGACCGAGGCGGCCCGCCGGCTGATGCTGCACGGCAGTGAGCGCTGACCCCGATAGGGCCCGCGGGTGTTCCTGACCGGCTCCGAGACGACGATCGTCACTCGGTGGTCTGGTTTTCATCGGCGCGATGCTGGTGCTCGCCCAGGACAGGACGGGGACGCCGGCCGACCCTGACCACGCCTGCCGACGGCAGCGCGCCCCACGGTGGGCGCTCGGCGTCGGCGGAGCGCAAGCAGGTCGACGGAGCGCAAGCAGGAGGATGGGGCGATCCTGCAGAGCGTCGCTGACCTGCGCGCCCAGCACGACCGGACGCACGGGACTGGGCTGAGCGCAGTGCCGCCCCGCAACACCCCGGACACCAGGCGCGCCGCCAAGGTGTCTGCCGCGAAGGCCTTGGTCGCCGTACGCAAGCGCCCCGGCCGGCCGATCCGGGAGGACGTGCCGGCGCTGGCCCGGGAGGCCGGCTAGGTCAGTCCGCGATCTCGCAGATGACCGTGCCGGCGGACACGACCGCGCCGACCGTGGCCGTCAGGTTGCCGATGGTGCCGGCCTTGTGGGCGTTCAGTGGCTGCTCCATCTTCATCGCCTCGAGCACGACGACGAGGTCGCCGGCCTCCACCAGTGCGCCGTCCTCGACGGCGACCTTGACGATGGTGCCCTGCATCGGTGAGGTGAGGGAGCTGCCCGAGGCCGCCGCGCCGCCGCGTTTCCCGCCGCCGCGCCTGGGGGCTGCCTTGCCGGGCCCCGCGGCGCCGAGTCCCGCGGGGAGGGTGACCTCCAGGCGCTTGCCGCCGACCTCGACGACGACCGTCTCGCGTGGCGCGGTGTCCTCGCCGATGTCCGCGGCGCCGCCGTACGGGGCGAGGTCGTTGTCGAACTCCGTTTCGATCCAGCGGTTGTGTACGCGGAACGGCTCGTCGGTGAAGGCGGGGTCGAGCACGACCTTGCGGTGGAACGGCAGCAGCGTCGCGATCCCTTCCACCTGCATCTCGGAAAGCGCCCGGGCGGCCCGCTGCAGTGCCTGCTCGCGGGTAGACCCGGTGACGATCAGCTTGGCCAGCAGCGAGTCGAAGGCGCCACCGATGACGTCGCCGGAGCTCACCCCGGAGTCGACGCGTACGCCGGGACCGGAGGGCGCGACGAAGCTGGTCACGGTGCCGGGGGCGGGCAGGAACCCGCGGCCCGGGTCCTCGCCGTCGATGCGGAACTCGAAGCTGTGCCCGCGCGGCTCGGGGTCGTCGAACCCGAGCGCCTCGCCGTCGGCGATCCGGAACTGTTCGCGTACCAGGTCGATGCCGGTGACCTCCTCGGTGACCGGGTGCTCGACCTGCAGCCGGGTGTTGACCTCCAGGAAGCTGATCAGGCCGTCCGCGCCGACCAGGAACTCGCAGGTACCCGCGCCGACGTAGCCGGCCGCCTTGATGATCTTCTTGGAGGCGTCGTACAGCTGCGCGGTCTGCTCGCCCGTGAGGAACGGCGCGGGGGCCTCCTCGACGACTTTCTGGTAGCGCCGCTGCAGCGAGCAGTCGCGGGTGGACACGACGACGACGTTGCCGTGGGTGTCGGCGAGGACCTGCGTCTCGACGTGCCGTGGCTTGTCGAGGTAACGCTCGACAAAGCACTCGCCCCGGCCGAAGGCGGCGACGGCCTCGCGTACGGCCGACTCGTACAGCTCCGGGACCTCGTCCTTGGTCCGCGCGATCTTCAGGCCGCGGCCGCCGCCACCGAACGCCGCCTTGATGGCCACCGGCAGGCCGTGCTCCTCGACGAACGCGAGCACCTCGTCGACGCCCTTGACCGGGTCGGCGGTGCCGGGCACCAGCGGTGCGCCGATCTCCAGGGCGATGTGCCGGGCGGTGGTCTTGTCGCCGAGTGCGGCGATCGCCTCCGGCGACGGGCCGATCCAGGTGGCGCCGGCGTCGATGACGGCTTGGGCGAACTCGGCGTTCTCGGACAGGAAGCCGTAGCCGGGGTGTACGGCGTCGGCGCCGGAGTCGGCGAGCGCCTTGAGGACCTTGTCGATGCGCAGGTACGAGTCGCCCGGGGTGGTCCCGCCCAGCGCGTACGCCTCGTCGGCCACCCGGACGTGCAGGGCGCCGAGGTCGGGCTCGGCGTACACCGCCACCGACGAAAGACCTGCGTCGCGGCAGGCGCGGGCGACCCGGACGGCGATCTCGCCGCGGTTGGCGATCAGGACCTTGCGCACGCGGCGGGCTCCCGGGGGTCGGGCGCGACCGTGACGACGCGCGGGCGGAGCCTAGCGAGGCTGCTGCGCCACGGTGGGCTGAGGCGCTAGCCCGGCAGGCCCGATGCGCGCCAGGCTCCCGGGCCTGGCGCGATCGGCGCTCGCAGCACCGGCCGGGCCCACAGCGGCCGGGGACGGGGTGGGTCAGCCGCCGGGACGGCTCGTGCGGCGAGGATCGCCAACACCGCCGCGATCTCCTCGGGCGTGGGGGCGCCGCGTACGACGTAGAGCGCAGCGCTCACTCCTCGTCCTCGTCGTCGTCGTCGAGCAGCAGCTCCACCTCGCACCCGAACTGCCAGGCCGGCACCTGGTAGCCGGCGCTGGTGAGCTGCCCGACGAGCCGCTCGCCGGCCTCGTGCACGATCGTCGCGGCGTCGCGGGCCGGGTCCGGGCCGCCCTCGGGGACACCGACGAGCAGGTGCAGCGCCAGCTCCTCGACCTCGAGGTCCGCCTCGTCGTCGTCTTCGGGGGCCGCGAGCCCGAGGACCGGTGCGGCCGCCCGGTGGAAGCCGACGACCGCGGCCTCGAACTCCTCCTCGGCGGCGTCCAGGCGCGGGTCCTCCAGTGCCTGCGCGCCACCGTCGGCGGTCGCGCCGACGGTCTCGACGGCCGCGACCCAGTCGTCGATGCGGGCCTTGAGCGCGTCGGCGGCGATACGCAGCTCCGGGGAGCCGTTGGGTGCGTTCATGACGACCTCCTGGGGGTCACAGCGGGATGTTGCCGTGCTTCTTCGGCGGCAGGCTCTGCCGTTTGGTCTGCAGCAGCCGCAGCGCCTTGGCAACCTCGCGGCGGGTCTGCGACGGCTCGATCACCGCGTCGACGAAGCCGCGCTCCGCCGCGATGTACGGCGTCGCGAAAGTGTCCTCGTACTGCCGGATGAACTCTGCGCGGGTCCGGTCCGGGTCGTCGGAGGCGGCGATCGCCTTGCGCTGCACGATGTTGACGGCGCCCTGCGCGCCGACGACAGCCACCTGGGCGGTCGGCCAGGCCAGGTTGACGTCGGCGCCGAGGTGCGTGGAGCCCATCACGACGTACGCCCCGCCGTACGCCTTGCGGGTGATGACCGTGACCTTCGGGACGGTCGCCTCGGAGTAGGCGTAGAGCAGCTTGGCGCCGCGTCGGATGATCCCGGCGTGCTCCTGCCCGACGCCCGGCAGGAAGCCCGGCACATCGCAGAACGTCAGCACCGGGATGCCGAACGCGTCGCAGGTGCGTACGAACCGCGCGGCCTTCTCGCTCGCGTCGATGTCCAGCGTGCCGGCGAGCTGCATGGGGTTGTTGGCCACGACGCCGACACTGCGGCCCTCGACCCGGCCGAAGCCGACGACCATGTTCTGCGCCCACAGCTCCATCACCTCGACGAAATCGCCGTCGTCCAGGACCGCCTCGATCACCGTGTGCATGTCGTACGGCGCGTTATTGCTGTCCGGGATGAACGTGTCCAGCGCGGTGAGCGGCTCCTCCAGCAGCGCGTCCCCGGCGTCGAAGACCGGCGGCTCGGCGTGGTTGTTGCTCGGCAGGTAGCTCAGCAGGGTCCTGGTGAGCTCGAGGACCTCCTCCTCGCTCTCGCTCATGAAGTGCGCAACGCCGCTCCGGCTGTTGTGCGCCCGCGCGCCGCCGAGGTCCTCCAGCGTGACGTCCTCGCCGGTGACCGTCTTGATGACGTCGGGCCCGGTGATGAACATGTGCGACGTACCGTCGACCATCAGCGTGAAGTCGGTGAGGGCGGGCGAGTAGACGTGACCGCCGGCGCACGAGCCCAGGATCAGGCTGAGCTGCGGGACGACGCCGGACGCCATGACGTTGCGGTAGAAGATGTCGCCGTACAGCGCCAGGCCCATGATTCCTTCCTGGATGCGCGCGCCGCTGCCCTCGTTGATGCCGACGATCGGTACGCCGGTGGAAAGGGCGAGGTCCATCACCTTGCGGATCTTCTCGCCGTAGACCTCGCCGAGCGCACCACCGAAGACCGCCGCGTCCTGGCTGAACACCACCACCGGCCGGCCGTCGACGGTGCCGTGGCCGGTGATGACGCCGTCACCGGTCGGCCGGTTGTCCGCCAGCCCGAAGTCACGGGCGCGGTGCCTCGCCAGGGCGTCCATCTCGACGAAGCTGCCGTCGTCGAGCAGGTGCTCGATCCGCTCGCGCGCGGTGCGCTTGCCGGCCGCCTGCCGCTTCTCCAGTACCGCGGCGGAGCCGGGGTGCAGCGCAGCCTCGTTGCGCCGCCGCAGGTCGGCGAGCTTGCCGGCGGTGGTGTGGACGTCGTTCGTCGTGATGTCCGGGAGCGGTTCGGCGGTCACCGGCGGAGGGTAGCGCCGCGGCGGTGGCCGACACTGGCTGCATGTACGAGGACCTCGGCCGGCCGCCGCTGCAGGCTGCCGCGCTGGCCCGTGCGCTCGCCCCCGACGGCTGGCGGGTCGAGGTGCTGCGCTCGACCGGCTCGACCAACGAGGTCGTCGCCGGGCGGGCGCGGGCGGGGGAGCCGGCCGGACTGGTGGTGGTCGCCGAGCAGCAGACGGCCGGGCGTGGCCGGCTGGACCGCCGCTGGGTGTCACCGGCGCGCGCCGGGCTGACCTGCTCGGTGCTGCTCCGTCCGGACCTGCCGGCCGGGCGGCTGGGGTGGGTGCCGCTGTGGGGCGGGCTGGCCGTGGCCCGCGCGCTACGGGAGCAGGCCGGGATCGAGGCCGTGCTGAAGTGGCCCAACGACGTGCTCGTGGGCGGGCGCAAGGTCTGCGGGCTGCTCGCGGAGGTGGCCGACGGCGCCGTCGTGCTGGGCATCGGGCTCAACGTGAGCACTCGCGCAGACGAGCTGCCGGACTTCGCGACCTCGCTGCTGTTGGCGGGGGCGACCACCACCGACCGCGACACGGTGCTGCGGGCAGTGCTTCGTACGCTGTCCGCGGTGCTGGCGGAGCGGTCACCCGAGGCGTACCGCGCGTGGTGCGACAGCGTCGGCCGCCGCGTGCGGGTCGAGGTGCCGGGCGGGCCTGCCATCGAGGGGCTGGCGGAACGCGTGGACGACGACGGGCGGCTGGTTGTCGACGGCACGGCGTACGACGCGGGCGACGTCGTACACCTGCGCCCTGCCTGACCGTCAGCCACCGGACCGCCCCGGACAGCCACTGCCTGCCCCGGCAGGGCCGATGCCTCCCCTTCAGCAGGTCACCTCCCCTGCGAGACGTCGCTTCCAGGGGCCCCTGAAGTGCACTCTCGAAGGGGAGGCGGCGGAGCCGGAAGCTGGTAGCGCGAAGGCCGCGCCGCCGCCGTGAGCTCAGTCGACGAGCTCGCCGTTGACGACCTGCGAGGGCGCGAAGGGGGGCCAGTCACCCTGCGGCGGACGGACCCGGTCGTACGCGCGCTGCTGCGGCGCCGTGCTCGCGTACTCGCCGGGGCCCCCGGCGTTGACCCCGACGCAGGTCAGCACGGCCAGCAGGCCTGAACCGATGCAGACCAGGGCCGCGGGCAGGCCGTGCGGCAGCACCGTCGCCGACAGCAACACTCCGAGCGCGGCCAGCCCACGCAGCGAGAAGTAGGCCACCTCGCGCCGGCCCATTCGCCGACGGGTTGAGCGGGGGATCCTGGGCACGGCGCGAACGTACGCCCGGGCGGGCTGTCGCGCACGCCCGCGCGCGACGCCCAGGCGAGCCGCCGCGCACGCGAGCGCCGCTACGCTGCGGCCGTGACGGCGGGGTGAGCGTGCGGGACCTCGAGACGGCCGTGCTCGGCGCCCCCTTGACGCTCGACCGCGACGACGTGGCCGCGCTCGCCGGGGTGCCGGAGGCGCAGGCCCGGGCGGTCTGGTCGGCCATGGGATTTGCCGAGGTGCCGGCCGGCGTGCGCGCCTTCACCACACGTGACGCCGACGCCCTGCGGATCACGACGGCGCTGCGCGACAGCGGCGTGCTGGACCTCGACACCTTGCTGGTGCTGGCCCGGGTGACCGGTCAAGCGATGTCCCGGATGGCCGAGTCGCAGGTCGAGGTCCTGCGCCGACTCGTCGCGGACCTGGATCCCGACGACGCGCTGGTCCTTGCGACGGACTCGGTCGGGCAGGTGCTGCCCGGCCTCGAGCAGCTCGTGGTGCATGTCTGGCGGCGGCAGCTGTCCGCGGCGGCCGGCCGGGCGGTCGCCACCGCAGGACACGAGGGTCTGCCGGTGCTGGCCGTCGGCTTCGTCGACCTGGTCGGCTTCACGCGGACCAGCCGCGAGCACACGGCAGCCGACCTGGAGCGGCTGCTGGAGCGGTTTGAACGCGATACGTCGCTCCGCGTCGCGGCCGTGGGCGGCCGGGTGGTGAAGATGCTCGGCGATGCGGTGCTGTGGGTCTGCGAAGACGTGGGCGCCGCGGCCGAGGTGGCGGTGGCGACCGTTCGTGCGCACGGCTCCGACGACCTGCCCGACGTCCGGGCCGGGCTGGCCATGGGCCCGGTCCTGGTGCGGCTCGGCGACGTGTACGGCCCGCCGGTCAACCTGGCCAGCCGGCTGACCGACGAGGCGTACCCGGGCAGCGTGCTCGTCGACCTGACGGCCGCGCAAGCCCTGGCCGGCGACCCACGCTGGGAGCTGCACCGGCTGCCCGCCCGGCCGGTCCGCGGCTACCGGGCGCTGCGTCCGTACGTGCTGCGCCCTACGCCATAGGCAAGACGCTGCAGATGCGCTGGTTCAGACCGCCCGGTCGTAGGCCTGCGTGTCGGCGTCGGTCCGCACGTCCCGGTCGGCTTTCACCGGAAGCTGGACCGGTTCGGTCGGAGCCACCCAGACGAAGCGGCGGTAGGACCAGAACCGGAAGGCGGTGCCGAGGACCAGCCCGACGCCGTTGGCGGCGATGTTGTCGGCGAGTCGGGTCTGGAATCCCAGCACGTAGTGCGACACGGCCAGGCACGACAGGGCCAGCGACAGCCCCACACCGTTGAGCAGCATGAACAGCCCGAGCTCGCGGCCCAGGCGGTGCTGGCGTTCCCGCTCGCGGAACGACCAGTGCCGGTTCAGCACGTACGCCGTGCTGGCCGACAGCACCGTCGAGATGATCTTGGCGGTCAGGGGCTTGTGCGGCGCAGCGGCAAGGACCAGGTTGAACGCGGTCAGGTCGACGCCCAGGCTCAGGAAGCCGACCAGCCCGAATCTGGTGAGCTCGGTCAGCAGCACTCGGAAACGCGCGACGAGGGCGCGGGCGGCGCTCACCCGGCAGGCAGCATGGGTCGGGGCACCCAGGAAGGTTAGCCGAGGCGTGGCACGATGCCCCGCGTCACGCGCCGAGGGAGGCACACATCACGCAGGGAGCAGGGCCCGCCGTACCGGCCTGGATCGATCTGGAGGGCGCGGCGAACGTCCGCGATGTGGGTGGGCTGCCGACGGTCGACGGTCGGCTCACGCGCGCCGGCGTGCTCATCCGGGCTGACAACCTGCAGGGGCTGACCGCCACCGATGTCAGCCGGCTGCTATCCGGTATCGGCGTGCGCACGGTGGTCGATCTGCGCAGCACCGGTGAGCGGCACCTGGAGGGGCCGGGGCCGCTGGCCGGCCGGGCGACCCATCACCACCTGACCCTGATCGCGGAGACCGCCGGCGAGCCCGACAGCGCCGAGGTGGAGCGGGCGGTCCCCAGCTTCGCCGACCGCAGCGCCCGCCGCGGGACGACGTCGACCGACATGACGGGCTACTACCTCGGCTACGTCGAGGACCGGCCGGCGCACCTCGCGCAGGCGCTGCAGCTGCTCGCCGATGCGGCCAACGGCCCGACGGTCGTGCACTGCGCCGCCGGCAAGGACCGCACCGGCACGGTTGTCGCGCTCGCGCTCTCACTGGCCGGCGTGACCCGCGACGCGGTCGTCGCCGACTACGTCGCGAGCGCCGAGCGCATCGAGCGGGTGCTCGCCCGGCTGCAGGCATCACCGTCCTACGGCGAGGATCTCGCTGACAAGACAGCCGACGACGTACGCCCGGTGGCGGCGTCGATGGAGCGTTTCCTGGACGAGATCGACCGGCGGTACGGCGGCCCGCACGGGCTGGCCATGAGCATCGGTGTCGACGAGGAGACCGTCGCCCGGCTGGCGGCGCGCCTGGTCCGCCCGGCCCGCCCGTGACCGTGCCTGCCGGCGCCCCGACGGTGCGCGCAGCGATGGGCCTGCCGGTCGTCGGGATGGTCGGCGGCGGCCAGCTCTCGCGGATGACGCACCAGGCGGCGATCTCGCTCGGCCTGTCGCTGCGGGTGCTGGCCGACGCGGCGTACGACAGTGCTGCACTGGTGGCGTCCGGCGTCGTACTGGGCTCGCACACCTCGCTGGAGGATCTCCGGGCCTTCGCGGAAACCTGCGAGGTCGTGACTTTCGACCACGAGCACGTGCCCAACGACCTGCTGCAGGCGCTGGAGGCTGACGGCACGACCGTCCTGCCCGGCAGCTCGGCGCTCCGGCACGCCCAGGACAAGATCGTGATGCGTGAACGGCTGGCTGCGCTCGGCGTCCCGGTGCCGGCCTTCACGCCGGTCGCGACGGCCCGCGACGTCGAGGGGTTCGCCCGGCATGTCGGCTGGCCGCTGGTTCTCAAGGCCGCCACCGGTGGCTACGACGGCCGGGGCGTCTGGGTCGTCCGCGACCTGGCGGAGGCGCAGGACGTGCTGCGCAGCGGTACCCGCCTGCTGGCCGAGGAGCACGTCGCGCTGCGCCGCGAGCTCGCCGCGCTGGTCGCCCGCTCGCCCGAGGGTCAGGGCGCGGCCTGGCCGGTCGTCGAGACGGTGCAGGCCGACGGGATCTGCGTCGAGGTCGTTGCCCCGGCGCCCGGGCTGTCGGAGGATGACGCGGTAGCTGCCCAGGAGCTCGCCCTGCGCCTCGCCGACGAGCTCGGCGTCGTCGGCGTGATGGCCGTCGAGCTGTTCGAGACCGCTGCGCCGGGCGGGGCCACCCGGCTGCTCGTCAACGAGCTCGCGATGCGCCCGCACAACTCGGGCCACTGGACGATCGAGGGCTCGCGGACGTCTCAGTTCGAGCAGCACCTACGGGCGGTGCTGGACTGGCCGATGGGCTCGACGACGCTGACCGCGCCGTGGGTGGTGATGGCCAACGTGCTCGGGGGCGCGGGCGACGCCGACCTCGACCGCCGGCTGCACATGCTGTTCGGCCGCGACCCCGGGCTCAAGGTGCATCTGTACGGCAAGCAGGTGCGTCCCGGCCGCAAGATCGGTCACGTGACCGCGCTCGGCGACGACCTGGCGCAGACCCGGCGCCGGGCCCAGGAGGGCGCGGCGTCGCTGACCGACGGGCGGTGGGTCCACTGACCCCCCTGGTCGCGGTGGTCATGGGCTCGGACTCCGACTGGCCGGTGATGGAGGCGGCCGGGGTTGCGCTGGCGGAGTTCGGGGTGGCGTACGAGGTACGCGTGCTGTCCGCCCACCGCACCCCCCGCGAGATGCTCGAGTGGGCGTCGGCCGCTGCCGACCGCGGCCTGCGGGTGGTGGTCGCCGGCGCCGGCGGCGCGGCCCACCTGCCGGGCATGGTCGCGTCGGCCACGCCGCTGCCGGTCATCGGCGTACCGGTGCCGCTGGCGCACCTCGACGGCCTGGACTCGCTGCTGTCCATCGTCCAGATGCCGGCGGGCATCCCGGTCGCGACCGTGTCGATCGGTGGCGCGCGCAACGCCGGGCTGCTGGCCGTACGCATCCTGGCGACGTCCGACCCGGGCCTGCGTGCGCGGGTCGAGGGTTTCCAGGCGGGGCTGGCCCACGCGTCCACGACCAAGGACCAGCAGCTGCAGGAGCGGCTCGGAGGCCAAGCTGGTTGAGGGCCGGCATGGCTGCCGAAGCGTCGGCCCCGACCTACGATGGCCCGTATGGACCCGTCGTATTCGCTGTACCGCCTGAGCGAGGAGCACCAGCTCCTGCGCAAGTCCGTCCGGCAGCTCGCAGAGGACAAGATCGCCCCGCGGGCCGCGGAGATCGACGAGACGGCGGAGTACCCCTGGGACGTGCATGCCGAGCTCAAGCGGGCCGATCTGCTGGCGATCCACGTGCCCGAGGAGTACGGCGGCGCCGGGGCCGACCGGATCGCGCACTCGATCGTCGTCGAGGAGATCGCGCGGGTCTGCGCGTCCAGCTCGCTGATCGTGGCGGGCAACAAGCTCGGCACGATGGGGCTGATCCTGTCCGGCAGCGAGGAGCTCAAGCAGGAGTTCCTGCCGGCCGTCGCGGCCGGTGACTCGACGTTCTCGTACGCCTTGTCCGAGCGCGAGGCCGGCAGCGACGCGGCGGCCATGCGTACGCGCGCCGTACGGGACGGCGACCACTACGTGCTGAACGGCACGAAGTGCTGGATCACCGGCGCCGGCGCGAGCACGCACTACACGGTCATGGCGGTCACCGACCCGACCCAGGGCGCCAACGGGATCTCCGCCTTCGTGGTCAGCAAGGACGACCCGGGGTTCTCGGTCGGCACCAAGGAGCGCAAGCTCGGCATCAAGGGTTCGCCGACCTGCGAGATCTACTTCGAGGACTGCCGCATCCCGGCCAGCCGGATGATCGGCGCCGAGGGCACCGGCTTCAAGACCGCGCTGAAGACTCTGGACCACACCCGCTCGATGATCGGTGCGCAGGCGGTCGGCATCGCGCAGGGGGCGCTCGATGCGGCGATCACCTACACCAAGGAGCGGCGGCAGTTCGGCAAGGCGATCGCGGACTTCCAGAACACCCAGTTCATGCTCGCCGACATGGCGATGAAGGTCGAGGCCGCGCGCCAGCTGGTCTACGTCGCCAACGCCAGTGCCGAGCGCGGCGACCCCGACCTGACGTTCCTGTCGAGCGCGTCGAAGACCTTTGCCAGCGACACCGCCATGCAGGTCACCGTTGACGCCGTCCAGCTGTTCGGCGGCTACGGCTACACCCGCGACTTCCCGGTCGAGCGGATGATGCGGGACGCCAAGATCACCCAGATCTACGAGGGCACCAACCAGATCCAGCGCATGGTGATGGCCCGCACGCTGCTGGCCTAGCCCTCACGCCAGCAGGTCCGCCAGCGTCGCCTGCGCGCCCCGGGTGTGCAGCCCGTCGAGCGTGTTCGAGTACGCGGCCACGAAGCGCGGCTCGTCAACCAGGTCACCGAACAGGTCCCGTTGCCGCAGGAAAGACAGCGGGTCCTGCGGCCAGCGCTGCGCCGCCGCGGTCAGCTGTGCGGCCAGCCGGTCGACGACGGTGATCGGCTCGCCCTGCTCGTCGAGCCCCTCCGCGTAGCGCGCCCACGACGCGACGACCGCCGCCGACAGCGCCACCGGCCCGCCGGTGCGCAGCTGGTGGCGCACCACCGGCAGCAGCCACTTCGGGATCCGGTCGGAGGTCTCGGCGCACAGCCGCGCCACGGTGTCGCGGACCTGCGGGTTCGCGAAGCGCTCGATCAGCTGCCGCTGGTAGTCCGCGAGGTCGACCCCGGGCACCGGCGGGAGCGTCGGCGCGCCCTCCTGCGCCATGTATGCAGACAGGAAGCGGACGAACAGCGGGTCCCGGCACACCTCGTGGACCAGCCGGTAGCCCGCGAGGTGACCGAAGTAGCACAGCGCCTGGTGGCTGGCGTTGAGCAGGCGCAGCTTCATCAGCTCGTACGGCTCGACGTCGTCGACCAGCTGCGCGCCGACCCGTTCGAAAGCGGGCCGCCCTAGCCCGAAGTCGTCCTGCAGCACCCACTGCAGGTATGGCTCGCAGACCACCGGCCACAGGTCCTCGACGTCGTACCGGCGGGCCACGTCAGCGCGGTCCTCGTCCATCGTGACCGGTGTGATCCGGTCGACCATCGAGTCCGGGAAATGCACCTCGCTGCGTACCCATCCGGCCAGCTCCGGGTCGCGCAGTGCCGCGAAGGCCGCGACGCTGCGCCGGGCCACCCCGCCGTTGCCGGGGATGTTGTCGCAGGACATCACCGTGAAGGGAGGTACCCCGCCGGCGCGCCTGCGGGCGAGGGCTTCGACGATCAGGCCGAATGCGGTGGCCGGGACCGCCCCGGGGACCAGGTCGGCGAGCACCGACGGGTCGTCGGACACGAAGTCGCCGGTGACCGCGTCGATCCCGTAGCCGCCCTCCGTGATCGTCAGCGAGACGATCTTCACCAGCGGGTCGGCGAGCTGCGCCAGGACCGACTCGGGCTCGTCCGGGGCGAACAGGTAGCGCACCAGTGACCCGATCACCCGGGCCTGCTGGCTGCCGTCCGGGTGCTTGACGACCAGCGTGTAGAGGCCGTCCTGGGCCTGCATCGCTGCAGCCATCCGCCGGTCGGCCGGCAGCACCCCCACGCCGCAGATGCCCCACTCGTGCCAGCCCTCGTGCAGCAACCGGTCGACGTACAGGGCCTCGTGTGCCCGGTGGAAGCCGCCCACACCCAGGTGCACGATGCCGACCCGCACCAGCGCTCGGTCGTACGTCGGTACGGTCAGCTGTGCGGCGTGCTGGGCGAGGGTCCGGTCGTTGAGGAGCACGCGTTCGTCCCTGTCGTGGTGGGTGGGCGTGGCTGATGGGCGTGGCTGATGGGGTCATGATGGGGCAGGTGGTCCGGGGACGGAGGGGACGGCGTTGGCACTGGTTGCGGGGATCGACAGCTCGACCCAGGCCTGCAAGGTCGTCATCCGGGAGGCCGAGACCGGCCGCCTGGTGCGCGAGGGGCGCGCGCCGCACCCGCCGGGCACCGAGGCCCCGCCGAAGGTCTGGGAGCTCGCGCTGCGAAGAGCGGCGCAGCAGGCCGGTGGGTTCGACGATGTCGACGCCGTGGCGGTCGCCGCCCAGCAGCACGGGATGGTGTGCCTGGACGAGGACGGCGAGGTCGTCCGGCCGGCCCTGCTCTGGAACGACCTGCGGTCGGCGGCCGCTGCCAAGGACCTGGTGGCGGAGCTGGCCACCGGCACCGGCGGCGACGGCGCACCGGCCTGGGCCCGGGCGGTGGGATCGGTGCCACTGGCGGCGTTCACGGTCGCGAAGCTGCGCTGGCTGGCCGAGCACGAGCCCGCCAGCGCCGCGCGGACCGCCGCGGTCTGCCTGCCGCACGACTGGCTGACCTGGCGGCTGCGGGGCGCTCCGGGCCTGACCGCCCTGACGACGGACCGCGGCGATGCGAGCGGCACCGGGTACTGGTCGCCCGCGCAGGGGGAGTACCGGCGCGACCTGCTGCGCCTCGCGTTCGGCAGCGAGCCGCTGCTGCCGCAGGTACTCGGTCCCGCTGACAGCCCGGGGACGACCGCCCCCGGTGGGCTGGGCGGGGGGGCGGTGCTCGGCGCGGGGACGGGCGACAACGCGGCGGCCGCGCTCGGGCTGGCCGCGCGGCCCGGTGACGTGGTCGTGTCGATCGGTACGTCCGGGGTGGTGTCGGCCGTCGCCCGCGTCCCTGCCGCGGACCCGGTCGGAGCGGTCGCCGGGTTCGCGGACGCGACCGGGTTGTTCCTGCCGCTGGTGTGCACGCTCAACGCGGCCCGGGTGCTGGACGCGGCCACGCGGCTGCTCGGCGTCAGCCACGACGAGCTGTCCCGGCTGGCGCTGTCGGCCCCGGCCGGTGCGGGCGGCCTGGTGCTGGTGCCCTACCTGGAGGGCGAGCGGACCCCCGACCGGCCGGACGCCACCGGCGCCCTGCACGGCCTGACTCTGGAGACCGGCACTGCTGCCCAGCTGGCGAGGGCGACCGTGGAGGGGCTGCTCTGCGGGCTCGCAGACGGGCTGGACGCGCTGGTCGGTCAGGGCGCCCGGGTCGAGCGGGTGCTGCTCGTCGGCGGCGGCGCCCGCTCCGAGGCGGTCCGCCGGATCGCTCCCGCGGTGCTGGGCGCCCCTGTGCTGGTGCCGGCGGTCGGGGAGTACGTCGCCGATGGCGCGGCGCGGCAGGCCGCCTGGGCGCTGACCGGTGAGCTGCCGCAATGGGCCGGCCCGGCGGTCGAGAGCTTCGACGCGCCGGCCTTGCCAGCGGTCCGCGAGCGCTACGCGCAGGCCAGGGAGCTGACGCTCCGACGGACCTGACAGCCACGGATGATGCGGTCCGGTCACCCGGGCAGGCGCAGGCCGGTGGCGACGGAGAAGGCGTGCAGCTCGGTGGGCCGCAGCGCCAGCCGCACCTTGTCGCCGGTCCGCGGTGGCGCCTTCGGGTCGACCCGTGCGACGACGTCGACGTTCCCGCCGCTGTCGTCGCCACCGAGCGTGCCGTACAGGAAGGCGTCGGAGCCGAGCTCCTCGACGACCGTGACCTGGACCTCCAGGCCGTCCCCGGTGGTGACGTCGATCGACTCGGGGCGAAAGCCCAGCGTCAGGCGCGAGCCCTCCTTGGCGGCGGCGGCCACCGTCTCCCTCGGGAGCGGGACCTCGAGGCCGTGGACCATGGCGTTTCCGTCCTGCACCGGCACCTCGAGCAAATTCATCGCGGGCGAGCCGATGAAGCCGGCGACGAACACGTTGTCGGGCCGGTCGTACATCGCGCGGGGCCGGTCGCACTGCATGAGCAGGCCGTCCTTCAGCACGGCGACCCGGTCGCCCATCGTCATCGCCTCGACCTGGTCGTGCGTGACGTACACGGTGGTGGTGCCGAGGCGGCGCTGCAGCGAGGCGATCTGCGCGCGCGTCTGCACGCGCAGCTTCGCGTCGAGGTTGGACAGCGGCTCGTCCATCAGGAACACCTGGGGCTTGCGCACGATGGCCCGGCCCATCGCGACGCGCTGGCGCTGCCCACCGGAGAGCGCCTTCGGCCGTCGGTCGAGGTAGTCCTCGAGGTCGAGGATCTTGGCAGCCTCCAGCACCCGCGTGCGGGTCTCCTCCTTCGACACGCCCGCGATCTTCAGCGCGAAGCCCATGTTGGCCGCGACCGACATGTGCGGGTACAACGCGTAGTTCTGGAAGACCATCGCGATGTCACGCGACTTGGGCGCGAGGTCGGTGACGTCCTTGTCGCCGATCAGGATGCTGCCCTCGTCGACCTCTTCGAGCCCGGCCAGCATCCGCAGAGACGTGGACTTGCCGCAGCCCGACGGGCCGACGAGCACCAGGCACTCGCCGTCCTCGATCTGCAGGTCCAGCCGGTCGACGGCGGGCTTGTCGGAGCCGGGGTAGAGCCGGGTGGCGCCGTCGAACGTCACGCTGGACATGTGGTGCCTCTCGACATGAGGGGAGGTGGGGATCGGTCAGTTGCCCGGGCGTACGACGGGCTTGACAGTTGTCGGGTCGCGACGGGCCGCGGTGAGCGCCTGCTCGACCTCGGCCAGCGCGAAGTGGCCGGTGACGATTCCGTCGAGGTCGATCCGGCCGGAGGTGACCAGGTCGATGGCGGTGGGCCAGGTGTTGGCGTACCGGAAGGCGCCGGTCAGCCAGAGCTCGCGTTCCTGGACAACCGGCAGCGGTACCGGCAGGACATCGCCGCCCATCCCGATCAGGACGACCCGGCCGGCCCGGGCCACTACGCCGATCGCCTCGGCGGTCGGGCCGGGCAGGCCCGAGCACTCCAGCAGGACGTCCGGCGCGTACCCCGTCCCGGTCAGGCTGGAGGTCGAGACGTCCAACGGCGACAGGCCCAGCCGACCGGCGAGGTCCAGCCGGGCGGCGTTGACGTCGGTGATGACGACCTCGGCTGCGCCGGACGCGATGGCCGCCTGGCCCGCGAGCAAGCCGATCGGCCCGGCCCCGGTGACCAGCACCCGGCTGCCCAGGCTCACCTGCGCCCGCCGGCAGGCCCAGATGCCGACCGATAGGGGCTCCATCAGTGCTGCCGCGTCGTCACCCACGGCGTCAGGGACGGGATGGGCGAAGGCGCCGGGCACAGCGACGTACTCACAGAAGGCCCCGTCGTACGGCGGGGTGGCCAAGAACGCGACGTCCGGGCAGAGGTTGTAGTGCCCGGACAGGCACTGGGCGCACTGCCGGCAGGGCACCCCCGGCTCGATCGAGACGCGCTGCCCGACCTGCGCTCCCCGGTCGGCGGGACCGCCCCCGGGACCCCGCGCGACGACGGTGCCGCCCGCCTCGTGACCGAGGATGAGCGGGCGTTCGACGACGTAGCGACCGATCCGGCCGTGCTCGTAGTAGTGCACGTCCGACCCGCAGACCCCCACCGAGGCGATCTGGACCAGCACTTCCCCGGGGCCAGGCACCGGCTTCGGCCGCTCCTGCACGACCACGTCGCCGGCACCGCGCAGCACCGACGCCCGCATGCTGTCAGGTGTAGCGGTCACGTCACAGCCCCGGTCACTTCACCGCGCCCAGGGACAGCCCCTGTACGAGCTTGTCCTGGGCGGCGAACCCGGCGATGAGCACCGGCAGCGACACGGCGGTCGCGGCCGCGCACACCTTCGCCAGGAACAGCCCCTGGCTGGTGACGAAGCTCGTGAGGAACACCGGTGAGGTGCTGGACACCACGCCGGTCAGGACCCGCGCGAAGAGCATCTCGTTCCAGCTGAAGATGAAACAGATCAGCGAGGTGGCCGCGATCCCGGGCGCGGTCAGCGGAATGATGACGGCGCGGAACTGCCGGAGCAGCCCGGCACCGTCCATCGAGGCCGCCTCCAGGATCTCGACCGGCACCTCGGACAGGAACGACCGCATCATCCAGACCGCGATCGGCAGGTTCAGCGAGGTGTACAACACGACGAGCAGCCAGATGTTGTCGAGCAGGCCGGCCTTCTGCGCGAACAAGTAGATCGGCAGCAGGCCGGCGATGGCCGGCAGCATCTTCGTCGACAGGAAGAAGAACAGGACGTCGGACCACTTTCGGACCGGCCTGACCGACAGTGCGTACGCCGCCGGGATCGCCAGCAGCAGCACCAGCAGGGTGGACGCCACGGACGCGGTCGCCGAGTTGATCAGCGGTGGGAACGGGCTGGCGCCGGTGCTGGCCCCGAAGAACTCCCGGTAGCCGGACAGCGTCAGCGGCGCGGTGAAGGAGGGCGGGTTGGTCGCCGCGTCCTGCTCGCTGTGGAAGGACGTCAGCACCATCCAGGCGACCGGCAGGAAGAACAGCAGGCCGGCCATCCAGGCCACCAGCCCCCAGACGCCACCGCCCTTGCGACGGCGGGGGCGTGGCTGCAGCTGTCGACTGGCCGGCGCGGCCGTCGGCAGCGCCAAGGCGCTCATATCTTCTCCTCGCGCAGCAGGGTGGACACCATCCGCAGCGCGAAGGTCGCGACGACGATCGTGCCGAACACCACGATCACCCCGGCGGCCGACGCGAGCCCGTAGTCGTGCGCCTGGTAGAAGGTGTTGTAGATGGTGTACGGCAGGTTGGCGGTGCCCAGTCCGCCGGAGGTGATCGTGAACACCGCGTCGAAGTTCTGGACGATGTAGATCGAGCCGAGCAGGGCAGCCAGCTCCAGGTAGCGGCGCAGGTGCGGGAACGTCATGTACCGGAAGATCTGCCAGCCGGTCGCGCCGTCGATGCGGGCAGCCTCGATGACGTCCAAAGGCCGGCCCTGCAGCCCGGCCAGCAGGATCAGCATCATGAATGGCGTCCACTGCCAGATCAGCGCGGCCTCGACCGCGCCGCGGGGCATGGCCGTGATCCAGTCCGGCTGGGGCGGGGAGTCCGAGCCGAACAGCGACCACACCGAGTGCAGCAGCCCGTTGAACAGGCCGTACTCCGGGTTGTAGAGCGCGTGCTTCCACAGCAGGGCCGCTGCCACAGGCACGACCAGGAACGGCGCGATCAGGATCGTACGGACGAAGCCGCGGCCGCGGAACTGGCGGTCCAGCAGCAGTGCGAGTCCCAGCCCGAGGATGAGACTGACGATCACGACAACGGCTGTGAGAATGATCGTGGTGATGATCGAGGTGCGCAGGGCGGAGTCGGTGAAGGCGGTGACGTAGTTCTGACCCCCTGTGAAGCCCCGGTCGTTCGGGAACAGCGAGTTCCAGTTCATGAAGGAGATGACCAGCGTGGCGACGAACGGCAGCTGGGTCACCACGACAAGGAACACCAGCGCGGGAAGCAGCGGCGCGCGCCGGGTCCACGGGGAGCTGCCGCCACGCGGCGAGTGGGCGGTCGTCGCGGGTGGGCGGGGCGAGGCGCCGGTCGGCGGCGCCGCGACGCTGACGCTCATCGCGGCAGCGCCGGGCCGCCCCGCGTGGCCGCCCCGCGGAGGGCGGCCACGCCGAGGCGGCAGGTCACTTGTACTTCTTGCCGACAGACTCAGCGAGTTTCTGGCCCTTGTCCAGGGCCTCCGCCACGGTCGTACGACCGGCGATCGCCGAGCTGATCTCCTGTGAGACCGATGTGCCGAGCGCGGTGAACTCCGGGATGCCGACGAACTGGATGCCGACGTACGGTCGCGGGTCGACGCCGGCCTTGCGCGGGTCGGCGGAGTTGATGGCGGTCTGGGTGGCTTCCGCGAAGGCTGACGCGCCCTTCAGGTACTCGGGGTTCTGGTAGATCGAGGCGCGCTTGCCGGCTGGCACCTTCGACCAGCCCAGCGTGGTGCCGACCAGGTTCTCGTACTCCTTGCCGGAGGCGAAGGCGATGAACTTGGCAGCGTTGTCCTGGTTCTTGCTGGCCTTCTGGATGCCCCAGGCCCAGCTGTAGAGCCAGCCCGAGCTGTCGGTCTTCATGACCGGCGCCTGGGCATAGCCCATCTTGCCGGCGACGGCGGAGGTCGGCGCCTCGAGGGAGCCGGCCGCGGACGTCGCGTCGTACCACATCGCCACCTTGCCCTGCGTCACGTTGTTGAGGCACTCGGTGAAGCCGGACTGCGGGGCCCCCGACTCGCCGTGCTTCTGCACGAGGTCCACGTAGAACTGGGTGGCGTCCTTGAAGCCGGCACCGTTGACGCCGGGGTTCCAGTCCTTGTCGAACCAGGTGCCGCCGAAGGTGTTGACAACGGTGGTCAGCGGGGCCATCACCTCGCCCCAGCCGGGCAGCCCGCGCAGGCAGATGCCCTTCATGCCGGGCTGCGCCCCGTCGACCTTGGCGGCAATGTCGGCCACCTGCGTCCAGGTGGGCTTGTCGGGCATCGTCAGGTTCTTGGCCGCCAGCACGTCCTTGCGGTACATCAGGAAGGAGGACTCGCCGTAGAACGGCTCACCGTAGATCTTGCCATCCTGGCCGGTGAGGCCCTCGGCCATCGGCTTGAGGATGTCGCCCTGGTCGAACGCGGCATCGCCGGTGACCTTGTCGAGCGGCGCCAGCCAGCCGTTCTTGGAGTAGAACGGCACCTCGTAGTTGCTGATGGACGCCACGTCGTACTGACCGGCCTGGCTGGAGAACTCCTGGCTGATCTTGTCGCGTACGTCGTTCTCCGGGAGCACCGTGTAGTTGACCTTGATGCCGGTCTTCTTGGTGAAGTTGTCGGCGGTGAGCTTCTGCAGGTCGAGCATCTGCGGGTTGTTGACCATGAGGACGTTGACCGAGCCACCGCCACCGCCGCTCCCGCCACTGCTGCTGGCGCCGCCGCCTGCACTGCTGCCGCCGCCGGCGCCGGAACAGGCAGCGGCGAGCAGCAGTACCGGCAGGGCAACGGCCGTCACGGCGACCGGTCGGGCTCTTCTGGGCACGGGCACGTCATCTCCAGGGGATGGGCAGGGTCAGGGCGCGGTTGCGCCGCTGACGACGTGTGATGCGCGCCACAGGTGCACGCGTCTGGGGAGGGACCGTAGGCCGTTGCCCGGACTTGTGCAACGGATTGCGCAACGCATTGCGTCCTGTTGCACAACTGTGACAACCTCCGGGCGAGCGGGAGCTGGCGTAGCAGTGCGGTCACTGACCGCAGTCGGCCGGGAGGAGGATTCGCGGTGGTCGCCACCATGTCGGAGGTCGCGCAACGGGCCGGGGTCTCGGTGTCGACGGTGTCGCACGTGCTCAACGACACCCGCCCGGTCAGCGACCTGCGCCGTGACGCCGTGCTGCTGGCTGTGCTGGAGACCGGCTACGTGCCCAACCACCTGGCCCGGGCGCTGCGCACCGCCCGTACGGACACCGTCGGGCTCGTCATGCCCGCCATCAGCAACCCCTACCTCGGCGCGCTGGTGCGCTCGCTGCAGGCGGAGGCGGAGCAGCACCGATACCGGCTGCTGGTCACCGATACCCACGACGACCCGGACCACGAGGAGCGGGCGGTCCGTGACCTGTGCGAGCGGCAGGTCGACGGCGTTCTGCTCGCACCCTCCGCGCGGCCCGAGGTCGCGCTGCGGCACCTGGCCGAGCGGGGCGTACCGGTGACGCTCATCGACCGACTGGTCGACGGGCCGTACGACAAGGTCGGGACCGAGAACGTGCAGTCGACGGCGGAGCTCGTCCGGCATCTCGTCGCCCACGGCCACCGACGGATCGCGTTCGTCTCGGGGCTAACGGGCCTCGTCACCAGTAACGAGCGCCTGCAGGGCTACCACCTCGGCCTGTCGCAGGCCGGGCTGGCCGCCGAGGCCGGGCTGCTGGCCTGCGGCTCGTCGGACGCCGTGCACGCCAGGGTCGCCGTACTCGGGCTGCTCGGGGCTCGCCAGCCACCCAGCGGGCTGATCGTGAGCAACAACCACATGATGATCGGGGCGGTCCGGGCGATCCGCGAGCTCGGCCTGAGCGCGCCGGCCGACCTCGCGCTGGTCGGCTTCGACGACTTCGAGTGGGCCGACCTGTTCTCGCCCCGCCTGACGGTGATGGCGCAACCGGAGGTCGAGATCGGCGCCCGGGCGGTGCGCTTGCTGATCAGCCGTATCGACAAGCCGGACCAGCCGTACCGGACGCTGCGCCTCGCGCCGAGCCTGGTTGTCCGAAGCTCGTGCGGGTGTCACCCCGACGAGGTCTGATCGGCGGGGCGGCCCCGTCGAACACGCCCGCGACCGCCTGCTGCTGGTCCATCGCGACCTCCGCGGCCACCGTGCCGCGTGCGCCGTGATCAGCGCAAGGCCTCGCCCACCACCCGCAGGTCGGCCACCAGCCCGGCCAGCGCCGCACCGCGGTCGTCCGCCCGCAGCACCGCGGAAGGGTGGATGGTGGCGAGTGCGCGGGGACCGCCGGGCTGCGGCCAGTCCATGATGCTGCCGCGCTGCCGGGTGACCCGGAACGACGGGCCGTAGATGGTCTTGGCCGCGGTCGCGCCGAGCAGGACGACCAGCTCGGGCGCGACCGCGGCCAGCTCGGCAACCAGCCAGGGCCGGCAGGCCGCCACCTCGTAGCTGTCGGGGGTGGCGTGGATGCGACGCTTGCCGCTGACGGTGAATGTGAAGTGCTTGACGGCATTGGTGATGAACAGGTCTGTCCGGTCGACGCCGGCCTCGTCCAGCGCCTGTACGAGCAGCCGCCCGGCCGGCCCGACGAAGGGCAGGCCCCGCTGATCCTCCACGTCTCCGGGCTGCTCGCCGACCAGCATCAGCCGCGCGCCCGCCGACCCGCGGCCGAAGACGACCTGCGTCGCCGGCTCCCAGAGCGGGCAGCCGCGGCAGTCCGCCGCGGCGGAGCGCAGCGCCTCGAGGTCGGTCGTCGGCGGGAGGTACGGGGCTGCGGTCGGCCAGTCGGGGCGCGGCATCTGCTGGCACTACCCGTCGCAGCGGCGGCCGCACCCGGGGTCGGGCAGCGCCCTCACCTCCCGGGGGACGGTTGGCGCGCTACTGATGCCAGCCTGCCCGCGTCGAGCTCCCGTCGTCAGCGCCGGACGTCGGCGTAGCGGCGCAGCGCCTCCTGTCGCTCGGCCGCGTGGTCGACGATCCGTTCCGGGTAACCCGTCGGCGGCCCGCCCGGCAGCGTCCACGGCTCGTGCACCGCCTTGCCCGGTACGTCGCGCAGCTCGGGCACCCAGCGGCGCACGTAGTCGCCCTGCGGGTCGTGGTCCTGGCCCTGCTTCACCGGGTTGAACACCCGGAAGTAGGGCGACGGGTCGGTGCCGGTGCCGGCAACCCACTGCCAGCCCTGCTGGTTGCTGGCCAGGTCGCCGTCGCGCAGGTGCTGCATGAAGTGCCGCGCCCCGCGCCGCCAGTGCAGGTGCAGGTCCTTGCACAGGAAGGAGCCGACGATCATCCGCACGCGGTTGTGCATCCAGGCCTCGCCGAGCAGCTGCCGCATCCCGGCGTCGACGATCGGGAAGCCGGTCCGGCCGGTCGCCCATGCGTCCCAGCGCGCCTCCGCCTGCTCGCCTTCGTCGTACTTGAGCGCCTCGAGCTGCGGCTGCAGCTCGTGCCGGGCGCTGTCCGGTCGGTGATGCAGCACGTCGGCGTAGAAGTCGCGGAACACCACCTCGCGGCGCAAGGCGTCACCGCCGTCGCCCTGCGGCAGCTGCGCGAGCAGCGTGCGCGGATGGATGCAGCCGTACCTGAGGTAGACCGAGAGTCGGCTGGTCCCGTCCACGCCGGGGTTGTTGCGCCGCCGGTGGTAGTCCTCGATGCCTCCGTCGAGGAACTCGCGCCAGCGCGCCAGGGCGCCGCGCTCTCCGGCGGCCGGCAGCTCGATGTCGCCAAGGTCCGGGTCGGCCGGTACGCCGTCGCTCGGCAGGCCGCCGTCGGTCCACGGCACGACGACGGGCGTCAGCGCCGGCGAGTGGACCCCCCGCGCGGTCCAGGCGCGGGCGTACGGCGTGTAGACCCGGTACGGAGTCCCGTCGCCCTTCAGGAGCTGGCCCGGGGTGACGGCGTACGGCGACCCGGTGGGCACCAGGGGCACCTGACCAAGGGCCGCCGCGACCCGCGTGTCGCGCTCGCTGCCGTACGGCGCGTGGTCGCTGCTGATGTGCACGGCGTTGGCCTCGACCTCGCGCGCCACCCGCGGTACGACGACCTCGGGGCGGCCGCAGAGCACCCGCAGCCGCCCGTCGGTGCGCTCGGTGAGCTCGCGCAGGCAGCGGTACAGAAAGGCCAGGCGGGGTGCGCCGGACGGTCCGCGGAGCGCATCGTCCAGGACGAACAGCGGGACGACCTCGTCGGCGCCGTCGCGCGCCGCGAGCAGCGCGGGGGAGTCGGCCAGGCGCAGGTCGCGGCGCAGCCAGAGCACGGAGGTGGTCACCGGCGGGACGGTAAGGCCTTGGCGGCGGGGCCGCTTGAGGAGCGGGTGGTAGGCCCGCTGTGACCTTTCGGATAGGTGGCAGTAGCGATCTTGAGGGCATACGGGCCCCAGCAGCGCAGCCGCCGGCACGTCCCCCATGTCCCGAGAGGACCACGCATGACCACACCGCTCGCGGTCGACTTCCAGGGGCCCGTCACCGACGCGTTCCGCTCGATCGCCACCTTCGTCCCCAAGCTCATCGGCTTCCTGCTGATCCTGGTCGTCGGCTACTACATCGCGAAGTTCATTGCCAAGATCGTGGAGAAGGTGCTCGAAAAGGTCAACTTCGACGAGGCCGTCGAGAAGGGCCCGATCAAGCAGGCGCTGTCGCGGAGTCAGTACGACGCCAGCGACATCGTCAGCAAGCTGGTCTTCTACGCGATCTTCATCCCGGTGCTGTCGGCCGCGATCGGCACGTTGGGTATCGCTGCCCTGCAGGCGCCGCTGGCCGCCTTCATCATTCTGATTCCGAAGATCATCGTCGCCCTGATCCTGATCGTGCTCGGTGGCGTCGTCGCCGGCGCTGTCAAAAAGCTCATCGAAGGCAGCCTGGGCGGCCTTTCCTACGGCAAGGCTCTCGCCAGCGGCGTCGGCGTCCTGGTCATGCTGGTGTTCGTCAAGGCCGCCCTGGACGAGGTCGGCATCGCGACTGCGGTCACCGGCCCCGTCCTCATCACGATCCTGGCAACCGTCGGTGGCATCCTCATCGTCGGCGTCGGCGGCGCACTCATCAAGCCGATGCAGCCCCGCCTGGAGCAGCTGCTGACAAAGGCCGAGAGCGAGTCGGGCAACGTCAAGCGGGAGGCGCGCAAGCCCTACCCGTCGGACTCGTCGTCCTCGACGGCGCCCACCGCCGCCTACCCGACGAGCAGGGGTAGCACCGCCCGCTAGTCGCAGCGCCATGCCGCGGGCCCGTCCCCACGCGGGGGCGGGCCCGCGTGCGTGGGTGGGTCGCCAGCCGCGGCGCAGCACCGGTCCAGCGACGTTGTGTTGTGTGTGTGCCCCCGGAGAGAATCGAACTCCCGACGCCCTCCTTAGGACGGAGGCGCTCTATCCACTGAGCTACGGAGGCGGATACGTCGAGGGTAGCCGCCGGCGACCCACGCTCAGCTGCGCAGGTACGAGGCGCCGTTGACATCGACGACGGTGCCGCTGGCGAACTGCGCGCCCGGCGACGCCAGCCACAGCACGGCCGAGGCGACCTCCTCCGGCCGGGCCACCCGGCCGAACGGCGACTGCGCCCGAACGGCATCGCCGGCCGGCCCGTCGAGCACCTCGCGGGCCATGTCGGTCTCGACGAAGCCCGGCGCGACCGTGGCCACCGAGATGCCGTGCGGCGCGAGGGCCAGCGCCATCGACTGGCCGAACGCGTTGAGGCCTGCCTTGCTCGCGCCGTACGCCGGGCAGTCCGGCTCGCCGCGGAACGCTCCACGACTCGAGACGTTGACCACCGCCCCGCCGCCGGCCGCGATCAGGTGCGGCACCGCGCAGAAGGTCGCGTGCGCCGCGCCGAGCAGGTTGACCGACAGCGTCCGGGTCCAGGCCGCCTGCCACTGCTGGTAGGACGTGCGCAGCGGCGGGTGGTCCACGAAGACGCCAGCGTTGTTGACGAGGACGTCCAGCCCGCCGAGGGCGACCGCAGCCGCGTCGACGGCCCGGCGTACCTGCTCGGCGTCGCCGAGGTCGGCCTGCACCAGCGCGTGCCCATCGCCGCTGAGCGAGCCGAGCACCTGCTCGGCCGGTGCGAACGACGCGCCCCAGTGCACCGCGACCCGGTCGCCCTGCGCGGCAAAGGCCCGCGCGACCGCTGCGCCGATGCCACGGGACGCGCCGGTCACCAGGACCGCACGGCTCACCGGACCGCCGCAGCAACGCCTGCGAGCAGGCGGTCGACGTCGTCGTCGTCGGTGTACGGAGCGAGCCCGGCCCGGACCCCCCCGTCGTCACCCAGACCGAGGTGCCGCGACATCTCCAGGGCGTAGAAATTGCCGGCGGGGGCGTTGACGCCGCGGTCGGCGAGCAACTCGTACACCTCCCGAGGTGCGCGGCCGCGCACCGACAACAGCACGGTGGGCGTGCGGCGCGCCGGGCTGCCGTGCAACCGCACGCCGTCGATGGCCGACAGCCCGGTGAGCAGTCGCTCCAGGAGTCGGTCCTCGTGCTCCTCGACGGCAGCCATCGAGGCCAGCACCCGCTCGCGGCGGGTGCCGGCGCCGTTGCAGATGCCGGCGATGAACTCGACCGTGGCCGTGGTGCCGGCCAGCAGCTCGTACGGCAGGGTGCCCGTCTCGAAGCGTTCGGGCACGGCGTCGGTCGAGGGCAGCAGCTTGTCGGGGTGCACGGTCGCCAGCAGCCCTGGGTCGGCGGCCAGCACTCCGTGGTGCGGGCCGAAGAACTTGTACGGGGAGCAGGCGTAGAAGTCGGCTCCGAGAGCGTCGACGTCGACCGGGGCGTGCGGCGTGAGATGGACGCCGTCGACGTGCAGCAGAGCGCCTGCGGCGTGCGCGGCGGCCGCGATCGCGGGCACGTCGGGACGGGTGCCGATCAGGTTCGAGGCGCCGGTGACGGCCACGACGCGGGTGCGGTCCGTCAGCTGCGAGGCCACCGCCTCGACCGACAGCTCGCCGGTCGTCCGGTCGGGGTCGGCCCAGCGCACCGTCGCACCGACGTTGCGGGCGGCGTCGACCCATGGCCTGATGTTGGCGTCGTGGTCGAGCCGCGTCACGACGACCTCGCTCTGCGGTCCCCACTGCTTGGCGAGCGCCCGCGCGAGGTCGTACGTCAGCTGGGTCATCGAGCGGCCGAACACCACGCCGCCGGCGTCCGCGCCGATCAGGTCAGCGACGGCGCCCCGGGCCCCCAGCACGACGTCGTCGGCGCGCCGCTCGGCGGCGGTGACGCTGCCGCGGTTGGCGATCCCGGAGGTCAGCGTGCGCGCGACGGCCTGCGCGACCTGCTCGGGCACCTGCGAGCCGCCGGGCCCGTCGAAGTGCGCGACGCCCTCACGCAACGCGGGGAAGCACGAGCGGACAGCGGTGACGTCGTACGGGGATCCCATGCCCGACATCCTGCCCGGCGGCTCGCCGAACGGCGTCCACGGCGGCCCCGCAGGTGTGCACCGGCGACCTCCCTGTCGCTGCGTGCCGACGCTGCCGGGCACTTTCTGCCGGGGCGCCGATGCCCCTGACCGACCACGCCGTTCCAGGCGGGCGGGCGTACCCGATCCGGCGCCGCTCGACGCGCCTCGCTGTCACCGCCGGCTCGTACGCTGGCACGGTGACCCGCCGCCCGCCCCGCCGCGCCGTCGGGCCGCCCGGTGCCCGGCCGCCGTATCCCGAGCCGCGGGCACCGGGACCCGACCCCTTTCCGCAGACTGAGCCGTCGACGGAGGCACCCGACGACGACGAGCGGCTGCGGGCGGACCGGCCGCCGCACCACGACCGCGGCGTCTGAGCCGATCTGCTGCGGCGCGACCGCTGTGTCGGCTGTGTCGGCTGCGGCGACGCCGGGACGCCGGGACGCCGGCGAAGACCCACGCGTTGCTCACGGCCGCACCGTCACGGACAGCCGGCTACTGACAGCTGCCGCCGCGAGCCGGGCCGCGGTGGACGGGGAGGTCGCCAGCACCACGAGCGCGCCCTCGAGGTCGGCGCCCGGCGGCGGCACGGCCAACACGGGAGAACCTGCTGCGACGACGACCGCGCTGACCGGCGCGTCGGGTCCGGTGCCGGCCGCCAGCACATCGACGCGGTCGCCCGGGCGCAGCAGGCCCGCGCTGGCCGGGTCAGCCAGTCGCACGGGGACGGCGACCAGGTCGGGGACACCGAGCGAGGCCAGCAGGCCGGGGCCGACCAGCCGCACATCGGTGACGGGCTCGCCGCGCCGGACGGCACCGGCGAGCAGTCGGCCGGCAATCGGCTCGTCCGCGGCCAGCGCACCGTCGGGGACCGTTCCGGTCGGCAGCCGGACAGCGACGAGGTCCCCGGCGGTCAGTGCCGTCCCGGCAGTGAGGTCGCGGGCTGCGGCGAGCACAGTGACGGCGGCGGGCGCCGCCGGGGCGAGCACCGGCAGGGCCGTCGCGACGGCTGCGGCCGCGAGCCCGCCGGACAGCAGCCACCGGCGTCGTGCGGCGGCGCGCAGCAGGTCATCGGCGGCCCGCCGCAGCCCGTTCACGGCAGCTCGAGGCGGACGTCGAGGCCGTCCAGCGCATGGGAGCACGGGCAGTCGCGCTCGGCCGGGAGCGCCGCGACGACCGCGGTGAGCAGGGTGCGCAAACGGCCGACGTTGTCGGCGAACACCCGGAAGACGTCCTGCGCGGTGACCGCCCCGTCGGCCTCCAGTCCGGCGTCGAGGTCGGTCACGAGCGCAACGGCGGTGTAGCAGAGCGCGAGCTCGCGGGCCAGCACGGCCTCGGGGTGGCCGGTCATGTTGACCACGTCCCAGCCGGACCGGCTGAAGGCCTGGGACTCCGCCCTCGTGGAGAACCGCGGCCCCTCGATGACCACCATCGTGCCGCCCGCGGTGACCGGCCAGCCTGCCCCCGATGCGAGCGTGCCGACGGTGGCGCGGCCGACCGGGCAGTACGGGTCGGCGAAGGGGACGTGCACGGCGCCCTCGTCGTGGAAGGTCTGCGGCCGACCGCTGGTGCGGTCGACCAGCTGGTCGGGGACGACGAGGGCGCCCGGACCGAGGTGCGGCTGCAGACCGCCGACCGCGCAGGGCGCCAGGACCTGCCGCACTCCCAGGGACCGCAACGCCCAGAGGTTGGCGCGGTAGGGGATGCGGTGCGGCGGGAAGCGATGGTCGCGGCCGTGCCGGGCGACGAAGGCGACCCGTCGCCCGGCGACGGTGCCGACCGTGAGCGGGTCGCTCGGCGGGCCGTACGGCGTCTGAACGGTCACCTGCTCGGCGTCGTCGAGGAAGTCGTAGAAGCCGGAGCCCCCGATGACGCCGATCTCGGCCCGAGTCACCGCGCTGTCCCCCCGGCTGCCGTCGGGCGACGTCGCCGCCCGCTCCCGGCCGACCTTAGGCGTGAGCCGCAGGACGGCAGCTCCAGTCGTCCACAGGCCTACCGGCCGTCCACAGCCCGCAGCGACGTCAGCCGGTCATGCGCCCTTGCCGGCAGGTGCCTTGCCTCCCGACGACGAGCCCGCGTTCGCGGACCCGGACGACGCTGCTGCTCCGTCCTTCTTGCCGGCGTCCTTCTTCTTGCCCGAGTCGCCCTTGCCGCCGTCAGCCTTGCCACCGTCGGCTTTTCCGGCGTCGCTCTTGCTCCCCTCGGCCTTGCCCGGGTCGGCCTTGCCGTCACCCTTGCTGCCGTCTGCCTTGCCGTCACCACCCTTGCCCGCGCCTGCCGGGGCGGCCCGCGAGTCGTTCTTGTAGAAGCCCGAGCCCTTGAAGACGACGCCGACGGCGGAGAACACCTTGCGCAGGGCCCCGCCGCAGGCCGGGCACTCGGTCAGCGCCGGGTCGGTGAAGGACTGGACGGCTTCGAGCTGCTCCTGGCACTGCGTACAGGCGTACTGGTAGGTGGGCACCGCTCAAGCTCCTCGACTGGCACTCATAGGTCGTGAGTGCCAAGTGTGCGGCACGCGCGCACCGGCAGTCCACCACCCGGGTCCCAGACCCCGAGGCGGTCAGGGGCCGGCTGTGTCGACCTGGGCGAGCAGCACCCGGCCGAGGTCGGCCAGCGCGCGCACCTGGTCGGGCCGCAGCCCGTCGAAGACCAGGCACCGGACCGCCTCGACGTGGCCGGGGGCGCTGGCCAGCAACTCGACCCAGCCGGCGTCGGTGCGTACCGCGACCTGGCCGCGGCCGTCCTCGGGCGACCGCTCACGGCGTACCCATCCCTGCGCCACCGGCCCGGTGACCCCGTGCGAGAGGCGGGACAGCGAGGAGTTGGCGCGGACCGCGAGCTCACTCATCCGCAGCGAGCGGCCGGGCGCCTCCGACAGCATCGCCAGCACCCGGTAGCCGAAGTGGGCGAGCTGGGCGTCCCGCTGCAGCTGTGCGTCCAGGGCGGCCGGCAGCCGGGTCATCACACCGGCGAGCTGACGCCAGGCGTCCTGTTCCTCGGCGCTGAGCCAGTGCGGCCCGTCCGGGGGGACGGCAGGGTCGGGCACCGGCGCAGCGCAGGGGGCGACCCGCGCTGGGCGACGACCCTCACGGCACGACGACGTCGAGCCGCCCGGTGTGCACGTCGTACACCGCACCGGCGACGGGAAGGCCCCGGGGCAGGAAGGGCCAGCTGCGCACCCGCTGGACATCGCGCTCCAGGGCGGCGCGCTGGTCCTGCACCGTCGCGAAGTCGATGCTGCGGGCGTCCATGCCGGTGAACTCGCGGACGGCCTGCTGGACCTGCTCGTCGCTGCGCTTGGCCATGCCGCAGTCGGTGTGCGGGACGACCAGGACCCGCTGCACGCCGAGCAGCGCGACCGCCAGCACCAGGGTGCGCAGCACGTCGTCGGTGACCCGGGCGCCCGCGTTGCGCAGGATCTTGGCGTCGCCCTTGGCCAGCCCGAGCATCTGCAGGGGTTCGATCCGTGAGTCCATGCAGGTGACGACAGCCAGCCCGCGCGCAGCGCGACCCTCGAGGTGCTCGTCGCTGAACCGCTCGGCGTAGCGCTTGTTGCCCGCGAGCACGTCGTCGAAGTCCAGGTCCATCTGACCAGTCTGCCCCGGCCGCTACCTCGCCAGTGGCAGCCGGATGATTCCCGAGGGCAACGCCACCGCCTGCACCGGCGCGTCGTGCGGCTCGACCGGTAGCGCCTCGACGAGCTCGCCCTCGTGCAGCAGTGCGACGACCAGGCCGGTCGCCCGCCCGAGCGCCCGGTCGTAGGACCCCCCGCCGCGACCGAGGCGTACGCCGCACCGGTCGACGGCGAGCGCCGGGACCAGGACGATCTCGCAGTGGGCGAGCGCGTCGACGCCGAGCGCCGGGCCGCCGCCGCAGGCGACCCAGTCCAGGTCGCCGTCGGGCCTCAGCACCGGCAACAAGGTCGACGGCGTCAGCAAGTTGGCCGTCGCCGGCTCGCTACCGAAGGCCGCGTACGCCGCGACCCGCCGACCGGCGAGCAGGTCGCGCAGCGCTGAGTCGCGGCGGGCGTCCCCGCCGGCGCGGGCAGCCGCCGACATCGAAGCCCGGGCCCCGAGCGCGCGCACGCGCAGGCCGTCCTTGGTCACAGCCGCCAGCCTGCCCCGTAGGGTCCGGATATGGCAGTCACCAAAGCGGTCATCCCGGCGGCCGGCCTCGGCACCCGCTTCCTGCCCGCGACGAAGGCGTCCCCGAAGGAGATGCTGCCGGTCGTCGACAAGCCCGCGATCCAGTACGTCGTCGAGGAAGCCGCCGCGGCCGGCCTGACCGACGTCCTCATGATCACCGGTCGCAGCAAACGGGCGCTGGAGGACCACTTCGACCGCGTCGTGGAGCTCGAGGACGCGCTCGAGGCCAAGGGCGACCTGGAGCGGCTGGCACTGGTCCGGGCCGCCACCGATCTGGCAAAAGTCCATTACGTACGCCAGGGGGACCCCAGGGGGCTGGGGCACGCCGTCCTCGTGGCCGCCGAGCACGTCGGGCGGGAGGCCTTCGCGGTGCTGCTCGGCGACGACCTCATCGACCCGAGGGACCCGCTGCTGACCCGGATGGTCCAGGTGCAGGTCCGCGAGGGCGGCTCGGTCGTGGCGCTCATGGAGGTGCCGCCGGACACGATCAGCATGTACGGCTGCGCCGCCGTCGAGTCCGGCGGTGGGGACCTCGTGCGGATCACCGGGCTGGTCGAGAAGCCGCCGGCCGACGAGGCCCCGAGCAACCTGGCGATCATCGGCCGCTACGTCCTGTCGCCGACGGTCTTCGACGTCCTGCGCGAGACGCCGCCGGGCCGTGGCGGCGAGATCCAGCTCACCGACGGGATCTCCGGGCTGCTCGCGACCGAACCGGTGCACGGTGTGGTGTTCCGCGGCCGGCGGTACGACACCGGTGACCGCCTGGACTACCTCAAGGCCGTCGTGCGGCTGGCTGCCGAGCGCGACGACCTCGGCGAGCCGTTCCTGGGCTGGCTGCGCGAGTGGCTGCCCGAACAGGGCCCGCAGGCCCAGCCGTGATCAGCGTCGACGAGCACCTGGCCAGGGTGCTGTCCGTCGTGCAGCCGCTGGCGCCGCTGGACCTCGGGCTGCTCGACGCGCAGGGCTGCTTCCTCGATGAGGACGTTCACGCGCCGGCGCCGTTGCCCGGCTTCGACAACAGCGCAATGGACGGCTACGCGGTGCGCACCGCCGACCTGTCGGGCGAGCTGCCGGTCGTGCTGCCCGTCGTCGGCGACGTCGCCGCCGGCCCGGCTTCGCCGCTGCGGGTCCAGCCGGGCCTGTGCGTACGGATCATGACCGGTGCTGCGCTGCCGGAGGGCGCCGACGCCGTCGTACCGCTGGAGATGACCGACGGCGGCGTCAAGCACGTCCGGATCGACCAGGCCGTCGAGGCCGGCGCGTACATCCGCCGGGCCGGCGAGGACGTCGCCGCCGGCGACCTGGTGCTCAGCCGCGGTACGGCGCTCGGCAGCGCGAACATCGGGCTGGCCGCGGCGATCGGGCGCAACCGGGTGCTGGTGCGCCCACGCCCGCGGGTGGTCGTCGTCTCGACCGGCAGCGAGCTCGTCGAGCCCGGCGCGCCGATGGGTCCCGGGCAGATCGCCGATGCCAACAGCTTCGCGCTGACCGCGGCCGCCATCGAGGCCGGCGCGCTGGCGTACCGCGTCGGGATCGTCCCGGACGAGGCCCGCACGCTGCTCTCCACGCTGGAGGACCAGCTGGTACGCGCCGACGTGCTGATCACCAGCGGCGGCGTCAGCGTCGGGGCGTACGACGTGGTCAAGGAGGTGCTGTCGCGGATCGGGACCGTGCAGTTCGACAAGGTCGCCATGCAGCCGGGCATGCCGCAGGGCTTCGGAACGATCGGGCCGGACGACACCCCGATCTTCGGGCTGCCCGGCAACCCGGTGTCGGCGCTGGTGAGCTTCGAGGTCTTCGTACGGCCGGCGCTGCGCCGCATGATCGGCGCGGAGCCGCTGCAGCGGCCCCGTGTGTCGGCCGTCACCACCGAGGCGTTCAGCTCACCACCGGGTAAGCGCTCGTTCGTCCGCGTGCACCTGTCGGTGCGCAAGGGCGCCCACGTCGTGACGCCGGTCAGCGGCCCGGGCTCACACCTGCTCGCCGGGATGGCCCGGGCCAACGCCCTCGTCGTTGTCCCCGAGGAGGTCGTGCAGGTCGCGGCCGGCGAGCCGGTGACCGTGCTGCTGCTGGAGCGGCGGGCTCGATGAGCGACCGCTTGACCCACCTCGACGAGTCCGGCGCGGCCCGGATGGTCGACGTCACGGCCAAGCAGGTGACGGCTCGGTCGGCCACGGCGACCGGCCGGGTCGACCTGTCGCCCGAGGTCGTCGCCCTGCTGCGCGGCGAGGGCGTGCCCAAGGGCGACGCGCTGGCGGTCGCCCGGGTCGCCGGCATCATGGGCGCCAAGCGCACCCCCGACCTGGTGCCGCTGTGCCACCCGATCGCGCTGTCCGGGGTGACCATCGACCTGGCCGTCGACGACGCGGGGGTCGCCGTCACCGCCACCGCCCGCACCGCCGACCGCACGGGCGTGGAGATGGAGGCACTGACGGCTGTCAGCGTCGCCTGCCTCACGGTCGTCGACATGTGCAAGGCAGTCGACGCCCGAGCGGTCATCGGCGGGATCCGGGTCGAGACCAAGTCGGGCGGCAAGACCGGCCCGTGGTCGCGGTGACGGCCGGGCGCGTGCTGGTCGTGACCGTCTCGGACCGCTCCTCGCGCGGCGAGCGGGCCGATGCGTCCGGGCCGTTGCTGGCCGCGCTGGTGACAGGGCTCGGCTTCGAGGTCGGGCCGGTCGTCGTCGTCCCGGACGAGGTCGACGCCGTCCGGGCGGCGCTGCGTGCAGGTGTCGCCGAGGCGTACGACGTGGTCCTGACGACCGGCGGCACCGGGCTGTCGCCGCGCGACGTCACCCCGGAGGCGACCCGGCCGCTGCTCGAGCGCGAGGCCCCCGGGCTCGCCGACGCCGTACGTCAGCAGGGTCGCGAGCAGGTCCCGACCTCGGTGCTCTCCCGTGGCGTCGCCGGCACGATCGGCCGGACGCTCGTCGTCAACGTGCCGGGCTCGACCGGTGGCGTACGCGACGCCGTGGCAGCGCTCGCGCCGGTGCTCGCCCACGCGGTGGCGCAGTTGCGGGGGGACGACCACTGAGGGGCTGGCCGGCCAGCGCCACCTTCGGGGCGGTCGGCATCCGCCCGCTGCGGCTGCGCGACGGGTCGGCCTGGAGCGAGGTCCGCCAGCGCAACCAGGCCTGGCTCGAGCCCTGGGAGGGCGCCCCCGAATCGCAGCCCGCCCTGGCGTGGGGCGACCGGCACAGCACCGCGGTGTTCGGCGCACTGCTGCGCACCCTGCGCCGGGAGGCCAGGGCCGGCCGCGCCTTTCCCTTCGGCGTGACGTACGACGGCCGGCTGGTCGGCCAGGTCAACGTCAGCGGCGTGGTGCGAGGCGCGTTCGACAGCGGCGCCATCGGCTACTGGGTCGACCGGCGGGTCGCCGGCCTCGGCGTGACCCCCACCGCCGTCGCGCTGGTGGTTGACCACGTCTTCGACGCCGCACGACTGCACCGCATCGAGGCCAATGTCCGGCCCGAGAACGTCGCCTCCGTGCGGGTCGTGCAGAAACTCGGCTTCCGACTGGAGGGCCGGCACGAGCGCTACCTGCACATCGACGGGGCCTGGCGCGACCACCTGACCTTCGCGCTGGTCCGTGATGACGTGCCCGAAGGACTGCTGCGGCGCTACACGGCGCACTGAGCGGGTGGCGACACACCGCACGATGTCCACCGCTGCCGGGCGCACCCTCACTACGGTCTGTCATGTGGGCAGTGGCCTCATCCTCTTCGTCATCGTCGGTACCTGGCTCGCCGTGCTCGTCCCCATGGGACTGCGCTCGCACGACGGCTCGCCCTCGCGTTCGGTAGAGCGGTTCGGGGACGCCGTGCGCGTCCTGGTACGCCGCTCCGCCGCCCCTCCGGAACCGCCGCAGGAGCCGGCGGCACCGGTGGGTGCGCCTCGGCGTCGCCCGCTGCGGGGAGCTGCCCGTGCTGTCCTCACGGCGTGGCGGAGCAGGTCCGCCGGGACCGGGCGGCGCCGTCAGCCGCTGCTGGGCCGCAGCCTCACACTCAGCCGGGCCGTCGCCTGGGTCGCGAGGCTGCCCGGTCGCCGCCGGCGCGGGCCTGGCACCGGTGGTCGGACTTCGGCTGTTGCGTCCTTGCGTACCGGGTCGCCGCGCAGGGTGTCGCCGGCTGTCCGCCGCCGGCGTGTCCTGCTCGGGGTCCTGGTCGTCGCCGTGCTGAGCCTGCTGGCCGGCAGCGTGGGGCCCGCCTGGCTGCACGCTGTCGGCGGCGCGGCGCTCACCGTCGCCCTGTTGGTCCTGGTGCACAGTCAGCGGCTTGCGGCCGTCGGCGCCCTGCCTCGCATGGAGCTGCGGAGTCGCCCGGCGGTACGGCAGCTCGCCCCGGACCGGCGTCCGGCGCAGGTCCCTGTGGCCGCGCAGGTCTCTGTGGCCGCGCAGGTCTCTGTGGCCTCGCGGGTTTCTGTGGCCTCGCGGGTCGAGGTGGCCGCGCGGGTTTCTGTGGGGTCGCGGGTTTCCGCGGCCTCGCGGGTTTCTGTGGCTGCCCCGGTCCCGCCTGCCCGGCCGGCCGCGGCCGTCCCGGCGTCTGCAGGGCACGAGTGGCAGCCCGTCCCAGTCCCGCTCCCGACGTACGTCGGCAAGCCCATGGCGCCGTCCCGGCCCTTCGCGGTGGCAGACCTGCCGGTCGAGCAACTGCCGCCCGTGGTCGCCGAGATCGACGAGCCGGACCCCGTCCTCGAGCGCCGGCGGGTGGCCGGTGACTGGTAGCCTCGGCTCCGCCCCCGGGGGCTGTGGCGCAGCCTGGTAGCGCACCTCGTTCGCATCGAGGGGGTCAGGGGTTCGAATCCCCTCAGCTCCACCAGTTCGACCCCCGACACGGTGGACGCCGTCGTAGCTCGCGCTGCGGCGGCGTTGCTGTTGCGAGACCCTTCCGACAGCTGCATCACCGTGACGCCGCCGACAGGTGGCAGGAGCTGGATCTGCGGTAGTCAGGACCGGTGCAGGAGCCCGTCCACCGGGTGCCATCGTCGTGGGCAGCGCCCGCGCCGCACGCCGTCGAACAAGCGGGCGCTTGCTCAGGCGCTGCCGCTGTCGCGGGCAGCTCCGGCCACGTCCATGAACCGCCAGGAGTAGCGGCCGCCGGCCCGCAGCTGCAGCACCAGGACACCGGGTACGCCGCTCAGCCGGACCTGGCTGCCCGCGATCGGCGCCCCGAACGGGTACGCCGACGACCCGCCCGTCCCGACGACGAACTGGCGCAGGCCCGCCCTCGGCGCGAAGCGCTCGAAGTTGTGTTCGTGACCGTTCAGCACCACCCCGCCGTGACCGGCGAACGCATCGAGTAGCGGCTGGACGGCCGGGTCGCTGCCGTGCTCGGTGCCTGAAGACCAGCGGGGGTCGGCCCAGCTGGCGACGACCGAACAGCCGCGGTGCGCCGCGAGGTCCTTGCGCAGCCAAGTCAGCTGGCTCGACAGAGGCACCAGGCTGTTGAGCGCGTAGCCGCGCCAGCCCAGACCGATGTCGTACGCGTACCAGGCCGGCTTGCCGAAATAGGCGTAGTAGCCCTTCGCCCCCGGGTCGTCGTACTCGTGGTGGCCGGGTACCGGGTGGTCCTTGGACCGCAGCTCTGCCCAGGCCGTGGTGGCGTAGCCGTTCCTCAGCGCGTCCAGGGTGGCCGCCGGATACTGGTGGTCGCCAAGGGTCGCGACCAGGTCGGGCTGCTGTCGCTGGGCCAGCCGGCCGGTGGCGTCGGTCTCGGCCAGCCGGTTCATGTCGCCCGCCGCGACCAGGGTGCGGCTGCTGGCCACCGCCGCCTCCCCGGGTCGACCGATAGCCAGGGCGGACGCGGCGGCGGCGACCAGGACGGCGCGGCGGTTCGGGTGCTCGCTGATGGCTGCTCCTCGGGTTGGCGGACGGGGCGGACGGTCAGACCCAGCTCGGGAACCACATGCGGTGCTGCCATTGCGACAGCGTGATGGTCACCGCCGTGAGCACCGGGTAGAAGAAGGCGAAGACAGCCACGGCCAGTGCCGTGTACGTGCCCACCATGGCGGCCCCCGCTCGGCGACGCCTTCGCGTGGCATCCCGGCCCCCGAGCAGCCAGCCGGCGACCAGTGCGGCGCCGAGCGCCATGAACGGCACGGCGGGCAGCGCGTAGAACAGGAACATCGTTCGCTCGTGCAGGTCGTCGCGGACCCAGGGCAGGATTCCGGTGGCGATCAGCGCGACGACTGCGGCGGCCCGCCATTCGCGCCGCGATACCCACAGCCAGATCAGCGCAACCAGCACGGGCAGGGTGCCCCACCACAGCACCGGGTTGCCGATCGCCAAGACCTCGCGGGAGCAGGAGGCGACCTGGCAGCCGTACTGCCCCGCCGTGATGCCGGTCGGGTAGTAGTACGAGATCGGCCGGGCCAGCAGCAGCCAGCCCGCCGGATGCGACTGGTACTGGTGCGGGCTCGACAGTCCCTCATGGAACACCAGGACCTGCTGGTGGTAGTGCCACAGCGAACGCAGTGCGTCCGGCAGCAGGGCTGCGGGTCCCGAGGCGGAGTGCCCGCTGGCCCATTGCCGGTCGTAGCCGATGTCGGAGACGAACCAGCCGGTCCACGACAGCAGGTAGACCGCGAGCGGCAGCAGCACGAGCGTGCCGGCAAGCTGCACCGCCGAGCGCCGCAGCGTCACCCGGAAGGGCGCCCGCTGCCCGGCGGTGCGGCGGGCGCCGACCTCCCAGGCCAGGCTGAGCAGCCCGAGGACCGCGAGGTAGTACACCCCGCTCCACTTCGTCGCGACGGCCGCCCCCAGGCAGACCCCGGCCGCGAGGCGCCACCACCGCACCCCGAGCCGGTCCCGCTTCCCCTGCGAGAGTGCACTTCCGGGGCCCCTCGCCGCGCCCTCGCGCAGGGGAAGTGCACTGTCGAAGGGGAGGGCAGGGGGGGTGGCCGCGAGGCGGGCCCGCACCTGGTCGCGGTCGCACACCAGGCAGGCGAACGCCGCGGTCGTCCACAGCACCAGGAAGACGTCGAGCATCGCGACCCGGCTCTGCACCAGGTGCAGCCCGTCGACGGCTATCAGCAGGCCCGCCAGGCAGCCGAGCAGGGTGCTGCCCGTCATCCGGCGGCCGACCCGGACGACCAGCAGCACGGTCAGCGTGCCGGCGAGCGCCGCCATCACCCGCCAGCCGAAGGTGCTGGTGCCGAACACCTTGAGGCCCAGCGCGATGGCCCACTTCCCGAGAGGTGGGTGTACGACGAACGAGCCGCTGCCCGTCGGCAGGCACTGCCCGGCCAGCGGCCCGGACTCGGTCACGTGCTCGACGCCGTACCGCAGCAGGTTCTGCGCGTCGCAGGCGTAGTAGACCTCGTCGAAGATCTTGCCGCCGACGTCGCGGTTGTACGGCAGGTCGAGCCGGACGAAGCGCAACAGGCCGGCCAGCAGGGTGACGGCCAGTGAGGCGACCCAGCCGCCCCGGCCCACGAGCGGCTGCAGCCGGTCGCGCCACAGGGCCGGGGTCGACTCCGCCGTCGCGCCGCCGACCGGGGCGGAGAGCAGCGCGGTCATGCCGGGGAGCCTAGGTCGGCCGGCCGGCTCGGGCAGACTGTTGAGCATGCCCCTCGTCCTGGCAGGTGCCCCGATCGGGCAGGCGGGGGACGCCAGTGCACGGCTCGGGCTGGCCCTTGCGACGGCCGAGGTCGTCGCGGCCGAGGACACCAGGCGGCTGCACCGGCTCTGCGCCGACCTCGGCGTCACGCCGACCGGCCGGGTCGTCAGCTGCTTCGAGGGCAACGAGGAGCGCCGGGTACCCGAGCTGCTCGAGGTCGTCCGCGCGGGCCGCACCGTCCTGCTGGTCACCGACGCCGGCATGCCCACCGTTTCGGACCCCGGTTTCCGGCTGGTCGCCGCCGCCGCCGCCGAGGGCCTGCACGTGACCTGCCTGCCCGGCCCGTCGGCGGTGACGACGGCGCTGGCAGTCAGCGGCCTGCCCAGTGACCGGTTCTGTTTCGAGGGCTTCCTGCCGCGCAAGGCCGGCGAGCGTCGTACGCGGCTGGCACAGCTGCAGGCCGAGCGGCGTACGGCCGTGCTGTTCGAGGCGCCGCACCGGCTCGCCGAGTGCCTGGCGGACATGGTTGCCGTACTGGGCCCGGACCGCCGCGCCGTGGTCTGCCGGGAGCTCACCAAGACCCACGAGCAGGTGCTGCGCGGCACGCTGGCCGAGCTCGCCGCCTGGGCGCAGGGGCAGGTGCGCGGCGAGATCACGCTGGTGCTCGAAGGTGCCCCCGAGCCGGCGGTCGACGCGAGCCCGGCCGAGCTGGCCCGCCTCGTCGGCGTCCGCGAGCAGGCGGGGCTGACCAGGAAGGAGGCGGTGCAGGCGGTGGCCTCGGAGACCGGGCTGGCACGCCGTGACGTCTACGACGCAGTCGTGGCCGAGAAAGCCGTGGCCGAGAAAGTCGTAGGCCCCCGCACCTAAGGTGATCGCGTGCCACGCAGCATCCTGACCGCGGTCGCCTGGCCCTACGCCAACGGCCCCCGCCACATCGGCCACGTCGCGGGGTTCGGCGTACCCAGCGACGTCTTCAGCCGCTACCAGCGGATGGCCGGCAACAACGTGCTGATGGTGAGCGGCACCGACGAGCACGGCACGCCGATCCAGGTGCAGGCCGACCGGGAGGGCGTCACCGCGCGCGAGCTGGCCGACCGTTACAACCGGGTCATCGCCGAGGACCTGCAGGGCCTCGGGCTGTCGTACGACCTGTTCACGCGCACCACGACGCGCAACCACCATGCCGTCGTACAGGAGATGTTCCGCGCGCTGCACGCCAACGGCTACGTCACCGAGAAGTCGCAGCTGTCGGCGATCGACCCGTCGACCGGTCGCGGACTGCCCGACCGCTACGTCGAGGGCACCTGCCCGATCTGCAACTACGACGGCGCGCGTGGCGACCAGTGCGACAGCTGCGGCAACCAGCTCGACCCGCAGGACCTGATCAACCCGCGCAGCAAGATCGACGGCAAGGCTCCCCGGTTCGAGGAGTCGGCGCAGTTCTTCCTGGAGCTGCCGGCCTTCGCCGAGGCCCTCGGCAGCTGGCTGCAGACCCGCCAGGGCTGGCGTCCGAACGTCCTGAAGTTCAGCGAGAACCTCATCGGCGACCTCAAGCCGCGGGCCATCACGCGCGACCTCGACTGGGGCGTGCCGATCCCGCTGCCGGCGTGGCAGGACCGCACCGACAAGCGCATCTACGTCTGGTTCGACGCGGTCATCGGCTACCTGTCGGCGAGCGTCGAGTGGGCCCGCCGCACCGGCGACCCCGACGCCTGGCGGCCGTACTGGGACGGCAGCGCTGACGCCCGCTACTTCATGGGCAAGGACAACGTCGTCTTCCACTCGGTGATCTGGCCGGCGATCCTGCTCGGCGCCAGCGGCAAGCCCGCCGGCAAGGCCGGCCCGATGGGCGAGCTGTCGCTGCCGACCGAGGTGGTGAGCAGCGAGTTCCTCACCATGGAGGGCCGCAAGTTCTCCAGCAGCCGGTCCGTCGTCATCTACGTGCGCGACGTCCTCGAGCGGTACGGCGCCGACGCCCTGCGCTACTACCTGTCCGTGGCGGGCCCGGAGAGCAGCGACACCGACTTCACGTGGGACCAGTTCGTCACGCGCAACAACACCGAGCTGGTCGCCGGGTGGGGCAACCTCGTGAACCGCACGCTGTCGCTGGTGGAGAAGAACCTCGGCGCCATCCCACCGGCGGGCGAGCTCACGGGCGGCGACGTGCAGGCGCTCGAGCAGTCGAAGGCGGCCTTTCCGACCGTCGGGGCGCACCTCGAGCGCTCGCAGCAGAAGGCCGGGATCAGCGAGGCGATGCGGGTCGTCGGCGAGGC